>JAFYXH010000008.1 GCA_017546315.1 Alphaproteobacteria bacterium
ATTTTATATTGTTATTGTTTTCATGCACATTTTTAAGGACTTTATTGCATGAAAATTTTATTTTATATTTATTGTTCTCTATTTTGCATGTTTTTTTCTTATGATACTCATGCTAGAACATATACTTCTAACCAAATTGAGCGTTTTGTTAATAAGACTCCACGAAAAATGGAAAATAATATTTCAAGCCTTGTAAATTATTTAACTAAACCATTTGATAATGATTATGATAAAGCAAAGGCTATTTCCTTTTGGATTGCAAGCAGAATTAGCTATGATGAATATCTATATAATAATGGTGGTGCTACAAGACTAAGAAATACATATTTTGGACAAAGACCTGCTGAACTTTTGCAATCGAGAGTTGGCATTTGTGGTGATTTTGCAAATTTATTCAAAGAGATGTGCAGTCGAGCTGGAATAAGAGCTAATAATGTTATTGGATATACATTTCCCGCCAATCAACGTCTAAATACAAAAGTTAAAAGCAATTCCGGACATGTATGGAATTATTTTATTTTTAACAATAAGAAAATTTATGTTGATACAACCTTCATGGCTGATGGCAGAACTGGTGTTAGCGGAAGTGGTGGCAGAATGAATAGAAATAGAACTTTAAGAAAAATAAAGAATGATAATAAATACAAAAGCCAAACAAATGATTTTGACGAATTTTATTTTGATTTTAGCTATGATAAAGAAAAATCGATGCGTTATTATAAGAGAGTAGAAAAATAGCTTCTCATAACCAAAGTTTAGAACTTAAATTTATTCATGACAAATAAAATAGCTTGATTTTGTCTATTTTTAATATATAATCATTCAGAATTACCATTTTATGAGGTTTGATTTAATGAATTTTAAGTTCGATAACATTCAAGAATTTAAGCGTTTTGTACATCAGCTAGAAGATACTGATATACAAAAGTTTAAGTATGCTGATTGGAATAAGCTTTATAATAATGTAGAAACACTCGTTAATAAATTGAATATTGAAGAAAATTTAGAACATTTAAAGGTTGAGTATTGTAAAAAACATAAAATTTCATCACTTCCTGATATGGGGGCTACTAACTTTTTTGCTAATTGCATATGTGAAGATGAATTTTTAAAATTAAATATGAACTTTAAGCTATCTCCTGATGACTGGAAAAATGCCTCAAATATTGCAAAATCGATTGCTCAAAACTTATACAATGAAAAAATTGATTTAGCAGCATGTTTGATCGACACTAATGAAAAAACAAATTTAGTAAATAAAGCTGATTATTCAGCACTTATATCAACAAAATATCAAAATGATTTATGGCAATTTATGAAGTCTAAAATATCTGTTGATGAAGACAAATACTTAAGCTCAATTGGAACAACTGAATACCATACCTATAATGCTCATATTGATATTAAAGATATGAGTGATAGAGTATTAAACACATCAGTTCATGAAGCATGCCATGCACATTTTCAACAAAATACAGGTCTTCAAATAGCATTAAAAAAAGAAAACATTTTACCACAAATGATTTCTAAGGACCTTAGCAACTTGTTTGCTAACAATCAAAAATTTTATATTATAGCTACTAATGAATTTCCTAATCATATTTTGGGATATTGGTCCCAACCTCTTGAATATTTTGCCAAACTTGTCGGTTCTTTAACTGAAAGAGAATTTAGAAAATTAAGCAAGCAATACTCTGAAAGAAATTTCATCATGCTAAATAACTATCTTGTAAATAGCGAGGGAGTTAATAACCCTGTTATGGCAAGATATAATGACAAAAATATTGAGGCTTTTTACCCTATTTCTGATTTTACTAAAATAAAAAGATTTTGGAAAACTCTTCCTTTTGACTTAAAAGAAAAAATAAAATTACATAAAAGTGATAAACTTGTAAAAATTACTATTACGCAAAGCTATATTTACCCCAAACTAAAAAAACATTGCTTACACTTACAAGAAACAGAACTTCTTTTTGAAAACACTAGAAACTCTGTCCTTAAGAGGCTACCTGTTATTGGGATTGGCGTTGGTGTGTATTTAGCAACAAAACGCTACTTTCAAAATAAGAATGATTTTAGCTTATCTATGTATGAATTAAGTTCTGGGCTTGCTTCATCTACAGATTGTGGAATTGGAAGTGTTGCGGGTTTTGTTATCGATGCTTTTTTACATCAACAAGATAAAGATAAATTAAAGAACTCCAATAACTTTAGCAATAACGTTGTATATAGAAAAACAGAAATCAAAAATCCTTCTTTTCTCCATAAGATTATGCAACGATGATTTATTTTATCTTACATCATTTATTATATTAAAAAATTTCTCTCCTATTGCTTGATGCGTAAAGTTTTTTAATGTTATTTCTTGAGCTTTTTTAGCCTTTTCTAATCTTTCTTCTTCGTGAGATAAATAATAATTTATGATTTCAACAAGCTCTTCTTCGGTCTTATACATTGGGATTGTATTGCCATAAACTTCTTCAATCTCTGGCATATAATCTGAGACCAACATTGCTCCTGTTACGGTTACATCATATACTCTATTATTGATAAATCCATGGTCTTTCATATCTACTCGGTGATCATTTAATACAATTTTGGCTGAACTATAATATTTATGAAGTTCTTTGTTATCTATGTACTCCTCTTTAGCAATATCTCCCCATCTTGGGCCATATATGGTTATTGGTAGATTATGTTTTAGGGCAATATCTGCTATTCCATATTGTCGTTTGGTACCAACGAACAAAACATCTGATTTTAAGCGCTCATCATACTCATAATAAAAGTTATTTGTATCTGTGAACTGAGGAACATAATAAGCCTTAAATCCTTTTTGACGAAGTTTTTCTGCGTATATTTTTGAGCCTACTGCTAAGGCATCATAAAACTGTAGTTCATCAACTGATATATTACCATAACGCAAAGTATTCATTGTTATTTTATCTCTATTTTTTATCATATTCTTGTCAGAATTGGTATAGAATAAAGGATAAATTATATAAGCTATATTTATATGTTTATTATCTGGAAATGGTGGCAAAAATTTAAAATACCCTCTCATATATATATTGATTTCATCATTTTTATTTTCTGGATACATATTTAGGCGATAATCAATAGAAACATCCTCATACTTTGTTTTTAATGCGTTTTGTAGCGCATGACCTAAAAAAACCTCTCCAATTGTTGTTTCTTTTTCTACGCAACTTTTTATGGAAATTGCATTATATTTTATGGGGGAAATAGTTTTAAAATTCGAGTTTTTCTGCTCTGAAAAAAAGGCTGGACACGAATTTTTATAATACAATACCCCGCCTATAATACCTAGTAGGAAAACAACAACATAAATAACTGATGTTCTTATCATTTTTTGGTCCTTTGGATAAAATCATCTAATTGATTTGCAACATCTATAATGTTAATTTCTTTTTCATCATAGGTAGTATCGCAATGTTTTACATATCTTTTTTCTGTTATAGGAAAATGAACTGCTTGGAAGTTAAACATCGCTAAATAACCAAAACGAATCTCTGCCACAACTAATAAAAAGTCATATTGTTTTAATCCATCTATATCAAAAGCTTCAAAACAATCCCCTACTAGAGCAATATTTGTATCTATCTTTCTCTTTTTTGTTTTTCTATGATAATAATTTTGGCTATTGGTATATGTAAAATCTATAACCGTTTTAGGCAACAACTCTGAACAATCAAACTTATAGCCTTTGTTTTTTAGCTCTTTTTCTAAATCTATAGCCAACTTTCCATAGAATAAATTTTTCGGGGCATTGATTACTAAACACTTAGCACAATAAGCACTTGAATAGAAACCAATCCCCCATCCAATTAGTATGAGAAAGAGAAAAACAAATAGTTTTACTCTTGCTTTCATTAAGATAGCAACCCCTCTATTTCTTCAACAATATCATCTGGAGTTATAGCAAAATGTTCGTACAACTTAGATGATGGTGCAGAAGCCCCAAACATATCAATACCAATTGTTTTTTGAGCATATCTATTCCAACCAAAAGTTGTTCCTGCTTCTACACTTATAACAGGAGATGTGCCTAGAACTTCTAATTGATAGTTAAGTGTTTGCTCTTCAAACAACTCCTGACAAGGCATAGATACAACTGCAACATCAATACCTTTTTCAAACAATATTTTTTGAGCCTCAACTGCTATTGAAACCTCTGAGCCAGTTGCTATTATTGTAGCATCACGCTTAGCTTTTGATTTTGATATAACGTATGCACCTTTGGAACTTAAGTTTTCATCGGCAGAAGTTCTTAACAATGGAAGATTTTGACGTGATAGAGCTAATATACTTGGTCTTTTTTCTTCAGTTAATGCGATTTGCCAACATTCTGCAGTTTCTATCACATCTGCAGGGCGGAAAGTTAATATATTTGGCATAGCTCTATAAGATGCTAAATGCTCGATAGGTTGATGAGTTGGGCCATCTTCTCCTACACCTATAGAATCATGAGTTAAAACATAAATAACTCTTAATCCCATTAAAGCGGCCAAGCGCATTGAAGGACGCATATAATCTGAAAATACAAAGAATGTACCTGCATAAGGAATAACACCTCCGTGAAGGGCCATACCATTCATGATTGCACCCATTGCGTGCTCTCTTATGCCATACATAATATTATTACCACTATAATCATCTTTAGTTATAGTCTTTAAGCCATCTACAAATGTTAAATTTGAAGCAGCTAAATCTGCTGAACCTCCGATAATTTCAGGAATATGAGGTACTATTCTTTTTAAACACATTTCTGATGCTTTACGTGTTGCAACATTTGTTTTCTCAACAAGAGCATCTTTCTTTAATTGGTTTAATTCATCATCCCATTTTAAGGGGAGTTTATTTGCTATAAAATCTCTAAACTCTGCTTCTAAAGATGCTGCTTGCACCCAAGTATTATATTTTATTAAATTCCTATTTTGTGTTTGACGCCATTTGTTTAGTATATCTAATGGAATTTCAAATGGTTTATAGTTCCAATCTAGTTTTTTACGCATCAATTCGGTTTCTTCTGCCCCTAAAGGTGAACCATGGCATTTGGATGTTCCACTTTTAGATGGGCTACCATATCCGATAATTGTTCTGCAAGATATTAAAGTTGGTTTATCTTGTTTTTGTGCTTCTTGTATAGCTTGTCTTATTGCATCATAATCGTGTCCATCTATATCAATTGTATGCCAACCTACTGCATTAAAACGCTCAAATTGATTGGTTGAACTAGACTTATCAACTGTTCCATCAATAGTTATGTTGTTATTATCCCAAAATACTATCAATTTATTTAACCCAAGATGGCCTGCTAAAGATATTGCTTCTTCGGAAACTCCTTCCATTAAACAACCATCTCCTGCTATAACATAGGTATAGTGATTACATAAACTTGCACCATATTTTTTGTTAATAACTCTTTCTGCTAAAGCCATACCAACGGCAGATGATATACCTTGACCTAAAGGACCTGTTGTCATATCAACACCATCTAGATGACCATATTCTGGATGTCCGGCTGTTTTGGCACCAAATTGTCTAAAATTTTTAATATCATCTATTGATACATCTTTGTAGCCCATTAAATATAATAGTGAATACAACAACATTGATCCGTGTCCTGCTGATAATACGAATCTATCTCTATCAAACCATTTAGGAGCTGTAGGATTTAGTTTTATAAACTCTGAAAACAAAACAGTTGCTACATCTGCCATACCTAAAGGCATACCTGGATGCCCTGAATTTGCTTTATTTATAGCATCTGCAGATAAAAACCTTATTGCGTTAGCCATATCCTTTAACTCTGATGAATCAATCATTTTTAGCTCCTTATTTTTCTGGGTTTAAGGTAAATAGAGCAATTAGCTCTGAATGATGCGAATAAACAAATTGATCTATTAATGTTATATTTTTTAATACATAATCTGCTTCTATCAATAAATTTGCATCATATACAAAAGTTTGAGGATTACATGAAATAAAAACTATTTTTTTAGGCTTATTATTGTTAGTTAACTCTAATATTTTTCGGCATTGTTCATGAGCTCCGGCTCTTGGAGGATCTATAACTATAGCATCAAATTCTTTTAATTCTTCTTCATCTAGAGGATCTTTGAATAAGTTTCTATTTATAACTTTTACATTTTGTATTTGGTTTGAGGCTATATTTTTCTCTAAACCTTTAAGAGAGGATTGAGATGAATCTATGGAAGTTATTTTATTGTCTTTATTTAATGCCAAAGGATAAGTAAATGTTCCTAAACCGCAAAATAAATCTGCTATTTTACCGGTGGTTGTGCCTAAATAATCAAGAACCTTTTCTATCATCAAATCTTGTGCATGTTTTGAAGCTTGAAGAAATGTTTCTGAAGGGATTTCTATATCATACTCTTTTATATAAAGCTTAGGGGTGGCTACACAAACAACCGTCTCTGACTGAGAATTATTCACCTTATAGGAAAAACGTATAATTTCTTGATTTCTGTTTACAAACTCAGATATCAACATTCTGTGTTCAACATTTATTTCTAAAGGCAAAATTAAAATAATATCTATTCCATTATCTGCCTCTAAAAAACGAATCGAGCCTTTCCTTATAAACAAGCGTTCTTGATGTTTTTTACTTTTTGGGATAATTACAGGAATTTCTGAAAATTCTTTAATAAAATCATGCAGTTTGGGTAATAAAACATTTAATTTTTCGGTTAACATAGAACATGTTTTGATGTTAACTATATTATGAGACTTTGCTTCATTAAACCCTAATTTTAATTCTTTCTTCTCAATGCAAAACTCCATTTCACCACGACGACGAAATCCATCTTTAATAAAAATAGACTCATCAAATTCAATGGGGGGATTTTTCAATGATGATATAACACGTTTAAAATTGAACAGTTTATCAGATTGATACTGCTCTTCTGAAAGCCCCCTTAACGGACATCCTCCGCAATTACTACATAATAAATTCTGCATTTTTTTCCTTTCGAAATCTTCTTAACAAAAAAATATTATAATGACAAGTATAAGTTTTAGATATTTTACGTAAAAAAATTAAAAAAAATGGTGAATCTTTTTTTTTAATCTATATAATAGGTAATGTATGATATATTTATTCTGGAGATAATAATGCTAGTTCACATTCCTGACCATTTTAGTTCTAAGTTTAAATTTGATTTTTCAAAAACACCAACTTCTAAAACAGATAGAAACTCTTTAAGCAAATCTGTACTTGGTTTTATTTTGGGATTTTCTATGCTTGGCCTTGGTATATTTGAGATGCTCACTTTTATTGCGGCAGAACAAAAAGGCGGACAATCATTTATGATGGTCGAGGTATTTGCATTCATTATAATCCTTATTGCTCTAGGATTAATTATCGGTTCCATATTATCTTTAATAAGATATAAAAAATTCTATTTTGATGGCGATAATTTTAACATAATATACAGACCATCTATCGGGGTTAAACACAAACTAACCGAATCTATTAACAACTATGTTGGCGTTAGATTAAGAGTACTCTTTACACAAGTTGGAATATTTGCTAAAAACAGATACATTATCGACCTATACCACGAAGATGCTAGCAAAATTATCCCTCTTTATATTTCAACTCAGAACAAAGATATACGCAACATTTGGGAAAACTACGCTAGGTTATTCAAATTACCAGCTCTTAGCATTGGTGAAAGAGGTCTTGTAAAAAGAGACTATGAAGACTTAAACAAATCTATCAAAGAATTATACATTGAAAACAAACTTCCTTTCATTGCTAGTGGCAAAATACCTTCACCATCTTCTCTTCTAATTGAAGAAAAAGACAACTCTATATTTATCACCCCTAAAGAAGTTTATTGGGACACTTTTAGCTCACTATTTTTATTCATCTCAACTACTGCAATGCTACTACTTGTAATGGGCGGTATCTACATTACTTTTAATGGCTCTTCTGTACCTTTGAAATATTGGATTTTGGGCGGAGTTTCTTTATTTGCGATTATTTATTTTATCATAAAATTATTTAGCTCTTATTGTATAGACATAAGAGATAATAAAGTTTTTGTTCAAGACATTGTTTTAGGAAGCATCATTAAAGAAGACTTTATTGATGCAAATAAAATAGAAAATGTTGAACTATCTTACAATCCAATAATTGACAGATACACATTAGCTCTTATTAGTGATGATAAAGTATTAACTTTCGGCAACAGACTTCCTGTTAACGATCTATTATGGCTTAAAGATTTCATCATTCGCAAATTAGTTGGTAATTAAATTGATATTTTCATTGCTATAAAAATATAAAACATTTATAAACAGGTTAAAATCGTTTATTTTAGGAAGGATTGGGTTATGGCAAAAGATACAACATTTTTTAATAACAAAAACAACAAGTCTAACAATAGCAATCATTCACATTTTAACTTTGATGATGACAAAGCAATTTTTGATGAAGTTGATGAAGAATTAAAGAACGAGAAATTCAAACAACTAATCAATAAATATGGTGGTGCAATTTTATCTCTTGTTGTATTGGCTCTTGCTATAACTGTTGGTTATGAAAAATTTGCTTTATGGAAAATTCGTAAAGCTGAAGAAAAAAATATTCAATACACTCAAGCTTTATCATCTTCTGCAAATTACGAAAATAATATTGTTGAGTTTGAAAATATTGTTCACACTGAAACAGGTGCATATAAAGATTATGCTCAATTACAAATCGCAAATATTTTGCTAGAGAACAACCAATTAGAAAAAGCTTTTAGCGTTTTAGAAAAAACATATAAGGATGAAAATATTTCTAAAGGTGTTCGTGAAATTGCTGCTATAAAGATTGCAACATATAAAGTTGACCAGGCTCCATTTGAAGAAATAAAAGCATTACTTTCTCCTATTGCTGAAAGTAATGGTGCTTGGGCTCCTATGGCAAAAGAATTGTTAGCTATGTCTGCTGTGCACAATAAGAATTTCGCTTTAGCTAAAAATATTTATAATGAGCTTCTAAGCACAGATCTTTCAGATGGTTTTAAGGCAAGAATTGAAGATATGCTTGCTGTTATACAAGAAGAAATTTAATTTGATGTATTTATAATATGGAGTTGGAATATGCAGTGCATAAGTAGGGGACTTTGCATATGTGGGGTGATATTAGCTTTATCATCTTGCGCTCAAAACAAAAAATTACCTCAAGGAGAAAGGATTTCAATCCTCGAAGAAAGCTTTGATTTGACAGCATCAGCATCTTCAAGCATAGCTTCTCTTCCTCAACCTTTTTCCAACCCATCATGGACACAAAATGGAATGGTTGCTTCGCATGTTGTTGGCAACTTAAAGGCTAATCCTACTTTAAATGAAATTTGGAGAGAAAATTTCGGCGAAGGGATCAACAAGAGAGACATTTTACTATCTGCTCCTGTGGTGTTGGACAATCGCGTTTTTGTGATGGACGCCAAAGGAAAAGTTTCCGCTTTTAATCAAGATAATGGAACTCTTTTGTGGGAAAACATTTTAACTTCTAAATCTAGATCAACAACAGAAAGCAAAAGCAAAGCGTCTGGTTTAGCTGCTGATAATAGTCTTGTTTTTGCAACAACTGGTTTTGGTGGCGTTTTTGCAATGGATGCAATTACTGGAAAACCAAAATGGAGAAAAATATTAGAATCTCCAATAAGAATTGCTCCCGTTGTTACTCCTGCTATGATTTTAGTGCAAACTGTAGATAATAAATTATATGCTCTTGATAAAATGACAGGTAATGAGTTGTGGCGTTTTGGTGTTGCTTTTGAAGATACCGTTATTGCAGGTGGAGCATCTCCCTCATTTGATGCCGAAAACAATATTGTTGTTGCAGGATTTTCAAACGGTGAAATCGTTATTTTAAATGCAAATATTGGAACCCCTCTTTGGGCACATAGTTTAGTTTCTAATCAGAAAGTTAGCTCAGCAACAGAGATTAACACAATTTCTTCATATCCAATCGTTGAAGAAGGTAATATTTATGCTATTAGTAATAGCAATAAGATGCTTGCATTAGACATCAGAACCGGTGACGTTATATGGGAAAAAGAAATTGGTTCTATGCAAAATATGCTGCTTGCTGGAGATTATTTATTTGTTATATCTAACAGAAATATATTGTATGCTATAGATAAATACGAAGGGGATATTGTATGGTCTTTAGATATTAAAAATCATATCGCAGATAAAGATATTAAAGGCGAGATTTATAGCTCTCAACCTGTTATGATAAATGGTAATATCTTGCTTGCTTTTTCTAATGGACAAGTATTTAAAATCAATGCTTATAAAGGAAATCTTGTAGCTAAGATGGATTTAGGAGTTGATATTAGCAATGGATTAATTGTTGCTAAAGGAAATGTTGTTGGTATTTCCGATGATGCTGACGTAATTGTATTTGAATAGAGGTAATTATGGTTAAAATTGTTGAAATTGATACTGAAGTATATGAATTAAATAAACTTGAAGATATTCTTGTTCATATTGAACGTTGTGGTAGAACTTGCTATAAGTCAGAGAATTTAATTTCAACAGAAACCGCTGTTCCTTTTATATCTGGAATTTTAAAAAGTGGACACGAATCGGTAATTGAACATGCCAATGTTATTTTTAGCATGCCAAACACTGATAAAAACCAAAGAATTTTTAGAATGAAAGATATTCGCGGCTTAAACGTTTCTTTAGAGTTTGATGCAGATAAAAAAGAAGAAGTAATTGTTGTTTCTGGTAATTTACGTGCGTTACGTGATTTGGCTAGAATTCATGATATACATGACTTTTTACTTTCTATTGGGAATCCGATTTTTTACGTTAAAAATGATGCTAACTATTCTTTGGACGGAGTTAAAGTTGAAAGCGTGCAAAAATCTAAATATTCAGATCTTCACAACTATTTAACTACTCATTCCACATGTGATGTTGGAGCATATAAAGATATTACTCGCCATAGACTTGCATCTTTTTCTATTGAATCAACTCGTTATTGCAACTATTCTAAGGGTAAATTTGGTAGTGAATTGACTATGATTAAACCCTATAACATTGAAGAAAATTCCCCCATGTACGATGAGTGGTTAAAAGGTATCGTTGCAATTGAAGAAGCTTATATGAAAATGGCTGAATTAGGAGCTAAAGGGGATCAGCTACGTATGTTATTGCCTCACTCAACTAAAGCGGATATGATTATGACTGCAAATGTTTCAGAATGGAGACATATATGTAGCCTTCGTTGTCATACAGCGGCTCATCCTTCTGTTAGAGTGTTGATGTGTAAAATGCTTGATGTTTTTTATGAAATTTGGCCTTCTTCATTTAACGATTTACACGGCAAATATAGCGTTTAGACAAAAAATAATATTTTTTGATTTTATAACTTGAAAATTTTTATGTTTCATGTTAGCATGGCTTTGTTTTAATTTTATTATAGCCATGAGGTTTAGTTATGCCCTTAAAAGTTGCAATAGTTGGACGACCCAATGTTGGTAAATCTACTTTGTTTAATAGATTAGTTGGAAAGAAACTTGCTTTAGTGCATGATCTTCCAGGCGTTACACGAGATAGAAAAGAAGCAAAAGCTAAGTTAAAAGACTTAGCTTTGACGATTATTGATACCGCAGGATACGAAGAAGCTACTCTTGGAAAAATGGAACAACGTATGTGGTTGCAAACTCAAAAAGCAATTGAAGAAGCACAAGTTGTTTTATTTTTATTTGATGCAAGAGCTGGGATGCAAGCATATGATGAACACTTTGCTGATTTAGTAAGAAAAAGTAAAAAGCCTGTTATTTTATTAGCAAACAAATGCGAAGGAAAATCTCAAGAACAAAGTATTTTTGAAGCATTCAAACTTGGACTTGGTGAACCAATTATTTTTTCTGCTGAACATAGTATTGGTTTTGATGAGCTTTATATAGCATTAAAAGAAATTGAAGAACAATTGGATGAAACAAATAATATTGAAAATAAACCATCTGAAATTGCGGAAGAACAAGAAACCGAAAGTTTAAATAAAAAACCTATACAAGTTGCTATTGTTGGAAGGCCAAATGTTGGAAAATCAACTTTAGTTAATGCTCTTTTAGGTGATGATAGGATGCTTACAGGTCCTGAGGCTGGACTTACTAGAGATGCGATTACTTCTCATCTTGAATGGAAGGGGTGGAAAATAAACCTTGTTGATACAGCGGGCCTTAGAAAACAAGCTAAAGTTGTTGGTGCTATTGAAAAAATGTCTGTTGAAAGCACTTTATATGCAACAAATATGGCTCAAGTTGTTATATTGGTTTTAGATGCAGATGCTATTCTTGATAAACAAGACCTCACTATTGCTAGAAAAGTTTTAGATGAGGGACGTGCGTTAGTTATTGCCGTTAATAAATGGGATATAGCAGATAAACAAGAATCTTTACAACGATTGAATGACAAATTGGCTACATCTCTTACTCAAGCAGAAGGTGTTCCAACAGTTACCATTTCTGCATTAAAGAAAAAAGGTCTAGATAAGTTATTAAGTGCTGTAATTAAAGTTTATGAAAGATGGAACTTACGTATTCCTACTGCTCCACTTAATAAATGGTTTAACGATGTACAAGAACAAAATCCTGCACCTCTTGGCAAGAATAAAAGACGTATCAAGCTTAAATATATCACTCAGGCTAAGACTAGACCTCCATCATTCTTTATTTTCTCTAGTAATCCTGAGGGGCTTCCTGATTCTTATTTACGCTACTTAACTAATCAATTGCGTGAGACATTTAATTTAAGAGGTATTCCAATTAGAATAAATGTAAGAAAAAAAGATAACCCATTTGCTGAATAAAAAAAATCCCTGCAAAACAGACCAACATTTTAACGTTTAATGTACTTGCTTGCAGGGATTTTTTATTGCTTAAAATAAAGACTAACCAAATGTATGTCCACCTGATGCAACTTGAGAAGCTGGGGCATTATTTAGCGAAATACATATATTATTAAGATTTGTGATTTCTAATTTATCTGCTAAAAAATCTGTCAATCTATCAACTAGCTCATCTTTATTACCAAGACCTATTGATAACAATTCAACTAGAGCGCCTTTTTCTGAAGAACTACCTCCAAAAGCCATTGTTGGATTATATATAAAATTTACTGCAACATAGCTTATTGGCTTATGTAGAACTTCTGCAACTAAGCTGGATGCTAGTTCTGCTATATTATCATTTTCTTTAGGTTTTGAATTTGTGTAAACTGTCAAAAATGGCATATTAAATATCTCCGTTAATGTAGTTGAGTATGATACAAAGAGGCATATATTCCGTCTTTTTTGTTAATCAATTCATCATGAGAACCAATCTCTGCAATTTTACCATAATTTACTACAACAATTTTATCAGCATTTCTGACTGTTGATAAACGATGTGCAATAATAAATACAGTTCTATCTGTCATCAAGTTCTCAATTGCTTGTTGAACAATCGCTTCTGATTTATTATCTAAAGCGGAAGTAGCCTCATCAAGGATTACTATTGGAGCATTTTTAATAAAGGCTCTAGCAATTGCTATACGTTGCTTTTGACCACCTGATAACAATACTCCACGCTCCCCTATTTCTGTATCTAAACCTTTATCTAGTGTAGATATAAATTCTTCCAAACAAGCATTTTTTATGGCTTTGTTTATTTCTTCTTCTGTAGCTTCTTGTTTGCCTAATATTATATTATCTCTAATGGTTCCACAAAATAGAAAATTATCTTGAAATACAATGGCTATATTTTCTCTTAAAGAATCTATATCCAAATTTTTTAGGTTTTTACCATCAATCTTTATAGAACCACCTGTGATATCATAAAAACGAGGAAGAAGGTTTACTAATGTGGATTTACCGCCACCTGAATTACCTACAAACGCAATTGTCTCCCCTATTTTTATTTTTAGATTAACATTATCTAATACAGGTTTATCTTTAACATAAGAAAAACATACATCTTTATATTCAATACAATCTTTTGGCTTTTCCAATTTTATTGGATTTTCACAATTCTTAATTTCTGGGACAAGCTCCAATGCGGAAAAAACACGTTCCATAGCAAGAAAGGCCATTTGCACATTATTAAAGTTATTACCAATACTTTTAATAGGATTATATAACATAATTAAAGCAGCCAAAAATGACACAAAGCTACCTGCAGTTATTTGATGTGTTACAATAAGGTATGATCCCAACCATATAACTAATGCTATACCCAAAGATACAACAAAGTGCATAAGAGGAGAAATTATACCGGTTCTTTGTATCATTTTCATACCAATTTTGAATACATCATCTAATGTACGACAAAAGCGTGTATTTTGATATTCATACAAGTTATAAGATGATATAATTCTATTTCCACTGTATGTTTCATTAAAGTGTGTCATCACTCTAGAACCAGAAAAAACAGTCTTATCCATCAAGCCTTTTATTCTTTTACGCACTCTTGTTAATGGGAATAAAGCGCACAATAAAACTATTGTTGCAACAATTGCTAAAATCCATGAGTTATAAAATAAAACACCAATAAGTGAGAGTGATGAAAATAGACGTGTTGTAAATAATTTCATATTATTAAGCAAACCACTACAAGCGGTATCAACATCATTATTAAAACGGAAGATAACATCTCCTGATGTGTTTTTATCAAAATAAGATGCATTGTATCTCATTAATTTAGAAAACAACTTCTTTTTTACATCCATAGCAACCTTATGTCCTACCCATGTATTTAAGTATGTTGCAGCATACGTTAACAAGCTTTGGAAAGAGCTAAAAACAATAATCAATATAGGAATTAAAAAAGTTGAACTTCCTCCGGTTGACTTTTCAACCATTACGACATCCATATATGGCTTTAAGGCCCATGCGATAACAGCATCCATAGATCCAATTGGAATTGTGATAAGAACAGCGGTTAAAGCCCTCCCCCAATAAGGTTTAATATAGGGGAAAATTTTGCGATAGTTAATAACAAAATTTAAACTTAATAATTTAGCTTTGAGTTTTTTAAACATAGATTATCCTAAAAAAAATATTAATTTTATACTTAATAAGATTATGCGTTTTATTATCAAAGTTTTTGAAAGATGTAAATAAAAAAAGATAAGATATCTAGAATATACAATAAAAAAAGCCGCTTTCTTTTTACTGAAAACGGCATTACATAGTCCAGTAGTCCATAGTCCATTAGTCCATCATTATAATATTTCAATAGCTCCAGCTGCAGTTCTTCCGCGATCGTCATATATTTCATAACTAACACGTTGTCCCTCGTATAGCTTTCTCAATCCTTTTTCTTCGAGTTTTGTTATATGAACAAAAACATCTTTACCACCACTTTCTGGCTGAATAAAACCATAGCCTTTACGCGAGTTAAACCACTTAACAGTTCCTGTTGTCATTTTATCTCCTTATTATAATAAAAGTTTCACTTCTCTGTTGAGATTACCTCAACGCCACGACTATAATACTATTTATTTTATAGTCAAGAAATAAAATATAGGTTATAAGTTGTTTTTCAATGATATTTTTTGTATATTCTGCTTAATATATTCTTTAAATTCAGCATTTAATTCTTTACTCGTAGATTTTTCTTGTAAAATCTTTAGTATATCTTCTTGGTATTTATTTTTTTTAATTGCAATTTGGGTTAAATAATAAACTGTTGCTTCAAACAATTGCTTATCAAGGCTGTCTAAACCTGAAAGCATCGACAAATAAGGAGGTGTAAAACGTTTTTTTATTTCTGCATTATTTAAGGCATAGGAGGCTTTTTGAATTTTTTCAGCCTCACTTGGAGTAATATCCCTATCCTTTTGTCCTAACAAAAAGCTTTTTAATATTTTTAACATAGATGAACTAACGCTTACAGACATTCTTTATCCCTCCAAAAATATACGTGTTTTAAGATAATTTAAGATTTAATGTTTTGCAAACACTTTTTAATTCTTTTTAATCTAAAAATTGTTGACACTTTTTAGATTGTATATTATTTATGTTTTCGTTTATTGAATGCTTGATCGTCTAATGGTAGGACAGCGGACTCTGACTCCGTTAATCTTGGTTCGAATCCAGGTCAAGCAGCCACTTTATGAAGCACCATGTGGTGCTTTTTTTTTATTTTCTCCCCCATATTAGCCTAAAGCTTTTCTCTTCTGATAAAACTTGACAACTGAAATTGAAAAAAATATATTGTTTCAATATTATTTATTATTGTTAAACTTTTATGATTAAATTTATGGAATTAAAAGATTTAAGAAAGGAACTTAAGCTTCCTGTTAGTGTGTTAAAAAATACTATTGATCGTACTACAAATTCTCAAAAAAGTTGGGTGAATACGTTGGATACTTCTATTGAAGAGTATGCAAAAAAGTTGAAAAATAGAACTTTGAATTATCTAACTTTTGGAAGTTGCATTTCGGATAATGGTGTTTGTGTAATTGGTTTTAATAGCGAAACTAATGGCAAGTTTGCGGCCTTAACATTAGCTAAAATGGCTGAAAAAATTGCTATTGAAGTGCTAAAAAATCAAAAACAAATCAAGCCTATGGAATTACTCCAGACGTTTGCATACGTTCAAGATGATTTGATTGCGCAATTGGGTGAAAATATTTTGCTTTCTTATGTGTACTTAGATAGTAAAAATGGTATATCCCCTCTTAACACTTCCTATTATTCTCCGAATAATCACATTGGTTGTGTTGCAACTCTTGAAGGTGGGGACAACTTAGATGTATCTAAGATTGCAAAAATCGTAGCGCAAAATGCTGTTTGCTATTATGGAGATTTTTGGGAAACTTATAAGTCGATAAGAAAAATGTGTTCTGATATCACAGACGAAAATTTTAAGAAATATCTTCCTGATTTTGTTTCCTATCTTCTTAAACAACCGTTGTTTTTCTCTGATGAGGGAATTGCTTGCGACCTTTGGGGCAGAAAAAAATCTCAAATTTCCATCAAGGATTTTTTAGATCAAAAATCTGAGGCTCTTGGAACAAATAACAATTTAGTTTTACAAAATGTAAAAATTTGTTGTTCTTTGTAATCTTTATCTAATACATAATAAATATTTGTGTTATGAAGTTAAAATTTATTTCTTGCTCTGGCGTAAATGAGCACACTTGTATTGAAGATTTAGTAAGTGCATTTGAAAACATTTATCTTCCCCAAATCATCTTTGGAGTTCAAGTATCAGGTAAAAAAGCTAGTTTTGGAACTGCTAGATATTGGTGGTTAAGAGCTTTATATGGCTTTCTTGAAAAAAAAGACACTAATTTGAATATAAGTTTACATCTCAATCAAGATTGGGTTGAACGCTTTGTTGATGGTGATGTACCTTCCGAATTAGATTATTTTTTGAAGCTTCAAAAAGGTTTTGGCGATCCTTTTATTAAAAGTGTACAACTTAATTTCAAAATTGGGAGAGAAAAAACTCCTGATATCAAAAAACTATTGGAAACAGTTGAACTTTATAAAAGACAAAATTTCATCTTATCTTGCAGTCAAAATAATATTGAATTTGTTAAATCTCTTTTAGCAAAATCTCATCGTAATTTTTGGCTTTTATATGATGATTCTTTTGGTGAAGGTGTTAAGTGTTGCAACTGGAAAGCTCCTTTGTTTGACAATATTCTGCAGGGTTATGCCGGTGGTTTATCTCCTGAAAATATCTTAACAGAATTAGACAAGATTGATAAACTTGTTAGCAAAAACAAATTCATTTTTGTTGATGCAGAAGGAAAACTTAAAGGTGATGATGGACATTTTTCAATTCAAAAAGCAGAGAAATTTGTTAATCAGTGTATCTCTTATACAGAAAAAAAGGCAGAGAGTTAATCTCTGCCTTTTTTTGTTTCCTTTATTTCCGATATTTAATCAAGCCTGACGGATGATTGAGATAGGAATTAGGTTTAATTTTCCTTCCATTGAATTTTGGATTACCATAGAATATAAATTCATGGAATTTCCCCTCTTTTGTTTGTCCTTGAAGCCAAACTGTGCACTCATTATCAGATATCACTCGCAACTTACCTGCCTCATTTTCCCATAAACCAAATTCTTGAGGGATTATGTATGTATATGTATCAGCATTATCATACGTGTATGTAATGATAATTGGCTTCGCATACGGCGTTTTTTCATCATAATCAATACGAACAGAATTTGCCACTTGGTTAGTTGGTGCCGGATAATAAACATAAGTTGAAGAGGTGTTTACATCCACATTAGCTGATTGATTAACGGGGATATAAACTTCAGGAGCTTTGGGTTCTTCTACAACTGGAGGAGTTGTTTTTACTTTCTTTTCTTCTTTACAAGATGCAATAGAGATTGCAAATACACTTACGCAAAGTGCTAAAAAAAGACTTTTCTTCATAATTGATATCTTTTTTAATTAAACATAAAAATAATTAACACACTGGTGATTATATAGCAAAATTGTTTTTTGTCAAATATTTATAATTCTAGAAGTCTTGATAGATAGCAGATCTTATTGATGATTTTACAAACACCTCTTTAGAGCTTGTTTTTATTAAAATAGAAATATTCAAACCTTAAGACTTTCATACTTAAATTTGCAAATATAAAAGATATTGACTTTTATTGAGTCTAAATTTAAGTTATGTGATGTTAAATTAAGTATCTGTTTATTATGTAATTAAAAAAATATTATTATGAAAAATTATGTTGAGCTTCATTATGATGAAAGTTGTTTGTTGTTTTACAGCTATTTTCATCAAGAAAAATGCTATAAATTTCCAGTAGTTTATAGCGATGGGTTGATTAGTCGATTATGTTCTTCTTCTGAGGGGCGAAAACCTTGTGGAATTTTGTGTAAAGGATATATAGTTTCTATTTGGAAATCTCCTCAAAAAATGACACCTCAAGAAGCAAAAGAATATTGTAAATCTACTGCTATTATTGGACGAACAACGTCCATCCCTCCACGAAAAGTGATGCGAAAGTTATTAAGAAATATCACAAAGGTAAATAAATGCATTCGTGAACTCGGAGGTGATTTACTTGAAGCAGAGTGGTATATGGCGTCTAATGACACATTTACTTCAAGTCCCGCAGGATATCCTTTGGATGATATTATGTTGGGTATCAGTTTGGAACATTTAGATGATCATGCAAACAGAGGTGGAAAAATTTGTTGGGAAGTTAAAGATTATACAAAAATTTCTTTTTACCCTGCAGCCAAAGTCTAATTTTTAATGACGTGTGAAAGCACGTCATTTTTTGTTGTGTTAAATTTTTTTAATACCCAATGTGCCACCTTAAGTTAATTTCATTTCGGATAAAAACTGATTTATCACTGTTATTTTTTTTATAATACTCAAAAATGGTGATATTTTAGAATCGATTATTTAAGAATACTTATGACTCCAAAAATAACCTTGTAATATATCTTTTTTTATGATATAATATGCTTAATTAAGAATTATTATGAGTGCTTTATATTTATGGTTTTCCCTTGACTGTAAAGAATATCACGCTTAGTAGTCTCTCTGTGAACTGAAATGTATAACTAAAAAAATAAAAAAAATGAAAAAAATTAAAAAAATTATTAAAATGCAGAAGAACAGTAGCGTTAGAAAATTCTGCTATAATTGTATTTCAAACTTCTTTATGTCATTGTTAATAATGGTTTTTTGTGCCATGCCTTTCTGCTTCTTTGTGTTAGAAGGTGGAGAATACCAATTATGGCAGCTAATTTCATATTCTGCTATTGTTATAATCGGAGCCGGTACTCCTTTTGTAATAGTCTTAAAAAAAGACATCGAGGAATTAAGAACAGCTCTCTCAAATGCTGAGTGTGAGAAGCATTTAAAAGTCCGCTATAATAATGCGGAAATTGAGGAAAATTATTATAACAATCCTCATTAAAAAAACGGGCGGATTTTACTCCGCCTGTTTTTGTGTCTTAAATATTTTTTATGTACCGAATTTAATGATAAATAGATTAAACCATTGACTAATCTTTTTTATAATTTTTTCTATCCCACTAATTTCGGCGATGCCTGTTAATTTTACTTAAAATACTTTACTTACTAAATAATGAGTATGTGTGGTGCACCAAAGTTGACGAATTGTTGAACTCGATTGTTGATGAAACAAGAAAAATAAATGAATGGCAATAATTAAAATATAGTGACTTGCGGATAATAATCATCATATTCTCCGCAAGTTTTGCGTAGATTACAATAAAAAAACAGTCCTAAGTTTCAAACTCAGAACTGTTTTATACTACTTAATCGTTGTGTCTAACAATTTCAAACCATCGTTCAACGATACATCGTCTATGCTCTAACAGATTTGGATATGAGATTTCAAAATAGCCTCTTAAAATACCTATATGTGCAAAAAGTATTTGCTTTACACCTTTAGGGCAACTCGGTGAGTTATAATACTCTTCATAAAAAAGAATAGTGTTTACATATCCGTATGCATACAACAACAGTGTATCTTTGCTATTAGGAGGATATGGGGATTCAACTTTTGTATTAATCAAGTTATAAACCTTATCTTTTTTTATGATATTGTTTATATACTCAATATCCTCTTCAGTAACTCTAATCTTAAAAACCATTGCCATATTTGCAAATGGAGGACCTAAACGATGCCATGTTTCTTTATCTAAAAAGTCCATAATTATAAAATTTTAAATTGTACATACTAATTGATTTTACGCCTCCACCATTACCACAATTTTCAATTTTTGCAATAAAAAACCTCGCAAAATGCGAGGATTAAGAAACTTGGTGCACCAAAGTTGACGAATTGTTGAACTCTATTGTTGTCGAAACAAATGCTATAAATGAAAAATATTGACAATTACAGAGATTGCAAAAAAACAATTCAGACACAAAATCTTAACTGTTCTTTTAATAGTTAAAAACTAAGAAACTTTTAAAGCTAGAACTGGACGAACGTATAAGAGGCTTCTGCGCTTAGTGTACGTACCCCTGTTACCGCTACCAAAGTTCACGCCCCACGCAAGCATGGAGGAACGCTCGGTAGAGGACCAATACCATACACCTCTGAACGGTTTATGCAATTTCTCAAATGCTTTTTTTATGGCCTTATAATGCTTATAAACTGTTTCAAACTGCTCAATACTATACCAAACAATCTTTTCATTTTTTTGACACGGATAAGAAAATTTTTCAAAAAACTTTCTAACATCATTCCACGTCATATCTTTTTCATAAACATCAAACAACTCTGAAGCTGTTAAGTCTCCATAGATAATACCATCTTCAACCAACTCAACGATAGCTTTGATCTTCTTATCCATTGTCCTATTAATTGAAAAAGTATCATCCTCATACCAGAACATCCCGGGCTTAATATTATCATAATCAGTTTTGCTAAAAGATTTAAATGCCGACGACATTGTCAATGTTGCACTCATCATAGATGTTAATTGCCAATGCTCCACAACATCCTCACGAGAAACCCCCAAGCGCTCAATATATTTATCAAGCCTAGCTAATTTTTTCTTTTTTTCTTCATTCATAATTATAATTTTTAAAAATTAAACATACTAATTGATTTTATGCCTCCACCATTACCACAATTTTCAATTTTTGCAATAAAAAACCTCGCAAAATGCGAGGATTAAGAAACTTGGTGCTCTGAAAAGGACTTGAACCTTCACGGATAAAATCCATAAGTACCTGAAACTTACGCGTCTACCAATTTCGCCACCAGAGCTTTAATGCTTAATTTTCTAATATTTAATCAGCGTTTAGTCAAGTTAATTATATTATGCTCATTGCATCTAAAATAAGAATTATTCCTAAAATTATACGATAGATTACAAAGGGAAGAAATGTCTTTTTTCTTAACCATTTCATCATAAATAATATGGCTACGAATGAAAAAATAAATGAATAAAAAATGGCGCATCCTCCTAATAATAGTTTGGTGCTATCCCCTGTTTGGCTTAATGTTATAAAGGCTAAAATTCCTGCACATAATATTGAAGGAATCGACAACAACATTGAAAATTTTGCAACTTCACTTCTGTCATATCCTAAAAAACGCCCCATTGTGATTGTTATGCCTGATCTACTTGTGCCTGGGAAAAAAGCCAAAGTTTGTGCAAAACCTATGAGAACTGCATCTTTTAAATTCATTTCTTCAAGAGTTTTAGTTGTCTTAAAATGTGTATCTGCATACCACAAAAGAATAGAATAAATTACCAAAAGAACGCCTATTAGCAAAGTATTTCTTGTCCATTCCATCCCTATGAAAGATAATATTGCCCCAATAACAATTGCTGGAATCGTTGCAATAACTATAAGATATGCCAAACGAACACTAGTTATTTCAAAATTAGGCTTAAATTTCTCTTTAAAAAGAGAGGTTATCATTTCTTTGATGTCTGTCCAGAAGTACAACACAACAGCAATTAGCGAACCTATATGTAGGGCTATATCTATTGCTTGACCTTGGTCAGTTGAGCTTATATATTTTGCATATAGGATTAAATGTCCAGATGAGCTTACAGGTAAAAACTCTGTAAAACCTTGTATGATAGCAAGCATCAACATATTAAGATTAAACATTTTATCCTCCCTACAATTTGAATATATAGAAGTTTAGATTACAACTTCTTAAAAATCGAATAACATACCGTCTTTTTGAGGAGCATTTGAGTTTTCTGTTGAATTATTTTTTGGGGCTTTACTTGATAATTTCATCTCTCCATCAATAAAGTGTATAGTGATGTTATTTTCATTTTGTGCTTCTTTTAAGGTAGAAATTATTTGATTATTATCCCCTTTTATCCAAGCATATCCTCTTTTTAATACCGTTTCTACAGAAACACCATTCAATCGATGCGAAAGAGCATCTATACGCTCGTTATAACGGTCAATTAAATTTTTTATATAGATTGGTTTTACTTCTTTTAAGAGTAACGCATTTTCTTTTTGGGTTAATAGATTTTTTATTGCAATATTTAAGCGCTCTTCTCTGTAATCTAATTTTTGTATATTTTCATTTATAATTTGAATTAAATTTGGAATGCCTCGGCTTAGACCTTCTAACCAATTTTTACGCTCGTCAAGATAACGTCTCATCGAATTTTTGAGCCTATTATCTAATGTATTAACGGCAAATAATAATTCGTTTCTAACAGGGACTGCAAATTCTGCTGCTCCTGTTGGTGTTGGAGCACGTCTATCTGATACAAAATCAATAAGCATGGTATCTGTTTCATGCCCTACTGCAGAAATTATTGGAATCGTAGAATTATAAACCGCTCTTATAACACATTCTTCGTTAAATGCCCATAAGTCCTCTAAACTTCCACCGCCTCGCGCAACAATAATTACATCCGGTCTTGGAATTCCTCCGCTAGCTGGTAGAGCATTAAAACCTTGTATTGCTTCTGATATTTTTAATTCTGATCCTTCTCCTTGAACAGGGGTTGGCCAAACTAAAATATGACAAGGGAAACGATCTTTTATGCGATGTATGATATCACGAATAACAGCTCCTGTTGGACTTGTTACAACACCTATGGTCTTAGGCAAAAAAGGTATTGGGAGCTTATGTGAAGCATCAAAAAGACCTTCTTTTATAAATTTAAGCTTTCTTTCTTCTAATAGCTTTAATAAAGCACCTTCTCCTGCAAGTTCTAAACTTTCAATTACTAGTTGATATGACGATTTGCCTGCAAATGTTGTTATCTTACCTTTGGCTATTACTTCTAATCCATCTTCTATTTTTACTTTTAATGAAGATGCTGTTGTTCGCCAACAAACAGCTGAAAGAATTGCATTATCATCTTTTAAGGATAAATACCAATGTCCGGAATCTGCTCTTTTAGCGCCAAAAATCTCACCTTTGACATAGATGTGATTAAAAGCTTTTTCAACAAAGTTTTTTATTTCTTGAGATACTTCAGATACCGTTTTAGCTTTAACTTTTTGAATAGTTTTTTGAGGCTTGTTTTCTGGTTCTTTTATATCAAAATCAAAACACATCATAGGCCTAATAATCCCTTTGCAAAGTCATTTGCTTTGAAAACATCCATATCATCTATCCCCTCTCCTACTCCGATGTAATGAATAGGAATGGATGTTTCTTTAGATATTGCCACCAAAATTCCCCCTTTTGATGTGCCATCTAGCTTTGTTATGATAATACCATTTATATCAACTAGTTCTTTGAATGTTTTTACTTGGTCTAGACCATTTTGGCCTGTTGTTGCATCTATGGTAATCAATGTTGAATGAGGAGCATCTGGAACTATTTTTTTTATTACTCGAACAACTTTTTGCAATTCTTCCATTAGGCCTTTTTTATTTTGAAGACGCCCTGCTGTGTCTATAAATACAATATCATCTTTTTGATTTATAGCCTCTCTTATTCCATCATAACAAAGACCTGCACTGTCACAATTTGGAGCTCCTTTAAATACTCTTATATTATTTCTGTTTCCCCAAACTGATAATTGTTCTACAGCTGCAGCTCTAAATGTATCCCCTGCGATAAAAGAAATCTTGTATCCTAGTGAAGAAAACTTTTTTCCTAACTTTCCGATAGATGTTGTTTTTCCGGCCCCATTTACACCAACCATTAGGATAATAAATGGGCTCTTAGTTTTATCTATAATAAATTCTTTCTCAGAAGGCTTTAAGAGGTCTGTTATATCTTCTCGAAGCTCTTCTTTTATAGCTTCTATATTGCTATTTTTATCAAAACGTTTCTCTTGAAATTTGTTTATTATTTCCTCTGTTGCTTTAACTCCAATGTCGGCTGAATACAATAACTCTTCTAATTCGGTGATAGTATCTTGATTTAGATTTTCTTTAGAAAATATATCTTTTATCCCTTCTTTTAGGCCATTTGATGTTCTTTTTAGGCCTACTCCTAGCTTTTCAAAAAAACTACTCATTTTCTTCCTTTCTTGTATTTCTTAAAATTTCAGCTCTTTTTCTTCTAATATGTACTGGAACTTGTGGCATTCTCGCGGCTGGAGTTCCTGGGCGTTCAGAATACGGAAAAACATGTAATTTGGTGATATTTGCTTCTTCAACAAGCTTTAAGGTATTGTTGAAATTTTCTTCTGTTTCTGTTGGGAAACCGCAAATAAAATCAGCGCCAAAAGTTGCATTCTTTTCTGCTTTAGAAATTTTTTTAGTCAAATTTATAACATCTTCCCTTTGATGGCGACGTCCCATTCTTTTTAAGATTAAATTATCTCCTGACTGTATTGAAAAATGAAAGTGAGGATGAATATTGGGATATTTTTTTACTAATTCGATAAATTTATCATCTATTGATGCGGGATCTAATGAGCCAAATTGAAGCGATGGAAGATTAGGAAAAGTTTCTAATATCTCTTCAACTAGATCGCTAAAACTTGGTTTATATGAACAAGCATCAATCCCAGTTAAACATATTTCTTTGAATCCTTGCTTAAGCAACAAATCTATTTGTTCTAAAATCTTTTCCTTTTTAACTGAGCGATTTTTACCTCTTGCAAATGGAATTATGCAATATGTACATCTATGATCGCAACCTTGTTGAATTTCTACAAAAGCACGTTCTCTACCTTCAAACCCTGTTATTACATATGCATCATATCCTGAGAAAGAGAAAATATCTCCAACGATAGTTTTATCTTTTGAAATGAGATATTTTTCAATATCAGTCTTTTCCATATTACCTAAAACCAAATCTACTTCTGGCATTTGGCTAAACTTTTCGGTACTAACTTGGGCTGCACAACCTGTTACAACAATCTTTGCTAAAGGATTTTCTTTTTTTAATTTACGAATTGTTTGACAACATTGACGTTCAGCTTCTTTGGTTACGGCACATGTATTTACAACAACCAAATTGTCATAATTTTTGAGTTTTTCTTTAAAAATTTCTGCTTCATAACTATTGATGCGACAACCGAACGATACAACTTTTACCATTTTAATTCCTTTATTTTGTTATAGCTTCGTTGTAGCTTATAAAATAATATTGTGCAAGATATTTTAAGGCTTTATGTTGTATGTTGTTATCATTTCTTTATTATATTCATGCCATAGAGGTTTTAGATAACTATGTGTAAACCATTCTGTCCAAGGTTTATGCCCTGCAAAATGCAGAATCGTTGCATTATCATAAACTTCTCTTGTGGTTCTATATACAGTTTCTTCATAAAACTCACTTAAAAATTCTGCATCCTTTTCTTCAAAAAAAGTGCTATTACAATTATACAGATATGACAAAGGAGCTAGTTTTTCCCCTACAACTACGTTTAAGATATCTTGGTCTCCAAATACTTCTTGATTGCTATTAAAATACCTAATTGCTCTTGATACGATATTATCTGTGCGCATTTGTTTTAGATTAAGGAGCATTACTCCACTATTAAAATAAAAACGACGCCAATCTAGACCTATCTCTGTTATATGTTCAGGAAATTGATACATCAAACCATCTTTGGTTGCGGCTAAATATTTTCCTGAAATATCTTTATTATATAATTGGGTTAAATCTTGTTGAACAAGGGTATCTGCATCTAAATAAAGAACTTTATCGACATCTTTTAGGTAATCACTTATAAATATTTTTTGCATTGCTGTTCGAAAAGAAGAGAATCTTCCTAGATGATTATAATCTAATGTTTTCTCCCTTGCTTCTACAATATTTATCATCACATCTTTAGAGGCCATTAAATTTAATTTTTGCCTAGAGCTATCATTAAAATCCTTTGCTACTACATACACATTATAAATACTATCCTTGTTTTTATTCTTTATTGCGGAATAAAGTGAGGTCATCATATAGGGAAGATAATTCGCATCTGTATAATATGCTATATTTACGCTTTTGTTAAATACATTTGGGATATATTTAGACACAGATAAATATGATACACATATTACCACCGATAGCGCTATTAGTATTTTTTTCTTATTATTCATAGAGCCATCACCTCATTATAATATTTAAACCACATCTCTTTAAGATATATTGGAGAATAGTCATCCTGCCATGGCTTATCTCCAGCATAATGAATTATCGTTGAATTTTCATAAATATAAAATGTATCTTTAGGCAAAGCTTCACCAAAGTAGTCGCTTAAGAAATTCAAATCATCTGCTTCAAAAAATGTGCTTATACAATTATATCTATAAGACATGAGTTTTAACTTATCCCCTAATACGACATTTAACACATCTTGATCTCCATAAAAATCTTCATTTGTTTTTACGTATTCTACAAGCTTGTTAACGATATTGTCTTTTCGTTGATTAGCTAGGTTGTGAAGCATTACTCCGCTATTAAAATAAAAACCTCTTTTATCTAGACCTAATTCTTTCATCTCTTTGGGAAAACGATAATATATCCCATCTTTTGCAACGGAGGCATAAACATCATTTACATCTATATCAAACAATTCTTGCAAATCTTTAAGAACGATTGTATCTCCATCCATATAGATAACCTTATCTACATTATGTAATATTTCTGATAAATAAATTTTATGCATACCTACCTTATATTGCAAGAAACGTTGCATATTCTCAAAAGGCAAATCAGGTTCTTGCCTTGGAATTAGATTTATATTTACACTTTCTGGAGCTAAATTTTTCAAACGCATCATAAAGTCATTATCTGCGGGAGTTGTATTTTCGGTTATTATATAAAAATTGTATATTGAATTTGGACATTTATTTTTTATTGCAGAATACATCACTATGGATGTTGGAACCGTATAACGAGAATCGGTTATTAAGGTTATATTGACATCCTTTTTAACGTTAGAACATTTATTATTTTGAATACGGATAGCCATTGGGTGAGCATCTTCTATGGCTGTTTTGAGGGATGGCAATTCTTTATTATCCTTAGTTTGGAGCAAAAAACAAACCGCTAATATTGCAACAATCAACACTACAAAAATGCTTATAAATATTTTTTTAGACATAGTATTTTCCTTAATGAGTTTAGCTTATCATAAAATAAAAATATTAATTATTCGTGGATAAAACATTTTGCATTTGTAAAAAAAAGTTTTTTTTTGTATGAATTGGTGAAACTGGAGATTTTGACATGAATTTAAAAATTGCAAATATAATAGGAACTTATTTCGGCTTAGGATTATCTAAATATGCACCAGGCACTGTTGGCTCACTTGGAAGTTTACCTCTTGCTTATTTATTAGTAAAATGGGGAGGTTTTTGGGGCTTAATTATTGCTTGCTTAATTATTTTTGCAGTTGGTGTTTGGGCTGTTAATATTATAATTAAAGAAACAGGAAATGATGACCCATCTAAAGTTGTTATTGATGAAACTGTTGGTCAATTATTGGCTTTCTCTATCGTATCTTTTTTAGCGCCAGAGTTTTTACTTGGTAAAGATGCTATTTTATACTATGTTTGCGGTTTTGCCTTTTTTAGATTTTTTGACATTGTAAAGATGGGACCTGTTAAATATTTTGATACAAAAGTAAAGAATGCTTATGGGGTTATGCTTGATGATGTTTTTGCAGGAATCTTGGCTTCAACCTTATTGCTTGGCGTTTTATTCTTTAGAGTAAATATGTAAACAAGCAATAACACCTTTTGATTGTTTTATTTATTATGTTTTAGTGTATTTTTTATTTGTAAAATATTTGCTCTTCTAGATTTAGATCATCATCTAGATGCCATCTTCTTTTTTGGACATTTTTCTTTTTTAATAAAATAACCTCTTTAGGACTTAAAGAGATTTGTTTTTGATTTTTATTGATTTGTGTATTTTTTATAGTCAATTTAGGCTTAACACTTTTATTATATTTAATCATTTTAGTTCCTTTTCATAAAATAAAAGGTGTTATATGCTTAACCTTTATTTTACATAGAACTTTTTAGAAAATCTATCTCCAACCACTTTGTTTCTTTTTCATCTTTTTCCATCTTTAGAGCTTCTAATTTTTGCGTTAATGCGTAAAATTCATTTTCGTCTTTAGAAAACAATTCTGTATCAGATAGCTTTACCTCTATCTCTTTTATATCTTGTTCTATTTTTTCTATCTCTTGTGGTAAAATCTCATACAAACGTTCATCTTTATAACTTAAACGTTTTGTATTTTTTTCTGACTTTGGTTTAACTTTTTCTTCTTTTTTTGAAACATTTTCTTGTTTTTTTATGAGAGCATTTTCTATGTATTTTTTATGAAGCTCTTCATAACTACCTATATGCTCAATAATCTCGCCATTTCCTTTCATATACAACATTGATGTTGTTATTTTATCTAGAAAATCTCTATCATGACTAATTATTATAATTGTCCCTTTATACTCATCTAAAACTTCTTGCAATAAGTCTAGGGTATCCATATCCAAATCATTTGTAGGTTCATCTAACACCAAAAAACTAGATTCACGAGCAAGAGATAATGCCAGCATGAGTCTATTTTTCTCTCCTCCGGACAAACAGGAAACAGGACTTTTTGCCTGATCTGGAGTGAATAAAAAGTCTTTTAAGTATGCAACAACATGCCTATAATGACCTCTTACATAAATATGATCTCCCTCACCGCAAAGAGTACGCCAAAGAGTTTTTTCAGGATCTAGCATTTCTCTATTTTGATCAAAATAAACCATCTCTAGATTTTTAGCCAATCTAACAAAACCACTATCAGGCTCTAGATGCTTGGTTAATAATTTTATCAACGTTGTCTTACCTGCTCCATTAGGTCCAACAATTCCTATACGATTATTTTTTACAACTCTTATAGAAAAATCTTTTATTATATCTTTATTGGAATAGGATTTAGAAATATGCTTAGCCTCCAAAACCAATTTCGAACGGATACCTGCATCTTTTATTTCCATATCTACGGAGCCAATCTTTTTTATTTGTTCTTTTCGCTCAATCCTTAATTGTTGCAATTTTCTCAAGCGCCCTTGATTTCTTCTACGTCTTGCTGTTACACCTTTATGCAACCACTCTGTTTCTTCTTCTATTTTTTTATTTAATCTTTGTTGTCTTAGCAATTCTTCATTTAGAATTCCTTCTTGCCATTCTTCAAACTTTGTAAACCCTTGATTATTTGTATAAACCACACCTCTATCTAACCACAATGTTTTATTAGATATATGATTCAAAAAAGAACGATCGTGACTTATTACAACAACTGACTGCGTATATTTATTTATTATATCTTCTAACTTTTCTATCGTTGTTATATCAAGATGGTTTGTTGGCTCGTCTAATAATAAAATATCAGGCTCTGAGATTATTGCTCTTGCAAGAGCTGCTTTTTTTATCTCCCCACCGGATGCAACCTTTGGGGATGCTTTTCCATTTATACATAAATCCTCTATCAGAATATCTGCTTTATATTCTAAATCTTTTACATTATCTGTTCCAAGGCCTGATAATATTGCTTCTTTTAAGGTATTATATTCACCAAAAGATGTTTCTTGCTCCATATAAGATATCTTCATACCTGGCTGAACAAAAACTTCTCCTGCATCTGGAGTTATTATTCCTGAAATGACTTTTAATAATGTTGATTTACCACATCCATTTCTTCCAACTAGGCATATTTTATCACCCTTAAAAATATTTAAGTTTACTGATGTAAATAATGGTCTAACTCCGAAGGTTAGACTAACATCTCTTAATGTATATATTGGTGCAACTTGAGCCATTTTCTTGTAGGATATTTTATGTGTTTTAATTTACTTTTTGTTTTTTATACTGTATTTTTTATGAAAGCAATGTTTTTTTTTGTAGTATTTTAGTTTTGTGATGCTATTTATAGTATCAAGGGAGTAATATATGAAATATAGATTACCATTATATTGTTTGATTGCGTTTTGCATAGTATTGAATGCAAATGCTCAAATTGATTTAAATATTGAAGATAGTATGCCACAAACTTCACAACCTGTAAAAGAAGAGAAAGAAGAATCTTTCTTATCATCTATAGGTAACTTAATAGAAAGTAACAACGAAAGTGAAGAAAAAAAAGAAGAACCACTTTCTATTGATGCCTTAAAAGAAAAAGCTGATAAAGGAGATGTACAATCTCAACTTGATTTGGGATATATGTTTTTATATGGAGCGAACGGAACAAACATTGATTATAAATTAGCAATGCACTACTATGGACTTGCAGCACAAAGCAAAAATCCTGTTGCTCTAAATAATATGGGTAGTTTATATTTTAATGGAATTGGTGCTGAGGTTAATTATTCTAAAGCTATCGACTACTTTGAAGAGGCTGCTCGCCTTGGTAGTAATGATGCGGCATTGAACCTTGTTATTATTTATCTTGGGGACAACAGAAAAAACAAGGCCGATGAAGATTGGCAAAAAATTTATGATTTACTTTATCAAGCTCATAAATCAAATTACGCTGCAAAATTTCTTTTGGGATGCGCTTATTATGAAGGTTTTTTGGTTGAAAAAAACTTTACAAAAGCGTTTAAGCTAATTAAAAAAGCAGCAGATAATTCTTATGATGAAGCTCAATACATTTTAGCTGAATTATACATCAAAGGCCATGGCACAACAAAGAATTACAATCAAGCAATCAAATATTTGAGAGCGGCAGTTGCTCAAGGGCATAAAGATGCTATTATGCGTTTAGCTGATATATTTGCTGAAGGAAAAATATATACAAAAAATATTATGAACGCTCATTTGCTTTATAACGTTGCTTCAGTTTTTGAAGTTGAAAATGCAGCAGAAAAGAGAGATGAGTTAGAAAAGATGTTAAAAATTGAAGATTTATTAGTTGTTCAAGCTAATGCTGAAAATTATAAAGCTGAGCCATCTCAAAACACAGCGTTTATACGCCAAACCTTTGGCGAAAGCATGAAAGCTTATATTGACATGAACATCGACAAAGCTTCTCACGCAAAAATAAATTTTAACTAAAAAGGAGTATATTAAATTGAAATCGTCATCAGTATTAAATAAGGTTATCTCTTGGCTTGGGCTATTCTTCTTTGTGCTGGCTGCTTTTATGATTTATCATCAATTATCTCGTTATTCTCTTGACGAGCTAAAGGAAGCTATTTTAAATATTCCTAGTATCAATCTGATATATGCTCTTATTGCATCTTTTTTGGGATATATTTCATTATCTACATACGACTATTTAGCCTTGAGATATATAAAGAAAAAATTGCAAGCTTGGAAATGGATTTTAACGGGGTTTATTGGTTTTTCTGTTAGCAATAATGCTGGTCATGCTATTGTTTCTGGTGGAGCTGTTAGATATCGTTTTTACTCAAGATGGGGAATTAGTACTGGAGATATAGTTAAGATGGTGACTTTTTCTGGTTTTACATATCTTATAGCTTGTTTCTTTTTGATTATTGTTGGATATGTTATGACTCCTGAGCATGCCCTAGGTGGCAACTCTTCTACCAAAGTTTCTACATTTATTACAATGGTTTTATCTGTTATTGGCTTAATTATTTATTTTTGGGCTAGTTTATATTATAAAAAAAATGTTGTTATCAAAGGTGTAAATTTTAAAATGCCAAAGTTTAACCTTGCATTACGCCAAATGATTATTGGAAGTATTGATATCGTAATGGCGTCTTTGGTATTATATTCTGTGCTTATTTGTTTTGTTAAAATTGATTTTATGACATTTATGGGGGTATTTATAATTGCTCAGGTATTAGGTGTTTATAGCCAAGTTCCTGGTGGTTTAGGAGTGTTCGAGCTTGTATTCTCCAATATTTTACCCGGACAAGATAATCAAGCAATTTTATTTGGTGCTTTGATTGCATACAGGATCATTTACTACCTACTTCCTCTTATATTATCTGGTATTGTTCTTTTTATTTACGAATACACAAGGTCTGATGAAAATTTAGAAGAAGCATAAGATATTTATAAAATAAAGGGGTAAAAATGGTTGACAAATACAAAGAAACGCTAGAAAAAGTTGCAGAAAAACTAGAAGATGGTATAAAAAAAGTTGTTCTAACAGGTGCTGTTATGTTATCCTCTTTAACCGGAGGGGCGAAGGAAAATACCGTTTTAAGTCCCACTAATGAAGAAGTTAATAAAACAGAACAGAGTATTCAAAACGAAGTAGCTGTTGACATTAATAACGATAAGAAAAATATATCTTTTGAAATTGCACAAGAACAAAAAGATCTTATGGCAGCTAGAGAAAAACCTTGCACCAGTAAGCAAGAATATATATCTATTGGTATTTTTGACAATAATACTCTTTATAATGCAACAACAAATGATATGGATAAAAAAGCAAGACCAGATTTTATTGATGGCTTGGAGAGACCGGAATACAATATTAATTCTGAAGAAGAGTATAAAAAAGTTATGGTTGAAAGAGATGGGGCCCTTGCTTCTTGTCATGGCGGTGATGCATATATACTTCCCAAATATAATGCTTCTGAAGAATTTAAACTATTTTTAGATTCTATTGCTCAAAGTGTGGGTAAAAATGTGTCTCATGAATACGTCAAAGATAACCCCGTGGCTAATATTGCCGTCAAAACACATGAAGTAGATGTTCATGGTTTGCATTATGCAAAGAATGTAATGGATAATGGCATGGACTCTCCATACACTGCGGCATACAAATCTGATGTTACTGAAAAATTGGCTGATTATTCCGAATGGCTAGTTATTGCACAAATTTATACAAATCTTAAAAAACAGGGGGCGGAAAACATTCAAATAAACGGAGAAAATGTTCCATTAGGAGATATTTTGGACTACAAACCAGGACTTAGAGAAATTGTAGAAAAAGATGGTTTTGATATAAATGATAAAAAATGCTTGACTAAAATTGCAAAAGCTTCCTCTGAGTACTGGGATAGTACAAGATCTTCTCCTTACGAAGTACAAGCTCGTGAATGGGCAACTTCTGCGAAATCAAATTCTTTGATTGGTATGATAAAAACAGCAAGAGAATTTGAAAAACAAAAAGATGAAATGTATAAGGATATCAATATTATCGGACATAATGTTGATGTCCCCAAAGAGGCAAGACAGTTTTTTGAGCCCACAAAAGAACGATTGGACAGTGTATTAGTTGGCTTTAATTATACCTCAAATGAAGATTTGTTAAAAATTGATAAATATATGGAAACTTTAGGCCTAAAAAATGATGAAGAAAAAACAGAATACATTGTAAAACAAACTCATTATATTACTGAGCGTTCTCCTGATGCAGACTTAAAGTTTAGGGATTTATTATTGGCTTGTCAAAACAATTCAGGACAAGATAATACTATTGTATATAGTGATGGCATAAAGGATACATATCACAGTGATGGCACTGTTACTGTTTCTAAAAATAAAAAAAATATATCTTATACCACAAAAAAAGAAAATTTAGATAAAGCTTCAAAGATAAATAAAGCTAAGCGTGAATTGAATGAAAATTTATCTAAAATTCACCCTACCGTTGAAAATGTAAAAGAAAGCCCAAAGCAAAATGTAAATATAGCATTGATGATGCATGCAAAAGCTCAGGGAAGATAAATTCTCTTTATTTATAAAATAAGATACCACTTTTTACTCAAGTTAAAATATGTTATTATGTATGTGTATCCAACTGAAAATAGTAATGAAATTATTGTATATCTTTATAGTTTCTTTTTTTTAACTACTTGTATGATAAATTTAAGAATAAAAAAACACCTCTTTATATTTATAAAGGGGTGCCTTAAATTTCTGAATTAAATTTGATTATTTATTTTAATTCTGAAGTACAATGAGGACAACGTGTTGCCTTTATTGCAATTTCTGAACAACAATGAGGACAAACCTTTGTTGTTGGCTCAGGAGCTACAACCTCTTCTTCTTTACATGCTTTTTCTTGCAACTTATTGATTGCTTTTATCAAAATAAATACTGCAAGAGCAACAATCAAAAAGCTTATAAGAGCATTGATAAATAAACCATAATTTATTGATACAGGATTTTCGCCTTCTGTTAAAATTATCTTCAAATCAGAAAAATCAACTTTACCTAACAATAAACCTATTGGAGGCATTAAAACATCTTTTACAAGAGAATCAACAATTTTACCGAAAGCAGCACCAATAATGATACCGACTGCCATGTCAATAACATTACCACGCATTGCAAATTTTTTAAATTCTGTAACAAAATTCTTAAACATTTTAGTCTCCTAATCTTAGTTTAGTTAGTCTTCTTCGTCTTTGCGCTTTAAGTCATTAGCGACTTTAGGATCACGCAAAAGCTTTTCTATCCGATCAACTTCTTCTAGAGTTTCATCCATGCGGAAGTTTATATCCGGAGTGTAACGAAGCTTCAACTTGCTAGCAATGAGTTTTTTCATTCCCCAAGTTTCTGCATTTAAATCATCTTCTATTTGACCTAGATTTTGCCCGTTTAATGTTGTAAAATACACTGTACAATATTTTAAATCTGGCGAAATATCTACACTGGTTATTGTTACCATGTAATCTAATATCAAAGGATTTCTAACTGTACCACGCTCTAAAGCTGCAGCAATAATCTTTTGTATTTCTTTAGATATACGAAGCTGACGCTGAGATGGTTCTTTTGTATTTTGACTTACCATAAAGATTATCTCCTTTTACAATTTAGCAGCAATCGTTTCTATCTCATAACATTCAATATAGTCTCCTACTTGAATATCATTATAATTTTCAAAACTCATACCACATTCATAACCTTCCTTAACCTCTTTTACGTCTTCTTTGAAGCGTTTTAATTGAGAAAGGCTACCATCATGAACTACAACGTTATCTCTTAACAAGCGAACTTTAGCACCTCGTTTTACCAATCCTTCAGTAATCATACAGCCACCAACACGTCCAACACCTGTAATGTTAAATACGTTACGAATTTCTGCATAACCAAGGAATTTCTCTCTTAACTCTGGTGATAATAATCCCTCTAAACCTTTCTTCACGTCATCTGCTACGTCATAGATGATTGAGTAATAACGAATATCAATACCATCACGACGAGCCATATCACGAGCTTGTGGAATTGCACGAACGTTAAAACCAATAATGAACGCATTAGAAGCTTTAGCTAAGGTAACATCTGATTCTGAAATTGGACCAACTGCAGAGTGCAAAATTTGAACTGAAACTTCTTGATTTGAAAGTTTTGTAATTGTTCCCTCAATTGCCTCAATAGAACCTTGAACATCAGCCTTAATGATAACAGATAAGTGCTTAGATTCACCTGATTTAATCTTATCAAGCATTTGCTCCATTGCTGACTTAGCACTTTTTACTAATTTCGCCTCACGTTCTTTACGAATACGATAATTGGTTACTTCTCTTGCCTGATTTTCATCTTTTACGATAATAAAATCATCACCGGCTGATGGTGTACCTTGTAAACCTAATACCTCTACAGGAGTTGCAGGACCTACTTCAAATACCTTTTTACCGTGTTCATTGAACATTGCACGAACGTGTCCCCATTCTTTACCAGCAATGATAATCTCACCTACTTTTAATGTTCCTCTTTGAACAAGAACTGTAGCTACATTTCCACGTCCTTTTTCCATTTTAGCTTCGATTACAACACCATCTGCTGTTCTGTTTGGGTTAGCTTTCAAATCTAAAATTTCTGCTTGCAACAATATTGCTTCAACAAGTTTATCAATATTGATACGTTTTTTAGCAGAAACTTCTGCACACAAACATTCACCACCCATTTCTTCTACTGCGATACCATGTTGTAAAAGTTCTGTTTTAACTTTCATTGGATCTGCAGCTGGAAGGTCAATTTTGTTAATTGCTACAACTATTGGCACATTTGCAGCTTGAGCATGTCTTATTGCTTCTACTGTTTGAGGTTTTATACCATCATTTGCTGCAACAACTAAAACAACGATATCGGTTACTTTTGCACCTCTGGCTCTCATTTCTGAGAATGCCTCGTGTCCTGGTGTATCGATAAATGTAATTTTTTGACCATCTTCTATACTTATTTGATATGCACCGATGTGTTGAGTAATACCACCTGCTTCACGAGCTACAACGTTGGTTTCACGCAAAGCATCCAAAAGTGATGTCTTACCATGATCCACGTGTCCCATTACAGTTACAACTGGAGCTCTTGGCAATAAATCTTTTTCTGTATCTTCAGGACCTGTTAGGCCATCTTCTACGTCGCTTTCTGCAACACGCTTAAATTTATGTCCCATTTCTTCTACAATAATTTGAGCTGTGTCGGCATCAATAGCTTGGTTAATGGTTGCCATTACACCTAAAGCCATGAGTTTCTTTATAACATCAGAACTCTTTTCAGCCATTCTGTTTGCCAACTCTTGAACTGTGATAATTTCAGGAATAATTACTTCTTTAATTATCTTTTCTTGAGGTGTAACTTGTTGAACTTGAGGTTTGGGAGATTTTTTCTTAAATCTACGGCGTGGAGCACCATATCCATAATCATCTTCATCCTCATCATCATTAAACATATATGAATTAACGTTAATTTTACTATTGCGCTTAGGTGTTTCAAAACTACGTTTTTGAATCTTTTTACGCTCTTGCTCAAAAGTTTCTTCACGACTAAGAGGCTTACCAGCTTCTTGTGAAGCACTTTTTTTGTTTCTTTTTGATTGATATTCTTCATCCTCTTCTTCATAATCTTCTTTAGATTTATGTTTAGAATTATGATTTCTACTTTCTTCAATATTCTTTTCTACAACTACAGGAGCAGGAGCTTCTTGTTTGCTCTTCTCTTTTTTTGCTTTCTCTTCTTTTTCTTCTTGTTGTTTTTTCAATTCTTCTTCTTTTTGTTTTTGGCGCAACAATTCTCTTTCTTGTTCTTCTTGTTTCTTTTTAGCATCATGCTCTTTTGCTTTTGCTAGCAATTCTAACTTTTGAGCCATAGCTTGATCGATTTCAACAGGCTTATTTGTATCTTTGGGTTGAGATACAAATCTTTTTTTTCTAACCTCTACTTGCACCATCTTTTTACCTTCTGCTCTAGCATTAAGGTTTGACTTCTTTAAGGTTAGGGTTGATTTTCCCGATAATGTTAGTTTTTTGCCATTATCTTCTGTCATTGAATATTATCTCCGTTTAACGATAAAAAGTTTTGATACTTTTTTAAATTATTATAAACCATACGAGACACATCACTCTTTAATATCGCAATATGAACCGTATTTTCTTTATTTAACGTCATATCTAATTCATCTATACTGAATAAATTAAATATTTCAAGACTTTTAGCAAGAAATGCAATTTTTTCTTTACCATCTTTACCTGCATCTGATGCTTGTATAATAAATTCTACCTTGTTTTTTTTGATTTCCTCTTTTACTTTTTCAAAACCAGAAACTACTGCTCCTGCTTTTCTAGCTAAATTTAGACTATCAAGCGCCTTATTTTTTATGAGATTTTCTATGATTGAAACAAAATCATCTTCTATTTTTAAACAATGTTTTGAAACTTTGTTAAATAACTTTTTTTCAAGAGCTTTCTCCAAAGACTGACGATTGTTTGTAATATATATGCCTTTACCTTGCAATTTTTTATTAAAATCTGGTAGCAATGTATTGTTTAGCACAACAAAACGCAACAATTCTTCTGTTGGCTTTACACTTCCGTCAAGGATACATTTACGAACAATCGTTGTCTTTGGCATTTAGCACTCCTTTTTATTGCTCGTCTTTGAACCAATGTTCTCGAGCAGCCATAATGATGCGATTAGCTTCTACTTCAGTTACAACACCTTCACCAAGTATTTCGATAAGTTCATCTGAAGCAAGATCTGCTAAATCATCTAGATTTTTCACATCATGTTCTGCTAAATTAAGAATCATTTCTTGATCTAGACCTGAGATAGTCTTTAAACTATCATCAACGCCAAGAGATTTACTCTTTTCAATAAATTCTTTATTTCTTTTTTCTACAAATGCTTTTGCACGCTTTTGTAATTCTTGAGCTAAATCCTCATCAAATCCATCAATTGAATACAAATCATCAATCGATATCAAAGCGATTTCATCAACAGTTGAGAAGCCTTCTGAAATAAGAACATGTGCAATCATCTCATCAACATCAAGAGCTGATACAAAACGCTCTGAACGGATTTTGTTTTCTGTTGCACGTCTTTCACGCTCTTGCTCTTCTGTTAAAATATCAATAACAGCATTAACTAGTTGAGAAGCAAGTTTCACGTTTTGACCACGACGACCAATTGCAAGAGAATATTGTTCTTCTGTTACAACTACTTCAATACGATTATTTTCTTCATCTATTACAACTTTGCTTACTTCTGCAGGAGCCAAAGCACTTACAATGTATTGAGCTCTATCTGAAGAATAAGGAACAATATCAATTTTCTCACCTTGAAGTTCTGTCACAACTGATTGAACACGAATTCCACGTAATCCTACGCAAGCTCCAACTGGATCAATTGATGCGTCATTTGCACGAACAGCAATCTTTGCTTTTGAACCTGGATCACGAGCAACACCCATAATTTCAACAATGCCATCATAAATTTCTGGCACCTCAGATGTGAACAATTTAGCCATAAATTCTGGACAAGTACGTGATAAGAAAATTTGTGGTCCTCTTGTTTCACGTCTTACGTCTAAAACATAAGCTCTTACTCTATCTCCGCTTTTGAAGCTTTCCCTTGGGATGATTTCTTCTTTACGAAGAATTGCTTCTGTTTTACCCATATCTACAATCACATTGTTGTATTCAACTCTTTTTACAGTTCCGTTGATGATTGTACCAATTCTTTCTTTATATTCTTCATATTGCTTATTACGTTCAGCATCACGAACTTTTTGAGTAATAACTTGTTTTGCAGTTTGAGCCGCAATACGACCAAAATCAATTGGTGGAAGTTGATCTACGATAAATTCTCCAACCTTTGCATCTGGTTTTATTCTTTGTGCTTCTTTTAAGGTTAATTCTGTAGTTTCATTTTCAATAACCTCAACAACAGCACGATAACGAGCAAGGGTAATAGCCCCAGTTTTGCGGTTAATATTTACACGAATATCATGTTCAAAGCCATATTTAGAACGTCCAGCCTTTTGTATAGCTTGCTCCATCGCATCAAAAACGTCTTCACGGTCAATATTTTTTTCTCTAGCAACAGTATCTGCTACCATCAAAATTTCTGGTCTTGGCATATTAACAATATTTTCCATTACTTCCTCTTTAAGTTAAGGTTAAAACTAATTGTCTTTTTTCTTATGGGATTTTAAGTATTGTTCCCACAATTCATCTGTTAGAATAATTTTTGCTTTTGATATATTATCATAAGCAATAGTGTAAATGGTGTCTTCCATTTTTATGGTTATTTCACCGTTTTGTGAAACATTTTCAATAGTCGCTTTGAAACGCTTACGCTTTTCAACTGCTTCTATTGTTTCAATCTTTATCAAATAGCCCAAATAGCGTGAAAAATGCTCTAGCTTTGTAAGCGGTCTATCAATACCTGGAGAACTAACTTCTAGTGTATATCTACCGTCAATTGGTTCTTTTTCATCAAGAACTTCTGACACACAACGGCTAACCTTAGCACAATCATCAATTGTAAGTTCTTTAGTATAATCATTATGCTCTATCATAATTTGTAATACAGGATTTTGCTCACCAATTGTCAAAATCCTTACTGTTTGAAAGCCTAATCCTTCAATAACTGGCTCTATAAGATCTGCTAAATAATGCTTTTGCATTGCACACTCCTTGTTTTGCTAACAAAAAAGCGGGGTTTTTGACCCCACTTTCAAGTTTTTATGAAAGGTTATGTTTATCTTTTAACATATATTTTTTAAAAATAAAGCTTTTTTTTTATTATTTTTTATATTTTGTTAAAAATTATATTTCAAACCTAAATCTAATTTTATTGGATACTCATCTTCTAAATATTGCATGAGCTCACTATAGATACTAAATTGTTTATAATCATAATTTATTTTTGCAGATATCACACCTCTATCTCTTTGAGCTATGCTATTTTTTAATTTATAAGAACCATTTGAATTATTTAATCTCGCTTTCATTGAATTATATGGATCTGCAAATTCGTGATAATATCCCAATCCTAAAGACATTTTGAGGTTAGAATGCTCATTAAACTTAACATCCTTATCTAAGTATACTCCCAAAGCACTTTCTATTGACATTACATGAGAAGACAAAATGTTTAATGAATTACTACCTCCTTGTTCTTTAGCTGTGTTATAGTACCACCCTATTGCATTTAATCCGATAAATGGTGTTAGTTTCACAGCACCTAAATCTAAATCATAGCGCAACTCATTTAATAAACCATAACTTATTGCATTCAGATTAGCATCAAAACTTGCTGAATCATATCCATATCTTGTATATTCACCATCTTCATAACCAAAGCGCGCCATTGAAACACCAGTTATTTTATTTGTTAGGTTATACGTTAAAGGCAAATAACCTTGAATAGATAATTTTTTGCGACTAGAAGCATTATCATAATCTGTATTTGCTTGAGTAAAGCTAACTCCTAAACCTAAACGATAATTATTATTTATGTTTTTATCGTATATTGCATACATAGCTTGCGAATCAAGTTCATATCCGGTTAAAGATGTTGTTGTATCTCTACCAAATTTTGAAGCATTACCTCCAACAATTCGTCTAACTCCCTCTTGCTGCTTGAATAACTCTGACACAAGATTATTATCTAAACCTCTTGCCATTTTTAATTCTTCTTCAACAATATTGGGAAGTACATATTTACCTGTGATTTCATTTTCCCTTTTGTTAAACTCATTTTGAGTTTTAGCTCCTTTTAGAATATTAAATAATTCGCTATTATTAGAATTTTCATAATTGAGTTCATAATAACGAGCTAAATCATTGGATGTTATATCTTTAAAGTCTTTTAATGCCAATGTTATATCATAGTTTTTATCTTTATTAAGTTCTAAGTTTGCATTGTACATATAAGACTCTGAATTTACATTTAATTCATTTACATCATTTGATGAAAGAGCGTTATTTAGGGTTGTTGTTTTATCAAATGTATCAGCTACAACTGATGTTGATACGTTTAAGTTTCCACTTATTTTATCAGGAGCTACAAAGCTTCCACCTTTTGCTAAGACAATATTTCCATTATAAGAATCTAAATCTATTGTGCTAGAACTTGTTAAAGCTCCTTGATTTAGATATGTTGCCCCATTAAGAACAATTGCTGAATTATTATTGCAATTATCTCCTGTACAAGTTGTCTTGCTAGGACTTTCTCCTTGAGTTGTGATATTTATTGTACCCGTATTGGTGATGGTTACACCTTCTCCTGAAGCATAAATTCCTGCACCATTTCCTGTTATATTGATTGTTCCATTATTTTCTACGTTTATTAAACCTATACTTCCGGGAGTGATATCTGCGTATATACCATAATTTTCTTTTCCACCGCTTACATTTATTGTACCATTATTATATACGTAAGATGTTACTGCAGAATCTATACTCGATTTTGCATATATTCCATAATTTTTGTTAAAGCCAGATACTGTGATTTTACCTGAGGTATCATTTGTTGCAGCACCATCTTCTACATACATCCCGTAAGCTTGACTTTCGATATTATCCTTTTCTATGATGGCTGAATATATCGAACCTTCATTTCTCATAGTTGAAGAAATTCCCTTCATACCATAAGCATCTGCTTTCCCCATCCAACCATTTCCTGTTGATTCAACTTTAATTGTAGAATTTTTGCCACTATTATATAACTTAGAATTTACACCAGAGCCGTATATTCCAACAACCTCTCCTCCTAACATTCCTCCTTTTGATTCAATTGTGATGTTTCCAATTACAGTTGCATCTGGATTTGTTGAATATGCATTATAAACAACACTATCTTTTGCATATATTCCATAACTATTAGCAGTCTCGTTTCCGGCTGATGTGCTTGAAATTTTTATGTTTCCGACAACCATACCATCTTTTATTTCTTCATTATTTTCATAATATGCATTATATATTGTCTTTATTTGTCCGTCTTCTGCTCCACGATCTACATACATTCCATAAATATTGTATGGTCTATTTTTTACTGTTATATCTATTGAGCCCATTACTGTTGATTTGTCATTTATTAGTGCTGCGTTATATATTTTTACACCTTTTGAATAATTCGGAATATTGTGATATATTCCTGCAATATTAGTTGAGCTAGCTAGACCTGTTTTGTTTACCTTTATAACGCCTGCAACATTTGTAGATGTATTTTCATTTATACCTATACCATAGGCATTTGCAACAGTATCTCCTCCTGCTTCGATACCTTTTATATACATATTACCAGAACCACTTGTATCTGATATTTCTATTTTTCCAATTGTTTCTAGCATCACATCTCCGCCTGAACGAGCATAAGAATTGAAAACATCTCCGTTGGCAAATATACCAATTGCTTGATGTTGGCTATCATTACTTCCTGATAATTCTAATGCTATTGTTCCTTCTGCAGCAGCATTTTCACCACCATAAACTTGAGAAGAACGAAACGCATTATACACATTATTATATATATAAACTGGATTTCCTTCTTCATCTAAACTTACATTACCTAATTCATCTCTTTCTACATATTTTTCTGTTTCAGAATATATTCCGTATGCAGAGCCTCCACTTACATTTTTTACTTTTATTGTTCCTTTTGCATTATAACCCATTGCATTATATATTTCTGATTTATTTAACGTATTACTCATAGCGTATATTCCGTAAGCTGCTTCACCTCTTGCTCCGGAATGTCCTGTTACATTTATCTCTCCTACTGCTTTAAAATTATTAACAATATTATAGTTTTTATTAAACTGAGTTTCACTGTTAACGATTATTGATTTTCCAATAATCCCATAAACACCACTATTACCTTCAACATTTATTGTAGATTTTGCTATTGCATCTGATACCGCAGAATCTAGATAAGCAAAAGAATTATTTACTCTTCCTGCTCCTGAAGTATTATTTATACCAATTACTGTTCCTATTCCTTGATGCTTTATGTTTATTGTTGATGTTGCTTCAACATTTGCTCCCACTCCTGATTTTGTTGCTGCGTATGAGTTATATATATTGTTATATCCATCTATACCTATAACTTCACCATTACTTGTGTTATGTTTACTTATATTGATATTTGCAGTTGAACTCACTAGTGAATTCTCTGGATTTGCATTGTACGCAAAAGAATTATATACATTTTTTGCCCCGTTACTTTTTATTGCTGTAATAACGGATTGAGAATTGCTATCAGCAATTATTATTGTACCTTTAGCATCAATATTATCTGTTGCACTTATACCTGCTGAATTATATATATCTGAAGTTGAGTATATACCATAAATCTTTGTATACCCTGTATTATTATTCTTAATATCAATCAATGAATAAGGATGATTTAATGAATTATAAACACTCTCATAATATATATCTCGACCATCCTCTTCTACACCTAACACTGGCTTCATTCCATAAATATCTCTATGCTGACCATCATTTGTAAGAATAATGCTATTGTTATTTATGTTTGAAACCTTTAACCCGATTAGAGGATCTAATTTCTTTTCACACATTCCAAGTGTTGTCATTGCATAACCATTTTCTTCGTCGCACTCGCAATTACCATTTACTTTTATATATCCATCCACACCATCTTCACATTCTGTGCGAACACAAGTTCCTGCAACATCATTGAAATCAAAATTTTCAGCACATAATGAACAGTCTTGATTTTCTTTTATTGGTGCTCTGTTTTTGGCACAAGCCAAACCACAACGTTTTCCTGTTTCATCTTCTGTTATAGCATACTTAGATTCACATACATCACAATTTTCTCCACTCCATTTATCGCCTCTTTTATTTTTTTCAGTACAATCAAACACTATTTTTATACAAGAATCTGTTGCCATATCATAAGTATATTCACTATCAAGGTATCCATTTTCTACACTTGGGCATATACAACCTTCTCCTTCTGGAGATGGTATGAAATTAGTTTTACACTGACAATTACTTTCTAAATCTTCACCAATATATTGTTCCATACCCAATGGACATGTTAGCTCTTCAATACAAAAGCCATCAGCCATTATATACCCTTTTTCACAAACACAAAAATCATATTTTTGCACTTTGTGTTCTTCTTGGCTACATTTTATGTTTTTATAACATCGTCCATCAAAAGGTATATACAAATTATCACCTTGAGCATCAACCCTTTGATCACAGATTGAACAATCACTTCCTGCGTAACCAATATAACATTCGCAAACTCCTGTTTTTTCTTGATATACACCGTGTGAATGGCAATATCTTTCATTCACATTATCCCATTGGTCTCTATTTCCATCTCCTTCTGCATATTCACCATCTTCAACTTGTTTACAGTTTCCAGGCTCTCCAACATATCCTCTTGATGCATCACATTTACATTCACCATTTAATGGAACAGTATTGGGATATGATTTACAATAATCTTCTACATAACATATACCATCACCATGAGTAATATATCCACTTTGACACTCCGTGCATTTTTCTCTATTTGCAGGGTTATATGCAATACAAAAATCTACATTCTTATAACAAGCAAAAGGGTCTCCGTGAGTTCCATATCCATTGATACATTGTGTACACTTATCCTCTAATTGGATACTACAATTTTCAATATCTTTATAACAGGCTTTTTGGTTTCCCCCATGAATACCAAAACCTAAATTACACTCCTTACATATATCTTTATCTTGAACCTTACATTGAGCTATCTTAGCATAACATTTATTATCAGATAAAATGTAATTGTTCTGACACAAACTACATGTATCCTTTTTTTGATTTGCACAATTATCTATTGTTTCATAACAAGCTCTTGCATCCCCATAATGCCCATATCCATAATTACAAAGACAACTTTTGGAAGCCGGATCAAAATAACCATTCGCTGGACATTCTGAAATTAAAACGCATTCATTATTATATACTACATAACCATCTTTACAATTTTTACACACACCTAAAGACTGATTTGAGCAGTTTTCTATTTTTGCATAACATGATTTACTATTACCAAAATTATCATATCCATCATTACATACACACTTTTTTTCTCTTGGCTTATATGTACTATTGGGAGGACATCTTGTTTCATTATTTTTATTTTCTTCATCGGTTTCCTCTTCTTTACCACCTCCTGAAGATCCACTACCTCCACCAGAACCATCTGTCGCGCCTTTTAGTACAAAAGCTGCAGCAACTGCTCCTGTTCCTAATAGCACAGCACTAGTATTATAAGGTGTATCTGAACGATATACAGCAGGTGATTGTTTTATAGGATTAACACCAAAGAAACGCCTATATTCACTTTCCGGTATTTTTTCTAAACACTCTGGTCTTTTTTTAGCCCCATAACTTACTAAAACCTTATAAGCTGACTTATCTCTTCTTAAAACAGATAAACACACAGGGTTATACCCATCTTCATCAACACTTTCTAAAGAATAGCCTCGATAAACCAAACTTTCTATTTTTTGTGTATTATTTTGACGAGCTAGTTCATAAAAAGCACGTGCAACACTTATAGAAGCTTTTGCAGAAGAAATACCACAAATAGTTCCAACAAAAATTGCTAAAACAAACGTTTTAACTTTATTATTTATTTTCATACACTTAAACACAAAGTTTTCCTTCTATAGAGTTAGACATACTTTTTTATTGTTTATTTTAACTCAAAATGTTTAAAAAATCAGTTAAGAATTATGAGCTTTTTTAAAATAGACTTGATTTTGTAAGTTTTTTTAAGTATGGTATCGTAAGTTTGTTTGTTTAGGATGAATTGAAATGACTGAGAAGAGAAAATATTACCCAGAATTAAACGCAAAAATCAGCTTTCCTAAAATGGAAGAAGAAATCTTGAAGTTTTGGGAAGAAGATAACACTTTTGAAAAATCTGTAAAAAATCGAGCTAAAGCAGAAGAGTTTGTTTTTTATGACGGACCTCCATTTGCTAATGGAACACCGCACTATGGACATATTATGGTATCTTATGTTAAAGATGCTGTTGCTCGCTTTCAAACAATGAACGGTAAAAAAGTAGAACGCCGTTTGGGATGGGACTGCCATGGTTTGCCTGCTGAAATGTCTGCAGAAAAACAATTAGGTGTTTCGGGGCGTAAGCAAATTGAAGAATTTGGTGTTGAGAAATTTAACGACTTTTGCAGAACTGACGTATTGAAATATTCTAACATTTGGGTTGATATGTTTAAGCGTATCGGTCGTTGGGTTGACTTTAACAATGATTACAAAACTATGAATCTTTCTTTTATGGAAAGTGTTATTAGTAATTTCAAACAATTATACGATAAAGGTCTTGTTTATGAAGATTATAGAGTATTACCTTATTCATGGGCTGCTGAAACTCCTTTATCTAACTTTGAGGTAAACCAAGGATATCAAGACAAAACTGACAATGCAATTACTGTTATGTTTAAGCTTGAGAATGGTCAAAATATTTTAGTATGGACAACTACTCCTTGGACACTTCCTTCAAACCTTATGCTTGCAGTTAATAAAGATATTGATTATGTTGTAATGAGCGAAGGTGAACAAGAATATATTATAGCTGAGGCTCGTTTAGGCTCTTATAAAAAACAATTAGAAAATGCTACTTTAGTTAAAAAACTTAAAGGTTCTGACTTGATTGGTTTAAGCTATGAACCTATGTTTAAGTATTTTGGTGAATTGAAAAATAAAGGTGCATTCAAAGTTTTGAATGGTGAGTTTGTATCAACAGAAGATGGTACGGGTGTAGTTCACATTGCTCCTGGTTTTGGTCAAGACGACTTTGAAGCATGCAGAGCTTATGATGAAAACTTCCCTGTTGTTTGCCCTGTTGACGAATCGGGTAAATTTACTGCAGAAGTTAGCGACTATCAAGGTATACAAGTTTTTGAAACCAACGAACCTATTATGCAATGGTTGAAAGCTAATGGATTGCTTGTTAAGAAAGAGCAATATACTCACTCTTATCCTTTCTGTTGGAGAACTGACACTCCTTTGATGTATAAAGCTATGAGTTCTTGGTTTGTAAAAGTTACTGACTTTAGAGATGATATGGTTAAGAACAACCAAGAAATCAATTGGATACCTGGACACATTAAAGATGGTCGTTTTGGTAAATGGCTTGAAGGTGCTAGAGATTGGTCTATTTCGCGTAATCGTTTTTGGGGAACTCCTATTCCTGTTTGGAAATCAGAAAATCCTAAATTCCCAAGAATTGATGTTTTCGGCTCTATTGCAGAAATTAAAGAAAAGACTGGAATTGAAGTTCAAAACCTTCATAAACCATATATTGATGATGTTGTTTATCCAAACCCAGATGACCCAACTGGTCAAACAATGATGAGAAGAGTTAGTGACGTGTTTGACTGTTGGTTTGAAAGCGGTTCTATGCCTTATGCTCAAGTGCATTATCCTTTTGAAAATAAAGAATGGTTTGAAGAGCATTTTCCTGCTGATTTCATTGTTGAAGCAATGGATCAAACAAGAGGATGGTTCTATACTTTGACTGTTCTTTCTACAGCTCTTCATAATAGACCTGCATTTAAGAACTGTATATGTACAGGTCTTTTAATGGCAGAAGGCGGACAAAAACTTTCTAAACGTTTGAAGAACTACCCTGACCCTAATGATGTATTAAACTCTGTTGGTTCTGATGCTCTTCGTTGGTTCTTGATTTCTTCTCCTGTATTAAAAGGTGGAAATTTGGCTGTAGATAAAGAAGGTAAAGAAATTGCAAAAGCTGCAAGAAAAGCGTTGATTCCATTCTGGAATGCTTATTACTTCTTTACTTTGTATGCAAATGCTGAAGGAATTGAAGCTAAAGAAATTTCTCAATCTTTAGACGTTTTAGATGCTTATATTTTAGCAAAATTAAAAGCTATGGTTAATAGTGTAAAATCTTATATGCAAGATTATGAGATTGCTAGAGCAACCGCAGAAGTTGAAGAATTTTTAGAAATTTTGAACAACTGGTATATTAGACGTTCTCGCTCTCGTTTTTGGAGTGGAGAAGACTTAAGTGCTTTTAACACTCTTTATACAGTTCTTGTTAATGTTGCAAAAATAACAGCTCCTTTAATGCCATTTATGAGTGAATTTGCATACAGAGGTTTGAAAGGTGGTGTTTCTGTTCACCTAGCAGATACTCCAAATTTGGATGCAATTGAAGACAACAAAGAACTTATCAAACAAATGGATATGGTTAGAGCCATTTCTTCTGTCGCAAAATCTATTCGTGAAGAACATAAACTTCGCAATCGTTTGCCTCTAAAATCAATGATTGTTGCTGGAGATAATACCGAAGGATTAAAAGACTTTATCGAAAGCTTAAAAGACGAAGTTAATGTTAAAGAGGTTGTACTAGAATCACAAATAGATGATGTTGCAAGTCGCTTTTTGTATTTAAAAACTCCTCTTATTGGAAAAAGATTAGGCGCATATATGAAGGACATTATGGCAAAATCTAAAACCAATGAATGGATGCAAAATGAGGACGGAACTTTATCTATTGCAGAACAAACTTTATTGGCAGAAGAATATGAACTTCGTTTGGTTATTAAGGAAGGAAAGAGTGGATTAGCTCTACCTGACAATACTGCTGTTGTAATTTTGGATACTGAAATTGATGAAAATCTTGAAAAAGAAGGAATTGCAAGAGACTTTGTAAGAATGATTCAAGCTCTTCGCAAAACTAAAGATTTTGATATTACAGACAGAATTGAATTAGAATACAATTCTAGCAATGTAATTGTAAAATCTGCAATTAGAGAGTATGCTGAATACATTAAAGAACAAGTTTTGGCACTTAACATTATTGAAAATCCAAATATTTGTGATGCAAGTGTTGAAGACTTGGGCGGTGATAAAGTAAACTTTGATGTCAGAAAAGTTGCTTAAACCATTTAATTTAATAGTTTTTAATTAAAGAGGGAGTGATAAACTCTCTCTTTAGTTGTTTTTAAACAATTTTATTATATGTGTAAAATAATGTTGTATATTTGGAGATATTTTATGAAAAAAGAGATAAAAGTAAAAAATCCATCAGTTAAAGAACCAAAAAAGAAAAGTAATAAAGTAAAGAAAGCCTCAACTAAAGAAGCAAAGATAGATGAAATCTCATCAATTACACAAAAAACTAAAGCCAAAGAGACCAATAAAAAATGCAAATTTACTTTGGATATTGTCGAACTGCTTAACCTCAAGATAAAAAACAAATATTATTGTTTGCTTTTATCTTTATTTTTAATATTTATTTTCTTTCTTACCCTAAATATTATTGGGATTGTCAATAAAAGCTGTTGTATTGCTGTTATGAGTACACATGGTTGGGATTTTGCATATATATTTATTTTTTATACATCTATTTTAATGAATAAACATATATTTACCAATAAAGCTTATAAATTTATTACTTTTATTATTTGCTTATTTATTTCTTTTTTTATTATAACTTCATTTGTTGTTAGCTCCGGTAAAATTGGCTATATGGTTCAAGATTATAAATGTTCCGAGGCTAAATGCAGCCAACCACTAATGAAACCGATAATCTATCTTTATCCGGAAAGCAAAATTGACGTATCTGTTGAACTTGGAAATCCTGAAAGAATTTCTCATTCATACCCTAAATATGAAAAAGTATGGAATGTTATTGCCCAAAACAACGGTGAAATAAGTTATAATGAACGCCAATATTATGGACTTTATTGGGAAGGAAAAGACGCTCCTAGATTTGATATGAAAGAAGGATTTGTTGTTAAAGGAAGTAGTAGTGCTGGATTTTTAGAAGAGAAGCTTTCGCTTCTTGGCTTGAATGAACGAGAAGCTAATGAGTTCATTATCTACTGGCTCCCCAAACTTGAAAGTAATCCATATAACTTCATAAAATTTGCAACGTTAAAAGAGCAAAATGAATATATGCCGCTAAACATAACTCCAAAGCCTGAAACAATAATTAGAGTTATGATGGCATATAAAGGACTATCTAAACCTATTGATGTTAAAGAACAAATTTTTGCTCCAACACCAGAAAGAAAAGGTTTTGTTGCAATTGAATGGGGCGGAACTGAGATGGATG
>JAFYXH010000009.1 GCA_017546315.1 Alphaproteobacteria bacterium
GTGCTAAATTTCTAGGTTCCTTGAATATATAAACAATATAAAATTTGTTATTATATACTGCCTACATATCCTCTTTTTTAGTCTTATTTACTATTTCTTATAACCGCTTCCTCGTCTCGGAGGAAGACCGCAACAGTTTTTCAAGATTTCGTTTGTCTTGCTTCCCTGCCGGTGAAACGGTTTATATAACCACCTTTTGCAGAAGTCAATACTTTTTTTTTAAAATTTTTCGTTTTTTTTAAACTTTTTTTCCCGAAAATTGATAACCTATTGTTTTTATAGGATTTTATTTTACACATTTTTTTATATTATTTTTTCGCCCTTATATATGAGGGTGTTTATATTATAATAATGCAAATTTGATATAAAGTTTAGCCTCATTATTTTCTATTTATTAACTTATATGTTTTATATGCTTTAATTAAACAAATGCGAAATATGAAAACTCATAAATTATAATATGTATTATATATAAGTAATATTATTTAGCTTACTTTAATAATTACTGTCCAAATATTTTCATATTTTTGCAAAAAGCTTAATATAGAAAAGGATTTTATATATGAAGTTTGATTTTTTTACTTTCGGAGGAGCTCTTTTTTGGGAGGATGTTTTCTTTTATCAAAAATGGAGAATCCAACGTCATTGCATTACAAAAAAATATAGACTCCTTGATTCATGGGATATCCGTAGAGCAAGTGGAACATTTGAGAAATGCCAGAAAGCTTTTGTTGAATATATTGAATGTTATGAAATTACCAAACAATCCAAACATCTTGTTGTTTTACTACATGGTTATATGGATAGTAAAAATATTTTCAAAAAACTCTGGAGAAAGCTTGTTCTAACCAATTCAACTGTTGCTTCGCTTAATTATCCTTCTGTTTTTAGAAGTTCTGTTGCTAATGCCCATCAACTTTTGTTTTTCTTAAACCATGCTGAAGATATTGAAGAAGTTTCTTTTATTACAAAAGGCTGTGGGAATCTAGTTTTAAGACAAGCGCTTTTCTTACCTTTGGAGCTGCAAACTTTCAGGGAATCCATGCGCATAAAAAATATTGTTGAGATAAATCCTGTTATAAAAGGGAGTCTTCTTTGTGATTTACTAAATAAATTTAAAATTTTTAACTTCCTACTTGGACCAATGATTCAAGATATGACTGAAAAAAAGATAAAGAATCTACCGGAAATTCCTGTTGAATTTAAAAGTTTAAAAATTTTCTCAGAATCCAAAACATTTTTAATGCTTATGAAAATACTTAAACTATGCAAATTTCCTGTACCAGAATCCAAACACAAGAAAAAGGACACTATTTTCATCAAAGGAAGCACTTTCAAAACCTTAAACAATGAAGAAATCTTAAATTGTGCAGTTAATTTTATAAATAACGGAAAAATTTAACGATATTGTAATACTTTTTTTTAATTTTTTGTGATATAATAAGTTAGTTTAAGGAGCATGACAGAGGTTGCCATGAGGTCTGTATTAGGTACTTTTATGATATTTTTTGGAATCTATATCGTATTGTATTGCGATATATTGGGTTTTCTTGCGGAACCTTGGGTATTTAATGCTATATTACTAATTACAGTTTTCGTGCTCGTTTTTGTTGTAACTACTGTGCTTGTTTTAGCACGCAAAAAAGGGGGAGAGAATCGAGATGATAAAGATAATAAACTCCCTTAGATTTATTTTTAGAAGTATTTTCTTGAGTTCTTTTGCTCCCTCTTTAGCTTTGGCTGCTGATGAAGGTACTTGCCCTCCTCTTTCCGAATACATTTCCGAAGGTACTGGAAGTAATTTTTTATTAAATAACGCATTCGAAGCTATTACTAAATCTTGTAGTACTGTTGCGAATATTTCTTGGAATGCGTTTGCAGAGCCGTTGCAAGCTGTTGTTGTATTGGGTGCTGCTATTTATATTGCTGTTTTTACTTTAAAAAATATTGGTTCTTTTTCTCAGCAAGATTTTGCATCTTATTTTTCTAATGACAGAACAGGTATTATTCCACTTATGGTAAAAGTAGCTGTTGTTGTTATACTACTAACTGGAGACGGAAAAACTTTCATGTATGGAAGTTTTATTGCTCCAATTGTTTCTGCTTCGATGAATGTAGGAGCTAGTTTTGGTGACTTTCCTGCTGGAGGAAGTTTTTCTGGTGTTAGTGATGTGTCATCTTTGTTTAGTAATGTCTTAAATAAGATTCGTGATTTAAACGGTACTAGCTATAAAATCGTTGCGATGGGAAGGGAGTTAATGTGCTTAACATTTATGCCCGATAGTTTTCTTGATAAATTTTGGATATTATTGCCGTTTGGCGTGCTTTTGTTTTTGTTTGGTTGGTTTTTATGTATTGGAATTGCCTTTTACATGCTTGATGTTCTATTTAGATTGGCTGTTGGTTGTATGATTTTGCCTATAGCTATTGCATGTGGTGTATCCAAACTAACTTCTACTTATACTCAAAAAACTTGGATGCTATTTGTTAATGTCTGTTTTAATTTTATGACATTGGGAATCGTTGCTGACTTTTCTACTAAAATTTTAGAAAATGCAATGGGGGGAAATACCCAAATTATGAGTGAATTAACAAGTAATGCAATATTAACTGAAGCTCAAGTTCAACAACTTTGCGAGCATTTATCTAAGCTTGGTTTTACAAAAGGATTTGTTCTTACTATACTTTGTACATTGGTAATATATAAATTATTTACAGAAGTCGAGAAAATTGCAGAGAATATATCTGGTACATCTTCTGTTGGAAGTAAAAGTGGAGCTCAAGTTTCAAGTGCAACAGTTGCAAAAGGTGCTATTGGTGCAGGTAAAAAACTTAGAAAGGGTGTTATCAAATCTGCTGCTAATCGTGTTGGACACGATATTTCAAATTTGAAACCAGTAGTTGGCCTGAGAGCAATGGGATACAATATGAAAAAAGGATTAAAATCCCGTGTTAAAAAGGTATTTAGATTATAGAGCTTATATGGAGAGACTATTATGGACAAGTTTGAGAAAATATTTAGTTTATTAAAAAGGCTCAAAAAAAGTATCTTGCTTTTTGGATGTATTCTTTTACTTAGTGCTTGTGATAAATGCCTTACTTTTCAGGACTATAAATCAGAAGGACTCGGCGCTGGTTGTGCTCTATGTCCATTATTTAAGGTTTTAACCGCTTCAGCAACACAAGCTGCAAATGGTTCTTGGGTAAGATTTGCCGATCCGCTTAAAGATGTTATTTTGGTTACAACTGCTATTTTTATTGCATTTAACACATTAAAAATGGTTGGTGCATTTGGTAAAAGAGATTTTGCTGACTTTATGACAAATGATAAAAAAGGTGCTTTAATTTTAGGATTTAAAGCTGGTGTTATATTTCTTCTTTTATCCGATACTTTTTTAATAGATACTGTTCTTGTACCTGTTTTAGAATCGGGTTTAATAATCGGTCAAACTCTTAGCACAAATGTTGTAAATATTAGTTGGGGATCTGCTTCTAGTGGTTGGGCTAGTTTATTTGATATGGTTAATAAAGCAGCTCTTGAACTTAATAACCAAGTATATGAGAACATTGCTTTAGGAAGTGCTATGATTTGCAGATCTACTCAAGGTTTTATTTTATCTTGGTATTGGTTAATGCTTTTATATGGATTTATATTTTTCATATTTGGTTGGTTTTTACTTGCGTGCATATCGTTTTTTATTGTCGATATAATGGTAAATCTTACTATTGGCGCAATATTATTACCTTTTGCAGTTGCATTTGCAATATCTAATCAAACCATGGGATATACGAAAAAAGTGTGGCAAATATTCTTAGGAGTGTTTTTTAATTTCTTGATGCTTGGTGTAATTTTAGGAGTTTCTGTTCAACTTATTGAACTTGGAATGGGAAAACTAGAAAGTGATATGTCTCCTGCTACTGGTCTTGATAGCTTTTTGGGAAATATATCTATGTTGCTTGATAATGACAATGTAAAAAAAGTATCTGAGATTTTATGGGAAAAAGGATGTTTGTTATTAACGATTGTTTCGTTCTGGCTTGCGAGCCAACTTATTGACCAAGTAAAAGAACTTGCTGCAAACATTTCTGATGCTATTGGAGCAAAAGGTGTTACAAATCCTGGAACAGATGCTGCTAAACCTTATATAAATAAGGCTGTTGTTGCAGGTAAATCCGTTGGAAAATATGCTTTTAACACAGGTGTTAATGGGGTTAAATATACTGGACACGTTGCTTCTCGTATTACTCGTTTAGATAAAGGAATGGCTGCTTTGAGTCGTGGAGCAACTTCTCTTAGAGGAAAGCTCACAGGAACAGGTCGTGATGGCTATAAAGCTTGGTGGAGAAAGTAAGGAGGAATACTATGATTTTAGGATTTAATATAAAAAAGTTTTTCTCCTATAGAATGTTGCATAATATATTGATGTTTGCAATAATACTTTTGTTATGTGCTTGTAAGGAAGAAGATGGTATGTCTAAAGGTTCTGAGGAGAATCTAGCAAAGCAAGCTGATTGTTGGCAAACATATATCATAAATGCCGTTTTACTTATAATTGATAAGTTATTTAATTTAAGACTCTCAACTATTGCACAACCTCAAACGGGTGGTGCTGTTATTATGGCTGGTTTTGCTGTTTGGGTCGGGTTTAAGTTTTTAAAAATATTACCCTCTTTTAAGGCACAAAATACTGGTGAATTTTTAACCGAAGTGGGACATAAATTATTTCTCTGTGCTTTTTGTGCGTGGGCTATTAGCTCTAGCTCAAATTTTGTATATGTTGCAAATATATTTCTTGTATCTATTTATGATACGATAATGGAGCTTGCATCAGGAACTGTTAATATTAGCCAATCTGCAAATTTCAATCTTGGAGTTATTGGGGATGTTACTTTTTCTAATAATTATACAAATTGTAAAGCTCAATTGGCTGATATATCATCTGGATTAAAGAGCACTGTTGCACCAATGGCAAATTGTCTGGTTTGTTCAATTAGTACAAGATTAAATGCTGGCATAAAAATTGGTGTTGAATTAATTTGTTCATTTGATATTTCTGCGATGATTGTTGGTCTTGGTTTGATTATTTTCTTCACCGTTGCAAAATTTGGTTTTGCATTATTTGTGATTGATAGCTTGTTTAGATTGAACTTTGCTGCTGATATTCTTACGCTTATTTTAGTTTGTATTCCATTTGCTTATACAAGAAAATGGGCTGTCCATATTTTCTTAATGTTTTTGAACTCTTCTGGAATTATGTTATTTATTGGTCTTCTTGTAGGACTTGCTGTAAACGCTCTTGAAATAATTATAGGTAGCATAGGACCTACCCTTGAAGAAGGAAAACTTGATAGCTTTGCTCCTGAGTTGATGGCTATGTTGATGATTTCTTTGCTATTATTTAGTATTCCTGGACTTGGAGTTAAACTTGCTGATACGTTTATTGGAGGCGGAGGTGGACCAGACTTCCATAAAAAAATATCTAGATTTATAATTGATTCCTCTAAAAAAGCGGGAGCTGCTGTTCTTGCATATATCTCTGGTGGTGCAACATCTACAATTACATCTGCTCTTGATAAATATGAAAAAACACGTTCTGCTGCTGATAGTGTAAGACAGACAGCACATAAACTTAATGAAAAACTTAATTCTTTAGCGGGGTACAATGATGAATAAGTGGTCACATATTCTTTTAGTAAAAACCCTCCATAATAAGTTTATAGGTGGTTTGATTGCTTTGGGTGGTAATTTATTTTTTCCAACTCTTGCTTTTGCTGATGGTGAAGAGGGTAAGAATTACCAGACTGCATGCGTTGAAGGCGTGATAACTGCTCAACATGACAACGCAGAATGTTGGACTTGTGATGTTGTATTTTCTTTGATGCAAAGTCTTACAGGGGCTGCTGAAACTCTTTATGGCCTTATACAAAGCATTAGTCTTACAATTCTTTTGTATGGTGGGGCTATTTGGATTGCTTGTTATTTTTTGAAAGCTCTTGGCTCTTTTGCTTCTCAAGATCCCGCTAAAATATTAGATGGACTTATTGGATTTATGTTTAAATGGGCGCTTGCATACGTTACTGTAAGTTTTGGACTTGATACTATTTCACTGTATATTATAGATCCGCTATTAGATATTGGATACAGTATTGGATCTGTATTTAGTGCAAATGCAGGAATTGGAGGAGTATGATATGAGAAAGATATTTCAAATATTGATTTTTAGCATATTTATTGCTCTTAGCCCTATAAAAAATGGTAATGCAAAAATTATAAATGTTTCAGAAATTAGTTATGGTGCAATTTCTGGCGGTAATACTATGCAAAAGTTATCAAATGATATATTAAAAATGACAAAGATTATAAACAAATCTTCTGCAGATATGATGAAATTTGGTGATATGTTATATTGTAGTTCTATTTATGGAAAAGCTGCAATTATAGAAATTCCTATTATAAATGAAGAATTTAGATTGATAGCTATACAATTATGGCTTAGTGCAATTCTTTTAATTGGAATAGGATTTATGATTTCTATGATGGCGGCATTCTTTATGTTTGATATTGCTTTTAATTTATCCATTTCTATCGTTCTACTTCCTCTTGGAATCGCATTGTGGCCCTTTGGTTGGACTCGAGATAAACTAAAAACTATTGTTGGTAATATATTATATTATGTTGGTGTCTTCATTTTCTTACCACTAGGAATTTTGATTAGTATGACAATTATTAGCGACATTGTGGCGTCTGTATTTGGTGGAGCTAATGAATTACGAGAAGCTTTCCTTACGGACAATGCTGACTTGATAGAAGAAAAACTTGCACTATTTACACTACCTTTTGGAAAAATCTTTTTATCGTATGTCGTTGCACTTAGAGTTTTACCTTTAATGGCATCAGAGTTTTGTGGACATTACTTTAGTAGTGCGTTCGCTGGTAATCCAATAAGTGAACATGTCACACAATTATTATCAGGTTTGAAGAATAAAACTGTTGGAAAGGTAGCAAAATACGGAAAAGATGTTGCCAAACACCAAATAGATAGGTATTTCAATAAATAGTAAGGAGGCGCAGATGAATAAATTTATGAAATTCTTAAAAAACTGTATGCCTTTTATCATTGGTGGGTGTGTTTTATTTTATTGCTCAGATGCTGAAGCTTGGGCTTGTGAATGGTGCCAAAAATTAAAAGATTGGGTTGTTGATAAGGCTAGTGAAGTAATATTAAATGAATTGGGTATTGATTTAACGGTTAATTGTAATCCTCCAAATCCAGATTCAACTGTTTGTTTGTTCTGCCCGATGTTTAAGATTATCTTTAATGCAGGAAGTATAATGGCGCACAAATCTTATGCATCGTTTGGTGTTGGATTAGCGCAACTTCTACTTGTGTTTATGGGGGTTTCTATTGCTCTTATTTTATTAAAATATCTATCATCCATGGGGGCAAAAGATGCAAGTGGGCTGATGAATGATTTATTGAAAAAATCTTTTCTCTGTTGCACGATATTTTACATACTAAATTATAATTATTATAATGTGCTTAATTTAACAATATCCCCTCTTTTTAGTGCGATGATGGATTTTGCCGCATCTGGTAGCGGAGGATCTTGTCATGGTGCTTCAGGTATTTATGGAGGAATGGGTGGTGGTAGTTCTACTGCAGGAATTGGAGGTGGAATACCAAGTTCGATTGGAACAGCTATTGTTTGTACTGTAGAAAATATTGAATTTAAGATTAAATATTTATTTGAGTTTGGCGATTGGGCATTTTGTAGAGGTTGTGGCCCTGATAGATTGTTATTTATATTGCCTCATCCAATATTTATTATTGACGGTTTATTGCTATATATTGGAGGTATTTTCTTTATGGCTTCATACCCTTGGATTATGGCTGATGCTGTTTTGCAATTAGGACTTGCAATGACATTACTTCCTTTTGCTATTTGTGGTTTTGCATTTGCTGGGACTAAAGGTTATTTAGGTAAAGTTTTACAATGGATTATAAACTCTGTTTTTGTATTTGTGTTTATGTCTATTGTAATTGAATGTATATTAGAATATATTGGAAGTGTTTTATCTGCAGCATTAGCAAATGGTGATTTATCTGATCCTAAGCTGATATTTACAGACCCCAACAAAGGTATAGCGTTTTGGGGGCCTAATATGTTGTATATTATATTTATTCTTGCGATTGGTTTAACTTATATGCCTTTTGCTAAAGATTTGGCTAAACAACTTTCTAAAGGTTCTGGTGTGGGTGCAGCACAAACAATTGGTAAAGAAGTAACCGGAAAAATAGATGACCTCACAGATAAAGCGGCTCACAAAGTAAGACATGCAGCTGTTGAAACAGGTAAATGGGCAGGAAGAGGCATAAAACGAGGTAGTAAAGCAGCTGTTAGAATCGGAATAGCAAAAACTGTTAATACTTTTGGGACTTCTAATGGTTCTGGTAAATCGATGCGAGTGCTTGGAATGAAATTTTCTACCGAAAAGGACGGTAATGGAAGAGATGTTTTAACTCGAGAATGGGTGAACCCTATCAACGGCAGAAGACATGTGATGATTTCTGATAAATACTCTACAACATTTGAAGAATACACCAAAAGTGGTGTGCAAATAAAATCTGACACTAAATTTAAACATAATTTTATGAATGAGCATTTATTTGATGAAAATGGTGATGTAAACGTTGGTGCAGTTAATGCTATTATGAATTCTCCAAAGGCATTGGCTGATCCTAGATACAGAGAAAAAATCATGACACAAATTGCAGTAAATGCAATGAAGAAAAAGGGAAAACATGTTGGCAAATATTATAAAGATAGAAAAGTTGTTTATGATCTTTCTGACCCATATAAAATATATATTGAACAAACCGATTATACAGGAAAAGTAACTCGTTTTGCAATGAGAATCGACCCTGCTACTGGGAGAATGGCAGTTGGTGCTAAAGTAGAAAGACTAAACAAAAAAAAGATGCGAAAAATTAAAAACAGAAAACGCTTCTTAAAGAGGTTTGGACGAGACTTAGGTGGGGGAGAATATGCTTTCAAATCATTTTTAACGGGGACTGTCAGAGAAATAAAAATAGACTCCCAAACTGGAAGAGAATATTATGTTAAAACCCGAAGAAGACGTTTCTTGTTTTGGAAAACAAAGACTATCATTGTTAAAGACACAGAAAATGCCGAGCAAGATGGATTTTTTGATAATGCCTATATGGGGTTTGATACTAGAAAAAATGCTAAAGGAAAGGAAAATACCTATTTAAAATATGGAGCCAGAGCAAAAGCGGGACATACAGATGTTCGAGATGCAATGAGTGCAGGCAAGATTATTGACGACAAAGGAAACATTGCAGATGATTTGGACATAAGCAATTCTAATTGTAAACCCGAAAATGACCTTGTTTTTGGTTCAGATATTTTGATAGATCTCGGTATATGCCCAAGTGGTACAAATTCTCGTGATTTTCTTAAAAATCTTGGTGCAAGAGCTGCCTCTGAAAGATCAACAAAATTGAATACTAAACATCTATAAATAAGTTTTAAGTTTAGACGAATTTAAAACCCAAATACTCCAATTTACGCTTCAAATTGGAGTATTTTTGTGTGATAAACCCAATGAATAGCTTGCATTGACAAAAGTTATACATATTTATTTTTTTTTATTTTTTTTGACTTGCATATTTTTTTGGCAACACTATTATATAGTAAATGTTTATATTTCATTAGAGGTGATAAATTATGGAAGAGATTGTATTTCCTAATCAAATTAGAATTCAACGTAAAATGCATGGCGTTTCTATGCAAGATTTAGCTGACAAACTAGGCATAAGTCTTTCTGCTATTTCTAAAATAGAAAAGGGGTATAGACGCTTAAACCAAGAACAACTTATTTCTGTGGCAGAAATATTGGATTGTTCTTTACAAGATTTATATGTTAATGAACAAAACTCACAACAAGAAGTTGTTCTTGCTTGGAAAAAAGAACAAGAACGCAGACAAGAAATAAACAAAAGCAGTGGATTGAAAGTTTTGGGAGCTGCTCTAAGATACATTAGAGGCGATAAATCTTTGACTTTGATTGAAGTTGCAGAACGTTCTGAAATGACTCTATCTGTATATCATAGAATTGAAATGGGACAAAGAGAAGTTTCTGACAAAGAGTATAAAAATATTGCTAGAGCTCTAGATATGGATGTTGATACTCTTAAAGCTGAAATTAAAAAATTAGATGAAAATGGTTCTTTAGAAGAAATCATCACTCACAATGATACAAAATATAAAATCAATAATATGACACGTATGATTGCGGAACAAAATAGTTATATCGATATTGATACATTAAAAGTTCCTGTATTTGGAATATCTGGAACAGATGGTGCTATTATAATTGATAAATCAGCTTTTTCTAAAGAAGCAACAAAACCTGCTAACTTGTTTGAAAAAAGAGATGTTTATGGAGTAAGCTTGTGCACAAGAAGACTTGGATCTATATTGTCAAACAGAGCTGTTATGTTTGTTGCTCCATCTGAAGTTGCAAGTGTTGGTGATATTGCTCTTTATTATAAATCTGAGCAAGAAGCTTATGTTGTTAGCGTTAGAGAAGATGAGACTGGTCAATTATATGGCTTAATGTGGAATCCTGAAGAACGCATTTATTTTAGCAACGATGATTTTGTGAAGATACATAAAGTTGTAGATATCGCATTATAGTTTTTGCTTTAAATGTTATTATTTTGACTGTTGTTTATGTAATTTTATATAGAAGGTATGGCTCGTGGAAAATTTAAATGATGTAGAGTTTGGTAGCGATAAAGAGAAGGAAGAAGCCCCGATTTTGGTGGCTCAACGGTACTTAAACATTTATAGACAGGTACATATTTTCAACAAAGCAAAGCGTGATCAATTTGATGATGAGCTTTTAGCTTTGCCACCTGTTATTACAGACTTCTACAAACGTATGCCTGGTGGGCGTTTGCTCATGGAGCATATTGAAGAAGTAAAAACAGAAAGAGGTATATCTTTTGTAAAATCAAACAAAGAAGATTACACAAACTTAGCAACAGATTCATCTACTCCATCTGGAGCTCCAGCAGGAGCTCCTGTGAGTGGTGCTGTTGTTGCAGGAAGTGTTACTATTGATTCATCATTTGCAGAAACTTTAGCACAATCTTTGGCTGCTGCATTTAAGCAAAATCCTATGCAAGCAACTGTATCTGGTGGTGGTGCAACAGGTGGTGTTGTTGATTTTGGAAACACATTTGACGTTATAGCTGAAGAAATCAGAACATCTCGAGCATCATTATTGGATGTACTAAAAGAAACAAGAAATATAACAGATTCAGTTATAGCTTCTCAAGTTTCTATCTCTAGAATTTTAGAAGGTATTTTAGCATCTCGTTCAAGAGACGATATCGGTAAGGCTGACCTTAACAATCGCATTATTGCATCTCAAGCATCTATTACTAAATTGCTTGAAGGGATGTATACATCTAATGCGCAAAAGAATAACGAAATCTCAGACTTTTTAAACATTGAAAATAGATTGCAAAGCTTTAAAAACGAGATACGAGCTGAAGTTGAAAGCTCTCTAAACAGAATGCAACAAATGTTGGTTGAGAGTTTTAAAGATATTGCAGCAATTGGTATCCAAACATCTGGGATTTCTAACGCACAGCAAAACAATTTTGCAAATAGCAATGTTAATGATAGATCACAAACTAGCGCTTCTACTGAGAAGACATCTTTACAGACTCAAGTATCTGAACAAATAAAATCTCAGCCTTCTGCAATTAAGGCAGCTAATTTTGTTGATCACTGCAAAGAACTTATTGCCAACCAATTGTCAACATTTGAACAAGAAGAAAATTTTAAGAAGAAAAAGAAAAAGAAGAAAAATAGATTTGAAGATGGGCTGGAAAATAACAATAGGGATAATGTTTCATCTAACATTGGTTTAAGTGTGCAACAACCACAAATAAACAGAAATAATGTGGAAACAACAAATACTCCTATTAGAACGAATAGTACATCTACAAATACTCCGAACACTGTTCAACAAAAACCTTTTGTGCAAAATAATAATTTGGGAAATAACACAAATAACAATGCACCGCAAAAAACTTTTGTGCAAAACAATGGCTCAACTAACACACCAAATAACAATGAGCAAAAACCACAAAACAGCATTACAAACAGCGCTCAAGCTCGTCCTAGAGAAGCTTTAGCATCTGTTAGTGCTCCAATTGCTTTTGCAGAATTAAGTGAAAAGGCTTTTAATCAAGAAGATGATTTTGACAACTTCATCATCGATAAGCCTTTGGCTGTTGAAAACACGCCAAACACAAACACTTCTAGAAACGATTATAGAGAAGAAAGTTTTGTTGATGATTTAGATTTTGTTTTACCACAATCTAATGATGTGCAACCTACAAAAGCTCAAACATTTTCCCCTGTTTATGATGGACTCGATTTTGCTTTACCTAAACACGCATTTGCAGAAGATGCTAACTCTTCGGCTCTTTCTGATGAAGAGTTAAACGTGGATTTATCCTCTATTAGTGATGATTTAAATTATAATCTACCACCACAAGGTAGCGCTTTAAGAGATGATACTCCACAATTAAATATCACTTCTGCATCTTTTGAAGATGATGGTCTTTCTTTTTCATTACCTGAAAGCAATACTTTCGAGCAAAAGACTAACTTAACATATAATGAAACTCCAAACTTTAACGAAGAAGCATCATCAGGCAATAATTTACAAGATTTGAGTAAAATTAATGATTTAAGCTTAAACACAGAAAATCAAAATTATGACTTCGATTATAGTTCTTTTGAAAATGCTTCATTTAATGATACAACAACCGAAGCTACAAGTGAAACACCTTCATTTAGCAACAATCAGCCAGAATTTAATGATTTAGCTTCATTTGCTTCTAGCAACAACATTCCAAATGATGGGGTTATATTTAATTCTGGTATTGAAGATACATTTGAAAACTCATTTACAGAAACAACAGATAGCGCATTGGGGCAAGATGTATCTTTTGAAACATTTGATTTTAACTCCTTTGAAAATAATACTGAGAGTTCTAACGAACACCCCTTTGTGTCATCAGAAACAGAAGAGACTAACCTAAAACTTGATGACTTTTTAGGCTTATCTCAAGAGGCTGGCGACTTAAATAACCAAAACACTGATGAAAATAACTCTAGCAATAACGAATCTTTTTCTAGTTTTGATGATAACTTTGGAAATAGTGATGCTACTCCAAGTTTTGAAGATAACTTCAATAATAATGATTTTGTTCCAAGTTTTGAGAATGGTTTTGACAACAACGAATCTGTTCCAAACTTCGAAGACAATTTCAACAATAATGAATTTACTCCAAGCTTTGAGAATAGTTTTGAAAACAATGAGACTGTTTCAACTTTTGAAAACCCAGAACAAAACGAAACTCCTTCAGTTGGTTTAAATGAATTCTTCTTAGATCAAAATAATGAGATAAACTCTCTAACCATTGAACCATCTACACCAAAACAAAGTAGATATAGTGCGGAATTGGATAAAATTAGAGCAGCTCTTACGACTGATAATATTGATATATCTTCTCTAGATAAACCTATCGCACTTGATGATTATAGCGATGATGAGAATGTGCCATCTGATAACAGTTATGATGAACAATTTGAAGATGATAATTTCCTTTCAATTCAACAAGAACAACCAAATTCGACAACTCAAGAAGCAACTTCTGATGATGATTGGGAGTGGGAATGGGTTGATGAGAATGGGAATCCTGTAAGTGGAAATAATGGTGGAGAAGAAGATTGGGAATGGGTTGATGAAAATGGAAACCCAATCAAAAACGATAACAACGGGAATTAAAAAAATAAATAAAAGATAAAATAAAAACAAATAACACTTAAATGATAATAAAAGATAATAATATATTTACAAGCTAGTTTGTTTATTTTATTTTTTAGTAAGTGGGGGTGTTTATGGCTGACAATAATGACACAATAGAAAAACCTGAAACAGGTGATATGGGCAATCCAGATAGTCGTGTAATTGCGGTTACTCGTGAGTCTCTTTGGTATATAGATAATTATGTACTCATTCGAGATTATTATGATAGAACCGTATCTAGAATTGCTGCTCGTTGCATTAGAAAAGGGAATATTGCTGTTGAGGAATATCCTTTTTATGCATACATTATAGACGTTTTGGATGAGTTATGTGAAACAGGTGATTATATTATTTCACACACTGAATTACACCCTTACGTTGAGAAAAAAATTAAAGGTGGTGTGAAAGCTTTAGAAGATAATTTAAGATTATATAAAGAAGAATTAGAAAGAAATGCTTCTGTTGAGATGACATCTAAGAAAGATGCAGATTTGAGCGCAGCAAAAGATGCCTTTGAAGGTTTTGCATCACCTGCTGATAATAAACCAACAGCTGGTGCGGGACAAAGTATTGAAGATGTTGTAGCTAAATTGATGGCTGAACAAAATAAAATTATTGAAGAGAAAGATAAGAATGATGAAAATAGTTAATTTTTCAAACAAACTTAAATGCTTATTTTTGTTATTTTCAGTGCTAAGCATTGTTGCATGTAATGGTTTTAATGGCAATAATGATACTATCGTTGTAAATGACGAGGATGTTAAACAAGATAATTTTGTGATTTTGCCACAACAGAATCCATATATGTTACGCACAACATTTAGAGCAAATGACTTAGATTTGGAGACACCTTTACGTTGTAATGTTAATTGGAAAACTCAAGAAATGGTGCAAATTTTGCCTCACAACAATATTTCTTTTAAGATTGAAAGAAATGATATAGATGATACTTTACCTGAGTTTGAAGTAAGAGATTTCTCTTTTGATAATATTCCTGCAGATCAAGCTTTATTGAAGCTTACAACTGAGGCAGGATTAACATTAGTTGCTAAAGATGCACCTTATCCAATGCTTTATGGTAAGGATATAAATGGTAGCTTTAGTGATGTGGTTAAGATGATTGCTAAATCTGCTGATTTATTTTATCGCTATGACAAAAAGCAAAAATCTATAATTTTGAGTAGAAGAGCTAGTTTTACACTTTATGTTCCAAATTCTAGAACTTTAATGTTAGGTTTTCTAGATGTACTAAGAGGAGCAGGAATTACTGATATGGTTACAAACTGGCGTGATTATTCTATTACATTTGAAACGAATCTGGAAACAATGAACAAAGTTAATAGTCTTGTTAATGATTTTGAAAATAATCCAACAATGATTATGTATGATGTTAGCATTTTTAGAGCAATAGCTAAAGAGCCTTGTGGCATTGTTTGGAATGACTTATTAAAAGATTTTGACTTTGGAAGTATTGCTACAACGCAGACAGGAGTTATTGGAAGAATGCTAACAGTAACAAATGATATTTCTATCGAACATTTGAAAACTTTTGTTAGCAAATATGCTGATATTCAAGAAATATCTGAGGGACGTTTTGTAGTTCCTACACAATGGTTTTCTCGTTTTGATGTTGGTCGTTGCGGTAAGGTTGATGATATGGAATATTCTTTATCCCTTCTTGCTAGAGCAAATGTTGAGAAAAATAATCGTATATTATCTGAAATTACACTGGATACTACAGAAGGTGAAATCACTAAATTTAAGGCTAGGAATCGTATCGGTGAAAACTTCTTGATTATTGGCTTACCTAGTGAAATTTTTGGGCCTGCTGAGCAAGGAACAGAAACAATCGCATTTATTGTTCCACGCTTGGTTAGAACATTAAAAACAGATGAAGATATAAAAAATAAAATTTAATGAGGTTAGTTATGGATAATGAAACATCTGATATCTTAAACAATGATACATCATTAAAAACAGAGAAGTTCTCTGATAATTCTTCTTTGCAATCTAGACCTAAACTTCGTAAATTTAAAAGACCTAAAATAGGACAGATGCCTGGTGCTCCTGTTGCTCCTGAAAAAGAAGCAGGGGTTGAAGAAGTTAATTTTGTTGAAGCTCCGTTAGAGAATAGTGAAAGTGTAGATATTAGTAATGTAAATTCAGATCAACAAGAATCGCATAATGATTTAATCACATCTGCTGAAGCAAATGAAATTGCGCAAGCTCAATCTTTTGAAAATTCATACCCATTAGATGACATGCCTTCTGAACTTGATTATGAATCAGATGATTATTTTGATGATAATGATAACTTAGATGGATATGTAAAAAAGAATGTACTTGTTGTTGCAGGTATTGTTTGTCTTTTTTTGGGAATGTTTGTTGGTAAGGCTTTATTTTCATCAAAGAAAATTGAGCAACATGGTTTAGAAGGTGTTGTTATCAATCAAGATGTACCATCAGGAAGACCAAGATGTGGTTTAACTGATAAATCTCAAGCATGTGTATTTTACTTAATGAATTGGTATAAACAAGAACTTAATGGCAGAGATTTTTATAAACTAGCAGCGCAATTGACAGGACGCGAAGAATATATGATTGAAACAGATAATCTCCGTTATGCTACAATAAAAATCAAACCAGGACATTTTGCTCAATTAAATATCCCTGCATTAAAATAATTACTTTTGTGATATTATTTTTAACTACTGAGCATTGAAGGTGATTTGGCTTAATATCTTAAAAAAAGCGGATAAATATCCGCTTTTTTATTATTCATTTTCTGTTTTTTCTTGTTTTTTGGTTGCTTTATTAGATGTTGCTTTTTCTTTTATTTCTTTTGACATCTTTTTACCTGCTTCAACTATGTGAGGTGCTTCACCTTTAATTTTTTCAATAATTTGAGGCATACGCTCAGCATTATAAATTACTGCAACAACAATTATAGCTAAAATCCAAATCATAAGTTTTCTCCTTTTTTTTGCATATGATGCAACACTTCTGTCGCATCATATAAATATATTTCATCAAACCACTTGTTTAATCCGTGATTGTACAAACTCCTTTGAGCTTCTACATCAATTTTCTCACAAGGATTATGAATGACTTTTTTTATGTTTTCAAATCTATTTAATGATTTTTCAGTCATAAATCTCTTTTCATTACAAATTCGTTCTAATTCTTCAATATTTCCTGAGCAATAACAAGTGGCATCTACTCCTGCATCTAGTGCATTATTATGTTTTTTGACAATGTTCTCAGATAAAGCCTTCATATCTATAGCATCACTTAAAAGAAAACCATCAAATTGCAATTTTTCTCTTATTATGTTTGTGATTACTTTTTTAGATACTGTGGTTGGATTTTTATCATCTATATTGTTTAATTTTATATGTGATGTCATTGCTAGCGGATAATTGGCTATAAACTCTAAGTATTCTATTTGTTTATCTATATCATCTTTGTTTAGATTACTTTCTAAAACTTCTAGATGAGGATCTTTTGGGGATGAAAAATGCCCAGGAATATGTTTAATACATGGGCAAATCCCCATTTTTATATAAGTATCTGCCATTGCTTTTGCATATTGTTTTACTTTATCAGGATTATCACTAAAGCATCTTGTTTTTAAGACTTCTGATAAAGAATTATCCTTTATATCAGCAACAGGAGAATAATTTACGTTAATACCATAAATATGCAAATCCATGGCGGTTAATTCTGCATGAGCAATGGTATATTTGATATCGTTTTTACCTAATATATCTTGTGATACATATTTATTATTATTGATGTGCGATATTCTTGAAACACGCCCACCTTCTTCATCTATTGCAATTAAAACATCATCTCGATTTATTACATTTTTAATTTCATCTACTAATTTTTTTAGTTTATCTTTTGTTTCTATGTTTCTTTTGAAAAGACTTATTCCTAGTGGATTAAATTTTTCGAATAGATATTTTTCTCTATCCGTCAATTCTGTTGTTTGGCACGATAATATCGAAGCTAAAATCGGCTTATTCATTTTAGTCCTTAATTCTGTTTTATTATGCTACTAATATTGTTTTGTTTTAACTTGTTTGCAAGTTCTTCAGCCTGCTTACGAGTTTTGAAGGAACCTACTTTTAAGCGATAAAGTGTATTACCATTTGCTGCAGTTATTTCCTCTACTTCGTAATAATAACTCTTCAAGAAGCTATGTTTTTGCAACATGTTTTTCCATAAATTTTCCACCGCACTTCGACTAGATGAAGCTATGATTTGTGCATACCACATACCTTTGGTGTTGTTTAATGGTTTATTTATTGTGGTTGTTTCTTGTTTAGTGAGAACTTTTTCTTTATTTTCTTCTTTTGGTTTTGATGTTTCTTGTTTTTCACTATTTATTGTGCTTGATAGCTCAACATCTATTTGGTTTATTTTTTGAGGAATTACTATTTTTTCTCTACTGTTTGTATTGATACTCATGAGCTCTGCTTGAACTACTTTTGTGTTATCATCTTCACTTAAAAAATCTATTGTTTCTTCATTTAGAGATAAATCTTCTTCTATGCTTTCTACTAGTGTTTCCATATCGTCTGTTTTTTCTATTGTGCTTTCAACAACAAGCTTTGGCATATCTGGTAAAGATTTAATTTTTACCTCTTTATTTTCTTTAGGGGTGTTATCTACAATGTGATAAATTTCCCTATCTTGATTATCTATTTCCATACCTCCTGGATCATTAGGTTGTATCTTGAAAGGTTTTATACTTCTTCTAATTACGGGTATTTCAGGTGTTTTATCATTTTCGTTATTTGGTGCTAAAAATATCCAGCCCACAATAGCTCCAACAAAAATACCTGCAAGCATTCCTATAAAACCATTTTTAGCATGCTCTATTTCGTCGCTTCTATCTTCTATAATCTGAATATTTCTATCTGCTACTCGTTGATGATAATCACTAATATCTGTTTTGTTGGTATCAAACCCTTGCAACATATTTATACCCCTTTGATTAACCGTTTCTAAGTATTATAATATAAAATTTGTTTACAATCATTTAAGATTAGTTTGTTAAAATTCTAAATATAAAAAAATTAAGAGGAAAAAATGAAGATAGCTACGTATAATGTAAATTCAATAAAAGCAAGAGCTAATAACTTTTTTGATTGGCTAAAGAAAGAAAATTTCGATATTATTTTTCTACAAGAAATTAAATGCGAAACTGAAAATTTTTTATATTTTGAATGCGAAAGTTTAGGATACAAAGTTGCTGTCCTTGGGCAAAAAGGATATAATGGGGTGGCTATTTTGTGTAAATACGATTTTAAGATAACGAATCGCAATTTACCAAATTTTAGAGATGAACAAGCAAGATATTTAGAAATTTTGATAAACAAAGAAAATGAGCAATTCTATGCTATATCTGTGTATGTTCCGAATGGTTGTGGTAGGGATAAAGAATCTGAAAAAGAGAAACTAGCTTATAAATTAAAATGGTTAGATAAATTGTATCTACATACAAAGAATCTATTAAACTCAGGAATTCCTATTATAATGGCTGGCGATTTTAACGTTATGTTGGAAGATATAGATGTATATAACGAAGAAAGTTTTAAAAATAGCCCCCTCTATATTAAAGAAGTAAAAAATGAAATCACTGCTCTTAAATACTTGGGATTAAAAGATTGTTTTAGATTATTACACAAAAATACCGAAGGATATACGTTTTGGGATTATACCGCTAACTCTTTTGTAACTAATTTGGGTTTAAGAATAGACTATATTTTTATTTCAGCTTTTTTTGAAAAAAAATTAAATAGTGTTTATGTCGATAAAACTTTAAGGCAAATGGAGAAACCTTCCGACCATACGCCTTTAGTTGCAGAGTTTAAGGATTAAGATGCTTAAGGTATTGTTTGTTTTAATTTTATCTATTTTGTTTAGCCCTTTTGAGGCTAATGCTTTTGAATTTAAGCGAATAAATAAAATATATGACATGCTTGAAAAAAAACATTCCCATATTGCTGACTTAAAAAAGATATCTATAACTAGCATGGAAGAGCTTAGTAAGTTTGATAAAAATTTTAGGATATATTCTAGCAAATCAAAAATATACGTTTATTATCAAAATAATCTAATTGATCATTTTTTAGTGCCAAATGACAATCATAATTCTTTGGCTTGGAGAGATATCATAAATAATGTTTTATCTATTTATTGCCAACACTCTCCTAAGATTTCTAAAGATAATATTGAATTACAGTTAATAAACACTATCGCTCACAATATAGACAAGTATTCTAGAATGGAAGAGAATGTATTAAAGCATAAAGACATAGATCATAAAATCATTGATAATGTGATTTATATAAAGACTGAAATTTTCTACAATGGACTTGCTGAAGACATAAAAGGAATCGTTAATTCTGCACCAAACGTTAATGGGTTGATTTTAGACTTTAGGAACAATGTCGGGGGTAATTTCAATGAAGCACTTAAAGTAAGCGATTTATTTTTGGATAATGCGTTAATTACTTATAGTGTGGAAAATGGAAACACCAATTATTACACTTCTCAAGAAGGTGATTTAATTGATGGAAAAAAGATTGTTGTTTTGGTTAATAACAATACTGCTTCTGCGGCAGAAATTGTTGCAGGTGCTTTGGGTGAACAAAGTAGGGCTATAATTGTTGGGACTCGTACATTTGGCAAAGGAAGTCTTCAATCTGTTTATCATGTAAAAGATAATAATTTATACATCACAAGTGGTTATACTTATACCCCATCTGGAAAAAAAATTGATGAGGTAGGAATTACTCCGCAAATTTGTACTGGTATAGAAAATAGTTGCAATATTACTGATTCTCAAAATTCATCAAAAGATATTTTAACTGCTATCAATCTCATAAAAAGCAATTTTGCTTAAAAATTTTGTTGACATTAAGGATATTAAATGTATATTGCTATCAAAGTTTTTTGTGTTTAACCTTAAATTTATAAGAGTAAAGTAATGGCAAAGGCAGTTAAAGTTAAAGTTAAATTAGAGAGTAGTGCTGGTACAGGTACTTTTTATCTTGCTGAAAAGAACCCAAGAACTCATCCTGAGAAATTGGTTATGAGAAAGTTTGATAAAAAATCTAAGAAACATGAAGAATTCGTAGAAAAGAAATTAAAGTAATTTTGCGAAATTTACAAAAAAGCACCAGATTGGTGCTTTTTTTTTATTTCTACCTTATAAAAAATCATCATAAAACTGATGGAATAATAACAAGATATTATTAAGCAATATAGCCTCCGAGCTTACAAGCAAAGAGAGGTTAACAATAAAACCACACACATCCTTGAGGGTATCTATATTCACTAATCTGGAAATGCTTTTTTATATTCCTCTTTTATTTTATTTAAGTCCACATCTGTATATCTTTGCGTAGAACTCAAAGAAGAGTGTCCTAATAACTCTTGTATTGAGCGCAAATCAGATCCTTTGGCTAAAAGATGTGTTGCAAAAGAGTGTCTTAGTGCATGAGGAGTTATATTATCTGGTAAACTCAACACCTCTCTTATTTGTTGTAATTTACGTTGAATTACTCGAGGCGAAACTCTATCTCCTCTGTCCCCAACAAATAGCGCCTCCCCTCTTCTTAATATATAAGGACAACTTTCTTTATATCTATTTATAGTTTCTACGACGATAGGAAGTATCGGAACATATCTATCTTTATTTCCTTTTCCTTTTATTTTAATCATCTCATTATCATTTAGGTCTTCAACATTTAGTGATAACGCCTCAGATATGCGCAATCCACATCCATACAATAATGTTAAAATAGCCTGATCACGAAATCCAATCCAAGGCTCTTTACAATTAAGACTAGCTTCGTTTAGTACTTTGAAAGCATCTGTAACTTCTAAAGATCTTGGTAAAACCTTGGGCAATTTAGGAGGTGTTATTTGAAAAATTGAAGTATTAGATAAGATATCATTTTCGTTTAAATATTTGAAAAAATTTTTTATAGAAGATTCTTCTCTTGCAATGGATGATTTAGATGTTCCTTTTTTAGCTCTATAACTAAAAAAATTACGAAAATCCCTTACGTCAAGCTGTTTTAATTCTTGAAGACTTATTATATCATCTTTAGAAATAAAATTTAGGAATATTTCCAAATCGCTTAAATAACTCTGAAGAGTATGCTTTGAATAATTACGTTGAGTTAATAACCATTTCTGCCATTTTGATATTATATTTTTTAATTCTTTATTTGGCATAGTTTTCTCCTATAATAAAAACCTCTTAATGCATAAATTTTAACATTAAGAGGTTAAAAAAATGTATATGCAACGATTACTTATAGTGAGCAAAATCCTTTTTAAAATCTTCCATTTCTTGTTCGTGTTCGATTTCTTCTTTTAGTATTTTGCGTGAAACCCTAAATGTTTCATAGTCTTTATCATGTGTTATTTCGCAAATTTTTTGATATCTTCCTATCGCACAACGCTCTGCAATTAAATTCTGCTCGACAAGCACCTTTGTATCTGGATTTATTGGCTCGTCATATTGACACTCTGCATAATCTTCCCATTCTTTAGGATTTAATAGAGGAACTGCCCCTAGTTGTATTATTCTTTCTGCAAGCCAATTTGCGTGTTTTAATTCCTCTTCAGCGTGTTCATAAAATTCTGCAACTATTTTGGGACGTTCTATCCCCTCTGCTACCTTTGCTCCTACCCAATATTGATAATATGCCAACCATTCTTCCGCATAAGCTGTTTGCAACATATTTATCAAATTTTCTTGTTCTGTTTTTGAAATTTTTTGTGCCATTTCACCCATAATTATCTCCTATTATCTATATTTTGAAACCATTAAATAATTATGTTTTTTTGTTTATCAAGGTTTGGAAGTGCTCATTTACTATAAGTTAAAACTTTTTATTTATAGTTTGTTTATGGGATTTAAGGAGATTAAGATGGTAAAAATAGCCCCAAGTATTTTAGCTGCTAATTTTATGTGTTTAGAAAAAGAACTTTTGGACATAGAATTTGCTGGAGCTGATTTGATACACTTTGATGTTATGGATGGGCACTTTGTGCCAAATATAACTTTTGGACCAATGATTTTGCATCAAGCTAAGAAAAAATGTGGTTTGGCATTTGATGTGCATTTAATGGTTAATGACCCTATAAAATTTATCCCTTGGTATGCTGAAGCTAAACCGGATATTATTACATTCCATTTGGAAGCAACGCTAAATCCTGAAAAAGAAATTGAACTAATAAAAAGTTTTGGAATAAAAGTTGGTATATCTATAAAGCCTGAAACAGATGTTGAGGTTTTGGATAATTTTATTGATGTTGTTGATTTGATTTTAATTATGTCTGTAAACCCTGGTTTTGGTGGGCAAAAATTTAATCATAGCGCAATTGATAAAATTAAATACTTAAAAGAAAAAACAAAAAACACTAAAACTCTTATTGAAGTTGATGGTGGAATCAATATGGAAACAGCAAAATTATGCATAGATGCTGGAGCTGATATTTTGGTTGCTGGTTCTGCTATTTTTGGTAGCAACAATTATGCTGATAGTATAAGACAAATAAAAGGAGAATAATATGAATACAGTTATGGTTATTGAAGATGAAGAAGCTATCGCAACACTACTTAGCTACAACTTAGAAAAAGAAGGATATAAAGTAATTGTTGTTAGTAATGGTGCTAATGCGGTATTGGAGGTTGATAAACACCGTCCATCAGTTATTATTCTTGATTGGATGCTACCGGAAATTTCAGGTGTTGAAATTTGTAAACTTATTCGTTCTAAACCTGAAATTAAGGCAATACCTATAATCATGCTTACTGCCAAAAGCCAAGAAGAAGACAAAGTTAAAGGGCTTATTGCGGGAGCTGATGACTACGTTACAAAACCTTTTTCTGTACCTGAATTGATGGCTAGAGTAAAAACAAATATGAGAAGAGCTCCTTTGTTTGAAGAAAAAGAAAAATTTATATCATTTAAAGATATATCTATGGATTTGGTGGAGAAAAAAGTAAGAAGAGGAGATGTCAATATTCACCTTAGCCCTACTGAATTTCGTTTATTAAAAATGCTTGTAAAAGAACCCGGTAAAGTGTTTTCTAGGGAGGTTTTATTAAAATCTGTTTGGGGTGAAAATATTTTTGTAGAATCTAGAACTGTTGATGTTCACATTAGAAGATTAAGAAGCTCTCTAAATAAATATGGACCTGACTATATAAGGACTGTTAGAGCAAATGGATATGCCATTGATGAAATAATAGAGAACAATGAAGAAAAAGATTGTGATAGTGATTGCGAATAATACTTAAAATCTAAAGTTGCTTTCTCATATCTAAAGCTAATTTTAATGTACCATCATCCATATAATCAAGCTCACCTCCAACAGGAATTCCTTGAGCTAAGGTTGATACTTTTATTTCCTTATCTTTTAATAAAGATGAGATATAGTGCATTGTTATTTGGCCATCAACTGTTGCTGGAAGTGCTAAAATTATTTCTGTAATATCCTCTTGTTCAATTCGAGTAAGGAGTTTATCTATGTTTAGGTCATCAGGAGTTATTCCTTCTATTGCGGATAAAACTCCTCCCAAAATATGATATACTCCTTTATACAAACCTCCACGCTCTAGAGCCCACAAATCACTTATATCTTGAATGATACATAATGTATGATGATCTCTATTTGAAGATGCGCATATTGGGCATGGGCTTTCTACATCGTAGTTTCCACATATTTCGCAAACTTTAACATTATCGTACACATTCTGCAATGTTTGTATCAACTGAGGAATAATACTCTCTCGCTTTTTTAGTAAATGAAGAGTAATCCTCCTTGCAGAACGTGTACCTAAAGAAGGAAGTTTTGCTATAGTTTTTACTAATTGTTCTATGTAAAAGCCAGACATATATATCCCTTAAAATGGAAGTTTTAATCCACCTAAATTAACTCCACCAGTTGCAGACTTCATACTCTCTTCTGCCATAGCTTCTACTTTTGAATGAGCGTCGTTATATGCTACCATGAGTAGATCTTCTAACATATCAACTTCGCCTTCTGAAATTAAAGATTTATCAATAGATATTTTTTTCATCTCTGATTTGCCGTTTAATGTTATTGTGAGCAAACCATTAGCAGCATTACCAGATACTTCTGTGGTGGCTAATTTGTTTTGTGCCTCTTCTATTTTTTTCTGCATTGCTTGTGCTTGTTTCATTAAACCTTGAATATTTAACATAACTAATCCTCTTCTTCAAAATAAATATTTGCCATTTCTCCAGATAAATCTGGCTCTCTCTCAGATAAAGTACTTAAATTTTTACGAATTATCGTTTCTATTTTAGCACCTTTAAATTCTTCAAGAATCTTTTTAACTAGGGGATATTCTGACACATTTTTTGTTTTTGCTTCAACCTTTGTTTTCTCTTTATCCGCAATAGTTTCACCTATTTGTCCTTTGATAATATCTATTTCCCATTTTAGGCCTGTTGTATCTGTCAGCAATTTATGTAAAGACATAATAAAATCTTGATGTATATTAGGACTAATATGCATCTTAATATGACCATTTTTAAATTCGTCTATGCTTACATCATTTTTTATAGAATATTCGACAAGTATCTTTTTGGTTATTTCTAGATAACGTAAAAAATCTTCAACAGTATTAAATTCCTCATATTTTTTACCACCATAAATATCATCATTTAGGTTATTTTTTTTTTCAAAAGCTCCATGAGGCTTTGTCGTTTCTATCAAACTAGAGTTTTTTTTTATCTCATTTAACATTTCAAATGGAGTTGGCAAGGATGCAGAGTATGCAACTCTTAGCAGTATCATCTCTAACGCTTCAACAGATGAAGGAGCAAGATTTAACTCACTAAGACCTTTAATTAGCATCTGCCAAATTTTTGATAAAACAGCTAAAGAAGATGCCTCGCTTAGACTTGAAAAAGTATTACGCTCTATCTCGCTTAAACTTGTAGAGGTGAGTAAAGATGGTAAAATCTTCACCTTTGCCATGTCATGAGTTATATTGATTAAATCTTGCAAAATAATCAAAGGTGTTGCACCGTATGTATATTGCTCTGCTACGTTGCCTAGAACTTTTTCCATATCACCTTTTATTAGGCTTTCAAACAATGATAATGTTTGCCCTCTATCTGCAAGCCCTAGCATTTTTTTTACAACATCAGTTTTGATATCTCCATCACTTAAAACTATTGATTGATCAAGCAAAGATAACCCATCTCGAGCAGAGCCATCTGCTGCTTTTGCGATAATATCGAGCGCTTCTTGTTCGGCTGGAATATTCTCTTTAGTTAAAATTTTAGTAAATAAGTTCTTGAGAGTTTCAACACTTAGGCGTTGCAAATCAAAACGTTGACAACGTGATAAAATGGTTACAGGAACTTTTCTTATTTCTGTTGTAGCAAAAATAAATTTCACATGTGCTGGAGGTTCTTCCAACGTCTTTAAGAGTGCATTAAATGCACCTTTGGACAACATGTGAACTTCGTCGATGATATATACTTTATATCTTGCATTTGTTGGAGCATAACGTGAGCTATCCAACAATTCTCGAACATCATCTACACCTGTGTGAGATGCAGCATCGAGTTCCATAACATCCATGTGCCTACCTTGAGCTATTGTTTTACAATTCTCACATTCTCCACAAGGATGAATTGTTGGCCCACCTTGTCCGTCTGCTCCTCGGCAATTTAGAGCTCTAGCAATTAATCTTGCTGTTGTTGTCTTACCAACACCTCTAATTCCTGTTAAAATATATGCGTGATGAAGGCGATTATTTTGTATCGCATTGGTTAATGTTCTAACTAACGCATCTTGTCCAAGCAAATCTTCAAAATTTTGAGGACGATATTTGCGAGCTAATACAACATATTGATTTTCTTTATTATCTTCCAACATCTTCACATTCTATTGAGGCGAAGGGAAACAGACCCTGATTTAATTGTTACGGCTGCTTTCTTCCGAACCTGACCGGGTTAGCAACAAATCAACCCTGCTCCCTTCATTGACTTAACATTTGTTTATTTATTACGCAAATATTCATAATTTGCAAGTTTAAAATTTTTAATATGCTAATTATTGTACAACCATTTTAAGACTTCTGAATTATTCTTGCCATAAACCTTTGGCAAGGCATCATATGATATATAACGAACATCAAATTCATTTTCAACATATTCAGCATTTTTCTCACCTTGAGCGACAACTTTAGGACCATTTGATGTAATCTCATATACTTCTAAGCTATGCCAACTTTGGCCTGTTGGTAATACCTTAAAATATCCATTAACGCCGATAAAACCACTTTTTGATGTTAGGCTTTCTGTTATATCAGTATTTTTCATAGACAATGTGGCTGCCAATAAAACACCATCATAAGCTAATGAATATATACTTTTTGGCATTTCACCAAATGTTTCTTTGTATTTGCCATTAAAATAAGAAACATAATTTTTAGAAACCATTGGATATACACCGTGATAAAGAATTGTCTCTTTGCTTAAATTTGTATTATCCCACGCTGATGTTCCCATAAATAAAACCTCTGGATACATTATATCATTATATGCAAACATAGAAGCTAAAGATTTTAAGCGATTTCCACCATCTGCAATCAAAACTGCATCAAAATCTTTTTCTTCTGACATACTTTTTATAAGAGATGTAAAATCTATGCTTGATTGATTATAAAAACCAACCTTAACAAGCTTAATTCCTTTATTTTGAGCACTTCCTAAAGCTGATTTTAAGACATTTAAACCACTATTATTATCAGGAACAACTAGAGCTAAATTTGTTTTGCCTTTGCTTTTAGCATAAGACAAAACCCTCTCTATTTGTTCTCCATTTAATAAACCTATACTGTATATTCCTTTTTGTAGAACCTGCGGAGATGTTGTAAAAGAAACAATAGGAATATCATATTTCAAAGCAACAGGAGCAACACTTTCAACCTCTTCAAACATAAGAGGACCTAATATCAACTCAGATCCTTCTTTTATTGCATTTTCTGCAGCATCTTTAGCCCCTAAAGCGGTGCTTTTAGTATCATAAAATTTAAGAATCACGTTATTATCACGTTGATCACTTAGTGCCATAAACATTGCATTTTGCATTCCTTTACCAATGTTTTCAGCTTTACCACTTAAAGGAAGCAAAACAGAAACATTAAGAGCATCTATTTTATACATTTCATCACTAATAGCATCATAATCTATTATATCATATTTTTGATTGGCTATTTCTATTCTATTATCTGTCAAACGGTTTCCACACCCGATAAGACCCAAAACAAGAAAATATACGGCTATTTTTTTTAACACTTGCATTTATTCCTAAAATATTTACAATTATGTTATTCTATTTAAATCAAAAAACGTTTTTTGTAAAGAGTTATAAAATGACTAATCCATCTTTATATATTGTTGCAACACCTATTGGAAATTTGAATGATTTATCAATTAGGGCTAAAGAAGTCCTGAACAGTGTTGATATTATTGTTGCTGAAGATACGCGTGAAACAAAAAAACTTTTTGGGTTAGTTGGAATTAGCTGTAATAAAAAATTTATTGCTTATGAAGACCATTTTGAACAAGAAAAAGTTCAAGAAATTATAAATTTAATCAATGAAGGCTACACTCTTGCTTTGGTTAGTGATGCTGGCTCTCCTCTTATTTCTGATCCAGGGTATAAATTAGTTAGAGAATGCAGAAAAAGAGATATCAAAATCACCACTGTTCCTGGGTGCTGTGCGGTTATATCAGCTCTTCAACTTTCTGGCCTCCCAACAAACCGTTTTATGTTTGCAGGTTTTGTTCCCAACAAAGATAAGGCAAGAATCGACTTTTTCAATGAACTAAAAGATATAAACTCAACATTGGTCGTATATGAAACTGCAAACCGAATCCTTAAAACTCTTTATGCAATAAAAGATACATTAAATGACCGAGAAGTTTCTATTGTTAGAGAAATTACCAAAATGTATGAGGAATGTTTATTTGGAGATGTAAAAGATGTTATAGCTCAAATTGAAGAAAAAAACATAAAAGGAGAAGTTGTTGTTGTTATAGCACCACCATCTGAAAATGATTATGAAGATATAGATATTAGTAGCGAATTAGAAAAAGAGTTAGAGAACTCAACTCTAAAAGATGCAGTAAAAAAAATAACAGAAAAATATAAATTAAAACGAAGTGATGTATATGAAAAAGCTCTTGAAATTAAAAATCACTCCGTACAATAGTGGAATATTAGCTGAGTTCTTGTGTCGAATGTATATGAGAATTTTAGGATATAGAATTATTGCAAAAAATTATCGCTCTAGAACAAAAGGAAGAAGAACTCCCTATGGAGAGCTAGATTTTGTTGCAATAAAAAAACAGCGAATCGTTTTCTGCGAAGTTAAAAAAAGAAAAAATGATACTGATTTTTGTAAAGCACTTCCTTTAAAACAGCAAAAAAGAATTGTTAATGGCGGATTGAACTTTTTAAGACAAAACAAGAAATTTAGTTCTTACAAAATGGAATTTGATGTATTTTTTGTAATACTGCCATTTAAAATTAAACGGATAAAAAACGCAATATATTACGATAATGTGATTTAATATGTAACCTTGTTTAGATACAAACCACAAGCAGGAGCTGTTGGACCTGCTTTTTTTCTATCTTTTGCTTCAAGAATTCTTTTTACATCTTCGGGAGATAATTTACCATCTCCAACACATTTAAGAGTTCCCACAATATTCCTTACTTGATGATAAATAAAAGACTTGGCTTCTAAAATAAAATCAATCTCATCACCATTTTGGATTATATCTATCTTATCTAATGTTTTGATTGGTGATTTTGCTTGACATCCAGCCCCTCTAAATGATGAAAAATCATGATTACCAATTAGGTATTTTGCACCTTCTCTCATTTTTTCAACATCAAGCGGATAACCTACAACCCAAACCCTATTTTTTAGCAATACGGTTGGAGCTCGACGATTTAAAATGCGATATATATATCCTCTTTTGGTTGCAGAAAAACGAGCATGAAAATCTTTTTCAACCTCTTCAACTTCTAAAACAGAAACAGGAGCTTCTAAAGTTCTAAGTCTTGCGTTTATTGCTTCTCTTAAATGAAAAACATCCATAGACGTTTCTAAATCAAAATGAGCAACTTGAGATGAAGCATGAACACCAGCATCAGTTCTTCCTGCGGCTACCACCTCTACAACTTGATGAGAGAATCCTAAAATTGCTTCCTCTAGATAATATTGAACACTAACCCCCTCGTTCTGTCTTTGCCATCCTTGGAGGTTAGTGCCATCATATTCTATGGTAATTTTATAACGCATTATTCTATTTTATGCTGCGATAGATTGTTTTTCTTCATAAGTTGAAGATATTGCACGAGCAAAACCTAATGCGTCTTGTATCTTCCAAACAACACGAAGTGCTTTTAATGCATCAAGACCTGTAATTCTTGGTGTTGTTTTGCCTTTGATACAATCAATAAAGTGAGATAGCTCTGCTTGCAATGGTTGATTTGTTGGAATAAATAATTGCTCAACACTACCTTTTAAGCCATAATGCATCCATTCTGGAATTTCTTCCTGATTAACATATGGCATTCTTCCTTGAGAATGAACGTTGATACTTTGGTTAATAAAGTCCATATCTATGTAGTTTGTATCTGTTGTTACTGTAAGAGTTCTAACACGTGCTTGAGTGATACGACTTGCAGTTATGTTTGCTGTTGCTCCATTTTCAAACTGAAGAAGAGCTGTGATATAATCTTTACCACTTTCATTACCCAAAGTTTTTACGGCCATTGCTTTTACATCAACCACTTCTGATTGAACTAATGATTGTATTACTTCAACATCATGAATCATCAAATCCATTGCAACGTCAACGTCTGTAATACGACCAGATGCCGCAGACATACGTTGTGCGGTTAGAGAACGAATCTTAGATGTATCTGATAAAATTTTTCCCATTTGCTCTACAGCTGGGTTAAAACGCTCAATATGACCCACGAGTAATGTTGCGTTGTTATTTTTAGCTGCATTTATAAGACGCATACATTCTTCTTCTGTCGTTGCAAGAGGTTTTTCCATCAAACAATGAATACCTTTGTTTAAGAAAAATTCACCAACCTCGCAATGCGCAACAGATGTTGTTACAACACTTACTGCATCAACATTATGAGCAACTTCTTCTAAAGATGAAAAAGCTTTTATACCAAACATTTCTGCTGCCTTTACAGCATTTTCTGTAAATATATCATAAACACCAACAAGTTCAACTCCTTGAAGTGTTTTGTATGTTTTTAGATGGTTTCTACCCATCATTCCTGCGCCAATTACGGCTACTTTAATTAAATTTGACATATTAAACCCCTTTAAATTTGTCTTTTGGCTTTTATATACTACTTAATTTTATAAAAATCTTCTAAAAATATGTTTCATTTTGTTACAAAAATAATTTATTGACTTCTTGTTGATTTTCTGATATTTTTGTTGTGTTTTTCTATATTTTTTTAAATTATTTGTGTTATGTTATTAAAGGTTATATGCATTGTAATGGTGGTTGCTTTTTTATTGTTTTATATTTTTTATTACGCTTCTACCGAAGTATATAAAAAGACAGCCAAAGGATATTCAAAAGATGAGTTAAAAAAAATGCTCGCAAAGCTTGAGCATGAAGACATCGAATCGTACTCCTTATTTAGAGCATGGAAGATTGATGTTTTCATGGAAGAATTTCTTGAACATTGATTACTAGCAAAAGAGCCACTCAAAAGAGTGGCTCTTTTTTTTTATAATATATTTCTTTAATCAATTTCAGCTAAACGTTGAGCTTGATCTTCTGTTATTAGAGCACTAATAATTTCCTCTAAACATTCACCATTAACAATATCATCTAACTTATAAAGTGTTAAATTTATACGATGGTCTGTTACTCTTCCTTGAGGATAGTTATATGTTCTTATTCGCTCACTTCTATCACCTGATCCCACTTGAAGTTTTCTCTTCTCTGAATATGTAGAATCAATATTTGCTTTCTGAGTATCATATAACTTTGCACGAAGATGGTTCATTGCTTTTTCTTTGTTTTTAAATTGAGAACGATCATCTTGGCATTGAACTATAATACCTGTTGGAATATGCGTAATTCTAACAGCAGATTCTGTTCTATTTACGTGCTGACCACCTGCACCTGAAGCTCTATAAACATCAATTTTTAAATCTGCAGGATTTATGTATAAATCCACCTCTTCAATTTCTGGTAATACAGCAACTGTTGCTGCTGATGTATGAACTCTTCCTTGGGATTCTGTAACCGGAACTCGTTGAACACGATGTGCTCCTGATTCAAATTTTAATTTTGCAAATACATCTTTACCAGTAATTTTGGCAGAAGCTTCTTTATACCCACCAATTCCATTTTCGTTTGCATCCAAAACTTCAAAACGCCAACCTTGTTTTTGGGAATAGCGTTGATACATTTCAAATAAAACCGCTGCAAAGAGAGCTGCTTCATCACCACCGGTTCCTGCACGAACTTCTAATATTGCATTCTTCTCATCATCTTCTTCTTTGGGAAGTAATAATACTTTTATCTCTTTTTCAAGCTCAGGCAACTTTTCTTTTAGCTCATAATATTCCATTTCTGCGAGTTCACGCATTTCTTTATCTAAAGAAGAATCATCTTTCATCTCACCTGCTTCATTAAAACTCTTTTCCATTCTTTGATAATTTCCAATTGCCTCAACAATAGGATCTAAAATAGATAATTCTTTATTTAGTTTCACAAGCTCCTCTGCTGTTGTACAAGAAGAGGAAAGAAGAGCTTGAACTTCTTCAAAACGTGTAACAACCCCTGCAAGCTTTTCTTGAAAATTCATAAGTTATTTCCTTTTAACGTGTTTTCATTCTTTTTTGTTGCTTTTAACAGTTTTATTTAAATTTGCAACTTATTTTTACTCTAAGGAATCTACAGAAATATTAGTTTTACGTCTTTTTGCAAGGTGATCTTTTTTTACACCTTTAACGTATATTTCTACATTCTTAGGGCGCCCAACTGACACAAATAAATCGGTTGTATAATCAACTGTCTTAACATCTCCTTGATGGAAAACACCTTGAAAATATACTTTATCCTTATTTCTTAGTTCTACCCAACTTTCTCCATTAAATCTAATTTCTACTTTATTATTCTCAAGTACTGTATTTGCTGGAGCCTTAACAGATGTATCGCTAGTACTTACTTCTTCTATTGGAATATTATCTGTGGCAGTAGAATTTTCTTCCTCAGCCTCTTGTTCAATATTTTGTTCCTCATCTTGCTTTTGCTCAAGACCTGTTTCTTCTAAAGAGTTATCTGCAATACTTTCTACTTGTTGGGGAATTGGTGCATTTACTTTTTTATCTTTTACATTACACATCTGCCATGCTGCATAAACAACAATTAACGCAACAATACCCCAAATTATATGTTTATTATTACTTTTATTAACCTCGGGCTTAATCTCTTTTTCTTCATTTTTAGCTTGTTCTTCAATTTCTGCAGCTGCTTTATAAAGTTTTACAGCTCTTTCTGTACTTAAACCTAAATAATTTGCATAAGTTCTTACATATCCTACCCCATAAGGAACAGGAGGAAGAGTTTCATAATCACCTTCTTCTAAAGCTGTTAAATAGATTTTTCTAATGCATAACTCAGCAGAAACCTCTTCTAAACTTTTTTTACATTTTAGACGATTACTTTTTAGTATTGCACCGATATCGTCAATATCAAATTCTAACTCTTCTTTATTTTCCATAGTTTTGCCCTTTACATAGTATTATTTCGTAGTTATTAAAACATAAAATTTAATATATTTCAATAGTGTGATCAGCTGCATAGGATTTTAATTGCGGTCTTAGTGTTTTTCTTGAAGATGACAGTATATTATTTAAGTAATCTTCAATACCTTTGGCTGGTAAAGACCTAATCATTGCTTTTACTTTTCCATAAGAAGCACTTGATACAGATAAATTCCTATAACCTAAACCAATCAAAGCCATTGCATCTAGAGGAGAACTTGCCATTTCACCACATACAGAACAAGGCACATTAGCAAGATTTGCTTCTTTTATGATTTTTTTCAGCATATTTAAGAATGGAGCTGAGAGCACATCATATCTTCCATCTAAACGTGGATTTCCCCTATCACATGCAAAGAAAAATTGATATAAGTCATTTGTTCCGATAGAAATAAAATCACAGTATTTTAGAATCTCTCGCAACTGAAAGACAACAGACGGAACTTCTATCATCATCCCTAAATTCACTTTTGATGGCATTAGAGAACCTGCTCTTTTTTCTCGTTCATATGCAAACATAAAAGTTTCTTTAGCCTCTAAAAATTCATCTAAATTAGAAATCATCGGAAACATCACGTTCAATTCTCTACCAGATGCGGCACGAATAAATGCACGCATTTGCTTTCTTAAGATTGCACGCCTGTCTAGGGTTATACGAATCGAACGCCACCCTATTGCTGGGTTATCTTCGGTTATAGAATTCCAGTATGGAAGAAGTTTATCTGATCCAACATCTAAACTTCTAAATATAATTTTTTTCCCATTTGCTGCATTAAATAATCTCTTATAACACTCTACTTGGGTTGATATATCGGGCATTTTTTCTGCTGACATGAATGGAATTTCTGTTCGATATAATCCAACTCCATCACACTCTGTATTTTTTATGTTATCAAAATCAAAATCCATACCAATATTGATATATAAATTTATCCTCTCATTATCTTTGGTTTTATTTTTTAATTTCTTTAGTTTTTCTATTTGCTTTTTTTCTTTTATTTTCTCTTCTATTTTTTCTTTTATTTTTTCTATTACAGCTTTAGATGGATTTACGACCACACTACCTTCTTTTCCATCTACTGCGATAATACTTCCTTCTTTTACTTCTTTAAATAATCCTTCTATTCCTGCTATTACTGGAACATTTAATGTTTTTGCCACAATAGACACGTGCATTGTTGGGGTACATTCTTCTATGATGAGGGCTCTAATTTTTTTGTAGTCATAATCCATCAAATCTGCAGGCCCCATGGAAGTTGCAATAATAACAATATCGTCAAATTCATTAAGTGTCTTACTATTACAATCTTCTCCACTTAGGTATAAACGAAGACGATCTGCAATATCCCTTAAGTCATGCATACGCTCTTTTAGATATGTATCTGTTGCACCGGATAATCTTGCTTGCATCTCTGAATATGCTTTTTCAACAGAAGCTTCTGCTGTTAAACCTAGGTTAATATGGTTGATTATGCGTTTATACCATCCTTTATCATTGGCTATCATTCGATAAGCGTCTAATATTTCTACGTGTTCATTGTTTGCTATTTTATTTTGGCTTAATTTCACATCCAAATCTTTATTCATTTTTTGGCGAGCTACTTCTAGCTTTTGCAATTCAGTATCTTTATCTTTTGCAAAAACTACAGGCACCGCATTTCTTCTATGGTGAACAACTGCATTTCCTAATCCGTAACCAGAATTTATTATAGTTCCTTTTAGTTTATCTTTTGAAACAATACCTCTACTTTTTATTATTTTTTTCAAAAGAGCTACAACTTCTTCGGATGCAATATATTCACTTAAAAACATACATATTGTTTCTAAGCTTTCGACTTCTTCTTCGTTATATTCATGAGGTGACTGATATGAAAAATATAACACACCAACTGTTTTCCCCCAACGCTTAATTGGTGTTGCTATTTCAAAAATATCTTTACTTGAAATGAATGATATTTGATTATCACCGCCTACTTTTCCAACTAAGCCGTCGCCTATTCTGACTGTCTTTTTATCTTCTTGCTCAGGAAAACTTGTAATTTCTTCTAATGATACATCATCTGCTTTAATATACAACCTAACCAACAAAGCATCTGTTTCTTCTCTAATTATTTTTATCACAGAAGAAATTTTATTAGTTGTCGCATCAATAGCCTGATTGTCATGTATGCGTTTTATAACATTTAATGCTATATTTTTTTGCAGTTTACTCATTGTCATCCTTACACAAAAAATCAACTTGTTTTTTTGTTTATATAACTTATTATTCAATTATTCTAGTTTATTTTTTTTAAAAGGATAAAATATTATGACTACTAATTACAAAAAAGGCGATAGCGATACTAGACCTTGGGGTACTTGGGAAGTATTAGAATCTTCAAACAACTATTGTGTAAAGAAAATCATTGTAAAACCCAATGCTATACTTTCTTTACAAATGCATAACTTTAGAGCTGAACATTGGATTATTGCAGAGGGTGAGGCTATGATTGTTTTGGGCGAAGATACTCTTTATCGCAAAAAAGACGAAGCTGTTTACATCCCTAAGCAGGCAAAGCATCGTATAAAAAACACATCAACACAAAACGACCTAGTATTTATTGAAATTCAAACTGGTGAAACTCTTGATGAAGAAGACATTATCCGTTTTGATGATAGCTATGGAAGATTAAGCTAACAGACTCTTTTTGTTGAAAAAAGTAAGATTCATTTTTACATATCCCTAAAAATTCGTTATTCATTGATTGAAAGAGAACTTTTAGGGATTTTTTTATATGTATTCAGATGAACAATATGCCACAAATTTAGATGATGATATTTTGGTATCTGCATATCTAAAACCTTCAGATGATACAGCAACTGATGGCAGTTTTTGTTGGGACTATTTTTTTAGATTTGAAAACAACTCAAATAACGACATTGTACTTTTGAGCAAGAATCTTTCAGTTATTGATGATAAAGGCAAAATGACCTCTGTAAACTATGATGGTTTTAGGGGACAACTCCCTGAACTTATCCCTGGTGATGAATTTGAAGATGATGGATACATCACATCCAAAACTAGCGCTATTCTAAAAGGCTTTTGCACGATTAGAATCGGCAATAAAATAAAGAAGATAGAATTACCTATTATGAACTTAATTGCTAACGATAATAACGCTAGAATCGTAAATTAAAAAAGGAGCTCAAAGCCCCTTTTTTTTAACATGTATTTAGTTATATTCTTTTATTGTGTAATTATTTTTTACATACATGTTTAGGTATTCATTGATGTTTTGCTCCATGCGTTTATTAAACTCATCAAACAAATTATACACCATATCATTCCAAAGTTTTTCTTTATCATAAATCTTTGTATCTATCGGCATACGAAGTTCTCTCCAAGCATCTATAGTTGTTTCTGCTGCAGATAAATTATCTTTATCTGTTATCTTTAATACCACAGATAAGTTTGCTCTATATTTTAATCTATCTTTACGCAATAGCTCTTCTGACTTTTCTATTTCTTCTGTAACTGATGCATCTTTGATGATGTATTCAGCTATTCTATTTGATGAAAAACCATCAGCCTTTAATCTATCTTCTGCCCACATTTTAGCAGCTTTTTCGATAGATACAGGGAACAAGTGTTCAACATTTGGACGTGTAAACGATGGCACAAACTCTGAAGTTATGTCAATCTTTTCAATATTTAATTCTATTGGAGCATTAGTTTGAAAACGTGGTTCACTATATCTTAGAGGAACAGCATCTGTATCAGATGTTGTTGAGCAAGAAATAAGAAACAAACTAAAAAAAACTAATACTAAATTTTTTAATTTTCTCATAAGGTACCTCTTGTTATATGGTTCCAAAAAATAATGGAATAATTATATTTTACCTTAGTTTATATAAAAAAACTTAATACTTATTTAATGTTAGTTTAGTTTTTCTAATATTTCGGATATTGTAAACTCATAATTTTCAGAACAAAAACCACACTTTGCTGTTATTTTAGAATTTTCATCTAACATTGAGTTTAGCTCCTCTTCTTTGAAACCCCTCAATGTTTTTAATAATTTTTCACGACTACAACGGCAAGCAAAATCATAATGATTTGTTTTTGTTACTGCTACTTGATTTGCATGATACAAGCGATATAAAATTTCGTTTAAGCTTAAATTTTCATCAAATAATTCTTCTTTTGTTAAAGAATTCATCAATACTTCAGCTTCACGACGAAGTTCTGGCAAATCTTTAACATCAACTTCTTTACCACCAAATTCAGGCACACGCTGAAGAATTATACCACCTGCTTTATATACACCATCTTCATCTTCAGGAATATCTATAAATAACTTCAACATTGTTTCTATTTGTTCAGACTTTCTGAAATATCTAAGAGCACATTCTTCTAAAGTCTTACCTTGAAGCTCTACAACACCTTGATGATAATTTGATTTGCCATCATCTATAGTAAACGCAAGCGTTCCTGTTCCTAAAAGGTGAGGAGTTGGCTCAATCTCTCCTTCATTTTTACGAAGTGCAAATGCACGTTCTATACGCTCTAAGTCATAATTAGCACAAGCTCTTATTTGACCATTTGAAGTTATATCAACAACCAATGTTGAAACAGGACCATTGCCTTGGAGCTGAAGAGTAAACAACCCCTCAAACTTCAAAGCGTTTGCTAGCAAAACACCAAGTGCAGTTGTTTCTGCAAGGGATGCTGAAACATTTTTTATATATCCATGTTTATTGATTATTGTTTTTAACACATTCTCTAAACGACAAATTCTACCAACATATAAACCATTGTTGATTAAAAAAGATGTACATTCATCAAAATTTTTATTAGCCAATTTCTTATTCCTTTAATATAATTATGCTCGATTGTTGGCAACTTAATGTATTTAAAGGTAAATTTCAAGTGTTTAGTGAAAAAACAAAAAAAAGGACGCCTAAATTCCCAACAAAGGCTAGAATAAAGAATATTGCTCTTTATTATCTTGAGCGTTTTGAAACAAGTGAAGACAATTTACGCAATGTTTTGAAGCGTAGAATCGATAAATATGCTTTTTTTGATAAAAGCTATAACAAACAAGATGGATATACTTTAGTCGAAGAAGTTGTTAAAGAATGTATAAAAAACAATTTTGTATGTGATGAAAGATTTGCAGAATTTAAAATAAATTCGTATTTAAGAGCAGGAAAATCCAAACGTTATATTGAACAAAAACTCAAACTCAAAGGTATTAGCGAGAATATTGTTGAAAAAATCATTATCGAATCTGAATATAATGAATTTGATGTTGCATACAATTTTGCAAAAAAGAAAAAAATCGGCCCGTTTAGAGGTTCTGAAGAAGCTAGAACTCAGTATTATCAAAAAGACCTCAGCGCTCTTGTTAGAGCAGGTTTTTCTTTTGATGTGGCAAAAGATATTTTAGATAGCACAGAATAAGTGCCTACATGAGCCATTTTAATATTTTAATTACCCCCATTTTAGCAACGCTGTTATGTGCTGAAACATCTTTTCTTTTTAATATTTCTTCTTTGTTATTATGATAAAACTCGTAAGCTCTATATAACATTTCTTCATTTGTCATGGTTGGACAGAATCCTAATTTTTGTTTTATTTTAGTTGTATCAAAAACAAAAGAAGATGCTATCATTTTGTATTGATATGGTCCTAACGGAGATATTCCCAACCAAAAACAAATCTTCATGGCAAAAATCATTGGTAATTTAGGAAAATGAATAAGCCTTGTTTTGGAATTAGAACGCTTAATCACATACTCATAAACTTCATTAAAACTCTTAACATCATCAGAGCCGATATTGAATATATCTGTATAATCAGCTTTTAGGGCTAATTCAAAAGCTTTAACTAAGTCTTTTGCATAAATAAATTGGTAACGGTTTTGCCCATTTCCAACCATTGGAAGCTTTCTGTCCTCATCAATAAACTCGAATAATATACTTAATAACCCCAGACGCCCCTCATCCATAATAGTTGGGGAGCGAAAGACGATGCTATTTATTTTATCTTTATAGGAAAATAATATCTTTTCTGCTTCTAACTTTGATTTACCATACACTTCAACAGGAGCGGGGTTTTCTTCTTCTGATACATTAGTTTCAAAATTTTTTGCCCATAAACAGTTGCTTGAGATAAAGACAATTTTTTTTACATTATTTCTTTTTGCATATTCGCAAACGTTTTTTGTTCCATCTACATTAGCATGCCATAATTTTTTTAAATCTTTTTTGACATGAGCAAGAAGTGCTGCACAATGAAATATTGCATCAAACCGGTGAGCTTTAAAAATCTCATCCATCAAAACATTATCATTTATGTCTCCTTGGTATGATACAAAATTTTGATGGTTAAAATTATCTGGCTCCAAATCTATACTAACACATTTCGCACCTTGCTCTAAAAAGTATTTTTTTAATATAGAACCAAAAAAACCAGCTCCACCAGTAATAAGATAACACGCCATTTCATTCTCCTTAGTATTTTGGTGTAGTGTAAAATAATATGATTAAAAAATCCATAAATAAAAAAAGTACTACATATACTATTTAAGAATCACACAAAAACACTATCATTTAGCCGGCAAGATATGTTTTTACAGCTTCGTTTTGTTCAAATAAATAAAGAAGAACTTTCAAGGCTTCGCCTCGTTTTGTTTCTAGCTTGGGGTCTGTTTTTAAGATGTTTTTAGCATCATCTCTTGCCTTTATTAGTAAATCTTGATGGTATTCCATATCTGCAATCTTAAATGATGTAAAACCGGATTGACGAGTTCCTAAAATTTCCCCACCGCCACGAAGCTCTAAATCCTTTTCTGCAATATAGAATCCATCTTCTGTTTGTTTCATAACATTTAGTCGTTCTTTTGAAATATTACTTATGGGGTAAGAATACATCAACATACAAACACCTTCTTCAAACCCTCTTTTAATACGCCCTCTAAGTTGATGTAATTGAGCTAAACCAAAACGCTCGGCATGCTCTATTATCATAATAGTCGCCTCAGGAATATTAACCCCTACTTCTATCACTGTTGTTGCAACTAAAAGACTTTTTTTACCTTGCTTAAATTCATCCATAACAGCATCTTTTTCATCTTCTTTCATTTTTCCATGAATAAGAGCTACTTTATCACCAAAATATTCTTCCAACACTTCAAAACGTTTTGTTGCTGCAAAAAGATCTTGTTTTTCGCTTTCTTCAACCAGGGGACAAACCCAATATGCACGAGCTCCTTCTGATATTTTCCGCTCTAATGCGGTAATAACTTCTGGAATTTTATTTATATTCATCACAACTGTTTTTGATGGTTTTCTACCTTTGGGTAGTTCTGTTATTTTTGAGTAATCCATATCTCCGTATGCAGTTAGAAGTAGACTCCTTGGAATTGGGGTTGCGGTCATAACCAAAACATCACATTTTTTACCTTTTGAAGACAAGGATAAACGCTGTTGAACACCAAAACGATGTTGTTCATCTATAACCACAAAACCCAAATCTTTAAACTCTACATTATCTGCAAATAAAGCATGAGTTCCAATTAAGATATCTATCTTTCCTAAAGCTAAATTCTCATATATTTCTTTTTTTTGTTTTGCCTTTAATTTACCTGTTAAAAGAGCTACTTTTATATCTGTATTTTGGGTCAGAGATGTTATTGTTTCATAATGTTGTTTTGCTAAAATTTCTGTTGGAGCCATTAAAGCTGCTTGCACCCCATCTTCTATAACTTTTACCATACTTAAAAGAGCTACAACAGTTTTTCCTGAACCAACATCTCCTTGAACCAAACGCAACATCCGATAGTTCATTTCTTGATCTTGCTTTATCTCTTCTAATACCTCCATTTGCGATTTTGTTAACTCAAATGGGAGGGATGATATTATTTTTTGATATAACGTCCCTGTTCCTTTAAAAGACCGACCTTGTTGTTGTTTTGATTTTTGACGGATAAAAGCTAAAGCTAATTGATTTGATAAAATCTCATCATATGCAAGTCTTCTTCTAGCTATCGAGTTAGGAGATAAGTCGCTTTCTTTTTGAGGAAAATGAACACTTTTTAGCGCATCTTTAAAACTAACATTATTTAGATCTTTTAATCCCCCTGCATCTAACCATTCTGGCAAATTAGGAATCCTTGACAAGGCATCTCTTAGTATTTTAGAAATCATCTTATTTGTTGTGCCTGCTGTTAGAGGGTAAATAGGTTCTTTTGTTAAGATATCATTTATTCTATTTTCTGGAACAACAAAGTCTGGATGTGTCATTTGCCACATACCATTAAAATATTCTATTTTACCACTTATGGCACGCCTTTCCCCTATGGGGTAATTTTTAACTATCGAATCTTTATATACCTTAAAAAACACAAGAACTAACTCTGTTGTTCCATCACTGCAATATATTCTATATGGATGTTTTGACGTTTGAGGTGGAACATGCTTGGTGATTGATACAACACCTGTCCAAATTTTATTATTTATTGCTTTAGATAAAGGTGAGGTATACGTTCTATCTATTATGTTGTATGGAAAATGAAATAACGCATCAACAACCTTTTGGCCACAAAGATTTCCTATGAGCTTTTGAGTTTTTGTTCCAACTCCTTTTAGAGAATCAATAGATGAAAAAAGCGGATATAAAATACTTGGACGCATTATTTTAAGCTCTTTACAAATTAAGGGTTTAGGATTATGTTCTATTTATGTTTAACAGAATAGTCGAAAAATGTCTATAAATTTTGATACATGCAACAAAAAAACATTATGCTCTATTGCAAAAGATGCTGAAGCTTTTGCTATTGTTGATTTGTTTTTATCTTCTAAACAAGATTTGTTATGTATTTTAAGCGACGGCATAACCTTAAAACAAATTCATGAGGCTATTTCTTTTATAAACCCTGATATTGATGTATTGACTTTTCCTAATTGGGATACTGTTCCTTACGATAGAGTATCTCCAAACCCTAGTATATTATCACAAAGAATCGATACTTTATCAAAACTTGTTTTGGATACTGATAATAAAAAAAAGAAAATAATTCTTACAACCGTTGGTGCGGTTATACAAAAATTACCTCCTAAAAAAATATTTCTAAATGCTAGGAAAATAATTAAAGTTGGAGATAAATTATCTTTTGATGATTTTATTCATTATGTATCTGTAAATGGATATTTAAGAGTTGAACAAGTTATGGAATCGGGAGAATATGCCGTTAGAGGTGATATTATCGATATATTCCCTAGTGGTGCAGAAAAACCATTGAGAATAGACTTGTTTGATGATGAGGTGGAACGTTTAAGAATTTTTGAAATTGAAACTCAACGTAGTATTTGTGAATTGAAATTCTTCAAATTTGATAGTGCTAATGAAGTTATATTAGATAAAAATACCATCAAGTCTTTTCGCTCAAAATACCGCGAAGCATTTGGAAGCTTAGGGATTAAAGATGAGATTTATGAAAGCATTTCTCAGGGTAAAAAATATATTGGCATGGAAAATTGGTTACCATTTTTTTATGACGAAGAATTACCAAGCTTATTTAACTATATTCCTTTAGCAAATGTTTTGTTGGGTTTGGATATTGAAAATGCTTTAAAATCAAAGATAGAGACAATCACTGATCACTTTCAAGCAAGATTAGATGCTTTAAAAATTAAGGATAGCACTGAAATAGATAAATATAGACCAGTTAATCCAAATGAAATGTATATTGAAGAAAGAGAATTTAGAGAAAAAATTTCATCTCGAAATTTCATATCACTTTCTAGCTTAGTCTTACCAGAAAGTGATGACATTATCAGCTATAATACCCTTCCTCAAAAAAAATATGCCACATTAAAAAATATAAATAATTTATCTGTCTATCAGGAGCTTAATTCAGACTTTTCAAACAACAAAAATAAGAAAAGAATCGTTTGTTGCTACACGGAAGGCTCAATGGATAGAATGCACAATATGTTTATTGAAAATGATATTAAAAATCTTCATATTGCTGCTAGCTTTTCTGATGCTATCAAAATGTCGCAAAAAGGAAAAATTGTCTTTTGCTTATTGGGACTTCAACACGGTTTTAGTAGTGATGACTATTTTATTGTGAGTGAGCAAGATATTTGGGGTGAAAGAAAAAACATTCATTCAAGAAAAAAAGTTAGTGCTGAAAATTTAATTGCAGATATATCATCTTTAAATATTGGTGAATATATCGTTCATATTGAACATGGTGTTGCTCGATTTGAAGGCTTAGAAAATATTATCACAGATGGCGTTCAGCATGATTGCTTAAAACTTATTTATGCCAATAATGATAAATTGTATGTTCCGGTTGAAAATATTGATGTTATTACTCGGTATGGAGCTGAAGATAGTAATGTAAAACTTGATGTACTAGGTGGAAGTGCATGGGAAGCTAAAAAAGCAAAAGTTAAAGAAAAAATCAGGGATATTGCAAATAAACTCATCAAGATTGCTGCAGAAAGAAAAATGAAAAAAGCAGATATATTTATCCCAGAAAGAGGACTTTATGATGAGTTTTGTAGCAGATTTCCATATAGCGAAACTGATGACCAAATAAATGCTATAAATGATGTAATAAAAGATTTATCATTAGGAATGCCTATGGATAGACTTATTTGTGGTGATGTTGGTTTTGGGAAAACAGAAGTTGCTATAAGAGCCTCTTTTAATGTTGCGATGGGAGGTGGTCAAGTTGCTCTTATTGTTCCAACGACTCTTCTTGCTCGTCAACATTATCTTAATTTCAAAGAGCGTCTAAAAGGCTTCCCTATTAAGGTTAGAATGCTGTCTAGACTTACAAGTGCAAAAGAAATAAAAGAGATAAAAAATGGTATAAAGAATGGCGAAATTGAGATTGTGATTGGAACTCATGCACTTTTAGCCAAAGATATAGAATTTTCTAATTTGGGGCTACTTATTATTGATGAAGAGCAACATTTTGGAGTGCAACATAAAGAAAAATTAAAACAATTAAAAGCTGATATTCATATTCTAACATTAAGTGCAACACCAATACCTAGAACACTTCAACTATCTTTAACGGGGGTTAAACAGCTAAGTATAATTGCAACACCTCCAGTTGATAGATTGGCGGCAAGAACTTTTGTTATGCCTTTTGACAAGATGATGATTAAAGAAGCAATTTATCGTGAAAAATATAGAGGCGGACAAATATTTTTTGTTTGTCCTAGGGTTTCTGATATAGCTCAAATAGAACCCAAACTTAGAGAAATTGCTCCTGATATCAAAATAAGTATTGCTCACGGCCAAATGTCTGCCTCTAGTTTAGAGGATGTGATGTGTCAATTTGCAGACGGGAAAGCTGATATTTTACTATCTACCACCATAATAGAATCTGGAATTGATATGCCAAATGTTAATACTATGATTATTTATCGAGCTGATATGTTTGGGCTTGCTCAACTTTATCAATTGCGTGGTAGAATCGGTCGTTCAAAACAAAGAGGTTATTGCTATTTTACAATTCCTAATCAGAAAAAACTAACTGATGTTGCTAAGAAGAGATTAGATATTTTACAAGCACTAAATCAATTGGGTGCGGGATTTTCTTTAGCGAATCACGATTTAGATATTAGAGGAGCTGGAAATATTTTGGGTATTGAGCAGTCTGGCCATATTAAAGATGTTGGTATTGCACTTTACCACCACTTACTCGAAGAAGAAATTGAAAGAATAAAATCTTTAGATAATACTGATAATAAGCAAAATGGGGAAGCTGAAAAACAAGATTATAGCGTTCAAATACTAACTGGAGTTCCTATTATAATTCCGGAAGATTATGTAAAAGACTTAGGTGTTAGACTTGGACTTTATAAAAGAATAGGAAACCTCAAAACAGAAGAAGACATCAATGATATGAAAGAAGAACTTATTGATAGATTTGGAAATATACCTAACGAAGTTCTAAACCTTCTTAAAACAGTTGAAATAAAGCAAATTGCAAAACTTTCTAATATTGATAAAATTGAGGCTGGTGCAAAAGGAATATTGATATCTTTTAATAACAACCACTTTAAAAATGTAGAAAAACTTATGGACTTTATTACCAAACAATGTGGTGCAGTTAAAGTTAGACCTGATCAAAAATTATTTATTGATAGAGAACTTAATAATTATAATACTCGTCTTGAAGTTGTAAAAAAATACGTAAAGAAATTATATGAATTAAGTATTTAGCTTAGTCTATCTAAAAGCTTTTTATATGCTTGTGTTAAACGCTTAAATTTCTCTTCAGCATCTTTATCTTCTGGATGAAGATCTGGGTGACAGGTTTTTGCTAGTTTTTTATATTGTTTCTTTAAGTTCTCAATATTAAAATCATCCATCGATATATTTAACTCATTTAAGTTTCTTTTATCATCAGTTGAGAAACGCACTTCATGCTCTGCATTTTTATAATCAGAAAAACTTCGTAAAAACTCAAGTTCTTCATTAAGATCACAACCAAATTTATATTTAATCTTAGAGTGAAAACTTCCGAATCGTGTTCTTTTTTGAAAAACACTTTCCTCTTCTGGTTCTTGATTATCTTGATAATAATTCCACTTTTTATTATATTCTTGAACATGCTCCAAACAAAACCAATAATGTGTTTTTAATGTCTTATCTCGTGGTGCTTTATACTCTCCTTTTTTATTACATCCTGGATGATCACAAACATGTTCTTTACCTTCATTTTGTGGAGTAAAATATTTACGAGTTCTTTTTGTTGAAGTTTGTTTTATCACTTTAAATATCCAATCAAATTTACAATTCCGGCAATGATATAGCAAATTTCAGCATCAGTCAAATAGTATTGTCATTTTTTTATTGATCAATCTCTAGAGCTCTAAACAAAACATACAATCTTCTTAGCATTAAATATTTAGCTAAAGGTGTAAGCAATTTTTCTAGTCTAAAAAAAGTTATAGGCTTATAATTTTCAAAACTTTTTATATCGGTGTAATACAATTTTTTTCGCCCATTAGATACTTGTATTGTAAAATTATTCAAATTAAAATCATAAAAAAATATATTATGCTCAACTAATTTATATGCAAAATGATATAACTGACTTATTATTTCTCTATCTATTTTATTTTTGTAGTAGTTTAGTGTTTTAGAATACTCCCCACTATCATCTTTCAGCAATTTACAAACTACTCCTTTACCCCAAATTGTGTCAACTACCTCATTTTCATGCCAAACAAGATAATCCTTTAACTCATATTTTATCTCATTATATGTTCTTAGTTCTCTAAATAAAATTCCATCATCTTTGGAACGAACAACAACTTTAACGCATAAATTCTCACAATAAGGATGCTCAAAACATATTCTTGTTGCTCCTTTAGAAATAAATTTTGTTGGCTTTAAAATCTTACAATCCATTTCAACCTCTTTAATTACATGTAATTATAATTACATTTAAAATAAATTTGTCAACACATATTCTAGATGCATGAATAGAGAGTATGCTGAAAATTTATCAAAAAAAGTAGTTGAAATCCTCAAACAAAAGAGGATAGAGCAAGGTATATCTAAACTAGAAATATCAAAACAAACAGGTATAAGCAGAACCGCTATAACACTCATTGAAAGCTATAAAAATAGTCCAACACTTAGGACCTTATTTATGCTATCTTCATCTATTAATGTGAAACTAGAAGATATTATACAAAACGCAGAAGAATTTTTAGACGAATAACTAGTGTATAAATCAGATATTGTATTATCATAAAATATTTACTTTGCTATTTTTAAGTAAACGAATCAAGGAGGATATATGCCAGAATTACCAGAAGTAGAAACAATAAAAGAAGCATTAAACAAATCTATTTGTGGAGCAAAGATAAATTCTGTTTTAGTAAACAACCGTTCTTTTAGAGAAAAAATACCAGAAGATTTTGAAAGCATAACAAAAAACACAACAATAACTAAGATTTGGCGACTCGCTAAATATGCCATATTAAATTTAAGTAATGGATATAGTATTATTTGGCATTTTGGCATGAGCGGTAAAGTAAAAATACTAAGCGAAAACACATCTGTTTATGAAAAACATGACCACGTTATCTTCCAAACCTCTAAAGGCGTTGTTATTTTTAATGATACTAGGCGTTTTGGCCTTATTAGTTATTGCAAAACAAATGAATTGATGAAACACCATCTATTTTCAGAAATAGGAATCGACCCCTTTGATAAAAATTTTGACGTACAATATTTAGCTAGCAAACTAAAAAACAAAAAGACTCCAATTAAGATATCATTACTAGATCAAAAAATAGTTTCAGGAATCGGCAACATCTATGCCTCTGAAGCATTATATAAAGCACAGATATCACCTCTTAGAGAAACCTCCAGCCTAACACTTGATGAGATTGAAAACTTGATTAAAGCAATACAATTTACTTTAGAAAAAGCTATTAAAGCTGGTGGCTCAACTCTTCGAGACTACAAAAAGCCAGATGGGAGTATGGGATACTTTCAAAACGAACATTGCGTTTACAACAAAACAGGCCAAAGATGCCCAAACTGTGTTTGCGACTTAAATTCAACCAGTGGAATCGTAAAAATTACCCAAGGAGGAAGATCAACATTTTACTGTTCAACTTTACAAAAGTAAAAAAGTTCGCCACAAGCAACAGACTTTCATTTAGGAAGAAAGAATCTTAAATTACACATAAGTAACTATAACTATCACCACTTAACATTAAACAGTGATACCATCTTGTTCACTACAAACTTTATAAGACTCCATAAATCTTACAAGCCTATTATTAAAAAATCCAACTAAAGAATAATATTTCAAACACGAATCACTACAAAAAACCTCCATATCAATATGAAAAAAGGCATTATTTTTATTTTTTTTGAAAAAATTTGTTGACTATCACTAATTATAGGCTATAAGTGTTTCAGAATTTTATTTGTAATTAACTTAATTTTGACAGGATTAAATATTATGGCCAATCATAAGTCGGCAAAAACAAGAATTAACAGAAACAATAAAAGAAGCATCATCAATGGTGCTCGTAGAAGTAGAGTTAGAACTTTTGTTAAGAAAGTAATCGCGGCTGTTTTAGCTGGTGACAAAGAATTAGCAGCAAGTGCTTTGAAAGTTGCAGAATGCGAAATGATGAGAGCAGCTCAGAAAGGTGTGTTCCACAAAAACAAAGCATCTCGCACTATTTCTCGCTTAAGCCAAAAAGTTAAGGCTCTTTAATTTTATTGTTATTTAGAATCTTAAAAAGCAAACGTTCACTTTATTGTGGCGTTTGCTTTTTTGTTTATTTTTAAACACTTAAACCCGAATCCTAGATAGAATCCCTGTCAAGCAATTTTATTGACATATTGTAAAAAAAAATATTTGTGTTTCCCAACAATATTAAATAAGGTTTCCCTAAGTAAGGAAATGGACACTTATTGTTTAGTAAAGACTTTTCACTTCGTTAAACAAATTTCAAAAAAAAACCATTCATTTATTTTAGATATCTCAAATAATATCTAGGGGGTGGTTTTTAAATAAAAAAATGGATCATTTCTAAACTTTAAATACACAAGCAATTTAGCATTTTGTTGTTTTAACACATGAAGACACCGTGAATGACATTTGTTTGATTGTTTATTATTTATGAATATAGATATGTTTTTTTAATGGGAAATATTTTCACTCTCCGGTGGGACGGAGGTTGAAACAAAACTCATAAAATATTTTAATCTTATAACACACATACAATCTACAAAGATTATGTATTTGATGTTTTGTTTTAATTTTATGTGTTAAAATCCCATTCTATAAAAACAAGTAATTATAATTTTATGTAATATATCTAATGTGGGAGATGGATATGACAGAAGAAGCTTTAGTAAGTGAAGATTGCTCTATTGATTTACAATGGAGTCAAATTTGTAGTCAACTTAAAATGGAGTTCGGTGAGACTGCATTTGACAGCTGGCTCAAACCGCTTACCGTCGGAGAATTATCAAACGGCGTAATGAACATTTGCGCACCGACTGCTTTTATGAAGAACTGGGTTATTACTCATTATTCAGAGAGAATTAACAAAATTTGGGAACAAAAGAACCAAGAAGTTAAAAAAGTAAACTTTATTGTACAAACTGGCTTTGCAAATAGACGCAGCACAGATTCATCATTACTTAAAAGAATCTCAACAACACCTACACCACAAAATATTTATGGTGGAAATATAAACAGTAGTTCTTTTGGTTTAGTTTCTGGCTCAACAGTAACAAGTGAACCTGTAAAAAGCGTAGCCAATACACAATCAACAACAATCCCAAATCCTAACTATACTTTCGACAACTTTGTTGTTGGCAAAACTAATGAATTTGCTTACGCTGCTGCTAAAAAAGTTGCAGAATCAAAGAACGTTTCTTTCAATCCTTTATTCTTATATTCAAGTGTTGGACTTGGTAAAACACACTTAATGCATTCTATTATTGCACACATAAAAGAAAACACACCAAATAGAAATGTGATTTACCTAACTGCTGAACAATTTGTTTATAAGTTTGTAAAAGCATTACGTTACAAAGACACAACAGCATTCAAAGAACAATTCCGCTCTGTTGATGTTTTGATGGTTGATGACTTCCAATTTATGGGTAACAAAGGTACAACACAAGACGAATTCTTCCACACATTCAGCTCATTAGTTGAAGAAGGAAAGCAAGTAATTATTGCTGCTGACAAATCTCCAACTGACCTAGAAGGTATCGAAAGCCGTTTAAAATCTCGTCTTGTTGGTGGCCTTGTTGTTGACATCATGCCTACTGACTTCGATTTAAGAATGGGTATTTTGAAGAAAAAAGCAGAACTTCTTAATATCGATTTACCTACAAAGGTTGCTGAATTTTTAGCACAAAAAATAACATCAAATGTCAGGGAGCTTGAAGGTTCTCTCAAAAGAGTTGCCGCTCACTCTCAACTATTATCAGGAAAAGAAATAACTCTTGATATGACACAAGATGTTTTAAAAGATATGCTACGCTCTATCGATAGAAAAACAACAATCGATGAAATTCAGAAAAAAGTTGCAGAACATTTCAATATCTCTGTTAAGGAATTACAATCTTCCAGAAGAGCAAGAACTGTTGCTAGACCTAGACAAGTTGCTATGTATTTAGCAAAACAACTTACATCTCGTTCTCTTCCAGAAATCGGACGTAAGTTTGATAGAGACCACACAACAGTAATGCACGCTGTAAGAAAAGTTGAGGAACTCATTGTTGAGGACACAAGCTTAGCTGAAAATATTGAGATTTTGAGAAGAACTTTAGAAAACTAGTTCTCTAGATAAAAAAAATCTGTTGAAGACTTATTTTTTGACTTCTGATTTTATTGATTTATGATAAAGTGTAGGAAGAATAAAAATAAGTCTTTTTTTAGGATAAAAATAATGAAATTTACAATAGAACGCGCACACTTTTTAAAGACACTCAGCCATGTACAGAGCATTGTTGAGAAAAGAAATACTATCCCTGTACTATCTAACGTTAGAATCGAAGCAAAAGGTTCTACTATTAACTTTAAAGCTACAGATATGGATATCGAGATAACTGAAATAGTAGATGCAACAGTAATTGAAGAAGGTGCAACAACTGCTCCTGCTCATATGTTGTATGATATTGTTAGAAAACTCTCTGACGGTTCTGATGTTGAAATTTCATATCCTGATGAAAAAGGTTCTCTAAGAATTGCTTCAGGTCGTTCAAAGTTCTCACTATCTACTATTGGTGTTGAAGATTTTCCAATAATCTCAGGTGATGATTTACCAATAAATTTCGAAATTAGTAAAGATGAATTAAAAACTTTGATTGACCGCACTCAATTTTCTGCCTCTGTTGAAGAAGCTAGATATTATTTGAACGGTTTATATGTTCATGCAAAAGCGGAAGGCGCTGCAAATGTTTTACGAGTTGTAGCAACAGACGGACATAGACTCGCTTGCGCAGAGTCTCCTTTACCAGAAGGGGCTGAAAAACTAGAAGGTGTTATCATCCCAAGAAAATCTGTTTTAGAGATTAGAAAACTACTTGATGACGCATCTATTGATAAGGTATTGATGGCTTTGTCTGAAAATAAAGTTAGAATCTCTTTTGAAGATATCACACTTACTTCAAAACTTATTGATGGAACTTTCCCTGATTATGAGCGTGTTATCCCAACTGATAACGACAAAATTCTTGAAGTTAACGTAAAAGAATTATCTTCTGCTGTTGACCGTGTTTCTGTTGTAACAGAAAGAAGTCGTGGAATCCGCCTCATCACAGATAAGAATCACGTAACAATTGCTGCTTCAAACGCAGAATTAGGAAACGCCTCAGAAGAATTAGAAGCTACTTATGACAAAGAAACAATAGACACTGGCTACAACTTCCGTTACTTGTTAGATATTCTAGCGCAAATTAAAGGCGAGGAAGTCAGATTCAGTCTTTCTGGAAATGCAGCTGCAACTGTTATAACAGATAAAACTGATAATAGCGCAATTTATGTTTTAATGCCTATGAGAATCTAAGTGAATACCGCTTTTCATATTATAGATGATAAATCTAAGACTAAGGTCCGGTCCTTTTTAAAGAACCTGACCTTAGTTAATTTTAGAAACTACCGGTATCAAAGACTAAACTTCAATCAACCATTTGTTATTTTTAGCGGAAACAATGGAAGCGGTAAGACAAATATATTAGAGGCTATTTCTTTTCTTTCACAAGGAAGAGGTTTAAGAAACGCTAAATTATCTGAGGTTAAAACTTTTGATTTTTTAATAGATAAAATTGAGACTCCAACTTTTATAAATAACAGTGGATGGGCCGTATCAGCACTACTTGAAAGAGATAGTGAAGAATATAGAATCGGAACTTCAGTCGAGAGTTCAACCAAAGAAATCGACTTTAACGAATCAAAAGAAATTGATCGAAGAGTAGTCAATATAAACAAACAAAAACTCTCATCACAAACAGAATTAAATAATTATATTTCTATGATTTGGGTTACACCTCAAATGGATAGATTATTCCAATCTGGCACTCAAAATCGAAGAAGTTTTTTAGATAGAATCGTATGTAGTTTTGATACATCTCATGCTAGAAGATTATCATCATTTGACAATGTTTATAGACAATGGCTACTTCTCTTAAAAGAGGGAAATACAAATAACAATTGGCTATCTTCATTAGAAGAACAAATTACTGAAATTGGCGTAGCAATCGCTTGCGCGAGAAAAGAACAAATAGATAATTTAAATATTTTCATGGAAAGATATCCTGACGAAACATTTCCAGAAGCCTTTCTTGCATTAGATGGAACAATTGAAAAGTTGCTCAATGATAAACCTGCTATTTTTGTAGAAGACTTTTATAGAGAAGCACTAAAAAAACAGCGCAACATATCATTTTTAAACGACTCCACAATAACTATAAATAAAACAGATTTAAAGGTAATCTATAAGAGAAAAAATGTTCCCGCATCTTTCTGTTCAACCGGAGAGCAAAAATCATTACTTCTAAGCATCATTATATCGCAAGCTAGACGCCTTACTGAGTACAAAGGGTTTCCTCCCATAATGCTCCTAGATGAAATCGCAGCCCACTTAGACGAGATTAGACGAGATGCCTTATTATCCAAAATATACGAGATAAATTCTCAAGCATTTTTAACAACAACTGATGAGTATGACTTTAACAATATAAAACAACACGCTCAATTTTTTGAAATAAACAACAATTCCGCAACAGAAATATTTCTTAAATAAAAAAAGCCACCGAAGGTGGCTTTAATCTTTATTAAAAAGCATCAAATTCATGCTTTAGATCTCGCTCAAACATAGAAAGAATCGTTTGTTTCACATCTGCACCTTCATATACCGCTTTGTATAAAGCCTGACAAATTGGCATATTGATATTTTCTTTATCTGCAATGATTTTTACTGCCTTTAGAGTAAAATAGCCTTCTGCTAATTTTCCAAAATTTTCACCCTTTGCAAACATCTCACCAAACATACGGTTATGACTATGTTTAGAGAACAATGTAGCCTCATAATCACCTAAGTGAGACAAACCATAAGCAGTCATAGGATTACCACCAAAATGTTTTATAAAGCGCCCTACTTCTACTGGAGCTCTTGCCATTAAAGCTCCTTTTAACCCATACCACTCTAGACCATCTAAAATACCTGCGGCAATTCCTATAACATTTTTCAATGCTGCACCAACTTGATTACCAATAAAATCAGATCCATAATAGAATCTAATCAAATCGCTTTGCAATGTTTTTACAACATTTGTTTTAACATCTTCTTCATCACTATCAATAACGGCACAAGATGGAACTTTTTTCATATAATCTTGAACATGACCTGGTCCACCCAATGTTGCAATATGTATTGGTTGAGCAATTTCTTCCCTCATCACTTCACTTAAAAGTTTAGCACTAGGCTCTTCCAAACCTTTCATCGCTAATAAAAAAGTTTTATCTGTAACGTTATACTCATTTAATTGACGAGCTAATGAACGAAGATGCTGACACCCTATTGATATTATAATCAGGTCATTATTTAACACATCTTCAATATTTTCATGCAAAGTCATATTATCAGTTAATGTTAAATATGAATTTTTGCGTGTTTCTTTTAATTCTTTAAAATCAGGCAAATCTGGACGACTATAAATTTTAACTTCATCTACTTTACAATAGTTCGCTACATACCATGCTAAAAATGTTCCCCAGCGCCCGCTTCCAATAACAGATATTTCAGACATTCGAATAATCCTTATTTTATATTAGTAATGTGTGGAACTTTAATGGACTTTTCAAACAATATCAAACTAACTTTTCAAGAAATCAACAATCGAATCTTGATATAATAAGAGTTAGAACATTAAAAAACTTATGAATTATTTTTTCTTAATTCTCTGACGACCTATAATAGCCTTAATATAGTCAAACTTTGCAAATGATTTATACGCAACATCAAGACTAGCTTCATCACCATAAAATACTTTATTAGCTAATCCCTTTATTGCCTCATCAATTTTCTTAAAGGCATCATTATAATCTTTATTGAAATTATTTTTAGATTTTTTTTGAACTAAATTATGATATGCAGCAATAACCTTTGCGGTTTCATCCGCAGAATTGGCATAACCTTTCCGCTCAAATTCATGCATTATTTGAGCTGTGGTTTGATAAAAGCACTTATTAGTTAAAATGCTCTTTTGTGTTTCATTTTTACTGTCTATAATCATACTTAGAAATTAAACCTCCAAATGTACACATGTTATATATAACACAGATTTTTTAACTTTCAATCTTTTTATTACATACATGTTCTTATTGTATCAATAAAACTTAATCCTTTTTCCTGACCTATTTGCATACCTGTGCCATGAGGAATAGGAAAATTCATACCACATTGCCAGTCTTGAATTGTTTTTAAGTTCCAATAATGGTTTAAGCAAGAACAACCATTTTTATAAAAAAGCTCACCAAAAAATTGAAATCTTTGAGCTTTAATATCACTTACAATACCTGACAACATAAGCATAAGTAATACTACTCCATAAATATTGGCAAATTTATATTTTGATAAAAATAGAATCATTAAAGTTGCAGGCAACATCATAAAAGCTGTTTCATTATGGCGAATGTACGTCATCCAATATGTATAAACCTCCCCCCCTCGAAAAGAAACAACACCGCAAACACAAAAAAGAATCCCAAACATTATCGCCCATAAAGGCTGTATTTTTTTATTACTATATTGTTCAAAGAAAACTACTGCTAAAATTGCAAAATGAGCAGCAAACCAAATAAAACACACTTCTTGACTTAAAACTTTTGCAAGAGAAAACATATTCAAACTATTAACAATATAAAATGACAAATGCTTTATGTATTCATAATCAATGATTTTGTTACTCATTTTTACTTCAATAAAACGCATTGGCGTTGTAACAAATGATAACAAGAAAAACAAAACACACAAAATAGCACAAACGACAAAACATCGCTTAAAACATAAAACTTTACCATCTGATTTAGAATTGATGCACTCTTTGATTATATATGCTAAAAACCCACCTATTGCCAAAGGAATATTCATTGATATAACACTACAAAATAAGCTTAAAGCAAAACATACTATATTTAACCATGTAGAACTTTTTACAAAACCAAAATACACCGCAATCAAGAAAAACAATATAAAAGTATGAGTCTGCACAAGAAACACCCATAACCAATTATAGCCTAGCATTGGCGTTAGTATAGGACACAAAAAAAGAGGAAAAATATTTATTTTATTTTTAGGTTTTGCACTAACCAAAATCGACCAATAAACACATAGAATAACTAAATAAACTCCAAAATTTACGAAATTAAAATATCGCAAATTCCAATTAAAAGTTTTGTATATTACTTCTGATATTATAAAATAAAAAAATTGCATATTCTCATTATAAAACTCAAATAGATGAGAAAAATGTCCCCTTGGCATCAAATCCCACGTATCCCAAAAAGGAATATCAAACGCATAACGATATAAAAGAAAAACATCATACCCTAAAATAGAAAACAATACTAAATAAGATAATAAATATACCAATCTTATAGACATAACTCACCTCTCTTTTTTCGAGGTTATAAAATATTATCACTCTTTTCAACCTTTATTTTAGAAAAAAACAATTGACTTATCAAATATTTGATTTTATAGTTTAGCCTCAAACCGAGAGATAGCTTTTGCTATTTTTAAATAAATAACTAATTAACCGGAGATTTTATAATGAAACGTACATATCAACCAAGTAAATTGGTAAGAGCTCGTCGCCACGGCTTTAGAGCTCGCATGGCTACAGCTGGTGGTCGTAAAGTTTTATCTGCTCGCAGAGCTAGAGGACGTAAAAGACTTTCTGCTTAATGTATAAGCGATGACAAAAATACTTACTTTAAAGAAAAGAAGAGATTTTCTACGGGTCGCACAGGATCATCATATTGCAACTTACAACGTGGTGGTTCAGGCGACTCGCAGTTTATGTAATGATGATTTCATTAGAGTTGGATATACAGCTACTAAAAAGATAGGAAATGCTGTTATAAGAGCCAAAAGCAAAAGACGTATGCGAGCTATTGCAAGAATGGTTAGTAGCTACTTACTAAAAGATGTGGACTATGTTTTTATTGCTAGAATGAGTACTGCAAATTGTGATTTTAATGATTTATCCAGAGATGCAATTTACGCTATAAAGCGTATAAACAAGAATTTCATCCCCACCCAAAACGATGACAAAAAATAAGAATACATTGAAAAAGCTTTTATTCTCTATTCATTATGGAATAAAGTGTTTATTACTTCTTTTTTTGAAATTTTACAAAAAATGTATATCCCCTTTTCTTCCTTGTGCTTGCAGATATACTCCGACTTGCTCAGAATATATGATGGAAGCAATAGAAAAATATGGCATTCTAAAAGGAGGTTTGCTTGGCATCAAAAGACTACTTAGATGCTCTCCATGGGGGGGCTCTGGCTATGATCCTGTTCCTAGCTTAAACAAAAAAGACAACAAAGATACTAATTAGCTTTACAATAGAGCTTTTGAGGGTTATAAGTTGTCGTATTACTTACAAAACATTTAGGAGTTATAAAGAAAAATGAAAGATGAAATGAAATCTTTATCTTTAGCAATTGTACTTTCTTTTATTGCAATTTATAGTGTTAATCATTTTTTTGGGTATAACCAATTTGGCTCTTTACAAGAAACAGAGAAACAGAAAATTGCCCAAAAACTTAATACAGTTACATCTCATGTAAAAATTGAAGAAAATGTTCTTAAAACAACTGGTGAAACTATTTCTAGTGAAAAAAGAATCAATATTGATAATAAAACAATAAAAGGAAGTATTCGTCTTAAAGGTGGTCGATTTGACAATATCCTCCTTGAAAAATATAATGAAAATCTTGATGATCAAAGCAACAAAGTTGAGCTTTTAGCTCCAAACAAAACAAAAAATCCTTATTTTGCGGAATTAGGTTGGTTATCTTTAGATGAAAAAGTTGCACTACCAAATTCTAATACCTCATGGGAAACTACATCTTCTATTATTTCTCCTGAAAAACCAGCCATTTTGACTTGGAACAATAATAACGGATTGAAGTTTATCAGAAAAATTCAAATTGATAAAGATTATTTATTTACAATCACAGATACTATTGAAAATTTGAGTGGAGAAGAAGTTGAATTGTTCCCTTATGCTCTTCTTAGTAGAGATATTAAAAACTTACCACAGAATCGCTCTGTTGTTCATGAAGGAATTAGTGCGGTTATCAACGACTCTTTAAAAGAATTTAAGTATGGTGATATAAAAGATGGAGATACTGAAACTTTTGAAGCAAAAACTGGATGGATCGGTTTTTCTGATAGATATTGGTTCTCTGCTTTAATTTTGCCTAAAGATGCAAGTAATAAGGTTACCTTAAAAAATAACAATAAAACAAACTACCAAATAGATTATTTGGGTGGAAGAGCTATTATTCCAAATGGAGAGGCTTATTCATATACTTATAAGTTATATTCTGGAGCTAAAGAAATAAAGCTATTAGATAAATATACTAAAGAGGATAAAATATCTAAATTTGATTTAGCTGTTGATTTTGGTTGGTATTATTTTTTAACAAAACCATTCTTCTATATTCTTGATTTCCTTTATGGATTTTTGGGAAATATGGGATGGGCCATACTTTTGTTTGCAGCGTTATTGAGACTTTTGATGTTTCCTATCGCAAATAAGTCTTTTGCAAATATGGCAAAGATGAAAGCATTACAACCTAAACTTGATGAAATTAAATCAAAGTATGGTGATAATCAATTACTTATCCAACAAGCTACAATGGATTTATATAAAAAAGAGAAAATAAATCCTGCGTCTGGATGTTTACCAATGCTTATTCAAATTCCTGTATTCTTTTCTCTTTATAAGGTTTTGAATATTGCAATTGAGATTAGACACGCTCCTTTTATTGGTTGGATAAAAGACTTATCTGCACCAGATCCTTTAACTTTTTCAGAAATGTTAAATATATACGTTCCATCATTTATAAATATTGGTATTTGGCCAATGTTGATGGGTGTTACTATGTGGATTCAACAAAAGCTTAACCCTGCTCCAATTAACAAAGATCAAGCTATGATGTTTACTTTAATGCCTGTATTCTTTACATTTATGTTGGGTCATTTTGCATCTGGTTTGGTTATATATTGGACTTTAAGCAATATTTTATCCATTATTCAACAAAAGATTATTATGGGTAAAAATGGAGTAAAATAATGTCTGAAAAACTAGAAGAAGCTCGTTTAGCAAAAGGAAAAGAGCTTTTTAATAAACGATGTGATTTTGTTCTTAGTGTTGCCAATCTTAAACAACTTCCATCTGATGATAAGGTTGAGATTGCGTTTGCAGGAAGATCAAATGTTGGAAAATCAAGTCTTATAAATGCTCTATTTGGGCAAAGAAAACTTGCTAAAACATCATCAACTCCTGGAAGAACTCAGCAATTAAATTATTTCAATCTTAATGAGCAACTTTATGTTGTAGATTTACCAGGATACGGTTTTGCAAAAGCCCCTAAAGATATTGTTAAAAATTGGCAAAACTTAATTAACACTTATCTTGTGGGCAGAGCGAATCTTAGAAGAGTGTTTGTTTTGATTGATTCTCGTCATGGTATAAAAAAGATTGATGAGGAAATTATGGAAATGCTAGATACTGCTGCTGTTACATATCAGATTGTATTAACTAAAATTGATAAAATTAGTGAAAAAGAATTAGAAAAAGTATTAAAAGATACAAACGAAAAGATAAGTAAACACACTGCGGCGCATGTGCTAGTTTTGAAGACGAGTTCTGAAAAGAATCTATATTTGGATGAATTAAAAGCAGAAGTTGCAGATTTAATTTGTTAAATAAAAATCCCCTTAATAAAGGGGATTTTTTGTTTTAGTTTAGGTTCTATTTTTTGATAGCTTATAATCTTTTTATTCTAGGTATAAATTTGCTCTGTGAATAACTGTTATTCAATCAACCATTGGATGACTTTAACTATAAGCAATAATCAATATTAGGTTATAGCTGTTACACCTCTTATATTACCATCTCTTACAATTTGAACTACATGTAGTTTTCTACGCATTTCTTGCATTGTTTTTTCAACATTTATATGTGGTGTCTGCTCCATTATACACTTTATGAAAGATTCATAAGCTGCTTCAGGACTTTCGGCGTGAATTGTCGCCATGCAGTTATCGTGTCCAGATCCCATTAAAGCCCATATTGCAGATGCATTCTTATTTGAAATCTCACCACCTATAATAGCATCGGGGGTAATACGTTTAATTAAGTCTATTGCATCAGCATCACTCATACCTTCGGTATCTTTATTTTTGCTTCCTTTAACACGAGATAAAACGATATGAATACGATTTGGATGTGGCACTTTTAATTCTCTAGTATCTTCTAGAGTTACCACTCTTTTATGTATATCTAAAAGTTGCAATAAGTTATTTAAGAATGTGGTTTTACCTGTTCCGGTACCTCCGCTAACTAAAATATGATCTCCTCTTCGCAAAGCTAATAATAAACGCTCATATGCATCATCTGGGTCTTTTATGTTTTTCAAGGGATTTATTTCTTTTAATTGTTTACCTTGTTCCAAACCATAATCACCAAAACCAAAAGCAACATCATCAGAATACAAACGTATTGCGATAGCTATCCCCTCTTTATCTTCAAAACCATAACGAATATTTCTACCAGCAACACCCGTAAAACGATGTCCTCCTGGGATGTCGGTATAAACTGTTGGAATACCATACATTGGATCAAATTCTTGGTCATTAAGATTTGCTATGATATATAGTAAATTAGTCAAATATTCTTTAGTCAATTTAGGATCTTTATAACTAACCCAAGGAAAAGCTCTTTTGCCTCGCAAACGCAACCAAATTTCTCCTGGTTGATTTACAGCAACTTCTTCTAAATTATCTTGTTCATACCAATATGACAATGGCCTTAGAACTGAACTCAATACTTTATCTTCTTGTTTTCCCATAATATATCCCTACCTATTTATAATCTTTATAATAGCATGTTTTTTAATATTAGTCAATAACACCTATCTATTGATTAGAAATTTAAATCTATTTCACCAGCATCTTCTTCATCTTCTTCTTGAGGCATTACTATTGCTGAACCATCAGTAGATGGAGGTGGCAAAGCTCTTATTGGTCGATTTTGATTTCTTTGATTATTGTTTTGAGGTGTTTCTTCTGCTATGAGTGGTGTATGCTGTGGTTGATTTTGGGTGTTTTGTTGATTACCCATAACAACTCTTTGCTGATTATTGCCGGTTGTAGTTGATTTAACACTAGAGCTACCATCCTCATCAATGAGAACATTTTCTACATTTCTCCTACCTGTACTTTCTACACCTTCTTCAACATCTTTAGCTGATCGCAACCATAAATCACTCATTGGATAAATGATAATTCTTGTTCCAGCAGGAACATAAGTTACCGCTGCTATTTCTTTTTTCTTATCGATAATTTCTTGCAAAATTTCATCCATTTTGCTCATAAATTGTTCTCTTGCATCTGATGCAGCCTGTTGTTTTGAATTCTCTACTTGCGCATTTGAAGAACTTTCTTCATCTGCTGCCATCATGTAAGTTATTGCAGAAGTTACCATTGTTCCTACGATTGGTAGTGTATATTTTTTAACAAGTTGCTCATCTACATATCCAAGAGCACCACCTCCACGACCTTGGCTGTCTCCAGTTTGAGCACTATTGATAAAGAAGGATACTCCATCCGGACGAATAATTCTACTCCAACTGATTTCTATTTTTGTTCCACCACTTGCTCCATCAAATCGACTTCTTTCACCGATATCTTGAAGACCACCGATAACTCTACTTCCGGCTGGAATAATAACATTACGCCCACTATCTCCATAAACATTACGTTCTACAATAGCAGTAACTGGCGCTGAACCTAATGATATGAGTGATCTAGCTAACACTGCAGGTATAGGCTTATCTGCTGTTATCACGTTACTCATATCAACTCTTAGGGTTGAAACTTGTCTTCCTATACCCCAATCGTTTTGCCATCCATCTATTGAAGAAGCATTAAATCCACTTTCTATTTTAGCACTTGTTAATTTTTCTCTTCTTTGCTGATGATATTGAGACAATATTGCAGCTCTTTGCGGGTTATAACGTCCACCAGGACCAACACCACCGCCAGGTCCAACATTTGTTATATCATTTTTACTTGAATGAGGTGAAATTGTTGCTCCACTTGCAACATTATGCCACCAATTATCATTTGCTGGTGTTTTCTTTCTATTTTTACGTTGTTCTATATTACCAATGGTATTTCCCTCTTCATCTATTATTTGACCATTTTCTGTTTGACGACCAACGATTTTTCCATCTTCACTAATAACAACATTATTCTCATATACATCACCAATATACTTACCACCTGGGGTAATAGCAATACCTATGGCTTTATGATTTAATTTTGTTTCCATTACTTCTTTATCTTCTTTAGTTAGAGCCTGTTGATTATCAGAAGATGAAATATCTTTATTATTTTCTCCATTATTGTTTTCTTGTCCTAATTTTTGATTTTGCCCCACATAATTATTACTTTCATAAGCACCTTCTAATTGAGATTTTTCACTTTCTTTATATTCATTATTTATAGAACCCTTATCTTTTGAGGTTGGCAACAAATTATTTTTTTCTTGATTGCTCTTAGAATTAACATTTCCATCTTTTAGAGTATTATCAATATCATTGAGATTATCATATTCATCATATTGATTTTGCAACTCTTGCTCTTGGCTTGATTTAGAATCCGCTCTGTTATTGCCTTGCTTAGATGATGATGGATGTGCAGGATGTTGATAATATTGAAGATAATGAGCTATTGCTATTACATTGTTAGCGTTGTCTAAAATATTTCCGTTATTATCAAGCGTTCCTACTTTTATATTTTTATTATTTACAACACTACCATCTAATTTCAAGTATCCAATGCTTTTGTTATTTTTATCTTTTAATGTATAATCTCTATATCCTCTTGCTACAACATTTTGTCTCTTATCTAAAACGAATCCATTATAAATTGTTCCAACAACATCTCCCATTATGCTATAAACTTTACCATTTTTAGCAATGTATCCGATGGTATTATCTTGATTATCATAAACATATAAATCGTATAAAGCGTATCCCTTTTTACCATCTAGAGTTTGAGCTTCACCATTAACATTTACACTTCCAATGATGTTTCCATTATCTGCAATAATATTACCATTTATATCTACTCTTCCTAGATAAATATTATTATTATCAAATGCTATTGAATAATTAAACAATATACCGAGTTTTTTTCCATCTTTTGATATTACATCACCATATATATTTGTTGATGCTAATTGCACACCACTAATATCCAAAATACGACCAGATATATCTGTATATCCAATAATTTTATTATCTAACCCCATTACGGTTGCAAACTTTACAGTTCTTCCAATATTCTCACCTTGACTATTTTTTATGAATCCTCTTTTGTCTTGACATCCTAAAACTTGATTTTGATAATTTAGAACATCACCTAAGCTATTGCTTGTTCCAAGGACTTCTCCCTTATCATTGGTTATGATGCTTGAAGATATAATATGCCCAATAATTTCTTCTCTATCATTTAATACCTGATCATTGGATAAAACTGTTCCAATATATGTATTTTGAGCGTTTCTAATTTCACCATTATTAGATACTACACCTAAATATTTACAGTCTTTTGTTACGGCTGTTGCAAATGGAAGTGTTGTTCCATATAGTGCTCCTAGATTATCCATAACATATTTATCAGAACCTATTTTACCCAATGTTTGTTTATTGTTTTCAACATTTCCTCTAAATAGGTTAGCTCCAAGAAAATCTCCATTTATGCTTATGCTAAAAAAGTCATTTCCACTTTGCTGGTTAAATATAATATTTCCCTCTAAATCTATTATAGAATTGTTAGGTAAAATTTTAGATATGCGATTATTTTTATTATCTATTATTGTATTTATTGGGGTTATATAACCTAAATTATCACCCATAAAATTAGTAGCATAGATTGGAGTATTGGTTTTTCCTAGGATTTTATTATTCTTATCAATCAATACTCCATTTGCATCTAATTTAGATATTTCATTAAGAGATGAATTTTCGCTATCTCCCTTAACTGATGTATATGTTAAAATATTACCCTCTGGACTATAAACACTTGAAAAACCGATACTATGACCACTTATTTCTCCTGCTTGATTAAAAACATATCCATAAGGGGAAATTGTATATATTTCGGCATTTTTATCTAACTGGCTATTTATACCGCTTACGCCTAAATATTTATTTGCTTTATCAAAGATAAGACGTGTTGACAAAGTCTTTCCTATTTCACGTCCTTTATAGTCAAAAGCTCTGTCTTTTAGCATATACCCTTGTTCTAACCCATCTAGTGATACTACTTTACCACCAACTGAGGCATTTGCTCTTACTTTTCCTAAATAATCAAAAATTGGCCCTTGTTTACTAATGAAACCAATTTGCTTACCTTCTTTATCAACTACATCACCGCTTGCGTTTATTTTTCCAACAACGTTTCTTCCTTTAACAATTACACCATTTGGAATAAGATACCCTAAGAAACTTCCATCTAAAGCTGTAGCTGTTGCATTGAATTCTACTCTAAAACCAATAATGTTTCCGGATTTATCAACTATTCTATCTTCATTAACAGCAAAAGAAGTTGTTGTACCTTTATCAATCACATCACCATTATAACTAATTACACCCAAATAATTTCCATTAAAATCAAATGCGTATCCACTATTTACAATATGACCGATTGCCTTTTTATCTTTATCATATATATATCCATTTGCGTAAAGATTACCTACTACATTTTTATTTAAATCAAATACTTTTCCATCTGGAGCAACGCTTCCTAAAAATTTTCCATTAAATGAAACTACAATTTTGGATAGCATCAATCTACCAGATAACTCTAGTTTATTATCATCTTTTGAAGGAATATAGATATAGCCATTAGATGTTGCAACTCCATTACTATCGCCTTTTAAGCTATAAAAATATCCATCTCCGGAAACTCTACCAATAATCTTACCGCTATCGTTAAATACTAAACCTTGTGATATCACACTTCCTAAAATATCATAATTATCATTTACAACTATGCCTTGTGGTAATACTTTTCCTATCAAAGTATCATTTTCGGCGGTTACTGTTCCATCATTATTAACTTTTCCTAAGATGCTATTATTATAAGATATGGCAACACCTTGAGGAACAATACCTCCTATTACATCTTTTTTATCATTTATAACATAACCATCTGCTGTTATATGCCCAATAATCTCATTATCTGCATTAATAACTGCTCCATCAGGAATCACTTTTCCTAATAAATCTCCATTAAAACTGAGCGCACTGATGTCTGTAGCATTAGCATTAAAAATTACATTTATAGTAAATATAAAGCTTAAAATTACTTTATTTAATTTTGATATTTTAAAATACAAATCAGTTCCTCCGATTTTGTGCGACTTCATCTAATGCGTAGCCAGAAACTTTGTTGCGGCTATTTATGTATGAGCCATTGCTTTTTAAATAGCCAATCTTTCCATTCGTCAAACCACGAACTTCTCCGCTTGCAGATAATCGTCCAATATATTTACCATCATTACCTAATATATTAGCACCTATTTTATATGTATGTCCTATAATTTTTCCATTGTTATCTACAACTAAATTTGATGATATTAAACGACCAATTACGGTTCTTGCTTCGTTTAATACTTTTCCATCTAAAGATACAAAGCCTATAACTTTATCTTTTTCGTTAATTACAATATCACCTTTTACAATTTCACCAATCAAATTACCTTTATTATCAGATACTTGACCTTGAGTTAGAACTTTTCCTATTTTTTGTTTATCTGAAGAATATACATTTCCATCCATTCCAACTACACCTATAATTTTACCAGAATAATCGAGAACAACACCTCTTTTTATAATACTATAATTGTTATTTGTTATTCCTCCTGGAAGTGCTGTTGTTATGATATTGTCTTCTAAACTTATGATATCACCTAAGGCATTGATGTATCCTTGAACATTTCCTAAAACATCAATAACAAAATCCTCTCTTATGACTTCACCAATTATTTGTTTGTTTAAATCTAGTATGTGTCCATCTGAGCTTACTATACCTGTTGTTTTGCCATCTACGTCTATAACCTTTCCGTTTTTGCCAACATAGCCAAGATATGAGCCGTCATATCCCATACCAACACCTGTTTGAACAACGCTTCCTCTATATACACCTTTGCTATCAAACATTTGCCCTTTAGCATCTACTTTTCCATATATTTTACCCAATATATCTATTACTTCTGCATTATCATTTACAAACCCTATTATATCTCCGTTGAAATCAACGACATTACCTTTAGGCAAAATATTTCCAATTTTCTTATCATATATACCCATTCCATCTAGCATAAATTTATCTATTGCAGCACCTTTGTTGCTGTAGACATATCCATCTGCAAATAAATGTCCTATGATATTTCCATTAGCATCTATTATAATATTTCTTTCAGGTAAAATAACTCCTTGAATTTCTTTTTTAGGATTAACAATAATACGATTTTGCATAATTGTTGTATTTGGCATTATATCTGTACTATTATAACTTACGTTGGATAAATTACCTATAAATGTAGAATTAACATCAAAAGCTTGTGTTTTATCCATTATTTGACCAATTATAAAGCCATCTCTATTTAATATTTCACCTTCTAAATTGGTGCATCCAATTGGTTTGGCGCCTGAGAATATCATTCCATTTGGATTTAAGGTTCCCATAACTTCACCGTTATAGTATAAACCGTATCCTGGTTCATATACTCTTCCTATTTTTCTTTCTTGGTTGATTACTGTACCATCAGGATTTACACATCCGATATAAGCACCTTGCTCATTTTTTACAAAGCCATCAGCACCTGCTTTTCCTATGATATTGCATTGTTCATCTCTTACCCATCCTATTTTTGCAATATCTCCAATAATTTCACCTTTATCATTAACGATACTACGATCAAATAACATTCTAAAGCCTGTGTCTTTGCCGTCTTTTTTTACTTTACCGTCTCTATCTACATATCCTAAATTTTTACACCCCCAACCAACAGCTTTTCCACCAAGAACAGCTTTACCTATTATATTTCCACCTTCATTTGCTTTTATGAGAGAGTTTGGCAAAACTTTACCAATGATTTCTTGACGAGAATTTATAACCTCACCTTTGCTATTGATTATTCCTAGACCGTATCCATTTGGTGATAATGCAATCAAATCTTTACGAATAACCGCACCGATACGAACACCTTTAGAACTTATTATATTGCCATTTTCATCTACAATACCAATTACAACGCCATCAAAATCGTAAACTTTTCCATCTTTGCCAATATAACCAATTACTTTTCCTGCATCATTTACAGCCAAATTAGAATAATCGCCGACCAAGCCTATAATATTACCATTTTGATCTGCAGCAAATTCCATTGTGTCGCCTTTTTTACCTATAACATTGCCATTTTTATCTACAAGTTCGCCCTTTTCATTGATTTTTCCTAAGACGTTCCCTTGGAAATCTCTTGCAATATTATTTTCATCTACATAACCAATAACCTCTCCTGTATCGCTAAGTAGTGCATTATTTTTTACAACATTTAGTTTGTCATTTAGTTTATTTTGTAATTGGCCAATGACTTTACCATCTGTTCCATAAACAGTGCCATCATCTCCCACTACTCCTATAACTTTACCATCATTTCCGATAACTAGTCCATCTTCATTAACATATCCGATAATATTACCATTTTCATCAACTACTACTTTTCTGTAATCTCCTGCTTTACCGATAATATTGCCATTTACATCATGAATGGTTCCATCTTCACCAAGATAACCGATTAAATTGCCATTAAAATCTCTTACAGTTCCATCATCATCAATGTATCCAATAACATTGCCATTTTCATCTAAAGCTAAACGTTTACTAATATCTGCTTTTCCCAAAATTTCATCTGTTAAGCCTATTACGTTACCATAGTCATCAACATAGCCTATTAGTTTTCCATTTTCAGCATATACTTTACCGTCATCTGATACATAACCGATAACATTACCATTTTCGTCATATGCTAAATTTACTTTATCACCAACTTTGCCAATTACTCTTCCGTAGCTATCTGTTATTGTTCCATCTGGATTTGCTTTACCGATCAATTTTCCATTAAAATCATAAACATTACCATTTTCATCAATATAACCGATGACATTTCCATCTTTATCAAGAGCTAGTTTACCTGTTTTTCCGGCAAACCCAATAACCTCACCTGTGTTATTTAATATATTTCCATCATTATCAACATAGCCTATAATATTTCCTTCAAAATCTTTAACAGCTCCGTTTTCATCTAAAAATCCAATAACGTTACCATTTTCATCAAATGCAAGATTTTGAGCTTTTCCGGCCTTTCCTATGATATTACCATTTTCATCTATAATGTTACCATTTTCATCTACTCTTCCTACAATCTTTCCATCTTTGCCGATAACATTACCATTTTCATCTACATAGCCTAAAATTTTTCCATCTTTATCATATGCTATAAGTGCCATCTTACAAGATTTACAAATAATCTCACCTACTGCAATAATATCCTTTTTGCCACTTAAATAACCTATAATCTTCCCTGTATTATCATAAGCGATATTATTTCTTTTTAATTCACCTATTGTTTTTTGCTCTTTATTTTTAATTATTTTACCATTTGCACTTAAAGTTCCGATTACATTATTTTTTGATGCTAGAACATTTCCTTTGTTATCTATTACACCAATTATTTTTTGGTTATTTGCATATACATATTCCAAATTATCAACATAACCTATCACTTTATTATTTGGAGCAATCACTACATTATATGGTTTGCTTATTTCTCCAATTAGCAAACCTTTGCTATCTACTGCGTCTTTATTTTTCTTATATCCTATTATTTTATCATTAAAATCTTTGATAACGTCTTTATCATCTAAAAATCCTATTATTTCGCCATTTTTATTTTTAATAATTTTTCTTTGAACACAAGTTTTTCCGATTATTTTGTCTCCGGCTTTTATAACTTCTCCGGCTTCATTTACAAAACCAATTATTTTGCCATTTTCATCTAGCACTTGGCCCTTTTCATTTATATAGCCAATCACATTACCATTTTTATCTAGTGCAACTTGAGAGAAATCACCAGCTCTTCCTATTATGCGTCCCTTTTTATCAACAATAGTCCCATCTGGTCTTACTCTACCAATTAGATTTCCTTTAAAATCTTTTACTGTACCGTCTTTATCAATATAACCGATTACATTGCCATTTTCATCATAAGCAAGTCTTCTCATATTGCCGGCATTTCCAATTTTATCACCGCTTGATGCTACAATATTTCCTTTGTTATCAACAACACCTATTATTTTATTATCTTTGTCTATAACTCTTTTCTTATCATCTATATAGCCAATTATATTTCCTTTATCATCAAGAGCTAAATCTCTTAATTCACCTTTTTTACCAATTATACGTCCTTTATCATCTACGATATTTCCATTTTTATCAGTTTTACCGATTGTATTTCCATTAAAATCTTTTACTGTTCCATCTTTATCAACAAAACCAATTACTTTACCATTTTCATCATAAGCAACATTTCTTGATGTTCCGGCTTTACCTATTACTTTATTGTTTGTCCCTATAATGTTTCCTTTATCATCAACAAATCCTTTAATAGCACCATTTTTGCCAATTACTCTTTGTTTATCATCGACATAACCAATTACTTTACCAGATGTATCAAATGCTAGAGTTTTATAATCATCACTTGTACCAATTTTTTGACCATTTGCATCTATAATCTCACCTTTGCTATTGGTCTTTCCTATGACATTACCATCAAAATCTATCACATTACCATCATCATCTATGTACCCGATTACTTCTCCATTTTTATCAAGAGCAATACGTTTCTTCTCCATTTTGGGAGCATCATCATCTAGACTTATAATATTTCCATTTTCATCAACATAGCCAATTTTTTGATTATTATGATCATAAACATTGCCTTTATCATCAATATAACCAATAACATTACCATTTTCATCTATTGCTAGTTTAGAATAAGCACCTGCTTTTCCGATAATCTCACCTTTATCGTTTATGATATTTCCATCTTTATCAACACGACCTATAATATTACCATTAAAGTCTTTTACTGTGCCATCTTTATCAACATATCCTATAACATTACCATCTTTATCATATGCTAGGCGTCTTGAAGCACCAACTTTTCCTATAATCTTTCCTAATTTTGCATCTTTATTTATTATATTGCCGTCTTTATCTACGGTTCCAATTATTTTTCCATTTAGGTCTTTAACAACACCATTAGCATCAATTGTTCCGATTATTTTTCCATTTTCATCTAAGGCTACTCTTTCGCCTTTTTTAGTATATCCAATTATTTTGCCATTTTTATCTACGACATTTCCTTTTTCATCTACTTTACCTATTATGTTTCCGTTTAAATCCTTTACAGTTCCGTCTTTATCAACGTAACCAATTACATTGCCATCTTTATCGTAAACTAATTGATTAGTTTCTCCAGTATAGCCGATTACATTACCATCTTTATCAATAATGTTTCCATTTTCATCTACTCTTCCAATAATATTGCCATCTTTATCTCTTACAATACCATCTTTGTCTGCATATCCAATAAGTTTACCATCTTTATCATAAGCTAGTTTTACATTTTCACCAGAATATCCAATAACATTACCATCTTTATCAATGATATTTCCATTTGCATCTAATTTGCCAATTACATTCCCGTCAAAATCTTTTACTATTCCATCTTCACCAATTATACCTATAATTTCGCCTTTTTCATTATAAGCTAGTTTTTCGGCTTTACCTACTTTTCCTATAATATTACCATTATTATCTATAACATTGCCATTTTCATCAACTTTACCAATGATATTGCCTTTGAAATCTTTTACTGTTCCATCTTTATCAACATATCCAATTGGTTTACCATTTTCATCATAAACTATTTTTCTTACAAAACCTGCTTTACCAATGATATTGCCTTTATCATCTACAATATTTCCAAATTCATCAACTTTACCGATTACATTGCCATTAAAATCTCTTACGGTTCCATCCTCATCAACATAACCAATAACATTTCCATCATTGTCGTATGCGAGTTTCTTCATATCTGCGGCTTTACCAATTATATTGCCGTTTTTATCTATGATATTACCATTTTTATCTAATTTGCCAATTATGTTACCATTAAAATCTCTAACAATACCATTGGCATCAATTGTTCCAATAGGTTTTCCATTGTTATCTAAAGCTAACCTAGATCTTGAACCATCAACCCCTATTATCTTTCCATTTTTATCTATGATATTGCCATTTTTATCAACCTTGCCAATTACTTTACCATTAAAATCTCTAACAATACCATTGGCATCAATTGTTCCTATCTGCTTACCATTTTTGTCATAAGCTATTTTTTCAATATTTCCAGCTTTACCAATTATAGCACCTTTTTTATCTATATCCGAAAACTTAACAACATTGCCATTTTCATCAACATAACCGATGGCTTTTCCTGAAGCATCATATATTATTTTTCTGCTTTCTCCATTAGAACCTACTTTTTCATCTATGGTGCGGAAAACATTGCCATTTTCATCAACATAACCGACTATATTGCCATCTTTGTCAACAACACTATTATCAGGCATAACTACACCGATAAGATTACCATTTTCATCAACAACAATATTTCCTGAAGAAGTTATCTTACCGATTATATTACCGTTCTCATCAACCACTTCACCTTGATCGTTTAAGTGGCCAATTATTTTGGATGGATTGTTTATATCAACAACAGTACCGTCTGGTTTTACCCTACCAATAATTTTACCATTTTCATCATAAACAAAACCAGCTTCTATGGCTTTACCAATAACCTTTCCGTCCTTATCTACAATTGTGCCGTCAGGCAAGGCTTTACCTATGACATTTCCACTTAAGTCAACAACTGTTCCATCTGTTTTTACAAATCCGATTAAATTACCATTTTGGTCATATGCTAAACGCATATTTTGAGCCACCCCTATGATATTGCCATCTTTATCAACAACAAGACCATCCTCATTTACACGCCCTATATGATTGCCTTTACTATCGAAAACTTGTCCATTTTCATCTATATAACCAATTATTTCACCATTTGGCCCAATAGCTAAGCGATGTCCTGACATGGTATTTGTTTGATTACCGACAAGACACTCTTCACCAGGAGCACAATTTCTCATGCCATCTTCAGGATAAACAGCGCTACCTCTTACACTGATAAACTCAGATTTTGCATTAGATGGTCCTAATCTTGTTTCGTACCATGTAACTTTTATATTATTTTGAACATTCCCTGGAAAATGTGGAGACCAATAAATCTCTACTTCACAGTGCTCAGCCCCACGTAATGTTACATTTTTACATGCCTTTTCACGGATATCAAAACCATCTGAACTTTCATCACTAAAGTCAACCTTTACAAGTTCTACCTTTTCAATAAAAATACTTTCTGTTCCATTTGTTCCAATAGATAAAATGTTTTGATTTCTTTCATCAACATTAAGAACAAACTGGCGCATATTTATTTCTGCTGGTGTTAGTGTAATTGCTTTTTGCGCAAAACCATAATCAACTTCACCTTGAACAATTGGTGGCTGTTCTTCACTATAATCATCAGGAATGCTACTTTCATCCATAGTATAAGTTGGATTTGTTGTTTCTGGATTATAAGGAGCTTCATCGATTGATAATATAACCAATCCAAAGATAAATGAAAGAAATGCAATAAGTCCTATGACAAGAATTATTACGCGTGTCTTTTTTTCATATTCTTCAAAATGTGTATTACTCATTGAATCCTTACCACACTACAAAAAATTCCATTACGTCCAAGCTGACTACAAATATTGTCCCCATCTTCTAGAGTTTTTATTGGTCCTACACGAAGGTGGAATACTTCTTTTCCTTGTCCATCAGCGGGTGTATCAACAGAATAAAATGGTTGATAACTTCCGATTGTTGCAGAATGACGTTTAGAAATTTCACTCCATAATTTCTCTAAATTATTAACATTTTGATCTGTTCCTAACTCAATAGAAATATTGGTATCTTGGAAATTATCAAAATTTTTATTTGCTCTAAATTCTTTTAATAAATCATCTGTGTGCGCATTGCTAAAATTAGCTTGGGAATTATTTGATGATGAAATCAAAATTGGACTAGAGTTGTTTGAAGAATTTCCCATTAAGGCATTATTTGTATCTGTGCTTACTTTTGGGGAATTATATTCAGGAACCACAATCTCACTTTTTCCAATATTTACATCTAACTGCCCTTCTAGATTTGGTCTTGCCACATTTGCATTTGTTAATGCCTTCACATTTTGAGACAATGCAACTGGACTTACCTTAGGGATTGAGTTGATATCAATTCCTTTATTAGAGTTTTCTGTTGTAAATGTTGGTACATTTGGAGCAACTAATGGAACATTTCCTACATTTAGTTGGCTTAAATTATTTTGATTTGCAGGTGTCATTCTTTGCTCAGTAGGAGCATAACCATCGAGATTTAATGATGACTGATTCTTAGATGTGTTTTGTTCTTCTTTTTTATCAGAAGATGAGAAGAATGAGCTAAAATCAAAGAAACTACTACCTTTTGATGTATCTTTTGCTTCTGGAGATGATTTTCCATACACATCTTCCATTTCTGAATTATTCTCATCCATTGATGGAGTTGAAGCGTGTGCATTTTGTAAATCCCATTCATTTGTCTTAGCATAAATGGTATTTTCCAAACCATCAGCATCTGAGCGACGAAGTTTTAAACAAACAATTCTTTTTCCTGAACGCAAAACCATATCTCCCATACCCTCAACGATAATAAGTCTGTTGTTTGGTCCGGCAGCTCTAAAACCTACAGGAGTTTCAGAACGTTCAACAATAAGAGTTTCTATTGGTCTTTGAACAGCGGTTAAAGCTTTTTCACCAAGATCAATATAAGTAAAGATATTATCTCTCCATACACGTTCAGGAGCAATTATAATATCATCAGGATTTGGCACATATACTTCTATATCGAAGCGAAACTGTGTTGGGTCAACAGGAATACGCTCAATCCAATCTTCTTTTTGCATATCTCTTGTATATGTAGAATCTGCACTATTAGAATCACCACTATACCCTCCATTTTTTCCGCCTAGATAGCCTGTTCCTGCTTTTGAGACATTAGGTGCTCCTGAAGTGCCTTTTTTATTTACAACTTCAATATCAATAATTGCATTTGTTATGCGGTCAGTATTTACTGTTTCACTTTGAACGTAGAATACATATTTATTTCCTGAACGTCCAAAAACAATCATATTAGTATCAACACCAACAAATTGAGAAGAATCAGGATATACCATCAAACTTGATGGACCTTGAATTTGAGCTGTAAAAGAAACACCATCACCTAAATATACATTTTCTATCACTTCCCAACTTGGAAAATTGATTAACGTATACATTCCTTCTCTTACTCTAACAGGTAAAATCAAATCTGGTGTCCAATAATATTTAGAATAACCAGGCTTTAATTGCCCCTCTCCCATATGTTGCAAAGGATCTTTCCAAGCACTTTGTATCATACCAAGAGAGCCTACTCCACCTAAATAATTAAGGTTTGTCGCAGCGTAATTTCCTTGCGTTTGGTCTGCATTTTGATCAAGGTTATCCTTAGTTATTTGCGCCATTGATGCAGAACTAAACATAACTGCTAGAATTGTTATTGATAATATTTTATTCATTTTAATCATAACACACACCTTAAATTATCATTTAATTAGTCTCACGTTTTACTTGCTTATAATCAAGCACTGTAAAACCTAAAGGATTTTTCAATCGTTCGCCGAATTTTACTTTTTTAGCTCTAAATCTTATTTTTATAGATGCCAACCATACGCTAACACGAGGAGTTTCTAGTGTTGGAGCCATATCCTCCATCCTAAACTCCACTTGCCACCAAGGCTCACCTTGTTCTCCACCAACTTCTGTTACGGATGCTATTTTTATGTTTCTTGTTATATTGTATTGGCTAATTTTTTCTATTGTTGGCTTTGCAACTTCGTTATAAAACTTATCATAAACACCTGTTGATGAATATTCTCTTATTATACTATTAGGTCCCCAACGTTTTTCCATCTCATCAATATCATTAGCAAAAGAATTTCGCAAAAGTACATATTCTCTTACAAATATTTCTGTTAAATATTTTTGATCATATATATTTTGAACAGGAACGATTGTATAAATTTGCTCACTTTTATCAGAAAAACTCATCAAATATGGGGCAACCCTATAAAGTGGCATTATTGCAAATATAACATAAATAAGGATAAAATTACAGCACGAACTTACTGCGAATATCACTGCAAAAGCACGTGCAGTCCACAAATAACGTTTCTCTGTTGCATTTTCAACAACAACATCAGAATTTACCCGAGGACGACGTGCTTGTCGAGCTTCAGGAGAAGGTGCTACCTTATTACCTTCTAAAAGAACTTTTTGTGTATTGTCTGATGATAATTGCTCTGTCATCTAATTCTCCAAACGACACTACACAGAAGCGTTAAACCAATCTGGCAAAGTTTTGGGAAGTTCTACTTCTATACATGCACATGGAGATAGTTTTAATTCATAAATATCTTTACCAATTCCAACTGGTTCTGGTTCATAATAACTACCAACTAATCTGCAAGCAGCAAGCCCTAATATAACCGTTACTAAAATCAATATTTTATACATAATACTCCTCACATAATATACTCTTTTTTATAATTAGAACTTTTAATTTTAAATGTCTAATTAGAAAATGATTTGTGTATAACTTATCAACAGACTAAATCATGCCTTCTAAAGATTACCATGTAAATACTTAATTTTTTTTTAAACTTCTATCTCACTTTGAAAATAACTATATATTACAAATCCAAGAGGATTTATCAATCTTCTAAAAGATGTTCTTCTGTTGACATCTATATATCCTCTAACATTGGCTGTCCAAAACTTTTCAATTATCAAAGGCTCTACGGTTGCTTTGCGCTCTAGTTTTACGTCATTATATGTATAATCGTAAGTTTTGAACTCAACTTTCCAGGTATTTGAGTTTTCACCACCGGTTCTTTCTACTGATAAAATTTCTACCGAACGGCTTGCTTCTCTTTTGGTTAGATCCTCACTTATTCTAGGATATTCTTCAGCGAATTTTTTATATACTTTATAGGTTGATAAATATGATACAAGTCCACCCCATTCCCAACGATTGACCATCTCTTTTTCGTCTCGAATAAAAGTATTCCGTACTTCTATATATTGTTTAATGAAGTTCACCATCATTTTTTCTCGAGACTCCATACGTCTATCAACATATTCACGTTTTACAACAGACTGCGAATCTGACATATGAACAAATATCTGAGGATCGACCATAATTTCTGGTGCTAATTTCATTATTGATAGTGTTGTGCAAACGCTCAAGAGGAGTGATAGAGTTGCGAGAAGTTGCATAAGCCTACTTATCCATTTATAGTAGATTAGTTTAGCTCGCTGAACTTCTACAACATCTTCAGTTATAAATTGTGGCACATCTGCTGGTTTGTTTTTTGAGCCTATTTTTAATACCCTTTGATTTGATAGATTTGCCATAATTCTTATTTACTCCTTTTTTAATATACTGGGCAATATGCAACGCTTCTTGATTGATTATCCATAGAAATAAGTGCTTCTTCCTCTTTATCTAATGCGAGAGGTCTTTGTGCATCATATTCTTTTATTGCTTTTTTAACTTCATCTGCAGTATCACCTGGGCGAATAGCTACTTTTTCATTTTTATCTGCCTCTAAAGACTTAATCAAAACTTCAATTTCTTCAATACGCTCAGAAACTCTATTTTGAGTATCTTTGCTAAAGATTGATTTCAAGTTGTTAAGTTCTTTTTTGGCTTTATTTAGATTTTCATCTTTCCAACCATCAAGATTTTGGAACACTGTCTTGTAGAATGAATTTGGAGATGATGCTTTTATGTCATAATCATTATCTTCTGATGACTTAGCTAATCCACCTTTTTGAGTCATGATTACATCTACACAAGCATTTAGCTTTTCTTCACCTTCAAGATTTTCTTCATTTCCTACAAATTTTTCGTATTCATGAAGTTGTTCACATAGTGTCCTTAAGGTAGCCTTAACGTCTTCTGTTGCTTTTTTTCTATTTTTGTTAGCACCAATTTCGATATTAACATTTTCTAGGAATGACCCCATAACATTGCGTTTGAATGATACAGTTTCTGCCATTTGTCGAGTGAAATTATTACTATCCTCACTTTCTTTTTTTACATCTTGCAATATAGTGAATGCATCTTTTAATAAGTCTCTATACTTCAATCTTTTTTTACTATGTGGAGCTAAGAACTGACCTAACTCACTATGTGTTAAATACATGCTTTCAGCGGTACTTCCACTATAACTTTGTAGTGCAGGATTTGTCTTTGCTCTTGGATTGAAATCTGCTAACAAGTGTTGCAACTTACCTTTATAGTTAGCGATTTCAGTACATTTAAGACTTGCAGCACCTGCAGGAATTGAGGAGCGAGTTTTGAAAGCTATTTTCTTAACGCTACCTGCACCTTTTACATCCATAGCACTAGATAATCTACAAGGATAGATACCGCCACGTGCTGTTATAGTATTCAATTCAGCATCCTTAAATTCTTTTAAGTAATCAATTATTTCATTTTGGCCATACCCACGCTCAATAAATGTTTGTTGATATTTTCCGTCATCTCGTAAATTTGGTCTAGCCAATAGATAACGCCATACTTCTGGTAAATATTCAAACTTTTCTGATGGATATTTGTAGTTTAATAGATGAGAAATCGTTGGAACTCTCTTCTTATCGCTCCTTGGAACATCTTCATAATCTAGAGCACTAAAGTAGAATACTTCACGTAGTGGTGGTATGCTTGCTAATGGTTCACGTGGAGCCATATAATCGCATCCATCATTGAGGTGATAATCACTTTCTGTATAAGTACATGTTGGCGATGTATTTGCAACACCTCTTGCTGGCAATGCCACAAAGTACTCATTATCTGTTGTGATTATTTCATCATTTGGTATACCAAATATTTTTCCAAGGTCTACACCAGAGTTTGCTAATAACTCTTCATTTTCAGGTGTTGGCTTGCGTAAATTTTGTATTAAATCCAAGTGTCCTTGAGTAATTATGCCACCATTTTCTTTAGATGGAATTTGACCATCTTTTAGACCATCTGATGCCATATAATTTTCATACTTCATGATGTCAAAATATTGAGCATCTGCTGTTATGTTTTTACCGCCTTTACAATTTGGGCTTACTACATCATCGCCTTCGCCTTCTAAGCAAAGTGTATTACCAGACCACTTGTTTACCTCTTCAACAGCATCTTCCATCTCCTTGGTGGTGATAGTATCTGCTTTATCAATTTTTTGGGTTATAATAGTTGCTGCAGCTTCAGCTATTTGTCCTTTTACCTGATTGATAATGGTTGTTAAAGAGGTATATGTACCAGGGCTTAGCTTAACCCCCATACCAAAATCCATTTCTTCAGCAAAGACTAAAGGTGTTGGTAAACCAAGACTACTTAGACTTTGAGCTGCCTTATTAACATTATTAGAAGATAACCATAGTGATTCAATTTTTTCTTTAGCAAAAGGCTTAACTTCTTTTTTAGCTATTGCTCTGTGAATTGTTTCTGTTAAACCATCATCACCTTTGAATTTGTTTACGGTCATTCTATATCCATTTTTAGATACAAATTCCTCGTATTCTTTATTTACTTTTTCTATTTCATCTTGAGCTTTTTCTGCTATTTCAATATAATCTTCTGCAAATTCTTCTAAAGCTGTTTGAATCTGTTCTTCTTTTTTGGTGATATCCTTTTTAATACCACTTAAGAGTGCTTCATATCTTTCGATACTCTTGTTGTGTGTGGAAATCTGTTTTTCAGCAAATTTCAAACTTATAAAAGTTCCCTCTACTGCTGGACAGCGTTCTACACTATAATCAGAGCAATTTACTTCTACTTTAACATCTTTTTCGCAAGTTTCTGCATTTGTGCATTGTTTGCAGAATTTGTCTCCAGTTTGAATACATTGAAGCTCAATGTCTAGCATTTTGATTTGACTACGTGCTAATTTTTCTGCATCTTTAGCCAAACTTTCTATTTTAGATTTTCCTTTTAAATCAAGCTCTAATCTTTGAGTTAGATTTGCTTTTTCGCTTTTTATTGCCTCAATTCGGTTTTCTGAATCTTTTCTAAGAGATACAATTTGGTTTTTCTTCTCAATAGATGATTTCAACACTGTTGTATATGTGTTTAGAGATTTTATTTTTTGTTCCTTTTCTCTTTTTAGCTTATCTATTTGAAGTGTCCATTTACGAATATTATCTTTTATCTTCTTTTCTTGTTCATCTTTTTCCTTCAAAACTTTATCTAATTTATCACGAGCAACTACACGTTTGTTATTGTGTGCTGTTTGATATATATTTTCAGCTTGGGCATCCATAGTTGTTTTACAACCTCCGAGAACTTTAGGCATAAACTTCCTTACAATTCCTGTAATTGTAAAATCCCAAGTAGTATCACAAATTGAAGTTGACTGATTTTCTGAATTTATCATATCTGCATAATTAAGCGGTGTATCCTTAATATGCACTGAATATGATGATGGATTATTTTTAATTCTTAAATCTGCAGCTTTTGTATGTCTTGTTGTTTTTTTAGATTTATCTCCACCAGTATATGTTTCTTCTATAACATCTGCATAGCCTGCAGTGGAAGATTTTGCCGCTGAGCATGTTAATGTTGTTGTACCTTCTTTTTTACAATCATACCAAACTCTATTACCATCTGAATTAACATAACTGCATCTATCCATATACCAAGTATCAACAGTTTTTGTGCAATAGTTTGGTGATGCACAGTTAAATCCTGAACATATACTTGAATTTTTAGAACGAGCCTCATTTAACGCACTACCATCTCCAACTGCTTTATCAACTGTTTTTACTGATGTTGCTTTTGTAATTAGCTTTGCAATTGGCTCATTTGCATCATTTGGTTGTTCTTGGCTTGATAGATATGCTGCAATTTTATATGCGGCTTGAGCCTTATCCATTGTTTTAATTATAATGCGCATGTTTCTATATTTATTTTCAAGATATTTCTTTTGAATATCTTGTTGGTCATTCCATTGTTTGAACGCCAATTTTCCTTGCTTGGTTAATTCCACAACTTTTTCAGATCCAATACGCCAGCTACGTTCAGCTTTCATTCTATTGTCATTTTCTATTTCATTTGCTTTAGTTGCATCCTCTAAGCCATCTGTATCGTCTGCATCACTTGATGCATCGCTATTTTCAGCAACTTCCATATCTGTCGTGATAGTATCTACAATACATGGATATTTTGACTTATCTTCATCACAAGGATTATCTACATCTGAACGATAGCCCACAGGACAAGTATCTAAGTCATAGAATCCATCACAAACACCATCTTCTTTTTCGATTATTGTATCGGTTATGTATTTTTGATATTCTTCAAGAATCTCTCTTGATACACCACCGCGTGCTTGATATTCATTTGGTTTTTGTGGAACGCTTAAACCATACCATAACTCTGTTGCGACACCTTTATTTAAGTGTCTTGATATAAAATCAACTACGCAATCATCACTTTGACCTAAAACTTTGAGTGTTCTATCATGAACTTCTATGGCTTTTAAGTATTTGCGATATTGTCCTTTGTATTCAGGAAGTTCACTTTTTAAGTTATGCAAAGTCATTGCTTTTTGCAAATAATCATCAATTGGTTGTAATTTGGCTAAAATCTCAGTGTCTTCTATACTTGAAACTTTATCTGCTCCATCTTTGTTTTCAACTGCACATCCTTCTCCACCGTTTTCACAGTAATCACTACGGTTAGTTTTTGAGTTTAAAGTTGAGCCAGAACTATATGATGTTGGGTCAATTTTTGCATTTTTGTATTCAAAGTTAGAATTGTATGCAAATTGATATTTATTATTTATGAATTCAGCTGCATCTGAAGTTTTTTCAACAATTGGCTCAACTAATTCTATTTGTTTTGCAGATCTATACATAGCTTCTACTGCTGTTAAATCTTCAACAATTCGTAGCATTCTATCATACATCACAGCAATTATGTAGGCATTCATTTGTTCTCCTAGACTTCCTGGATCTTCATCTTCTGTTCCAAGTGGTTTTTCTTTTGTTGGATCAGAATAAGCAAACTGCATACCAAAAAACACACAATAGTCTTCATAATCTTCTTTTGATGTAAGAACAGTGCCGTCTCTTTTTACGCCCATACGACATTCATCTAAACGATTTATGGTTTCATTTACTAAGATCAAATAGTCTTCATTCATACGACCGTAGAGATATGTATCGATAACAACATCTTGTTGGTAGTCTAATCTTTTTTCTGCAAATGCTGTTTTTAATACGTTGTAATTGCCACTATAACTACTTTTGGGAGGTAATTGGAAGAATAGTTTGTAGTAAGCATCATAGTATTCTTTTTCAATAACTGAATTCTCTGATATTCCTAATTCGGAATCGCTTATTATGCCTTTTTTGTCAGCGGTCTTGATTTCACCTTTCTTTTCACTTTTAGGGAGTTGTGACATAGTTTCATTCATAAGACCTTTTAAGCCACCTAAAGCTTCTAGATTACCAAGTTTTGCACTTTGTAATAGCTCTGTAAAATCCTTATTTTTCAACGCTTGAAGTTGTCTATAATATGACTTCAAGTTAGAAACAACTTTATTAGCATTTCCAGGAATATTGATTTCTATATCCCATGGCATAGGTGGAATGAGGAAAAATGCATTTGCATGCTTTGTTGCTGAAGTTAAGATAAATACACTTATAAGCAATGATTTTATAAATTTAGACATGTATCTCATGGCGACCTCCCTAGTTTCCACTTACACCTTGATGTAAATCAATTCCTTTATTGCTTTCTTCCTCGATAGCTTGAATATAGGAATCTGTTAATTTGTATTTACGTAAATCAAAATATTCTGCATCGACATTATCTGCACTAATTCTGCGACGTGGCTCCATTACTAGCAGGTCTTTTGCAGCCATATATTGTAATTTTGTAGTTAAAATTTTTGCATATAGATGTAGAGCTCTAATATTGTCCAACTTACTTGCTGAGAAATAGCTTATTGCTTTTAGCTCATTTTCTGCTGAAGGAACATTATCATACAATTCTTTAATTTTTTCTGTTTTTGTTGGAATATCTCTACGAACTGTTGATGCTACTTGTAGTAAATGTATAGCACTATTTATCAATAAATGTCGTCTATCACGCATAACTCTATCCATTTCTGTTTGTGAACTAATAGTTCCTTGAGTTATATTTTTATCATTGATGAAGTATTTATTGATAAAATCTTTATAGTCTCCGGCATTTACTGTATATGCAGCAACAACACCTTCTGTATCCCATTCGTCATTTGTTTCTTTAGCACCTATTTCAACATCTTTTTCCTCAGTTGCTTCAAGAGCTGCTATACGTTCTTTAATGTGTCTATATTCTGGATCTGCATCTGTTCCAACTCGGCTAAGAGCTTCTTGTATGTATTTTTTCTCGACATCTGTTTTTTCTTTTAATGTTTCGAGTTCAGTAATAACACTTTGCATTTCATCGCATTCCATCTTTTTTAGATTATATGCTTCTTTGGCTTTATCGATTTCTATAGCACTTGCTTTGGCGGCAATTAAATTCTCATATTCAACTTTTAATCCCAATACATCTCCTCGGCAACGGTCTTCCTCATGTTCCTTTGTTTTTATTTCATCTTCAATTTTTTCAGTTTTCTTCTCTGCTTCTTCTAGGGTTGCCTCATAGTATTGTTTAGACGTGTCGGTTTGGAACTTTTGGGCACTATCTAGTTTTTGTTTTTCTTTTGCCTTAGAGGTTTCTTTTACACGTTTTTCAAATTGGTTTTTGATATATCCTTCTGCATATTTTTTTAAGTAATCACCAGCAATTCCTGCAAGATAATCTTTTACAAATCCTTGACGAGATAATTGCTCTATTTGTTGAACCTGTTGTTGAATTCTGCTGGTTGCATCTTTTATTTTTCCAACCCATTCTGTAATTTTTTGGGCAAGAGATGTTGGATCTAAAATTAAAGCATTAGCATTGTTTGCATTTCCAATGCTTAACATTAAAACAAGACATAATATAGTTAAATGCTTTCTCATTTCTTCCCCCTAATTTTCTAATAATTCTTTCATTTCATCTTCTGTTGGACTAAATTGCCCCATATCAGATGTAGCTTCTGCACCAGCCATATAGGCTCTTAATTCTAAAATTCTGGTTAACCTTTCTTGACTTTTTAGTGCTACTGCAGAATGTGGTGCAATGATGTCGCTTTGTTTGTCTCCAATTTCTGTTGGATACATATCTTTGGCATCCTCATTTCTGATACTTTGTCTGGTGACTGCTCCTTTGGCAAAAAGTAGTGCTACTTCATCTGCTGTTACAGAATTTAATTGTTCTCTATTTTCGTTTAAATTTTTGAAGCTATCTTCTTGCCCTTTTACATAAGTATAGGCCTTAACAACTGTCTTATCTAAATTTTCGGATTTTTTGTTAACAACATCACCTTGACTTAGACTTTCTGCTCCTTTTACGGTTCTTATACCTGTCATTTCAAGAACTCTTACGCCTAGAGGATCTTTATCATTAATACTTGCTAAGTTTGTTAATACATTTAGGCCACATGATGCAGGCTTACTAAAACAGCTTGCTCCTAATTGATATCCTTGAACAAGTCTTTTTTTGGCATCTGAGATTTTTCTTTGTATGTTTTGAACTTTGGTTTCTATTTCTTTTTTTAGCTCTAGAGCTGATTGCACCATCGCCATAATATCAATAATTGCATATGCAGGCTTTGCTACAACAAATACCGAAAGAAAAACTGCTATTAAAAATTTCTTTTTCAACATATTTTAACTCCTCTGTTTAATCTTTCGGAAAGAAACTATAATCAAATAAGCCTAAATCTTTTAGTATTTCAGCTTGAAGATTAACTGCTTCCCCATCAATAATGTTTAATAGTTGTTGTGTTGCATAATAATTTATTTGAGCACTTGCTGCGATATGTTGTCTAGCATCTTGACTGCTTGCGTATACTTCTTGAATTTTTACTAGATTTACTTCACCATTTTCTAGTTTATCAACTGGCATATAATCTCTTGTGGAATTATAGTTTGTTATTACAGCCATAGTTAAATTTTCAAATGCTGCATCATTGGTTGCCATTTTTTGTTTATCACGCCATAATTTTCTATCTTCTTCAGAGCCTGTAGAGCCCTCTTCCCCTCCTAAGCTTACCCCATAAGCATATTTTTTTATGCACTCTTTAAACTTATTTTCTTGGCTTGATGGATCTGTTTCTTCTGGTTTTAATGATATATCTTCTGCTTTTAGCCCACAAGTGTGTAGCATGACATTAGAAAAGACTTTCTTGTCTTTTGGACCTTCACCTTTTATCATACCAACTTCTGAGTGCAAAGCGTCAGTTACATCCTGATTTTCCTCTCGGCCATCAATATATAATGTTTCTTCTTGTGTAAATTGTTTAACTACATTTTTAGCATTACTAATAGAATCTAAACGCCGAAGTTCACTCCATAAACGAGGTGACCACAATTCGATAGTAGAAATTGTTGCCATTGCGGCTGCAGCATTATCTACTTTTGCTTCAGAAACTAATTTCTTTAATTGATGATACTCCGACTCTGTTTCATTTCCAATTGATCCACGCCATGTTGATACAAATTGTTTTGTTTTGCTTATTGATACAATATTTGCTGCTGCATAATCCTGCAAAATATGGTTGAAAACACCATTTCTATCATAATTTTCGTATAAACTATCATGTGCGGCATCTGGATAATAATCTAATTCTGTTTTAGCTCTAGATACACATGTACGAAACCATCCTGAATCATCTTTTAACTTTTTTACATCATTTTCACCTTTTCCGTGACATAAAAACTCCTTGGAAATAATAAAAGGCTTACCTGTGGCGGTTTGGCTATATAAAGCTTTTGCATAAGACATATTCTTTGATGTTTTATATTCAAAAGCATAAACGTTTGGATTTAAGTGTTCGATAGATGCTTCATCTGAATATTCTTTATCATTACTTAAAGTATTTAGCATACTTTCTTCTAAATCATCAATTTTAGCGGCAATTTTATTTGCTTCTTCAATAAGGCTATCTACTAGCACTTTATTGAATTTTATATCAAGAGATGCTACACTTGCTTGTAATACACTTCCCGCTTCAATAAGTTCTTCTTTAGAAACATTACCGGCAATATATTCACTTAATACAAGAGCATATGTATCATAAGCCTGGATTACTTTTTTATTATACTCTTCATTTAGATCTCTTCTTGCTTCACCTAATGCTAGATTTGCATTTTGTCTTAATTCTTCTATGTCTGATTTTATTTTATCAGCCTCAGCTAATAAGGCTTCTTTTTCTTTTTCAATTATATTTTGGTTTGTATTTACGGCCTCTACTAGCTTACCTACAGAATCTTTAGCATCATCCATAATTTGATTTATATTATCTTCAGCTTCTTTATATAATTCATCAATTTCATTTTTATTTGCTAAACTCTCTTCTCTTGCAGCATCAAGAGCTGATTGATAATATTCCTCGCTTTCAGAATTTTCTACACCTTTTTCTACATTATCTGTTAATGTTTGGGCTATTGTGTTTTCTTGATCTAGAAGATTATCTATTGTATCTTCTATCTTTTTAAGAGTATCTTCAATGTTAGTTATTGCATCCTTAACAGCAGTGGTTACTTTGCTTATGGACTCTTTTACGCTTGTGATGGTTTGACGTAAATCACTCATAAAATCTTTTAATGAAGATATTTGACTACCAAGAGAAGCCACTGTTTGTTGAATATTCTTAAATTGACTTACAGAATTTGAAATTGTCGTTAATCCTGTTGTAATGGAACTAATGAATGATGATATTTGGGTTATATCAATACAGGGCCAAACAAACGCTTCTGCTGTTCTAGCACCAATGAGACCACTACATATCACAAATACGGCAATCACCTTTTTAGCTTTTAGCATTTTACTCATTTTGTTCCTCCCTAATAATCAAAACTTACGTTATATACCTTAATATATTATGAATTTTTTAGCCTATTTTTTTCTTCTACTTTCCTTATGTTATCACCTAATGATGTAAATTTTTTCTCCAAATCTTCTATAGATAAGCCAAGCTCTGTTAATACACTATCATCTGGTGCTATTTGCATTGATGATATTCCATTAACTAAAGCTTTGGCTACGTCTTCTAATTCTTTCTTTTCTGCATCACCTTTGATATAAGCGATAGATATATTTTCATAATTCTTATATCCATCTTCTATTTTGTTTTTATATGCAAGATTATAGCTTTCTTTCATGGCTTCAATTATTGATACCATTTTTACTGATATTGTTTTCTCTTCTTCTTTTAGTGAAGAAAGTTTTGATATAAAATCTTGTTTTTCTTCTATTGAAAGATTTTCTGCGTTATTGACCATTTTTTCTAATCTTGCAATTGTTTGGCCATTTTTTTCTGAATTAGTATTTATGGTATGAATTGATACATCTAACAAATCATTGAATTGCACATTCAAGCTCTTACTCTCGTCTAAAGCCATTTTAACGCTTTCCTTGACTGCTTCTATTTGTGCTAATTCTTCTTCTTTTGATACTTCTTCCTCTTCCTCCTCTTCTTCTGGAAGTGTATCTAAAGGATCATCTTCTCTTAATACTGGTTTATTAAGATCTAAATTTCCTGTTAGACCTGATACAGCTTGGGCTACTTGTCCACTTGCATTTACAATATTATTTGCAGATTGTTTAAGGTTATTTACAAGATTTTTACCTTCATTTAGTTTATCGCCAATAAAATTGCTTGCACTTGCAATTTCATCTGCAACATTTTCTATTTTGTCTGAAATATCTTTAACAAAACTTCCCACATTACCCACTGTTTTTCCAATAGCGTTAAGAGTTTCTGTTAATTGTTTTAATTGATCTTTGATACTTTTTAATGAGTTTATGCTTGTGCTTACTTGGGAATATACAGGAACGATTTCTGTAAAATCAAATACAGGCCAAAAAGCTATCGCAGGTTTAATAAACAAAAATGCACAACAAAATGCGACGACTAATGAGCGTTTTACTCTCCTCATAATACCCCTCCCTCATAAAATAATATTTTCAGCGTTGATAGTATCATATTTTTCATTTTTTGTCAAGTTCTTTTTGATTAGTATCCATCGAGATACTTTGTTACAAATCCGTCTTCTCCAAATTCATTAACAAGGCTTTCTACTAGCAATACATTTTTAATACCAGAATTATACAATTTTAACAAAGGCCCTAAGCCACCTAAATTAACATCCAGAATTACAGACTCACCACGTCCATCATCTGCGTCAGGACGCTTTAATAAGATTGCATAAGGACAATCTCTATATGTGCGCCCTTCGATAAAATCATATTCACTTTCAGTTAAATTCCATTTTTCATAAGATTCAGGAGTTGCTTGAGTGTTTCTAAAGAAAATCATCGTCTTACACTGTCCTCGAACAGCATCACCAACCCCTAATGTATCTACAATGTTTGGCTGTTGGAAAGCACAAAGATATGCTTGGCGCTTTTTACGACCTTCTTGTAAACCTTTAATAAAATTATCTCTAAACATTTCATGCTTTAACATCGGAGCTGTTTCGTCTATCATGATTAGAGCTGGCGTTCCTGTTTCTGTACTTTCTGATTGAATACGATGCATAATATAACTAATAGAAGCAGCCGCCAACACATCATCATCAAAAATTTCGGTAAAGTCAAAAGCCACAAATCTATTATCACTCAAATCTAGACTATCGTGCTCGGCATTAAATATGTTACCGTATTGTTCAGGATTTATCCAACGATACAATTCCCTTCTCATTGTTCCTGTTGGAGAGAAGCAACTCTTATATAAATTGCTTAGCACTCTTTCTTCTGGGCGTAAATAATCAAATGCTGTAGTTACAGCTCTTGCAGCTTCTCTTTCTGATAGTGAATCGTTTCCCATAGTAATAGCTCTTAGCCAGTTTCTTAAAAATGCACGATTACTCATGGTGTCTCTTGTGTCAAACGGATTTAATGACACATTTTTACGCTCTCCACTAAAGCCTACATAAGCCCCTTTTACCATGTGAGTAAAAATTTCAGCACCACGATGTCGGTCAAAGAAATACACTTTCAAATCACCATGACGCATAGCTTGTCCGGCTAAAAATGTTAAAAGTGTTGTTTTACCTTGACCGGTTGGACCTACTATACAACAGTGAGCCACCGCTGATTCAGCTGCTGTAATATGGAATTGAAAACGATATGGTGAACCGCTCATTGTTCTAAACACCGTAATTGCACCCTCACCCCAGTCGCTTCGAGGAAGGCCTGTTGAGATTTGTTCAAAAGATATAGCAAGAGCAACTACGCGTGATAAATAAAAATATGTCCTACCACACATATCATAACAAGGAAACTGATTAAAGAATGTAGCTTGTGCTATCCAGTTTTCTCTTACAGGTGTCACACTAAATAAACGACATATACGTTGTATTTCACCCTCTGCAAATTCTATTTCCTTGATTGTATCACCTTTAATGAGGAAGCTCATTGAATATTCTACCAAAGACTGATGGTCTGCATCACTATCTTCAATTGCCCCAAGAGCTTCACTATATTGCGCTACCACATCAGGAGAAAAGCTTGTAACTTCTGCCATTTTCTGCTGTTGAACAAGAATCATTCTTGCCTTTGGCTTAAATAATGGGCGAATATTGTGCAACATAACAAGCTCACAATCCACACCTAAAAGCCCTGAAATCATACTTTCATCCATGTAGTCTCCGGAGCTTCTAATCCCCATTGTTAGCATATATTTTTCACGTCCACCTGAGAAAAATTTTATTATTCCTTCTTCTTGGGTGAAATGAATACCGTTTGATGTCATTAGCTCTTTTAACTGATAACCTTCGGCATTCCTTGCTTTGGGTGCTGGACAATTTATAGGATTTAATAATCTCACAAATGGATAAATAGGACTATTTTCTGCAGGTGCACTATCTTCTTCGTGCATAACCTTAATTCCATAATCATTAAGGTTAGCTACAGTTGATTGAGATGCAAAGTTAAGATCTTTTACTGCATCTTTTCTATCTGGAATCGAAAGAACAACATAGTGATCATTTTTATAAACTCGACTAAGATTATCACGCCATTTATCATCTACAACTTTTAGCCACTTATTGCCGAAATCTGTTTTGTTAGCTTCCATTTCAGCTCGTTCACGAATAGTTATAACCCTACAGGTCACTTGTAGATCTGCCATATTATCAAGCCAAGACTTTCTTGCTTCAAACATGGATATAACACTTTCTTCACTAGCGGAAGTTAAGTCTACTCCTTCTACTTTAAAAACACGAACATATGTTCCGTTGCTACACCGCAACGTTGTTCCATCTGACAACAATCTGTCAAACGGCAAAAAGTCTGCCACACGAGACTCTCTTGGCTGAGGAAGAACCCAAGTACCAATTTTGGTTACTAATGTAATAGATATCGCAGCTGCAGATAATATACCTAAAACAGCTACAACGACTTCTGAACTTTGCAATCCTGCTACAAAAAGCGTATAAAAATCAAAATCAAGGTTCAAATTTATTCCCCTTTTCTTTGTAAATATTTACTGATGTTACGTTCGTTGTTCCAAAAGCTTGAAGCATACCCGAAAGGTGAGGGTCTTTTGCACTCAAACCCACCACAACCAAATGCCCTAAGACTATTGTTATGATAAATATTAACGGATTAACATCTCCCATTCCTATCGCCATAAACATGAAAGGAATCTGCAACCCTGCGTTTAATGCTGTCGGCAACACAGCTCCCCAAAAAAGTTTTGGAGGATTTGCAACAGCTTTTAAAATCATATCTCTCACATCAACTCTCCTATAATATCTAAATATCATACCTATAATTTATTAAAAATGAATAAATTTTTGTGAGATTAACAACTTTTTGTATTTAAATGATAATTTTGCACTATAATTTGCTTGAACCACTACATAGATTACTTTGGCACAACTGTCCATATCCTGCATTTTTATAAGTATCACCAAACTCAGAGGACAAATGTGATGGCTCTTCACTTCCTGCTGTAATATAATCGATAAATGCGCCCATTGCAGATAAAATAAAAAGACTTATTGAAATATAACCTAGGTGCTTAAAATTTATCTTACCGCTAATTGCTAAGAACGTAAACATGATAATACCAAAACCACTTATCACATAAGCAATATTACGTAAACCTTTAGCAAAACTACTAGTTTTATCTGCTAGAGTATCAAATATACCTGCAGCGTTAGCTTCTTGACAAACAAACATGCAAAAAACAATACTTAAAAAACACAAAACAGTTATTTTCACTCTAGAATTCATATCTTAATATCCTTTTACTATTTCAAATCCGGTGCTGAACCTTCTGGGGTAAATAATTCTATAAACCCAGTACACATACTTATAACCACAAGCCCAACTACAATGGCGGTCAACCATTTCCAGTTGATGTTTCCAAAAAAACCACCAATGCAGACGCAGATAACCCCCACAGCTGAAGCTGGATATATAATTTTACGTAATCCTTTGAAAATTTGTTTACCTGCAGAAGTCAATCCACCAAATTGGGCCCATGCATAATCAGGAACACAAACTAACACTAAAAATAGTGCTATAATCAAAATATCTATTTTGGTTAGCTTAATCATAACATACCTCCCTCCCGATTATACTTTGTAGTATAGCACATTTTTTTTAATTTTTCCAGCAAAAAAGCCTCTCAGTAAAACCAAATAACCATTTGTTTTTACATTATAAATACGATCCGTAACAAAAGTTTAATATTTCATCCAAACACATTTAACATAAATTTTATAATAAAAAACATTTCCACCCCATTAAACACCCTCATATAAACAAAATATTAAACTTTATTAGCTATCTTTTTTATGTACGGAGGAAGATATGAATAGCTTTTATGATATTTTAGATGAAAAAGAAATTGCATACCAAAGAACATTAAAGAAAATTGCAAAATTTTTAAAAAAATATTTATACCTATTGCTTACATCTATGGCTATTTTAACAATCTATGGCATGGCTTGCGATTGGAATGGAGGCTACTTAGATGGCGACGGATATATGAGATTAATCCGTGTAAAAAATTGGATACTAAACCCAACCTTTTGGGAACAAAGAATCCTTGTTAGCAACTACCCTTTTGGTGAAATATTACATTGGACAAGACCCGTTGACTTTTTATGGTTAGTTAGCTCTTCCCCATTCTTTTCTAATTTTTCTATTGATGATGCACTTTTTTTAGGAGGAGCTTTTTTGTCACCTTTATTATGTATAGGCACGATTATCTCTTTTGGCTACGGAATAAGAAGACATTTTAATATATGGCTTATTATTTTGGGAGGAGCTCTATTTTTAAATAACAACATTATAATTGGAGAATTTAGTTTCTATAAAGCAGACCACCATTCATTTATGATTTTTTTATCATTTTATTCTTTTTCTTCTGTATTATGTTGGCTTAAAAAAAGAGAAAAAAGATATTTATTTGGAATAGCTCTCGGTTTAAGCATAGCTTCCCTTGTGATGATAGACGGCATTATTTTTGCTTTGCTATTTTTAGGATATTTTTTATATTTGTATCTTTTTAAAAACATCTCATTATCAGCTGCTTACAAATTCTTTTCATATTATACAATTTTAATCACTATTTTTTGGGGGCTTAATCCTCCTTTTGAGGGATACTTAAGTATAACCAATGGAAGATTATCTTTTTTATTTGTTCTATCTTCTTGGCTTTTAGTTTTGGCTCTTTACATATTAAAAACATTCCATATCCATACCTTCAAATTAAAAATAACTTCCCTTTTGTGCGCTTCTTCATTGAGTGGACTTTTTATTGTTTTGATATTCGGAAAAGACATTCTTGCAAACCCCGTTAAAAAAGAAATATTTGAAATATGGGGAAATCAGATTATCGAAACTCTCCCTATATGGAGACACGACATTGGTATTATTATCAAACACTATTTCATGATTTTTATTGCTCTAATATTAAATATTTATTTATTAACATACACCCCCAGAAAAGAGCATAAAAGAATTCTTTTACTAAACATTATTGTTGGCGGAGCAATTTTTGTTTTTTCCTTATTAACCATAAGATTTTATAGATATTTTCCAATTTTTGAACTTTTACCATGGTTATGCTTAATTGATAGAATGTATAAAAATTCTGATTATTACATACAAAATAGCGCAGAATTTCCTATGAGAATTTATACAACAGTTATAATAATATTTTTTATGTATTTATTGGTACTTCTACCACATCAATACATGCAAAATAACACTAAGCACATCGATTTTTATAACCCTCATCTTATTACAAAAATAAGAAACATCGGCGGAACTTTACTTACTGATACTTTTTTAAGCCCTAGATATGTCTTTCAGACAAATGTCAACACTATATCCACCCCTTATCACAACAATGTGGATGGTATTACAACTGGAGTTAAAATTTTATTTTCAGAAAATGATGAAGAAATAACCCCTTTAATACTAAAACATCAAATTAAACAAATCTTACTATTTGATAACTATAACACAGATTTTTACAATATGGATGAAAATAACCAAAGTAAGTTATATTGGCGCTTAATAAAGAAAGAGAGAATCCCTTCATTCTTAAAAGAAATCCACTTCAATAACTCACCTATTCGTTTATACAAATTAAAAGATATATTATAAATTAAACAACTGTTTTATATAAACTTTAAGAGATTGACCACACATACGATTACTGTGCGTACAAGCAATTTATCTCTTTTAAGGATTAATATTTTCTTCTAATAGCAGATAACACTTTTTATTATAAACATCTAAAAGCAACAATCATTAAATCACACCACAAATAGCAACAACATAAATCCACTAATCCTACATCAATATCATCACCAAATCATTTAACCTCACACAAATCCCAAAGTATATAAAAAAAAAAAGATCGGAAGTTTTTCTTCCGATCCTTTTTATTTTTTATGATACTTAGCATTAGTTAGATGTTATAGTACCGGTACCTGATGTTCCAAATGTATCTTGAACTGAAGCACCAGTAGCACCTTGTCCCATATTATCACCAGTTGCGTAGTTAACAATAGCACCTGCTGCAGCCAAGATAGCAAGACCGATAGCAAGACCAGCAAACCATGTCCATTTTACCTTACCAAAGATAGCTTGGAATGCAATACCTACAAGACCAAAACCACCGATAACAAAGATGATCATTTTTACATGGTTAAACATTTGAACAGCTTTACCAGCTGCAACGTTCATCAATTGCGCATGAGATGCATCCGCAAACATAACTGTAAACAAAAGTGCCAATGAGCACAATGTAAACATTTTCTTTAAATTTCTCATTTTCGTTCTCCTAAATTTATTACACATTATTATTAGAGCATATTTTTAAAAAAAAATCAAGAACTTCGATAAGTCAACAAAACCAAATAACCCATTATTTATAAACAATATTTTTTTCCGTAACAAAAGTTTAACATCTGTTATAAAGCAAAACCATTCAAAAAAAGAGGTTTTATTGATTTTTATTGTTATTAGTTCAACAAATATACTTGATTAACATTTCAAACAATGTTTAAAATATGGTTAATTTTTAAAATCGAAATTTTATTTATTATAGCTTAAGGCTTATTTTATGAACAATGTAAAAGGTTTTATTTTAGGGTTTGGATTATCTGTACTTGGAGTTTCCATGTATAGCAATTCTTCATCTGCAACTCAAACTCAATACACTCCACAAATAAGCAATGTAAAAATAGAGTTATTCAAACAGGCAGACACATTAAACAACAATGTGGAGATTGCACACAACATCAAAAAGGAAACTTTTTCAAAACAAATCTTCACCCCTGTAAACGATATAGAAAATATTCAAACAGAAGAAGACACAAAAGAAACCAATTTAGCACTAGATTTCGACAACATAAACGGAATTGAAGACGAGGAAATTTTAAGCATCAACACTGATGATATCATTCCTATTGAGTTTAACACAAAACAAACTCAAGAAGCCAATTTACTATACCTAGACAATAGCGAAAAAGTTGCTATGCTCCCAACCGACATCAGTGCAGAAGATGACACTTTTGAAGAAACAAATTCACCTTGGGTTATTGCAAAGAGTGGAAAAGATAACAATAAAATCGACACATCAGACACAACCAATTTCCAAATTTCTACCTCAATTGATAACAACAAAATCATTCAAGAAGATTTATCTTTTGAAGTAGCCAAGAGAATTAAGCAAAACATAATATTCCCTATTCCTGATGAGATTTTGAATGACGAAAATCTTACACCAACTTTCATCACTCAAAAGAAAACAGAAAACACAGATCAACCCAAACAACTAAAAATTATCGAAAAGAAAAAAGTATAATCTTCAAACGACGTTAAAAGTGATAACACTTTTACTAGCAACATTTCTTCCTGGCTAGGCAACAACTCAAACACCCCTGCAAAAGAAACTCCAAAGAAGAAAACAAAAGCTACACCACCAATATACACAACACAAGAAACAACAAACACAAAACAAACAACTAGAGATATTGGAAACTTCTACGAAGCTTTACAAAAGACTAAATCTAACCACAACAAAAACAATATAACACCAACAGAACTAAAACTATCTTTCAACCAAGAAAGAGCAGAAATATCTGGACAGACATTACGTTGGTTAAAAGCCTTTTCTGAAAAAGCATTAGAAGAGAATTACTATCTCCAAGTAAAACTAAACGCTTCAACTCCAACAGACTTACAAAGAAAGCGTCTAAACTTACTATATACAATATTCATTAACAATGGTTTAGATATTGAGAAGATAGATACAAAATTCTCTAACATAGAACCAAATACATTTATAATTAGAACACAAAAACTCACAACCACAAACAATTAGGAGAAACAACAAAATGTATCAACAAAACGTTTTATAAATAAAGAGTTAAACTTGATTTATTATTTTTTAACATTTATTGTGAATTGAGATTATATTTTAGATAGGTCGGATTATGAAAAAAAGTTTGTTATTATCGTTTTGTTTATTATGCGTTAGCGGAGTTTGTGCTTATGCAAACACACAAGCTAACCCTTCTAGTAAAAACAGCACCCCATACGTAAAAGATGATGCATCTATCATCGATGCAACAACTCAACGTTCTAGATGTGGAATAAATGGAATTAGCTGCAATGATACTGCTTCAATAAATTACACTAAAACAGAAGCAGATTTCCGCCGATATGGGGAAAGAACAAAAAGAGCTCACCTCTACACTCAATCAGGTGTTGGTAACAATGTTTCTGCAGCAATCAGACCTTCAGTAGAAAATGATATTGTTGTATCTAGCGCAACAAAATCGCCAACCAAACAAGAAGCTAAAAGTATCCCTGTTATTGAAGAAGATATTTTTAGTGAAACACCATCTCTAATATTAGATACTCCTCGCAAACCTTTAGAAGGAGAAGTTGGTAGAGCTGACAATGTTGAAACTATTACGGAGAAAAAAATAAAAGAAGCTGCACAAGCTCAAACTACCTCACCGCAAAAGAGCAAAGCAAGAATAATAAGCAGAACAGAAGAAATTATTGAGCCAAAAGACAACGCTGTTCCAACCACTAAAAAGACCACTAAAAAAACAATCATAAAAACAGTTACTGAAGAAGGAACCACATACGAAATTGAATGTTCTACACCTTCTTGTACTGAAGTTCAAAGAATCAAACAAATTGTTAACACAAAGCCTCATAACGAATCTAAATATGCTAACGTAAATACAAACACAACTGAATATGAAATCGTTTGTGAAGACGAATGTGAAGAATTTTTAGCTAGTAATGATATTATAAACTTTGATGCACTCATTGATGATGATGACACTATAACATCAGAATTCTCTGAAGATGCTTTTGATATAGCTGATTTCATTGAAGAAGATGAAGATACTGATGTTGTATTTAATGACATTGGTGCAAAAGAAAAAGTTGTTGCAGATTTAGACATTGAAGAAGTTAAAATCAACGATGAAACTGTTTTAACTTGGGAAGCAGAAGAAGGAGATAACCTTCGTGAACTTCTTACAAAATGGAGTGCAATGTCTGGCTGGAAATTACTTTGGAATACAAACAGAAATTATGTTCTTAGTGCTGGTGTAATGTTTAAGGGTAAGTTTGCAGATGTTAGTTCAGCTTTAATAAGAGCTTTTGCAAGAGCAAGACCTGCACCAATCGCCACATATTATAAGGGTAATAGAGTAATAGTAGTAGAAACAATGGAGAATGAGAATGCTTACTAATCGAAAAATTTTATTAGGTTTTGCCAGTCTTTTACTTTTGGGTGTAGCTTCTTGTTCGCTGCCTACTGATTTTGATGCTGCAATTGAGCGTGATGTTGATGCTACAATTCACTATAAAGAAAGTGCAAAATCACCACAAACTCCAGCAGATACTGATGTAATCAGAATTAAAGACGATATATGGCTTGGTGATACTAGTGAAATCGAATATGAAGGTGACAAACCATTACCTAGTTATCTAGAAACTTCTGATGGTGTCACTTTAGTTAGCAACAGACCAATTACCCTTTATGAAATTGGTAATATGATTAGCCAAATAACTTCTATCAAGATGAGATTTGCTCCTCAACTAGAAGGTCCAGTAAAAGCAATTGCTGATAAGAATGCTCCGACTATCTCTAAGGTTGGTTCAAAATGGTCTGATTCAACAAGAATGTTGCTTTCATATAAGGGAAGCTTAAGTGGTTTGTTGGATGAAGTTTGTTCATACTTTGGTGTTTGGTGGAAATATGAAAATGGTGAAATATACATTTATAAATATACAACAAAAACATTTACACTATACACATTACCAACAAAACCTTCAATGACTGCAAGTGTTAGTAGCTCATCAGGTGGTGGAAGTATTACTAGTGGTGTTTCAAGTATTGACTTATGGGGAAACATTGTAACTGCGGTAAAATCCATGCTTGGTGCTGGTTCTAGCTTAGTTACTGACCCATCTAGTGGTACTTTAACAATAACTGCTACTCCTGTTGAAATCAAAAAGGTAGCTAAGTTTGTTCATGAACAAAACGTTAGACTTTCTCGTCAAGTTGCTATTAGCGTAAAAGTATTGCAAGTTGAAGTTGATGAAAAACACGGTTTTGGATTTGACTTAGATGCAGCTTTTGCTGATAGAACTGCAAAGGGAGGAAACATTTCATTAGATTCCGCATTTAGCCCTTCTGGATTAGTGGATGAAAATGCTGGAATTTCTATGAAAATCTTGAGTGGTGAAGTTAGTGTTAATGCAGCAATGCAAGCTCTCGCAACACAAGGAACAACTACTTTGGTTACTAGCGGTACAGTTACAACAATGAACAACAAGCCAGCTCCTATCCAAGTTGTTAAGACACAAAACTACATTTCCGAATACACAAAGACTAATAACGGAACTGTAAATGGCGATGCTTCTTGGGATACAACTGTTGAAACAGAAGAAATTGAAGTTGGCTTTACATTAGACGTATTACCAAGAATTATGGATCATGGTCGTTTAATGATGTTATTTAGTTTAAGCCTATCTGATCTTCTTTCTTTGGAAACTGTTTATTTAGATGGTTCTGACGAATCTGGGTACATTCAAAACCCAATTATTGAAGAACGTGGTTTCTCACAAGAAGTTTCTTTAAAATCAGGTGAAACATTAGTTCTATCTGGTTATGAAAGAGTTCAAACCAATAGCGAAAAAGAAGGTGTTGGAGCAGTTAATAACAATTTATTAGGCGGACATCAAAGGGTTGAGAAAGCAAGAAGTATTGTTGTTATTTTATTAACTCCTGTTGTTTTAGAATCACCTTTATTACCTGAGTCTCGTATGAAATTTTAAGGAGTAAGCCGTGGCTGAAGAAACAAAGACATTAGAAGAAACTGAAGAAGAAATTGCTAGTATAAATAGTAAGGAATGGGCTGCAAGCTTTACTGTTGATGGCGTGCAATATGCTGCTAGTGTTTTTTGGGAAAGTCTTCAGAATATTGAAGCACCATTCTTAGATGCTAAAGAAGCTGCTGAAAGTGTTATGGTCGGTGCTGATTTATTCTGCGTAAAACATGGTAAATCACCTCAGCTCGGTTTAGCCTCAACATCACAAGGTTTCAAAAAAGGAATGAATGTAGCTGCAGTTACTGCAGTTACTGCTATGAGCGAATCTTCTTCTCTACTTGCTGTATTTAAAGTTGATGCAGGTTATTGGTATTTATGTGTCAGAAACGACGTAATCTTATCAGATGGTGACGTGCTCTTCGTTAAGGAAGAAGACGCAAAAGAGCAATTTATGTCAATGCTTTCCGTTCCTGATTGGGCAAAAAAAATAGCACCTGAAGAGTGGGGAATTGACGATACTGAATATAAAAGCGTTTCTGAGGTACTTGCTCAAGGTCTTACCACAAAATTAGAAAAGATTAACGCTCTTCGTGGAGCTGAGTTATTGATTGTTATTGTTTTATCAATAGCAGCTGGTGCTTGGCTTATTATGTTTATTTCGAGTACTTTCTTTGAAACTCAAAAACCTGAAAACAAAGTTGTTACCCGAAGGGCAAAGAAAAAAGTGGTAAAGAAAGTAGAAAAAGTTGTACCTGCTCCGTGGGAATCGCTTGTTGATCCTATTTGGATGTTAGATACTTGTAGAACTACAATCTTATCACTTACATCCATAACAACTCCTGGCTGGAAAAACACAGGTGTTACATGTATGGCTTCTGGCGCTATGACTGGGTGGAAAAAAGAGTTTGGACGTCTTTCTTGGCTTGAAATGTCCTTAGTATATTCAGGAATGAGTTTTGCAAACAAAGTGATAAACGACAGAGCTACAAATGTTAGTGTTTCTGTACCTTTTCAGGATGTAAAACGAATCAACTCAATACCTGAAAAAAGTGCTGCAGAATTAAGAAATATGATTAACGATTTATTTCAAGCTTTAAACCTAACAATTCGTTTAACCAATGGAAAGGTTTCTGCTGGAGGAAAGGTTTATTATTCTCTAGACTTTATGATAAATTCACGCTATGATCCAGATGTTTGGAAGAATTTGTTAACAAAATTTTCAGGACTTAAGATTAATAATATACGCTATAACAATGGTGTTTGGAATTATGAGGGGGCAATTTATGTTCAATAACAGAAATTTACACATTTTGGTTTTAACTTTCCTAGTTTTAGGCCTAACATCAGGTTCTTGCTATGCGGAAATGACTGTTAAAGCTGCAAATTTGCCAATAAACTCTGCAAATGGAGGCGTCACACAAGCTACAGGTACTACAAACAGTAATTCCCTTGTATCACCATCTAAACCTCAAGCTGTAAATACAGATGTTAGTTCGCAGGCTCTAGCAACTAAAGAAACTGCACCAAGTGTTGCACAAGCATCAACAAATGTAGCTAAAAATAAGAGTGATTTTGATTTTGATCTTAAGTTAAAGGCAAAAAATAGTTCACAACAAACTACATCAGCACCTGTAAATGCTACACAAAGTGCTGAAACTGCAGAAACCACACCTCACAATGATGATCTACCTAAAGATATCCAATACAAATCCAATCCGGTTGAAAACTTAGGTAATAGTGTATTATCTCAATTGGATGATGATTTATTTACACAAATGTCTGAAATTGAAAAAAGTATGACTTTATTAACTTTAGAACTAAAAAGAGAAAAAATACGTAATGAAATTGAAGCTCAAAAAGCTATTCGTCAAAAAAATGCTGATGATTTAGAAAGACAAAAATCTGAATATAGACTTAAAGAATTAGAAAGAAAGAAGCAAATTGAAGCTGAATTATTGGCAGCAAAACAGAATCTTTTAGATAAGGAACAATTGTTTGAAATAATGAAACAACGTAAGCTTTTGAATGCTTATATGAATCAAATGCTAATAGAACAACAAGAATGGTTGAAAGAAAAAGAAGCTTTGTATGCACACATTGCATCGTTAGAGCAAGAAAAGAAAGATCTTATAAAATCATTTAAAAAACGTATTGATAAGGTTTTAGATGCATCTGCTAAAAACATTCAAGTAGCAGAAGCTGCGAAAGCAAACTTTGAAAGAGTTGTTAAGAATCTAAAAGCTAGAAATGAACAATTGCGTAAACGTGTTGAAGCTGATGCGAAGATTATTAAGAATGCTAAAAACATGTATATCCAATCTCAATCTATTGAAGAACTTAAAGATAAAAATGCTGCGAATCGTAGTCTTGCTGAAATGAATGCAAATGCAATGGCTATGGCTGCTTTGGAAGCTGCAGAAGCTTCTGAAGCTAGTGCAAGTGCTGATATGGAAAAACTAAGCTCTAAATATGCTTTACTAGGTATAACAGGACGTGCAGGTTCTATGAGCATTGAAATTATTGGAGCAGATGGTCAACCAATATCTTTAAAAATCGGCTCATCATTACCAACAGGACATGTTGTTAAAGAAATTGGTTCTGATTATGCTAAATTTGCAAGAGATGGTTTAGACGATTATCTTTATATCGGCAGAACTATAGATGGTTATGTTCCTGTTATTGGACGTGAACCAACTGGTGCAAATGCTAAGAAATAATCGTTTATAATATTATTTTACGGATAGAAGTATAATGGCGGAAGAAGAGAAAAAAGAAGAACTCACAGAAGGAAAACCTGCAAAACCTCAATCTAACTTTGAGGAAGAAGAGGGTTCTGGCGGACAACAAAAAAAATCTAGTTTGTTTGATAGGCTATTTGCAAACGGTAATAAACTTATTACTGTTACAGGTTCTGATTTTTTAATTTCTAATGAAACAAGACGTTTGCTTGCGTTATTTTCTGATGGTACATATCTTGTTTCTAAAGATAACCGCTTTGATGGTGCTGTTTATAACTTTGAAGCGACCGTAAAAAGAAGAAAGATACCAATAAAACCTGCCACTTATGTAACACTTAACGAAATTGCAGCTATTTATGCGTATGCAGAACGTGGTGGTGGTACAGTTGACGTGTCTGCTGAAGAAGCAGAAGATATGCAAATGATGATTGACTTCGTTAACATCATTCAACGTGCATCTCAAAAGAAGGTTTCCGATATTCACGTAGTGGTTGGTTCTTCGTCTACTATTTTATTCCGCGAAGGCGGTATTATGATTAAACAAAGTGAATACGGTGGCGAATGGGGAGAAGCTTTTGTTCGTTCTGTTTTTGCAGCTGCCGATATTTCCGACTCTAACTATAACCAAAACGAATTCCAAGGTGCTCAAAAATTGGGTGCAACCCCGCTTCGTGGTTCAAACGGAAAATTGATGTTACCACATAACGTTTTGGCTATTCGTTTGCAATTTAACCCAGTTGCGTTTGGTTCTCAGTATTTGGTTATGCGTCTTCTTTACGCTGATGATAACCCAGAAGGAAGCTCTGACTTACGTTCTTTAGGTTTAGGTAAATACGAAGAAGATTTATTCTTTAAGATGCGTAGTATGGCCGTTGGATTGAACGTTGTGGCTGGACCTACTGGTTCTGGTAAATCAACCACATTGCAACGTAATATGATTAAACTTTTACAAGAAAAAGATTATAAAATTAATTTGCTAACAGTGGAAGACCCACCGGAGTATCCAATTCCAGGTGCTCGTCAAATGCCTGTGACCAACGCTAATACCGAAGAAGAAAAGACCGAACAATTTACCAAAGCTTTGTCAGCAGCTCTTCGTTCCGACCCTGACGTAGTTCTTGTGGGTGAAACGCGTTCTTTAGCTACTGCAGAATTGACTTTTAAAGGTGCATTATCAGGACACGGTGTGTGGACTACATTGCACGCAAACTCTGCGCCTGCGATTATTACCCGTTTGCGAGATATGGGTATTCAACCTTATATGTTAAATGACCCGGAATTAGTTAAGGGACTTGTTTCTCAACGTTTGTTTAGTAAACTTTGTCCTGTATGTAAACAGCCTATTAAAACTAGAGAAGGCTCTCCTGAATTTATACGTTTAAATAACGCATTAGGTGAATATGGTGTTGAAAACGTGTTTGTTGCAGGCCCAGGATGTAAAGCTTGTGGGTATAAAGGATTTAAGGGAAGAATGGCAGTTGATGAGATAATTTTGCCAGACTCTCATTTCTTGAATATGATTATTAACAATGAAACTGCTAAGGGTATTGACTATTGGATTAGTGAATTAAATGGTCGTCCTTTAAAAGATTGTGCTGTTGAGCGTATGATTAAAGGTCAAATCGATCTAGATGAAGTTGAGCGTTGGTGTGGCTTGATTGACCAACGTCCTGTTTACTAGGAGTTTTTTAATGGCTGAGGACAAAAAAAATAACAATTCGTCTCTTAACAAAGCAATGAAATCTCTTAATTCTTTGGAGGTTTCTATTGCTAAGTTTAAGGTTGGAATGGCAAGTAAAGATAGGCTTAAGGTATATAAAAAATTAGCCTCTCTTTTAAGAAACCGTTTCTCTTTGATGAATGCATTGGATATTATGTATGACAGTATTACTGCTGAAGGTAAAAATCCTGGTGAGCCGATGGCTATCGCTATCGCTTCTTGGGGTAAATCTCTTCAAAACGGTAACTCATTCTCAGATGCTTTAAAAGGATGGGCTCCTAGCCGTGAGCGTTTGATGTTATCTGTGGGTGATATGTCAGACTTGGAAAGTGCTCTTCTTAACCTTATTAAGGTGGCAGAAGGAACTGAAAAAATGTTAAAACCTATTATTGGTGCTATTTCTTATCCATCATTTTTGCTTCTTATGTCTGTTCTTGTTATTTATGCTATTGGTGCATACATGGTGCCTCCTATGGAAGAAGCTGCTCCAAATGCTAAATGGACTGGCTCTGCTAAAGATTTGGTGTTTGTGTCTCACTGGGTGCAAGATAATTGGCTAATTGCATTTTCATTTTTCCCTGCATTATTTGGAACTATTTATGCGACTATTGGTGTTTGGACAGGTCCTACAAGAAGACTTATTGATGATGTTCCACCTTGGTCTTTATATAAGATGTTTATGGGTATTACATGGTTGTTGTCTTTGTCTGCGTTGATTAAAGGTGGTGTTCCTATTTCTGTTGCTTTGGCTGCGTTAAGAAAAGACTCTAACAGATATCTTTGCGAAAGAATTGATAGAGCGATGGACTTCATTAAAAATGGTGATAACTTAGGACAAGCTTTATCTAAATCAAAATTAAACTTCCCTGATAAAGAAGTTGTGGCAGACCTTAAAATTTATGCCGAATTGGATAACTTTGAGGAAGCTTTGGATAAGTTGGCTAATGACTGGCTTGATGCTTCGGCTGAGGCAGTTGAAGCTAAGGCTTCTATTTTGAACATGGTTGCGATGTTTGCAATTTCTGGTATTATTGCTTGGGCTTGTTTTGGCGTGTTTGAAATGCAAGACCAAATTACAAGTGCTATGGGTTAATATAATGAAAAAGAACAATCTCTACATTAAGTTTGAAAAATATTTCGAAGAGCTTAAATCTAGAGATTGTTCTTTTTTGTATGATAAATTTAAAGATATTTTGGAAAAAGCACATCCTTTTATTATAAATAATCGTGAAAATTTGACTAAGGTTAGTATTCCTTTAGTTATTATTGCTCTTGGTTTTTATGCGTGTACAGGCTCTCAAAAAAGAATAAAAAGAAATATTGATGATATATTTAGAATTTCTGATGAAATAAGGTTGCACTATGCTCAAAAAGCAGATTATTGGGGACTTAATTCTAGTTATGTTATAGACAGTAAAATTTTAGCTCCCAAGTATATAAAAAATGATAATATAGTATTAGCTGATGGGAAAATTTTATTTATTGGAAAAGGAAACGATGGAAAAGCAATACTTCCTCGTGCAAATGAATTTGATATGGCTCTAAATGATCTTAATAATCCTGAGTGTATTGCATATTTGGAAACTGCATTAACTGAGACTAATTTAATGAAACTTGTTAATGTAGAAGTTATAAACTCAAAAGGTAGTTTTAAGTTTGGTTGGGGGGATAAAACATATTCTCTACCAATAAAAAAACACACAGTAAAAACTGTGTGTGATGATAAGAATAACGCTATAATTTGGACTGTTAGATAAGCTATTCATCAAAAATTGGTTGAGATAAAGCTAATCTAATTGCCTGTCTTTCAATAATTGTTGCTAGATTTAATGTTCCGCTTCTAATAATTGAACGAACTTGGTCTGCTTTATTTAATTCTGGGTTTGCAAAAACAACCTCAATTTTAGGGTGTTTTGCGCTCTCTAAACCTACTAACTCTTGATTTATTACAGCTAAAATACCACGAGACAATATATCAAATGCAGAATTTTCACTCATACCATATGCAGCATATTTTACGAGAGAATTTATTGCATCTGTTACTGTTCCTGCGTGGATTGAAGCTAAAACTAAATGTCCTGAAATTGCCGCTCTTAAACATTCTTGAGCTGCATCAGCAGTTCTTATTTCTCCAATAAAAATATAACGTGGATGAGAACGAAGAGCTCCTTTTAATGGACTTCTCCAATCATCATTTACAACCTCAATTTGACGACAAAATCCTATTGAGCCATTAACTGCTTTATATTCTCCTTCGAGTGGCATTTCTGATGGATCTTCTATGGCATATGCAAAGCCACCATTCATATTAAGATATTCTGCCAATAATGACGCAATAGCTGTTGTTTTACCTTGTCCGGTCGAACCACCTAAAAGTATCAATCCACTTTTATCTGATAATGACAACATTTGCTGAACAAAACGATGATTATAACCTAAATTATGGATACTTGGCACCTTATCTGGCATACGACGTAGACTCCACAATCTTCCGCCTACGCAGATTGATTCTTCCACACGAAAATATGTTCCATTGTATCTTAATGAGTATGAACTAACATCATGTTCAACTGAAAACAAAGCTTGGCAAAACTCTTCTTTATCTAAAGGATCAACTTTTTTTAAGCTATTTTTATAGTGATCATCTGATATAAAAAATTCTTTGTCTTCGGTAATATGCATATCTGAGAAGTTATATTGAAGTATTTTTTTCATTAGGCTCTCGTTTTTTAGTTAAAGTCAGTTTTACTAATATTTGAAATAGATTTTTCTATCATTTTAGTATAATTTGCTTTGGTTAATTTAGTTTTAATAAGCTTGTATATTGTTTCGATACTCTTATCTATAAGAAGTGTATTGATTTCTTGACTTGCTTTTTCATACATTATCTCAACTTTTGCATCTACTTCTTTTTCTTTTTGTCGTAATTTAGAGTTTAAATCTTTTATTTTTTCTTCTTTATTTTCTTCGATTAAAATATTTTCTTCGGTGATGATTTTATTTATTTCATTTTCTATATCGTGTAACTTTCTTTCATATTTAGCATATAAAGATTGAGCGTCTAATTTTAAATTTTCTGCTTCTTGCAATTTTTCTTTGATGTTATTTATTCGATTGCCCAACATGTTTTTTATAGCTTTATATGCCGGTTTATATATTGTTAAAACAACTAAAACAAACGCTATACCAACCCAAAATTCTGCGCTCAAATAAAAAGCTTCCTGATGATGCGTTGGGATGCTTTCTTCTACACTTACTTCAATTGTATTATTTATTTTAGTCATTTTTCCACCTTAAACTAAGATATTTTTTTTACATCTTCAATGGTAATATCTGTTAACTCTAGATGCTCTAAAATTGTTAGAACAGTTGTTTGTTGCAATTCTTCTATTTTTTGCATTGTTTCTTTGATATTTTTATCTAAATTTGCTTCGCTTTCTATTATTTTCTCTTTAAGCTTTTCCTCAATTTCGTTTTCTTTTTTTAGAATAAAATCTTCTAATTCTCTTTCGTTTTCTTTTATTTGTTCATTTGCTTTTTGTTTTGCCGCAGCAATAGTTTCTTCATATTTTTTCAACGTTGCTTCTGCTTTTTTGTTAAATTTATCAGCTTTGATAATAAGATCATCATATTTACGACGTCTTTCTTCAATTGTTGCTCTAATTTGGGGGATAATAAATTTATCCATCATAAACCAAAAAAACAAAAATGTTGTAATAAGCCAAAATATTTGGGCCATATATGTAGAAATATCAAACTGCGGCATAACTTAATCTTTCTAATTAAAGGAGCATCATAATTGCAATTGCTAAACAATACAAAGCGATAGCCTCGATTGTTGCGAATCCGACCATTGCATATCCTTTTAATTCATTATTAGCTTGAGGATTACGTCCAATATTATCAAATAATGTTGTCCAGAATCTAGTAATACCCCATGCTACGGCAATCATAGGAAGAGTACACAATGCTACGCTAATATATTTTAATGATTCTGCATTTGCTAAATTTTCCATTTCTTTTCCTTTCAAATAAATTTAATGCTCGTGGAGAGCATCTCCTAAATATATGCATGACAAGACTGTATAAATATAGGCTTGTAAACATGCTATAAATATTTCAAAGATAATTATTGCACCGCTAAAAAATAACGGAATAATACCTAAAATATTCATCATAATAATAAACCCTGCAAAGACTTTTAGAACAATGTGTCCGATAATCATATTCATTACCAAACGCACTGTTAAGCTAAATGACTTTGATAAAAGAGATAAAGTTTCTATTGGGATTAACAATGGGGACAACCACAAAGGAACACCTTTGGGAAGAAACGTTCTTAAATACCCCCACTTTCTTTTCTTTACACCGTTATAGATATTAAATAACAATCCCATTATGGATAATGTGCCAACTGTTGCAAAATGAGATGTAAATGTAAAACTATACGGAAATAAACCTAAAACATTACCAACAAGAACAAATAAAAACAAAGTGAATAAAAATGAAATATAATGAACGGCATCTTTTCCTACATTGCTGTATAAAATGCCATAAACAAATTCATATGCACTCTCTGGAATACTTTGAGCATATCCTGGAATAAGAGTTCTTTTGCGCAAACAAAAGAAAAAAACGCCCAAAACTACTAATACAGATAAAACCATACAAAGAGAAGAATTGGTAAAACTAATATCATAGCTATTAAAATCTATTGGAGCTATTTTTTTTATCTCAAATTGATGCATTACATCAGCCATTTATCCTCACTTTCTGATATTTTTTGAAGCATCTGAGTTTACTCCACGGATTACATTCAAAAAACCAGCTATTCCACCCATTATTATCATAATTATCAAAAAAACTTTTCCTAAGTCAAATGCTTCTTTTATTATGTACCCTATTGCTCCTCCAACAATTACTCCCGATATAAGTTCGATAGCTACTTGTATTCCGCCAACAAAAGGAGAAAATTCTTGATGATCCTTTTCTTCTTTTTGTTTGCTTTTTAACTTTTCAATTCGTTTTTCAAGCTCTCTTATATCATCTTTATCTTGTTTCATTCTATTTTTCACCTAATTTTTTAGTGATATATTCAGCAAAATCGCTATACCTTTTGCCACCGCTTATAAGTTCTTTACCATCTTTACTGTCAATTATAAACGTTGGTGTTGCTTGTATACCTAATGAAGTTATAGCATTTTCTCTTACAAGTAGAATATCGCTTGTTAATTTTTTATTGTCCTTACATTTTTGTATATCGCTATCGGTTAATCCCATTTTTTTAGCGTATTCATTTAATTTTCTATCATCTTTAGCAAAACGCCAATCTTTTTTAGTATATAATTCCTCTATAAAATCATAATATTTTTCTTCAGGCATACAATATGATAACTTTGCTGCTTGCATTGATAAAACATCTGTTGGTAGATGAATGAAAATAAAACGTAATTTACCGGTATCAACAAATTGCCTCTTTAATTTAGGATATGTATTTTTATGAAAATCTCCACAATGAGAGCACATCATGGAAGAAAAAGCATACATAGTAATGGGGGCTTTTATATCACCTTCGCCCCGATTTAGCGTTTGTGATAACATGACCTCTCCTTTTATTTTTTGGGAAAACTCTGTTTTAGCCATAGCTTGATTGGAAAGAACTGGTGTATTTCCATCAAAAATGAACCCCTTTGCAGTTAGGTAAGTGTATGCAGAAAAAATGTAGATTGCTACCATTGCAAATATTTTGCTTATTCGATTAACTATTTTCATTGATCTTTTTTTTCTCCTTATTTGATAATATGACATTCTCACCTAATTTTATTAAAATTTCCTTTAATTTTTCGTCTTTTACATCACAGGAAATTTCTTCTAAATATTTTTTCTCATCTTCTGTAAAATTATTTTTCTTTTGTTGTGGTTGAGAGGGCAACTTTATTTTGCATCTTAAATTCATATTTTGGTTAACAGCTATTTTGTGTATTGTATTATAACCAAAATATGCATTTATTTTATCTAAAATATATTGCTCTCTATGTTTGATTTCTAAAGCATACCCCCCTACTGGCACTTCTATATATAAAGTTTTTAAGCTTGTTTTTATATCCAATTTCACTTTTATTGGTGTTGTATATGATGAAATTTCTTCCCCTATAATATCAACCCAATTTAAGACTATATCTGTTTGTATAAAATCTTCTGCAGATAATACGCCTTTAACGATAGGCATAAACACACTACCTAAACTCTCAAGTTCTTGGCAATGTCTTTCTGTTGAAAAATTCATCTTCAGCTTTTTTTTCATTTTTCTTCTTGTCCTATATTTAATGATAATGGGTGCCTTTTATTTACTTCATCAACTAACTTTTGAACAGATATATGAGTATATATTTCTGTTGTTATAATATTTTCATGCCCTAACATTTTTTGTATAGAACGCAAATCTGCATTATTATTTACTAATTCTGTAGCAAAAGAGTGGCGCAATACATGAGGATGAGCTCGATGTGGAGCAATTCCTGCTTGAATGGCTATTTTTTTTAAGTTTTTAAAAAACGCATCACGTGTAATATGCCCTGTTTTAGAGCGATATGAGGGAAATAGCCAATTATCTTTGGATATTAGTTTGATGCTATTTTTATATTCAAGATAGGCTTTTACTTCTTCTATTGTATCATTACTTACGGGAACGACTCGTTCTTTATTTCCCTTACCATGTATCAAAATTTGTTTTTGTTCAAAATTTATTGAATTATCACGAAGAGATATCATTTCAGATACACGCAACCCAACACTATACATTAAGCGTACCATAACCCCCATTTTACGACCACATCCACCTCTTAATTGTTGCGTATAACGATATATCTTTTCTATTTCTGATGTGGTTAAAACCTCAGGAAGTCCCTTACCTATTTTTGGGGTTCTTAATCTATTTGTTGGATTATCAGTTATTAACTTTTCACTTATTAAAAACTTATAGAATTCACGAATGCAAGATATTTTTCTAGATATTGTCTTTGCGGAATTACCTCTTAATTGAAGATCTTCAAGATAGGCCTCAATATCTTCTACTTTAGCATCTAAAAATTCTTTATTTTCTAGAAAAACAGCAAATTGGGCAATATCACTTCTGTAAGCTTCAATCGTATTCATTGAAACACCACCCTCAACAGCTTTAGCATCTAAAAATTCTAAAATATAATCCATTATTTGCCGAGCTTTAATTCTATATTATTTTCAACTGTTTCTATTTTAGGTGTAACATCCTTACATGCAACATATAATGCACCAACAACAACTAAAAACACCCCAATTAAAATCACTACTTTATTATTTTTTTGCCTCATAAAAATCTCCTTTTTCTTTTTTTACAGTTTACTATTGATTATTATTATTATCATTATATCCTCTATTGTAAAGTATGAATAGTAAGATATAGTGTATGAACGATGATAAAAAAAAATAAAATTATATTATTGGTAGGTTTGATCGGAAGCGGTAAAACTAGTGTTGGCAAACGCTTAGCTAAGTCTCTTGGCTTACCTTTTATGGATGGAGATTTAGAAATAGAAAAAGCTTCTGGCTTATCTGTTATAGATGTTTATAAGTGCTTTGGCGTAGAAGAATATAGAGCAGGAGAAGCAAGAGTTATGAAGCGACTACTTCTTGGCGAACCTTGTGTCTTAGCTTCTGGTGGCGGAGCGTTTGTTGCAAAACAAACAAGAGCTATTGCCAAAGAAAAAGCAATTACAATATGGCTTAAAGCGGATATAGATGTTTTATACAAAAGAACAGCCGGCAGAAAAACAAGACCTTTTCTTCAATGTAGTAGTTCTATGATAAAGGACAAACTTCAAACATATATGAATGAAGAATCCCCTTTTTATAATGAAGCTGACATTATTGTTGAAACAAAAAATGAAAATGTAGAAAATACTGTTAACAGAGTTTTAGATGCACTAAAAACTTACGTTGACGCTAATGAGTGAGGATATAATGAGAAAAGAGAATCGTAAATTTAATGAATTAAGAAATATCGAAATAACTCCTGATGTTAATTTATATGCAGAAGGGTCTTGTTTGATAAAATGTGGAAACACTCATGTTATTTGTACGGCGTCTGTTGATGACAAGCTTCCCCAATGGCTAAAAGGGGCTGATAAAGGGTGGGTTACTGCAGAATATTCTCTTTTACCTAGAGCTACTCACACACGAGTGAACAGAGAAACAAAAGGAGTTAATGGTAGAACTGCAGAAATTCAACGTTTAATTGGACGAGCTTTACGTTCTATTGTTAATTTAGAAGCATTAAAAGATTTTATTATTCATGTAGATTGTGATGTTATCCAAGCAGATGGTGGAACAAGAACTGCATCCATAACTGGTGGATTTGTTGCTCTTTATATTGCTTTAGAAAAAATGGTTAAAAAGGGTCAAATTCAATTTAATCCAATAAAAGAATCTGTTGCGGCAATTTCTGTCGGAGTGTGTGATAATATAAATTTATTAGACTTAGATTATGATGAAGATTCAAATGCCGAAGTGGATGCGAACTTTGTTTTAACAGAATCTGGTAATATTGTTGAAATTCAAGGAACGGCAGAAAGGAATCCTTTTAGTAAAAACTGTTATCTAGAATTATTAGAACTAGCACAAGTGGGTATTGATGAACTTATAAACAAGCAGAAGGAGGCTATAAAAAATGCAAAAATTTAAAGAGATAATCTTTGCTAGTCATAATAAAGGAAAAATTGCAGAAATTAGAGAAATTTTATCTCCTCTTGGAATTAAGGTTTTATCCGGAGAAGACATTGATTTGCCAGAAGTTGAAGAAACAGGTAAGACATTTGAAGAAAACGCCTACATAAAAGCATTGGCTGCTGCAAAAGAAAAAAACATACCTTGTTTTGCAGATGACTCTGGATTGTGTGTTGATGCGATTGGTGGGAAACCAGGTGTTTATACAGCTAGATATGCCCCGAATCGAGATTTCAACAAAGGGATGGACAAGCTTTTAGATGAATTAAAAGAAACAAATTCCAGTAATCGAGCTGCTCATTTTTCTTGCGTAATTGTATTGGCATATCCTGATGGAAATTATAAAGCTTTTGAAGGTAGAGTTGATGGTGCTATTGCTACACAAAAAAGTGGAACAGCTGGCTTTGGTTATGATCCGATATTCATTCCAACAGGTTTTAATCGTTCTTTTGCTGAATTTGACAGTATAGAAAAAAATAAAATCTCACATAGAGGTAGAGCTTTACAAAAATTTATAAATTTTTTGAAAGATAACAAAGGAAGTTTATGATAGCAATGTGTTCTAATGTATTCAATATTCCCGGAAGTTGTCCTTTTTGGGAAACGATTGCAAATATTTACTTAAAAAAATTTTCAAATAAAGAACTTGAGCTTGCTTCCGTTTTATTTATGGTTCCCAATAGGCGTGCTTGTCTGTCACTTACGAATGCTTTTGTTAGAATACAAGGATTAAAACCAACTATATTACCTCAAATTGTGCCAATCAGCGAAATAGATGAAGATGAAATGCTTTTTGGCTCTTTTAATCTGGAAGAAATTTGGCCGGAAATACCACCTCCTATTAGCAGAGAAGAACGATTGTTTTTATTTGCAAGGTTGATTTTATCTAAGCCAAACGATTTTGGACTAAAGTCTATGTCTCCGGCTCAGGCTATTTCTCTTGCTCAAGATTTAGCAACTCTTATTGATACAGCATACAACCAGGGGCTATCTTTTGATAAATTGCATGATTTAGTTCCTGAAAAATATGCTACTCATTGGCAAGAAACTTTAAAGTTATTGAAAATCATCACAGAATTTTGGCCACAGATATTAGAAGAGAGAGGGGCTATTGATACAAGCTTAATGAAAAATATTGTATTATCGAAACAAGCTCTTTTGTGGAGAAAAGAGAATACATCAAAAAACATTATCATAGCTGGTGTTAGTGCAAGTTTTCCTTCAATTGTCGAAATGTTTGAAACAGTTAAAAATCTCCCAAATGGAGAAATTTATTTTGCGGGAATAGATAATTTTGCAGATGATGATTATTGGGAAGCTATTGATGAAGTTCATCCTCAATTTGAGATAAAAGATTTATTAAATAAGATAAATATTGATAGGAAAAACATTGCAAATGTATTAGAACCTAGAGATGCAAATAGAGAGCAATTTATTTCTGAAATTATGAGACCTGCCATTGTTTCTAATAAATGGCGTTCTATTGCGGATGATTTTAATCTCCAAAAATCATTAGAAAATATAACTCTTCTTACACTAAAAAATCAACGTGATGAAGCTTTGGCAATTGCACTTAAAATGCGTGAAGTACTAAATTATCCTGAAAAAACAGCAGCGCTTGTTAGTTATGACAGAAATTTGGCACGTCGAGTTTCTTCTGAGCTTAAAAGATTTGGCGTTGAGGTTGATGATTCTGCTGGTATTCCTTTGAATTTATCTCCTATTGGAATATATTTAAGAGTAATTGTTGAAGCTGCTGAAAATTTAACTTCGTCATTAAAAATTGTCGATTTGTTGAAAAATCCTTTTACTCTTTTAGGTTTTAACAAAAATGAGTTTCGCTCAAAAGTGTATGACTTTGAAACTTCTCTTAGAATGGAAAAGAAGAAAAATATAAATTCTGAAAAATTTTGGCTAAGAGATGTTATAATTGAAAAATTATCTCCTTTATCCGAATTATTGAGCCAAGATTTAATTGATTTTGGTGAAGTTTTAAGAAAGAATATTGAGATTGCAGAAGAAATTGCAAACTCTGATACAACTAAAGGGAAAAACTTTTTATGGCGTGGTGATTGCGGTAAGATAGCTGTTAGATTCATTACTAAAATTTTGGAAACAAGTTCTTTAATTGGCAAAATTAGTGGTAAAGATTATCTTCCGATGCTATGCCAGTTAATGAGTAATGAAACAGTTAGAACAACTTATGGAACACATCCTAGACTTAGTATTTTAGGCCCGATTGAAGCTCAACTACAAAATTTTGATTATATTATCATTGGCGAAGTAAATGAAGGAATTTGGCCGAAATTACCTCAAGCTGATATGTGGATGTCTAGGCCGATGATGAAAGATTTTGGCTTTGCATTACCTGAAAAGAATATTGGAATCTTAGCAAATAGTTTTGCAAATTTTATGAAATCACCAAATGTTATTTTGACTAGAGCCGAACGAATTGGAGAATCTCCAACTCAAAAATCACGATGGTTATTAAGAATAGAAACAGTTCTTAATGCCTTTGGGGTTGATATTTCAACTATTATGGATAAAGACTTCTCTTCTTTTGTTATGAATTTGGATAAGCCAAAAGTTTATAAATCAATTAAAGCACCTGCACCTTGTCCTCCTGTTGCTTCACGCCCAAGAAAACTATCTGCAAGTGGTGTTGATTTGTTGATTGCTGATCCTTATTCTGTTTTTGCAAAATATATATTAAAATTATATCCTTTGGATAATCTAGATGAAAAACCTGATCAAAGAGATTATGGTAGTTTGATACATGAAATTATTGAAGAATTTAATACTAAATATGATGGTCCTCTTCCTTTGAATGCCTTAGATGTATTGGTAGAAATTGGAAAACGTAAGTTTGATGAAAAAAATCTTGATAATGATATTAGGGCTTTTTGGTTTCCTAAATTTTTATCTACTGCAAAATGGATAATCCAAAAAGAATTAGACTATAGAGATGGGGTTAAAAAAATTCATAATGAGGTTAGTGGAGAAATTTCTTATAATATTCAAAATGGAGATTTTGTCTTTACGGCAAAAGCAGATAGAATCGATGAGCTAAAAAATAATGATATCAACATTTTTGATTATAAAACAGGAAGTATTCCAACTAAATCTCAAGTTAAATCTGGTCATGCTATGCAACTTTTACTAGAAGGAATCATAGCTAGAAAAAAAGCTTATCCGTTAGGACTTAATTCACAGCTTTCCAACTTAATATATTGGAAATTAGGAAAAGAAGAACTTATCATAGATAAAAAAAATGATGAATTGGATAAATTATTAGATGAAGCAGAAGAATATTTAGTAAAGCTTATGAATACTTTTGACTTTGAAACTACTCCATACCATTCTCGTCCAACACCTAAATTTATTCCTAAAAATAAGGATTATGAACATTTAGCACGAATTAGAGAATGGTCTGTTCAAGAAGATGGCGAGGATAGCGATGAATAAATATGAAGAAGAAAAAAAATCTTTAGAAAAATTAGCAACCTCACAACAAATGGCAGCTTCTAATCCTAATGCTTCTGTTTGGGTTGAAGCATCTGCAGGAACTGGTAAAACAAAAGTATTATCTGATAGGGTTTTAAAGTTATTACTTAAAAATGTTAATCCATCTAAAATTTTGTGTTTAACATATACAAAAGCTGCTGCTGTTGAAATGAATGAGCGAATCGCTAAAAGACTCAGTAATTGGGCAATTGAAAGTGATGAAGAGCTTGATGGAGAATTAGAAAAGTTATTAGGAAATGATTTTTTTGTTTCTAAAAATGAAATGCAAAAAAAAGCTAGAACTCTTTTTGCGCAAATTCTTGATGCTCCTGGTGGAATGAAAATTCAAACAATTCATAGTTTTTGCCAAGATATACTTAAAAGATTTCCGTTAGAAGCAAATATATCTCCTTATTTTGAAGTGTTAGATGATAGAAATAGCAAAGAGATTTTGCAAAATATTCAATCAGATTTACTTAAAACGGCAAATACTGATGAAGATATCTATTTAAGAGATAGTATTTTATTTTTAGTAAACTCCGTAAGTGAATTTAAGTTTCCTGAAATTATGAATACAATCACTGCAAACAGGAATAAAATTGATATATTATTAAAAAAATATAGCTCAACAAAAGATATCATAAATGCACTTGAAGAAAAACTAGGTATATCTTCTTGTTTAACAGAGGAAGATGTTATTGGTAAAATTTTTAGTACTATTGATAAAGATGAATTCAAACGTTGTATGTCTGCTTTTTTTAAAGGAGGAAAGGAAGACAACAAGAGAGCCAATACTTTTGCTGTTATTAGTGAGAACAATTTTGATATTCAATATTATGAAGAATACAAAAATATTTTCCTTACCCAAAATGGAAGCAAAAGAGCAAATTTAGCTAGAAAAGATGCTATTAAAGATTATCCGCAAATTCTTGAATTTATGAATGCGGAATGCGAAAGAATTTATAACATTGAAAACAAATTAAAAACAATAAAAGTTTTACGTTCAACAATTGCTGTCGTTTATATATCTAAAAAAATTATTGATGCTTATAATAAGTATAAGGAGATGTTTTCTGTTTTAGATTATGAAGACCTCATTATAAAAACTAGACAACTTTTAGAAGATAGAGAAACTGCGGATTGGGTTTTATTTAAGTTAGATGGAGGTATTGAACATATTCTAATAGATGAAGCACAAGACACATCACCTAATCAATGGGCTATTGTTAGAGCTATTAGTGAAGAATTTTTTGCGGGAATCGGTGTTCATGACAGTGAATTAAAAAGAAGTATTTTTGTTGTAGGAGATAGAAAACAATCTATTTATAGTTTCCAAGGAGCTGACCCTAAAGAATTTGATAAAATGTTTGATTATTTTAAGCAAAAATCTGAAAGCTTTTTAAAAATTCATCTAGATGTATCTTTCCGCTCAACAAAAGCTATTATGGATTGTGTTAATCTTTTGTTTGATACTGAAGAGGCAAAAAAAGGTGTTGTTCCTTGTGATGAAAAAATAAATCACTGTCCTTTTCGCCTTGGTGATGGTGGACTTGTTGAAATAGCACCATTATCACAAAATAATGATTGTGAAGATGTTAAATATAATTGGAATATCCCGCTTGAACGAATACAAAAATCTTCACCTTCTAATTTGCTTGCAAAACAAATTGCAAGAAACATAAAAGATATGGTTGAAAATAAAGAAATTTTGGCTTCAAAGAATCGTCCGATAAAATATGGTGATTTTATGTTTTTAGTACAACGCCGTAATAGCTTTGTTGAAGAGTTTGTTAGAGCGTGCAAAGAAATCGGAGTTAATGTTGCAGGTGTTGATAAACTTCAATTATTAGAACAAATTGCTGTACAAGATTTAATATCTTTAGGTAAATTTTTATTATTACCGCAGGATGATTTATCTTTGGCTGAAGTATTAAAATCCCCTATTTTTGGTTTGGATGATAATGATTTATTTGATTTATGCCATAACCGAAATACCTCATTATTTAATTCTATTTCACATAATGAAGAATATACAGAAATTGCTACTTGGCTAAAAACATTATTAAATATGAGTGGATTTAATCGACCTCTTGAACTTTTTTCTTTTGTTTTAATAAATATGGGGGCTAGAAAAAATTTCATATCTAGAATGGGAAATGATGTTGAAGATGTTTTAGATGAATTTTTGAATTTAACACTTAATTTTGAACAAAATAACACACCAACACTTCAAAACTTTATTAACTGGATAATTAAGGATGATGTTGTTGTAAAGAAAGAGACAGAACAAGGTGATAGTAATACTGTAAAAATCATGACTGTTCACGGTTCTAAAGGATTACAAGCTCCTATTGTTATTTTAGCTGATACGGTTAGGGTTAAAAACAAAGCTAAAAATGCTTCTTTTTTATGGGATGATGATTTATTTTATTTTCCATTATCTTCAGAATCCTATAATGATAAATGCAATAATCTTAATAGTGTGATATGTGATGGAAATCTTGATGAATATCGAAGATTGCTTTATGTAGCACTAACAAGAGCTGAAGATAGATTATATGTATCTGGTTATACTAAAGATAAAAATATAAAAGATGAATCATGGTATGGCTTATTAAAAAATAATATCGTTTCAAATATCAAAGAAGCTTCGGCTACGGATAAAATTATTTATCAGATTGAGCAAGAAAATACTTTTGATGAAGAACAAAAACAGATTAGTTTAGTTAATCAAACAACAAAAGATTATAGCTTTTTACTTGATAAACCTTCTGTTGAATCCCCTCTTGCAAAACCATTTACACCATCTGTTGATAGCGATGCAAATGATGAGGTCATATCTTCACCATTAGAGGATAATGGTATATTTTATAGAAGAGGAACAGCAATACATCGTTTATTACAATATATCTCAACAGTATCAGAAGATGAACGATTTGAAGCTAGTATGTGTTTTCTTGAAAAAGAGCTTAATGACTTTTCGATTGATGAAAGACACAATATAACTGAAGAAGTTATTATGTTATGTAATAAATATGAGGATTTATTCTCAACATCATCAATGTCTGAAGTTCCGATAATTGGAGAAATAGATGGAAAAATTATTTCTTCTAAGGTGGATAGATTAGTCATAAAAGATGATGTTGTTATGATTGTTGATTATAAAACAAATAGGCCAGCAGCTAAAAAAATTGAAGATGTTCCGCAACTTTATATAAAACAAGTTGGAACATACAAACGTTTACTTGAAAATATATATCCAAACAAAATTGTTGAAACATACTTGTTGTGGACTAATACTTGTAATATGATGAAAATATAGAACTTTAGTCTTATGATGTTTAATAATATCTTTTAGTACTTATATTGTTTAACAAGATTAAATTTGAAAGGATACAATAATGCTTGCAATTAATGATAGTAAATTTGAAGAAGAAGTTTTAAAATCCAATGGTTTAGTTTTAGTTGATTTTTGGGCTGAATGGTGTGGTCCTTGTCGTCAATTATCACCTATCTTGGAAGAAGTTAATAAGGAATTAGGTGATAAAGTAAAAATTTGTAAAATGAACGTTGATGAAGCTCCAAACACAGCTGCTTCTTATGAAATCAGAAGTATTCCTACAATGTTTTTATTTAAAGATGGCGAAAAAATTGATACCAAAGTTGGATTTAATTCTCAAGCTGTTATCGAAGAATGGCTTAAATCTCATTTATAATATTTGATATTTGATTTTTATGGCTCGCCAGAAAATGGCGAGTTTTTTTTATAATTATTTTACTTTAAAACAAAAAGAATGGGAAAACTTTTGTCTTCCCATTCTTTTTATATCTTTGCTCTAAACACATATTTTCGTATGTGAGAATTATAAGGGAATAGAAATGAGTACCCTCAAGCCTCCTAATTTGCTATCAGACAACTCAATTTTTCCACCATGTGAGCTTATTATATCTCTTGCGATAGATAGACCTAGGCCTACACCACCTGTTTCCTTATTTCTCGATTCATCAATACGATAAAAAGCCTTAAATACTTCTTCTCTTTTATCTTCAGGAACACCTGGACCATCATCATCAACTGTGATTTCTAATTTATTATTATTGCTTTCTAATACCACAGCAATTGTCTTACCATAGTTAAAAGCATTTGAGATAATATTTGTTATAGCACGTTTTAATGCTTGTTCTCTTCCCTGAATCGCACTAACTTGATCATTGGTTGAATAGCGTATTAATGCTTTTGTATTACGAAACTTATTTATTATGCTTAAAATAAGCTCATTCATATCAACAAAAGTATTTTTCTCTGTTCCTTCACCTGATACAAAAGCTAAATATCCATCAAGCATTTTTTCCATTTCACTTATATCTTCTATAAATTCTTTATTATCTTCATTTTCAGGAAGCATTGCTAATTGTAATTTCATACGAGTTAATGGGGTTCTTAAATCATGAGAAACACCTGCTAGCATTTGTGTTCTTTCTGAGATTTGCTTTTGGATGCGCTCCTTCATCTTTATGAATGCTAAGCCAGCTTTTCTTACTTCTTGAGAACCATAAGGCTTAAATGGAGTATTTATACCTTTACCAAAATCTTCAGCAACTTGAGCTAGTGTTGCAATTGAACGAACTTGAATACGTAAAAATAATGTTGCAACAATAAATAATAAGAGAGAAGTTCCTATCATCCAAGCAACGAAACCAAAAATAGATGTGCTAAAAATATTCTTAGTAGATGCCTCAAAACGGTATAAACCTTCTGTTGTTTCAATCAACACAACAACATTTTCTCTACCATTTGCAAGATATACATTTGTCATTGCTTTAGGAAACTTTTCATGCAAAGATTTTTCTAAGAATCCTGTTACTATTTTATAGTCATTCCCATAATGAGTATTTGTTTTTACTGACAACTCTTTTTCTTTGGTTATCAATTCCATATCTATTTTATAATTTCGTTGATATAATTCAGCAATTTCAGCAAGCATATTTGGGTTTGCAGTGGTTGTTTCTATCGCAACTGCTATGTTATTAGATAAATTATCAGATAATCTTCTTCCTACTTTTTCCCAGTTTCCGTTAATAAAAGCAATAACCGATACTATTTGCACCATTATCAAAGGAATAAATATCAATAACATAGTTCTAAAAAATAGAGTATTAGGAAAAATCTTTAATTTTATGTATTGTAAAACTTTATCCACCTTATCAGGAAAATTTATATGCATTTTTCTCTCCTTTATTCTGATATTAACATGTAACCTTTACCTCTTATTGTTTGCAAATAACAAGGATTTTTTGTATCAATTTCTATTTTCTTTCTTAATCTTGTAATCTGAACATCAACTGTTCGCAAATTTTCCCCTACTCCTAAAATTTCGGCTAACTCATCTCGAGTATGAACTTCCCCTAATTTTTTACCTAAAAAATTAAGCAATGTTCTTTCTACTGGAGTTATGTGTATGATTGTTCCATCTAGAGAACATAGTTCTCCTTTATTTAAATCATAACAAATATTATTAAACACTAATCTTGAAGATTGCTCTTTAGCCTTTTGAGTACGTCTTAAAATGTTATTTATTCTTAAAACTAATTCCTTGGGTTCAAAAGGTTTAGCCACATAATCATCTGCTCCTATTTCTAAACCATTTACCCTATCTTCTGCTTCCCCCATTGCTGTTAATAATATAACAGGTGTCGTATCTCCGCTACTTCTTAATTGTTTTAGAAATGAAGTGCCTGATAATTTTGGCATCATAACATCAACAATCATCAAATCTATTTTGTAACAAGACAAAAGGCTCTGGGCAACAATTGCATCCTTGGATGCAGAAACCCAGAACCCTTGTTCTCTTAAATAACGTTGTAAGAGGCTACGCAAACGAGTATCATCATCAACAACTAAAATATGTTTTTGCCCCTCAAACATTTTCTAAACCTTTTTATTTTTTAGATTTAGATGAATTACTTTTAGTAGTTTTAGATTTAGAGGATGACTTTTTCTCACCTTCGTTTTTTACTTCTTTGGGAGCTGTTTTACCATCATTTTCACTTTTAATGTATTCCATACTTTTTTGAAAATACTGATATCCAGTGACAAATGTCAAAACACCCGCAACCCAAAGCAAAATTTCACCTAAAATACCCCAAACTGTCCACCAATCTCTAAAGAAAATCATACCAAGTGCAGTCATTTGGAAACCTGTTTTCCATTTTGCTAAACGTGTCACAGGAAGACCAACATTAACTTCACGCAAAAACTCTCTGAGACCAGAAACAAGAAGTTCACGGCATAAAATAACAAATACAGGAATAATACTCAATGAACTAGCTAACATATTATTTTTAGATACAAAAACAATTAAAGCTGTTGCAACAAGCAATTTATCTGCGATTGGATCTAACAAACGACCAAATGCAGACACAATACCTCTTGCTCTTGCAATTTTACCATCATAATAGTCTGTAATTGAAGCTATTACAAATAAGATACCTGCAAAAAAAGTATAACACTCACAATCAATATATACAGATAAAAAAATCAATGGAATCACAACAATTCTTGAGATTGTAAGCATATTTGGTAGATTATACACAACACATTCCTTTCAAATAATATAAATATTTTTGTTAATGATAACATTTTTTTTTATTTATGAAAGTATTTATAAATGTTTTCAGCCGTTTTTTTACTTATTCCAGAAATTTTCATAATATCTTTTAGAGTTGCTTCTTTTAATGCCTCAACAGAACCAAAATAATTTAAAAGTTCTTTTTTACGTTTTGGCCCTACTCCTTCTATATCATCAACACTTGATTTCATCATTGATTTAGCTCTCTTTTTTCGATGTGTTCCAATGGCAAAACGGTGTGCTTCATCCCTGATTTTTTGCAAGTAAAATGCAACAGACGATCTATAAGGCAAAGCAAAGCTTTCCTTTCCTTGTTGATGATAAAATTCTTTACCTGCGTTTCGATCTTCTCCTTTTGATATGGCTATAATTCTTATATCTCTTAAATCATATTCTTTTAAGCTTTCATGAACAGCATGAAGCTGCCCTAGTCCACCATCTAGCAATATTACATCAGGTTTATTTTCCTCTGACATTTTATCAAATCTTCGTTTTAACACCTCTTTCATCATAGCAAAATCATCATTAGTTATATCTGGAGATTTTATATTAAAAGTTCGATACGCTTTTTTATCAAAACCAGATGGGGTGGCAACAATCATAGCGCCCACCGCATAGCTTCCTTGATTATGCGAATTATCATATACTTCAATTCTTTGAGGTATTTTAGGCAAATCAAAATATTCAACCATTTCTTTTAAATTTTCTTCAATACTCTTGCTTTCTATTATTTTGCGCTCAAGGGCTGAAATTGCGTTATTTTTCACATTGTTTACTAATTTATATTTATCCCCTTTATTAAAAGTAGATATTTTTACACCAAGTGCATTTTCCATAAACTCTAAATTATCTATTTTTTCAGATAAATACACTTCTTTTGGGGGCATATTATTAGTATAGAATGAGCTTAAAAAAGCTTCTAACATTTCACTTGGTGATATTTCTTCTTTAGAATTAAAAAAGTATGGCGAATTACCACAATTTTGCCCACCTCTAATAAAAAACACCTCTATGCAATAACGATTATCTTTTGTAGCTAATGCTATTATATCAACAGATTTTAATCCTAGATACTCTACATTTGCGTGTGTTTGTATTTTGGTTAAAGCTTTTATCTTATCTCGTAAAGTTATTGCTAACTCATAGTTTTCATCCTCACTTGCTTCTTGCATTTTTTGAGACAGGTTTTCTTGTATTTGACTTGTTTTACCATCCAAAAATGACATAACTTCTTCTACTATTTGATTATATTCTTCATTAGTTATTTTATTTACACATGGACCACAACATCTTTTTATTTGATACAATAGACATGGTCTAGTTCTTGAATTTAACACATTATCTCTACAACTTCTTAACATAAAAACTTTTTGTATCATATCTAGAACTTCATTTACCGATGTAGCGCTTGCGTATGGGCCAAAATATTTACAATTTTTATCTCTTGTTCCACGAAACTTGCGAAGGGCGGGAAATTTCTCTTTTGTGTTTATTGCTAGGTATGGATATGATTTATCATCTTTTAAGAGAATATTATATTTGGGATGAAATTTTTTTATAAGCTCATTTTCAAGAATGAGGGCTCTATTTTCGTTTTCAACAATAATAAACTCCATACTTTCTACTTCTGCAACCATTCTTTGTAGGCGAGCAGTTAATTTTTCTACATGAGTGTATGAAACTATTCTTTTTTTGATACTTTTTGCTTTTCCTACGTATAGGACTTCATTTTTTTGATTTATCATGCGATATACCCCTGGCAAATCAGGAGCAATTTTTACATTTTGGCGCAAAACCTCTAGACCTCTTTTTATATCAAACATCTCAATCCTCATAAAACCAAAATCTACCGTTGTATTTACAATTATGCTTTTGATATTCAGGCTTTAATATAAATAAGTTTCCTATATTGGTATAATTATAATATGTATTTAGTATCTCCATATCAATGATATGTGCAGGATATTTTATACCTCGCTCTTCTTTATATGTATCCCAATAAATTCCTCCTGATATAATTTTGGGTTTATATTCTTGAATTATTCTATTTAGATTTGGACGTGGTGCTATGTCGAGCTTTTCTCCTAATACATCAATTTGCCCTAAAAGAATTGAGTAATAAGAAGGGTCTTTTCCTTTTAGGTTATACACCGAATAGTATCCGTTTATAACATAATCACAAGGTGTTGTATTAAGAAAAGTGTACTCATAATTTGTTATTAAATCTTTTGATTTATATGCTTCTTGATATATTTTTTTATAATTATATGTAAAAGCAAAACATATATATATCAATGATACTATAAATAGTGCTTTTTTAGATATTTTTATTTGATTTAGAAATAAAACTGATAACATTATTGCTAGCAGTAATAACAACAAATTATAGTGAAGAAATGCTGAGAAATATAAACATCTTAAAAGCAACTCTTCTACAAATAATATGCTTAAAAATTTTTCTACATAATTTCCCTTAACTAAAAAATGGATACACGCAATAATTGCTATTGGAACAAAGAGATAAAAATCATAATATTCAAAAGGTGGTAAGACTATTCTATTATTATGAAAAATCGTTGGGACATATGTGTTAAAATAATAATTTGATTTCAAATAAATGCTTAAACTATCGTTGACATATAAATAGCTCAAAAAAACACACAATATTACAAAAGGTAGTAATAGCGATAAGCAAAAATCCTTTTTCTTTATATTATTTGAATACAGATTATAAATAACAATAAATGCCACCATTAGCAAATTTAGTATAATTTTTTGCGAACATAAAAAGCTCAAAAAATAAAGTAAAAAAGATAAAACAAGGTTCTTTTGCTCAAAATTTTTTAAATATTTCAGCAGATAGTATGTTCCTCCAAAAAATAGCAAATACATAAATGTATCTGGCCTATAATCGATAGAACCTAATACAGAAATGGATGTTATAATAACAAACGAGCAAATATAAAGTACTAGATTACTTATCTTACAAAGCTTAATTATTTTTATTTGATACAAGACCATTATACCAAATGCTATAAAACTTATAGAATTAAATATTTGAAAAATTTTTATATTATCTATAAGCCCAGCCACAATTGGCGCAAAAACATACCAAATTAGAGGATTATGGTGCTGAAAAAAATCTCTATATGGAATTTTATTTTGCCATATCAACCAAGATGTATGTATATGTTCAATATTGTCTCCATTAGATTTTAGGAGCCACACATGCATGTACCACATAGAAAGCGATACAAAAACAAGAAAGAAAAAAAGAATACGCTCCAATTTATTTGTCTGCATAGTGCCATTCATTCCTTTCCTTATCATACACGCAATTCTTTTGGTGGTATTCATATTTTAAAAGGTAAAAATCAGAAAAAGGAGTGGGGAGATAATATTTACTAATAATATCATCATCAACTTTTTGCACCCAAACAAAGTCTCCTCTGTTTTTATGATAATTATTATAATATACTCCGCCATAGATAATTTTAGGCTTATAATCAATTACTAATTTACTAACATTTGCCATTGGGTGAATACCTAATTTTTCACCTGCTATATCTATATGTCCCAACAAAGCCCAATAATAATGAAGATTTTTGCTATATATTGCTTGATTACCTAAAAAGCTACTTAATACATAATCACATTGAGTAACATTTGCATCTAAATAACGAGCAAAACTTCTATCTGTCCCTCTTGCTGAAATATAGTTGGATTTTGTAATATAAGCATAATAAGTAGAAAGTCCTAAAAACAATACAACAAGCTCTATTCTTTTAGAAAGTATTTTATCTATAATAACACTATTTATACATACTGTATATATCATCAATGGAAGCATATAATATGGAGATATTGAAAAATAAAAATAGCGCTGAATTGCCTCTACTACAAACAATACAGAAAATATCTTAAAATAAATATTTCCTTTAATAAAAAACACAACAATGCTTATTATTGCAAGTATAACTGAAGGTGTTAATACTTCTTTATCAACAACATTGACCTTAAAATTACCGTAATATTCTTGCATCTCCATATTAAAAATATAGTTTGTTTGCCAATACATATTTAGAGCATCTTCGTAATATAGATAAGCAAGGAATACCCCTAAACTCAAAATTGGAAGCAATAGCGAATACAAAATATCACTAAGAGGTGTTTTGTTTTTATAAAATACATACAAAACTAAAATACCTAGAACACCCAAAGGAATTAAAACTTTTTGTGTAAACATAAATGATAAGAAAAAACTAAAAAACGCAACCACAAGATTTAATAGCACTTTATTTTCTATATATGAAAATAAATAATATAGCCCTATAGCATAACATAGTGCCATAAATGTATCTGGATTAAAATTGAAACAGTAAATATAGAAATAAGGAGTACACAGTATAAGGATACTTATAACACTTGCAAATTTGGAAGCCAAAAATCTACTACTTATTTTATATGTATAAAAAAATATCATTACTCCTGTAAACATTCCTATAGCATGCGCAATATCAAGCATTGCAATTTGGCTTTTTATAAGACCAATGAATGGAGCAAAAATATACCACATCAAAGGATTATGGTGCTGAAAAAAATCTCTATATGGAACTAAAGAATGTCTTACTAACCATGTTGAATGAATATGTTCAACATTATCCCCATTACCTGTTTCTGTATAAAGAATAGTCCAACACATAAAGTAAAGAATATAGCATAACAATGCTGCACTTATTACTTTTACTGTATTTTGAAAAAAAACATTATCCTTTAACATTTAGCCTGTATCTTTCATAATATATAAGTTTCAGTCTTAATCATATTTCTTGCTAGTTAATAAGTGTATAATTTTTATATTTTTTTATCCTTTGAGTTGCAATATTTACTTATAAAGCATTTATTACAACAAGGAGATTGTGCCTTGCAGATATATCTACCAAACAAAACTAACCAATGATTTGCTTTTATAATGTATTCTTCTGGCAATATTTTTAATAAATCTTTTTCAATACCTAAAGGTGTTTTCGAATTACTAAACCCTAATCTATGAGAAATGCGCATAACATGAGTATCAACTGCTAATGTTGGCATTGAAAACCATACATTTAACACAACATTAGCTGTTTTCCTTCCAACTCCTGCTAATTTTTCTAGTTCTTCTCTTGAAGAAGGAACTTCTCCATTATGATTTTCAAGAAGTTCTTTGCTCATCTGAATAATATTTTTAGCCTTATTATTAAATAAACCTATTGATTTTATATATTTCTTTAGCTCTTCTTCACCCAAAGACAACATTTTCTTTGGAGTATCTGCAATCTTAAATAAATCTTTGGTTGCTTTATTTACTCCTTTATCTGTTGATTGAGCAGACAACATAACTGCAACAAGTAAAGTATAGGCATTATGAAAATTTAATTCACATATGGGATTTGGATTTTCGCAATTAAAGATATTCATTATTTCAAGAATTTCTTTTTTATTCCTCATAAAACCTCCTTTATTTATGCCTTTACTCCTCCTGCTCCGGCAGCTTTGGGGGCATAAATATCTAATGGCCAACGAGGCCTTGGTTTAAAATCTATTTGACTAACCAAACCTTTTCTAAATCTCTCTAATCCTGCCCAAGCCACCATAACACCATTATCTGTACAAAAACGAATTGGTGGTGCAGCAAAAAGCATATCATTTTTATCTGCTAATTTTTGCAATTTTGAGCGAAGATATGTATTAGACGCCACTCCTCCTGACACAACAATGTGCTTTCCTTGAGGATAATTTTTCTTAAAATATGTAATGGCACGTTCTAGTTTATTACACAAGCACTCTGTTGCTGTATATTGGAAACAAGCACAAATGTCTGATATATCTTGTGTTGAAATATGTGCATGCGATATATCCGCATCAGGAGAATACGTTTCTACAATTTTTCTAACTGCTGTCTTTAACCCTGAAAAAGATAAATTACAATCTTTTGAGCCAACAAGCGGTCTTGGTAGAGTAAATCTTTTTTCATCACCTGATAAAGCCATTTTTTCAACCGCAGGACCTCCTGGGTATCCAAGACCTAACATTTTTGCAACCTTATCAAAGGCTTCTCCGGCTGCATCATCAATTGTTGTTCCTAATCTTTCGTAATTATCAACATCTTTAACTACCAATATTTGGCAATGTCCACCAGATGCAAGAAGCAACAAATATGGAAATTCAACATCATTACTAATTCTTGGAGCAAGAGCATGACCTTCTAAGTGATTAACTGCAACAAATGGTTTATTCAAGGAAATTGCCATCGCTTTAGCAGTCATAACCCCAACAACTACACCTCCAATTAAACCAGGACCTGCTGAAGCTGCTATTGCATCTATATCTGTTGGTTTTAGATTTGCTTTAGCCAAACATTGCTCTACAATGTTATCAATATTCTCCAAATGAGAACGTGCGGCTATTTCTGGAACAACTCCTCCAAATGCAATATGTTCTTCCTGAGATAACAAAGTCTCACTTAAAATTTCTTTTGTATCTTTAACTATGGCTGCAGCTGTTTCATCACAACTACTTTCTATTCCTAAAACAATCATTGTTCTTTTTCCAATAAATATTGAAGTTTATTTTTTTATTTTATAGACTATATTTTATAGAATGCAAACAACTATTGTATAGGGAGCGCTAAAATGTCTGATAAAATAACCAAACAGGATAAAAACAATATAAAACATAATATTTTTAAGTGGTCATTGTATGTTATTGCTGTGATTGTTTTGGAAGGTATTGCAATTGGAACTTCTTTTTTAATAAACGAATCGAAAACAAAAGAAAATTCTACCCAACTTGATAATCTTTTTAGCACCTTAAAAGCACAACAAAGTCGCATTAACTCTCTTGAAGAACTCCCAACAAGATTGACTAGAATGTCTTCTTTGATTGCTGAAAACAATGGTAGTATTAAATTAGTTGAAGAAAATTTTAACTCTTTAAAACAAGAAGTTGGCAACAAAAAATTAGATATTCTTAATGAAAAAATATCTAACTTTTCACACCGTATAGAAACTTTAGAAGAATCTAAAAACAAAGAATCACTTATTTTAAGCGTTGCTCTTATAATAAAAGAAAATGCTCTTTATGGCAGAGATTTCTCTTTTGAAATAAATGTGCTAAATAACATGGCTCAAGGACAAGAAAACATTAAGGAATATATTGAAAAGCTTTTTACTTATAAAAACAAACCTATTTTAGATAACAACACTTTAGCGAATCGCTTTTATGAAATAGAAAAAAATTTCAGCTTTGAAAAGCCTGAACAACCTAAGATAGTTGAAGATAGAAAAGATACTGTTTCTAAGAGCATTAGAATGATAAAAGAAACAGTTGCAAGCATAAATTTAGATAAAGTTGTAGTCTTAAAAAAAGACAACAAAACCGCAGAACAAAAAGAACTATTATCACAACTTAAAACTTATGTTAATGCTTACCAATTTGGTCAAGCTTTAGAGTTAATTGATAACAATTCCATATTCTTTAATTCTCAAGATAAAACTTTTAATACTTGGTATGAAGATCTTAAAGAAAAGGTTCAATTTGAGCTTTTGATTTCTAGAATAGTTGTTTCTGAACTAAGCGCAATTAGGGAAGAAATTAAAACCAACGTAGCTCAAAGTGCTACTCAAACTTTAGCTATTGAAGAATAGATAGAAGAATAAAACAATCATTTGACTTAAAAAATTTGAAGAACAAATAAGGATAGATTTATGAATTTAAGAGACTTAAAACATATTTGGAATCAAAGATATGATGTTGCATTTTCACAATTAGAAAAATTAAAAGATATAAACTTGGTTGCTACAGCATTTAACACAAATATTGATGCTATATATAAGATTACAGGCAAACAATTAGAAAAACTTATTATTGAAAATGGGTTTAGCCTTTCAGAGATTAAAGATATATCTATATCACAATTTAGAACTCCCAAAGATGTTGTTTTAGGTATTGTTAAGTGCTTTTCCAAAGGTATCGCAGAAGAATGGATTGCAGAAGATAAAGAAGTATATGATTGGTTAAATAACAATATTGGCTATCAACGTTTGCAAATGGGCGGACAAGCAGGAATTATTGCTAATGTGTTAGCTCTTCTAAAGATAAAAAAAGTTATAGCCCACACAAACTCACATCCAAAACTACAAGCTGAGCAATTTCTAGATTTAGATAATTTGTTTAGTTTTGATGCTGATGGCAAACTAGTAAATTCTAAGAAATTAGAACGCCCAAATGATATACCTCTTATTCATTGGATTATAGAGTTTGATAAGGGAGATAGCTTTACCATAGAGGGCCAAACCTTTACTTGCCCTAAGTCGAATCGTTTTATTGCAACTTACGACCCAATGAACATGAATTTGGTTATGAATAATGGTTTTGTTTCTTTTATGGAAAAAGATAACGGCATTCAATATTTATTACTTTCTGGTTTTAATCCATTATTAGAAAAAAATAATGGCGTATCTTTAATAAAAAACACAACTATCTTATTAGAAAAATGGAAATCAGCAAACCCAAATATGATTGTTCATTTAGAAGTTGCCTCAACTCAAGATAAAGTTGTTCGCAAAGCTATTGCCAAAGAACTTGCTCCTTTTGCTCATTCTATTGGCCTTAATGAGAGAGAAACAATCGATTTACTCGAGGTTCTTGATCAAGATGAGTTAGCATCAAAAACAGAGAAAGAAACAAATGCTATAAATTTATTTGATGCTTTATTATATTTAATGAAAACATTAAAACCTCAACGCATACAATTACATATGTTTGGATTATATATTACTATCCAAGATAAAAACTTTAAGTACACGCCTTCTCAAAACATAAACGGGATGATAACGGCTTCTGTTGTTTCCTCAAGCAAAGCGTATAATGGTGAATTAACGCAATACGACCACTTAACCTTAGCTCAAGGAATCGGTGTTTCTGATATTGGCTTGAATGAGCTAAACTCACTTGCAACTAAAATTTGCAAACCTGAGTTATTAGAAAATGGAGTTTGCGAATATGAAGACTTTCTTATAAGTGCTGTCCCAACAATTTTGGTTGAAAAACCTAAAACCTTGGTTGGCATGGGAGATACAATTTCATCAGTATCATTGCTTGCAGGTATATAGTTTTTTGTCTAATTTATAATGAATAATTTTAAGCAAATTTATTAAATATGATGAATTTGCTAATGGTATTTTTTGTGCTTAAAATAAATTTTTCACACTTTTTAAATACTCATTTTTGAGGGGGAATTTGAGTTTTAAAAAAAATCGTTTTGGGTGGAAAATTGGTGATTTTTTTCATAAAAAAATGGTATAACTCTTTGTTTTGAATGGTTTGTCGTATAACGATTATTATGAAGACTCAGATGTGTTCGTTGTGGGCAAGATGTCAGACGTTGGTTTAACACGTTGTAATGGCAAAAACTGCTACGTAAGTTGCGGATGTAACACCTCAAAAGGTTGGTATTTAGCACCA
>JAFYXH010000010.1 GCA_017546315.1 Alphaproteobacteria bacterium
ACATATATCATATTTCATAAAGAGAGCTAGCACTATGAATAAATTAAAAGCATCATTAAACTTATACTTCAATTCTTGGAAACGTTCTTTTGACTTCTTTTCAGAAGAAACCGCAGGAGAATACAAAAATTTTATAAATATATCTTTAACCATACTCGTGCTTTCACTTATAGGCTTTTTTACCTCATACGAAGAACAACCTATTCTCATTGATGATGAACTCTCAATCATAAAAATTTACTTAGGAATAGCCATTTTTTGGTGTTATATGATATTTGCTATCTTTCCTTTTGCCGGTATTATTTCTCGTCGCTTACATTCTCACAACCTCAACATCAACCAACTAACAACCATCTTAAATAAAAGACAAAAATATTCCTTTTTAATACTAGGCACAATATACATTTATTTATCCTGTTCTTTTGCTGCAATAAACTTTCTATTTATTCCCTATCTGTCTGTTTTATTCTGCCCTATATATACAGCCTTTATTGTGTTAGGCATATTTTGCTGGAACTTATTTAATATCAATAAAATAAAAAACCAATTAAACCAAACTAAAAAATATAAAAAGCGTTGGTTTATCCTAATTAGCCTTGTTATAATATGTACTTTACTATGCATTCTATATAGACGATATATCTATTTTGAAATGCTTGCGTTATCACTCCTCTCATGCTTACTCATATGCTTATCCATAAACTATTTTACAACTTTACTAATAGTATTTACTTTCATAGTACCCATATTTCAAATTCAAGGTTTTCATACAATACTTCTTTGTTATTTAACGCTTGCACCAATAATTATTGCTAAAAAATTACTCTCACGTAGCAATAACAAAATATCATATTGCTTAAAACTATATACCCCTTTGGTATTATTATTCATTATACTACCACTAAATATATCAAATCCATCAACTGGCTCTTTAGGTATGACCAAAAACTTTATAACGGGTGCAAATTATGTAAAACAAGACATCCATAGCATTGGTGATAAATACATAAACGCACTATCAATTCCCCTTCTCAAAGCATTATCAAAACAAAAACAAGACCAAAACTTCCTAATATCCACCCATAACATTTATCAAGGGTTAGGCTTACTTGCAAACGGAGCATCAGGTGAAACTCTTGAAAAACTAAAAAATTTACTAGGTAGCCAAAATTTAGATGAAATAAACTCCAAAAGTAAAGAGATTATAGAACATCATTCAACCTCATTAAAATTCAAAAACACGCTAAGCATCAAAGATAAAAAACACCTCACTCTTCAATTCAAAAATGCTCTAAAGCAATATGATACTATCAAACAAAAATCAAATAAAGATTGCAAAATAGATTACTCATCTTCTTTAGAGTTTGCTTCTTCTTGGAAAACAAAGTTTGGACAAGACCTAACAAACCATACATTCCACACTCCAAGCAAAGATATAACTGTTCCCATGATGAAAGATACACGAGAAGTTTATATTGCCCAAGGTGAAAACTTTAGAATCTTAGCTCTACCATATAAGAGTGGTGATAATTTTTACATAATCCTCCCATCATCAAAAGATACTCCTATAGTTCCTACCAGAGGTCATGGTTCTTCTTTTTATGATACTTTTTATTCAGCTGAAAAAGTTGATGAAAGCCCCAAACAAACTATAGCTCTTGATGAAGTTATAGAAAAACTAACTCCAGAAACATTTAGTTCCTTAAAATTTGAAAAACACAAAATAGAGTTAATGATACCAACTTTTGAATTTTCAGAAAATGTCAATTTAAAAACCGCTCTAACTTCTTTAGGTTTAGAAAACTTATTTGCTCCTTTGATGGCCGAACTTAACAACGTATTATCATCAGAAGCAAACACCCAAGATTGTTCACAACTAGCTATTCATATAGAATCATTTAACCAAAAAAACAAAATCAAAGTAAATGAAACAGGCACTGCTGCAATTTCTTACCAACAAATAGAAATAAATTATGCTACCGGAAGTATGATGAATATTTCTGACCCATTTATCGTAGATAGACCATTTATCTTTATGATAAACAATGGTGCTTTTATGGGAATAATCAATGACCCAACACAAAAAGGCGATTCTTTTTAGAACCGCCCTTTTTTCTTTTGTGGTTTTCCTATTTTCTTAGGAACAACCCACTTTGTTTTTTGTTGCTTTACATAAACATCACACAACAATTTACTTTGATTAGCCTCTCTTTCAATCTGCTCAACAATCTCAGCAATATCAACAGAAGCAACCTCTAATTTATAAATTGTTATTCCACAAATTTTATTCAATTCATCAAGAATACTAGAAAAATCTTCGTCATCACAACAATTAACACCCATTGCAGATAACGCTGCTTTTAATTTATTTAAATCCATACACAAAAATATTTTAATTATAATAAATGAAACTTTTAATTATTACACATAAACCACTTTGTCAAATTCATTCTTTATTCTCATTTCTTGCCTTTTGTTTTTCACGACGCAATTTATCAAAGTAGTCGATTCGTTTTTTAATTTCTCTCTCAAATCCTCTATCCACCGGATTATAAAATCTTCGTCTTCCCATCTCTTCAGGAAAATAATTTTGCCCCGAAAAACCATCCTCCAAATCAGGGTCATAAACATACCCTTCTTTATATCCCCATTCCTTCATCAATTTTGTAGGTGCATTCAAAATATGTTTAGGTGGCATTAAAGAACCTGTTTTTCTTGCTGCATCAAACACACTATGCATAGCTTTATACACCGCAGCAGATTTGGGTGCAGTAGCCAAATAAGCCGTCAACTGCATAACAGCCAAATCCCCCTCAGGACTACCCAACCTTTCATAAGTATCAGCACAAGCAATCGCCTGCACCACCGCATTAGGATCTGCCAATGACACATCTTCAACAGCAAACCTTACCAATCTTCTCAAAATATATCTAGGATCTTCTCCAGAAACAATCATTCTTCCCACCCAATAAAGAGCAGCATCAACATCAGACCCTCTTAAAGATTTATGCACCGCTGAAATAAGATTATAATGCCCATCTCTTCCCTTGTCATAAACAGGAGCTCTCGAGCGAATAATTTTCAATAATTTATCTTTACCAAAAACTTCCCCTTCTTTTGCATAAGCCCATATACTTTCAGCCAAATTAAGAATATATCGACCATCTCCATCCGCAATAGTTTTTAATAAAACTCTAGCCTCATCATCAATAGGAAGTTTTTGCCCTTCTTCTCTTTCTGCTCTTTGCAAAAGCTCTTCAAAGTTTTCCTCATTCAACCTATTCAAGACAAAAACCTGACACCTAGATAACAACGCCGCATTTAACTCAAAAGATGGATTCTCCGTTGTTGCTCCCACCAAAATCACTGTTCCATCTTCAACATAAGGCAGAAAACCATCTTGTTGAGATTTATTAAATCTATGAATTTCA
>JAFYXH010000011.1 GCA_017546315.1 Alphaproteobacteria bacterium
GCAGCATTACAAATTGGTAGTGCTTTTATTCCTGGTACTTTGGGCTTAAAACTAGCAGGTGGAGCAATTAAAGGTCTTACGCCTATTGTTGGTCGTAAAATTGCTCAAAATGTTGCAACAGGCGTAACATCAGGGCTTGCAAGTGGAGCAGTTGAGGGTTTAGGTCGTGGGTTAATGGAAAATCAAAATCCACTTAAAACAATGGCAACAGATAGCCTTGCTGGTGGCTTGCTAGGTGGTTTAGGTGGTTATGGATTGGGCAAGGTGGCACAAAAGTTTGAACGAGCAAAATTGCCTAATAATAAAGTTGCACAAGAACAATACTTTAATGATTATGTTGCCGATTTGAACAACAAAACAAAGGCTATGGCTGATTTTAGGGCTGGTAAGTTGGGCATGAATAATGGAAAAATGGAAAAAGCCTATAATTTTATAGGCGAAAATGCCCAAAATATTGATAAATCAGCATTAGAAAAAGCAAAAGAAATGTTCGCACAAAACTTATCAAATGAAGATATAAGACAAAACACAGGTTGGTTTAAAGGTGTTGATGACAAGTGGCGTTATGAGATACCTAGTGGCGAAGTAAAATTAAAAGATTTCTTTTATAATAAATATGATGATATGATAAAACAAGACTATGAAATGGTTGATTTATTTAGAGAAAGAGGTTGGGATAATAAAATTGATGATTATTTAAAGACTGCGGAAGAAAATAAGGTTATACTTGATAAAATAAATAATAATTTTAACGAAGATATTGTCAAAAATTATGGTAATTTTAATACTAAATTGCCTAATATTTACAAAAATGATGATTTGTATTCTGCTTACCCAGAGTTATCAAATACAAATATAAGGTTTTCAAATGAAGAAAGACCTTCTACTATTGCTTATTTTGACCCCTCTGAAAGAGGCAAGAATGGTATAATAATAAATACTGATTTTAAAGGTTTTTCTTTAGATAATTTAAAAAGAGATTTAGCACACGAAATACAACATTATATACAAGACAAGGAAAATTTTGCTAAAGGTGGGCAATATAATGGTAATTGGGAAGAATATTTTAATTTAGCTGGTGAAGCAGAAGCAAGATTGGCTGGAAATAGGGTTAATTTAACACCGAAAGAGATTTTAGAAACCAAATTAATGTATGATGTTAAACCTGAAAACCAAATAGTAAGATTTGATTATAGGTGATAAAATGAAAGAATTAGTTATTAAAGAAGATGACCTACCAATAGTCATCAAATACTACAAAAAAGAATACATACTAAAAACAACTCCCAAAGGGATAGTTTTGATTAAAAAAGAATATTAGCAAGTAAGCAAAAGTATTAGACAAGTAGCAAGCAAGCCGATAGGGGTTATAAGACCTTTATCGGTTTTTTGCGTAATGCAGAAAGGAAAAACAAATGGAAGAAACAATTTCAACTACTTCAGAAGTTACAACAGAACAGACTACTCCTGATGTTGAAGAAGAAAAAACTCAACCTGAAGAACAGACTATTGAGAAAACTGAAACACAAGAGCCTGAAACAGTTGCTACAACTGAAACTGAAACTGAACAGCCGACAAAAAATTGGGAACAGATTGCAAAGGACAATCAAGCAA
>JAFYXH010000012.1 GCA_017546315.1 Alphaproteobacteria bacterium
ATCAACCTCTCAGTTCGGCTACTGATCGTCGACTTGGTGAGCCGTTACCTCACCAACTATCTAATCAGACGCGAGTCCATCCTTAGGCGATAAATCTTTGATACATAAACCATGCGGTAAATGTATGTTATGCGGTATTAGCAGTCGTTTCCAACTGTTGTCCCCCTCACAAAGGCAGATTACTCACGTGTTACTCACCCGTCCGCCACTAAGTTTACAACTCTTCACCCCGAAGGGATCTGAAAAGTAAACTCCGTTCGACTTGCATGTGTTAGGCGCGCCGCCAGCGTTCGTTCTGAGCCAGGATCAAACTCTCATGTTAATTGATGAGTTCTCATCCTGTCTATATTACTCAAAGTGCTAAATTTCTAGGTTCCTTGAATATATAAACAATATAAAATTTGTTATTATATACTGCCTACATATCCTCTTTTTTAGTCTTATTTACTATTTCTTATAACCGCTTCCTCGTCTTGGAGGAAGACCGCAACAGTTTTTCAAGATTTCGTTTGTCTTGCTTCCCTGCCGGTGAAACGGTTTATATAACCACCTTTTACAGAAGTCAACACTTTTTTTTAAAATTTTTCGTTTTTTTTAAACTTTTTTTCCCTAAAATTGATAACCTATTGTTTTTATAGGATTTTAAAATGTGACTATTTTTTCACAATAATTGTTAGAGCTTTTAAAACACAAAAGCCGCTATTATCATATATATAAATAACGACTTTTGGAGATATTGATTCTTTGATTATCTTTAATAATGAAATATGAAAAACAAATCACATTTATCTATATATGCGAATTGCCTCATGAGATAACCCCAATGCAACTGATGATAATTTGTCTTCTTGAGATATTTGAGCATTAGGAAACATATTTAATATTGAATTTTTGATATATGGAATCTCTGTTGAACCACCGGTTAAGATTATTAGCTCTATATCTTTCCTTGTTATTTGGGCTAAAGATAGGCATTCATCTAATGATGATACGATTTTTTGAGTATTTTTTAGTATTGCGGTTTCAAAAGACTCTATATCCATGGTTATTGTTGGTGAATTAGATAAAAATGAAAGAGTCGTTGTGTGCTTGTTATTGGAGCTTAGCAATATTTTACCTTCTTCTATTTTATCTAATAGGTTATGACCTAGCTCTTTTTCTATTGTTTCGTACAAGTTTATAACTTTTTCGGGCTCGGCTGAGCGTGTATAAATTTCTTTTATGCTCTTTTGAGAACTATATGTATATAAAGAGTTTACACTACTCCACTCTGAGAGCATCACATAAGGCTGATGTGGAATAGGAAGGATTCTATTTATATAATCATCTGGTTTTAACATTGTTTTATAACCAAAATGAGGCATAAAACTTTTTAGAGATAAATCAGAATCGAAGTCATTACCACCTATTCTTATACCGGTGTTAGCTAAAATATCGTTTTTGCGATCTATTTTTTGACGACTCTTTCCGCCTAATCTTATTATACTAAAATCTGATGTCCCACCGCCTATATCTATAACACAAGCAAGAAGCTCATCTTCTAGCTTAGACTCGTGTGCAAATGCGGCTGCGATTGGCTCGTATTGAAATGATACATTTTTAAAACCGATACTATGTGCTATTTTCTTTAACATGGACTCCGCTTTGGCATCTTCTTCGGGTGCAAAATCCTGAAAATGAACAGGACGCCCTAAAACCACACTATCTAGAGTGTTATTTATTTGTGATTGAGCGGTTTCTTTGAGGTGATTTATGAAATTTTTGATTATATCATCATAATTTAGATAGATTTCATTTACTTCTGTTTTTAAATCCATCAAATCTGTACCAAGGATTCTTTTTAATGAACGCATAAATCTCCCTTGTTCGCCATTTATATAGCTAGCAACAGCTTTTCTACCAAACAATGGTGAAAAAGTATTCGATTCTGGGAAAAATATTGCAGTTGGAATCGTTATTTTATTATCATCAAATGATACAAGAGTGGGAGAATCGTCTTTTCGCATGACTGAAATAGCTGAATTTGTTGTTCCGAAGTCGATTCCACAACATTTTAGATACATAATTTTCTCCTTTATACGCAAAACGCGAGAAATATACAAAATATTTTTACTGATTCAAGAACTTATTGATTTATTTTAAATTTTTTTACTTTTTTTTAAAAATTTTGCTTGAACGAAGGTGAAAATTGTGATATATTTATATTAAATAAGAACGAAGAATAAAAAATTTCTAAAATATATAAAACCTTAACAAACCCGCCTGCCACTGTTGCCCCCACAACAGTGGCCTTCCTTTTACTAGAATAAATAACGTAAACCAAAAGATAGTTCTGTCATATTTTTTATGTATTCATCATCCATATCGATAAAACGAACTAGACCTCGAATCCGCAAATAATCATTAAGGGTATATTCTACGCCTACACCATATCTCCAAGCAACTGACTCGAAATCCTCCTTAATAGAGAATGAGCCATAAACATATTTCAATGCGAGCTTAGCTTTGGCTTTGAATTCATAGTTTGCAACGCCTAATGAGAAAAGCATATCTAATTTTTCTTTTAGAGGAACATAAATTTGAAAATCTGCACCATACGAAATAAAACTTAGCGAGTCTTTTTCATAGCCGATAATATCATGGTCATAATATTTATCACTTTCATCGGATTGTTGGAAAAATATTTCTGCACCAAACATTGGTGCAAACTTTGCGCCAAAAACAAAACTTACGGCTTTGTTTTTATCCTTAAAAAATTCTTGGCTACCAAATCTTACTAATTCATTATCTGCAAAATCTAATTGATTCGAAGAAATGTCTATACCCATATATGGTTTTGCTTTATAACCATGAAAATAGTCTGACACTGTTGTATATTGCCTTTTTGGGTATTGGACTCGATGATTTGGGGAATATGAAATATATTCAACATTGGAATTGCGATAACTTTCATCTAGATTATACACTTGTTCAGCATTTGCTGTTTGGGTGGATATTGCAGAAAAGACTCCTGCAAGTAATAAAAATTTTCTCATCTCGAACTCCTTTTTATAAAAAAAAAATACCCGCAGAAGCGGGCGGATGTTCGAAACCATATATGCTTAAATGGCTCGGCTTATTTGGCCTTAGCCTTATTCACCGACATCCGTCCATGCGGAAGTCGGCATAATTATTAAGTCGTATGCTTGCGACTAAACATATAAGGGTTTCGATGCCCTATTATAACACTTGTTATAACGAAATTATAGTACCACACCACGCAACACAAATCAAGCACAAAAATTTTTAGTTATTTTTATTAGGTTGAATAATGCTACTAGCGTATTCATATAGTTAAAAAATGGAGTGAGTATGAATGAGTATTAAACATGTGATTCTTGCGGGGGGATGTTTTTGGAAATTGCAAGCGGTGTTTGACATTGTGCAAGGAGTTGTTTCTACAACTGTTGGATATACTGGTTGTAAAGACAAAAATCTTACACACAATCAAGATTGTGATGAAACAACGAATCATGTTGAAGCCGTTTTAATCAACTATGACGACTCGATTGTTAAATTTGGAGAGTTATTGGATATATTTTTTGCAAATCACAACCCAAGAAAAAATTATCAAAAAAAGAAAGAAGATGATGGACGATTTAGGTCTATTATTTTTGTTGCAAATGACGAACAAGAAGCCATTGCTCTTGATAAAGTTAGAGAAATTAATGAGGCAAAAATTTACCCAAATCCTATTACTACGCAAATTTTAAGAGAAAACACTTTTTATGAAGCAGAAGAAGCTCATCAGAAATATTTTGAAAAAAGAGGAAGAATTTTTGAGTTTATTAAAACAAAGAACATAAATATTTCTAAAAAAGAATCAGATAAAACATCGAAAAATAAAAAATCTTATGAACTTGATAGTAATGATGTTGAAAAACTTTTTAGTGATAAACTTTTATACATTGAAGATGATGATGTGTTTATTTGTGAAACTTGTGGGAATCCTATTATTATTTTTGATAATAAATTTAATATTCAAAATTCAAAAACAACTTTTGATGATGCATTACCTGAAAGCATTATATTACAAGATAAAGGTGATTGTGAGATAAATAGAATCGAAGTATGTTGTGCAAAATGTGGCTCACACCTTGGTTTTATGCGTGATGATAAAACTAAAAATGCGAGCCTTTATTATGGAGGTATTCCTCAAACAATAAAGTTTGAGTGAAAATAATTTATTATGGTTGTGGAATGGTATCAAATAATGGGAGGCCTTTTTCCATTTTTGTTTTTTGTTGCTCCATTAAAGTTGCAATATTTAATTTACCACTACGTAGCATTGTGCGAACAGGACATCCCCCATTTATGTTTGGATTTGCAAACAAAGCTTCTGCTCTTAGGCGTTTTGGGGTGCCAACTAGATTTTGGTGAACACATGCAAGCAAACCATTTGCCATTAACTCGTAGGACATTTCTTCACTGATACCACTTGATGCGGCGTATTTTGCCAAAGCATTTACTGCATCGCTTACGTTATTGGCGTGTATGGTTGAGAAAACAAGGTGTCCTGATGTTGCGGCTCTTAATAGCTCTTGTGCTGACTCAGGAGTTCTTATCTCTCCTAAATAGATATAACGAGGTTTTGAACGAAGAGCTGATTTTATCCCTTCTTCCCACTTTCCTTCTGGTGGAGTTGTTTGTTTGCACAAACCTAAATCGCCGTGAACTGTTTTATAGACTCCATCTAAAGGCATTTCGATTGGGTCTTCAATTGTGAAAGCATAACCACCTTCTGTTTGTAGGTATTTTTTTATTAGGGCTGCGATGGTTGTGCTCTTTCCCGTTCCGGTTGCACCGGCTATTAAGATTAGGCCTGTTTTGCCACCTAAGGTTAGAAGTTGGCGATATATACCACTTGGAAGACCTAATTTTTCTAAATCTGGAATCGAGGTTGGCATTTTACGAGCGCAATATTGCTCACCAGCCAATGCTATTGTGCGTTCTATTCGATAGTAGCGACCTTTGAAGAACAATGAATAGCTAGCGTTATGACCATCATAAGCACCTATTACAGCATTTATAAACTCTTGTAAATCCACAAACTTGGCAATTTTTAGACCATTATTACTTTTGCCACTCCATACGTAACATGTTTTATCTGGGGTTATATATATGTCTGAAAACTTGGCATCATTAGTCATTTTGGGCATACTATCTTCTATGACCTTTTGTGGTATGGTTGCCTCTTTTTTTAAGAGGGCTGCACTACTCATCACTCCAGCTTTGGTTGTTTGTGATGCTGGTGATGGTTGTGCTTCTGTTTTTGACTGTTCTTGTTCTTCTTTGTCTTTGCCAAATATTGCCATTTTATACCCTTTATTTGATGTTTATGATGTTTTTATTTTACGATACAAGTTTTGAAAATTTAGTTAATATTTTTTACCAAATAAAAAAGTCCGAACAAGTATTGATCGGACTTTTTGTAAACGTTAGATAAATAACCGGATATACTCCTTAATATAACCTTCTCGAGGCCAACAAAGAGGTGATCTTAATGGAGATAGAGCATCTGGCATTTTCATTGTTAAGGAATTTTGTAATTCAGAAAATTCAGGATTACCTATATCCATTTTCTGCTCTACAGCATCTCTAAAAAGTGAAGTTGCTATACATTTAGCAAATTCTACTTGGTTGAACGTCATATCTATTTTTGAGAATAACCAATGATTTTTGATATATTTTTCTATATCGAATCTGTCGACATTAGAAGCAAAATCGTTGATGTCTTTAGCTTTGCAATGATGATATATTTTATTTGCTAAAAACACTGCTGTTAACTCGTAAAACTCATCTTCTGACTGAAAATCGGGAGAAAATTTGCGAAATAGTTCTATGCGATGCTGTAAAAGTTTGGGCAACAAGGCAAACATCTTATTGATATCTGCTTTTTGATTTTTTAAGACTTCTTCTTGTTTTTTCATACATAACAATTTTTAAGATAATACATAAAATTCGGTTGGTATTGTAGAGAGTGTTTTATTTTTGTCAATCTTTTTAATGAGTTGGAAAATTTGATGGATTAATGTTTGTGATTTTTGATAAGCGATTTGTTGGTAGATGTTTTTAGAAAATGAATTTTTAGGCTTTTATGCAAATGAAAAGACCACCTTTCGGTGGCCTTTTTAATTGGAGCGGGTGAAGGGATTCGAACCCTCGACATCAACCTTGGCAAGGTTGCGCTCTACCCCTGAGCTACGCCCGCATTCGTTCAACAGAAACGTTTTATAACACAGTTTTTTTGAATTGCAACAAAAAAATTCACTTTTTTTGAAAAAAGTTTTTAATCCATTGTTTTCAACAAATAAAAATATTAAAATTTTATACTTGCCATATTGGGTGTTTTAAGATTATTTATATTATAGAAGTCAAAATTAGAGGATTTTAATATGAATACTACTCCTAAAAAAACAAAAGATATTAGATTTGAAAAGGAAGCAAAAGCCTTGAAAAAAAATTTGGAAAAAAGAAAAAAGCAAGAAGCTGAATTGAAATTAAAAAAAGAAACAAAATCATCTAAATAATATTAAGAAAGAGGACGGCTATGGATAAGATTAAAGTTATAGGTGGAAATACTCTAGAAGGAAAAATTTATATTAGTGGTGCAAAGAACGCTGCTCTTCCTTTGATTTGCGCTTCTTTATTAACTGAAAAAGAAGTTATACTTAAAAATGTTCCTAAACTTTCTGATATAACTTTTCTTAATAGTCTTTTGGAATTTATGGGACTAAAAGTTAGCAAAAAAGAGGAAGAATATAAGGGAACTCTTGCTGATACTTTTGTTTATAAGGCTGACGAAATAAAAGAGTTAATTGCTCCGTATGATTTTGTTAGAAAAATGAGGGCTTCTTATTATGTGTTGGGACCATTGCTTGCTAGATTTAAGCATGTTGAATTTTCACTCCCTGGGGGATGTGCAATCGGGGCTAGACCAATTGATATTCATTTATCTTCTTTGGAACAAATGGGGGCAACAATTGAGATTAAGAACGGATATGTTGTCGCAGATGCTCCAAATGGCTTGAAAGGTGCAAATATTATATTTAGCAAAGCTTCTGTTGGTGCGACATGTAATATATTGATGGCGGCATCTTTGGCTCAAGGTGTTACAAAAATTGAAAACGCAGCTAAAGAACCTGAAATTACTGACTTGATTGATTTACTCAACAAGATGGGAGCAAAAATCACAGGGCGAGGAACATCTGTTTTGACTATTGAAGGTGTTAGCAATCTTTATGGTGCAGTGCATGAAGTTGTGGCAGATAGAATCGAAGCTGGTTCTTATGCAATTGCGGCGGCTATTACAAAAGGTAGAATCGAACTAATAAATGCAAATGCAGAGCACTTGCAACAACCATTGAGAATTTTAGAAAAAATGGGAATTGGAATCGAAACCACAAATAATTCTATCATTGTTGATGGAAGAAATAGAACTTTTACAGGGGCTGATATTTATACTGATTATTACCCTGGTTTTCCAACTGATTTACAAGCTCAATTTATGGCATTGATGACTGTTGCTGAAGGAGCATCTTTGGTTACTGAAAGTATTTGGGAAAATAGATTTATGCATGTTCCTGAATTATGCAGAATGGGAGCTAATATCAATATCCATGGAAGAGCATCTGCTATTGTGAGAGGGGTTAATAAGCTTTCAGGAGCTCCTGTTATGGCTACTGATTTGAGAGCTTCGTTTGCTCTTATTTTAGCAGGTCTTATTGCTGAAGGTGAAACTATTGTTAATAGAGTTTATCACCTTGATCGTGGATACGAAAAGCTTGAAGAAAAACTCAAAGCGGTTGGAGCAAATATTGAACGCATTAAAGAATCGGATTAGCACCATCTCCGTATAGAATACGATGTAATTTTATGTAGTTTCTTAGACCTTTTCTTTCTTTTATGTTATATTTATTGAAAAGGTTATATGCTTGTAATAGTTCTTTGATTATGGAAACTATGTCTTTTTCTTGGCGAATGGTATTTGAGGTTGCTATGTTTATTAGAGATAGCAAACTATCGTCTATTATTAGTTTTGTATTTCTATCTGCTTTTTGATACTCTGTTTTTTGTTGCATAGCATCCATACTTTCAAAAGCCCATTTTATCATATCCTTACTTTTGGAAACACTATCAACTCTGTTATAGTAGTTATATATAGGCAAATTAAGGATAGAAATTTTGGGATTATTTAAGAATATTTGAAAGTTAAATATTATATCTTCTGCACACTTAATACCTTCGGTGAAGGTGATATTATGTTTACGGATGAAATTTGTGGAGAAAAATTTTCCTCTTATATCTACACCATGATAATATAAATCGCTATGCGAATCTTTGGCATAAAATGGAGAAAACAATTCTAATCTATCTAAATTTCTTGATGTGTATTTGCTTATTTCAGGAACTTTATTTACTTCATGCTCCCCCCTTACATTTCTAACCCACTCTCTATCATAAACATCATAATAACTAGTTAGAACAACATCTGACTTATCTTTTTTGATTTTATCTACTGATAATTTTAGGGCATTAGGCTCTAACCAGTCATCACTATCTACAAATGTGATATATTTTGATGATGACATTTCAACACCTTTGTTGCGACTAAATGATACGCCTTGGTTGTGTTTGTTTGTGATAATTTTTATATTTGAATGTTTTTGAGCATATTCATCTATTATCTTTTGTGTGCTATCGGTTGAACCATCATTTACGATTACAACCTCAAAATTGCCTTGCTGTGAAACAATACTATCTAAACAACGAGCTATATATTTTTCGGAATTATAAACGGGAACTATTATGCTTACTGTTATTTTTTGTTGAACATAATACCACATCACAACGACTGATAAAATTATTAAGCTTAAAAATTTTATATATTTATTCATCTATATTCCCTCTTTGTTTGGGGGATATTCTAACAATGTATGGTTAAAGAATTATAAAATTTTTAGTTGCTTATGAAGAGGCTTATCTGTCCTTATATTAACATACTGACAGCTAAAACGTTTACAAAAACATTCCATGTCTTTGCGTTTTTTTGCAAAATATTGAAAATATACATCTTTGAAAGATGATGAAGTGGTATTAAATGAAAGTTTTTTACCATTATATTCGGCCAAATATTCTCCACTTAATGGAGGAACTTCTTCTATATAATCATAAATATTTAGGCAGTATACTTTACATCTTTTGGTTAGAGCCACTAAAACTTTTTGTGCTCCTTCTGAAATGTATTTAAAATCGCTAACTACAAAAACAAGCGCTCTACTTTTGCTACTATATTCTAAAAGTTCTAATGGCTTTTTTATATCTGCTTTTATATCTTGTGAAAATGTTAATATCTGAGAACTTGCTTCTGAAATAGCTTTTAAGATAGCTATAAGATTTTTTTGACTACTTTGCGGTTTGAAGATACGTGTCTTTATACCATCATACAAAACCAAACCAAAACGATCTTTATTAGACAAGCTTTCCCACCCAAGTAAAGATGCTATTTTAGAAGCTGATACTGATTTTAATTCTTTTTTGGTACCAAAAACCATATATGGAGATAAGTCTAATACAACATAGACTTCTCTATCTTTTTCTTCTGAAAAAATCTTGGTGTATGTGTCTTGTTTTCGAGCAGTTACTCGCCAATCAATATCTCTTACATCATCTCCATAGCCATAAGCACGAACCTCTTCAAATTCCATTCCTCTTCCTTTGAAAGCTGACCGAATATTACCGGCTCTATCTGATGTAATATTATTATGTCGCTGTTTGATGTAGGGAAGATATTTCTTTTGCTCTATGAGCTCATCTATGCCAACATAAAGGCCATTAAATTTTGTTGAGGTTTCTTTTTTCTTCCTAAAAAACATACTTTTTCTCTATGTAATTATGGCAATGGAACTGACTTTAGAATGCTTGTAATAATATCATCTGCAGTTATACCTTCTGCTTGAGCTTCGAAGCTTAAAATTATTCTATGTCGTAAAACATCATAAATTACTGCGTGAATATCATCTGGTGTTACAAAATCTCTACCTTCTAACCAAGCATTTATTTTTGCACATTTATCAAGTGCAATGGTTGCTCTTGGGCTTGCTCCAAACAATATATTACCTTTTAGAGAAGAATCGTATTTTTCTGGCTGTCTTGTTGCGATAATCAACTGAACAAGGTATTCTTCTAGTTGCTCACTAACGTGCATAGATAAAACTTCTCTTCTTGCTTTTAAGATATCCTCTACTGATATTTTTCCTACTGTTTGAGAAAATTCTTTCCAATTTTCATTTTGCTCTTTTGTGCATAGAGCTTCTTGTCTTACTAGCTTTAGGATTTTACGCTCTGTTTCTGCACTTGGTTGACCAATTTTGATATACATTAAAAATCGGTCTAATTGAGCTTCTGGAAGATTGTATGTACCTTCTTGTTCGATAGGGTTTTGTGTTGCTAATACCATAAAGAGGTTTGGAAGTTTATATTGCTTTCCACCAACACTAACTTGACGTTCTGCCATTGCTTCTAAAAGAGCCGATTGAACTTTTGCTGGCGCTCTGTTGATTTCATCTGCTAGAACCATATTAGCAAATATTGGCCCTTCTCTAAAATCAAACTCACAACGTTGAGCAATATAAATATCACTTCCTGTTATATCTGATGGAAGCAAATCTGGTGTGAACTGAATACGATTAAAACTCGCTTTTACACATTCTGAAAGTGTTTTGATTGCTTTGGTTTTAGCCAATCCTGGAGCTCCTTCTAACAAAGCATGTCCATCTGCTAAAAGAGTTATTATCAATTTTTTTACTAATTCTTTTTGACCGATAATTTGGCTGTCTAAATATTTTTGTAAAGCAATAACTTTCTCTTTAACTTCGCTCATTGTTCCCCCGATGTTTTATTTCTGTTCTAAATTTGAACAAAACACTTTCATTTAATAAAAAGATACTTTATGGTATTATATAAGATTCTAGGGATAAAAAACAAGAAATATTGTGATATGAATAACATTTTTGATTTTGATGATAATGATGAAACATTTGGCACTGGTATTTTTGATAATATTAGCGCTTTAAAACCTCAAGCCCCTTCTTTTGTGGATGGGTTGAACCCTGAGCAAAAACAAGCAGTATTAAAAACAGAAGGGCCATTGCTTGTTTTGGCAGGTGCTGGAACTGGTAAAACCAAGGTTTTAACCACTAGGCTTGCGCATATATTGAACAATGGAACTGCAAAACCTTGGAACTGTTTGGTGGTTACATTTACAAACCGTGCAGCAAATGAAATGAAGGAACGTGTTCGTAATTTTATTGGGGATGCGGTAAACTCTGTTTGGCTTGGAACGTTCCATAGCATTTGCGTTAAAATATTGAGAAGATACCCTGAACTCGTTGGCTTGAAAGATAATTTTACTATATTAGGAGAGGACGACCAAAAAAGAGTTATAAAAAAGATATTACAAGATAATGGTATTGATGAAAAACAATTTACCCCACAAGCTGTTTTGGAAAAAATTTCTCGTTTTAAGGATAAAGGCTTTACGATAGAAAAAATCGAAAGCGAATATAAGGCCAATACTACAACTCTTATCTACAAAGAATATCAATCTAGATTGTTAGAACTTAACTGCGTTGATTTTGGCGATATTTTGCTTTATGTTTTGGATATATTATTAAAGAATCCTGAAGTATTGGTTGAATACCAAGAAAGATTCAAATATATCATGGTTGATGAGTATCAAGATACAAACGTTACACAATATTTGCTATTAAGATTATTATCTCAAAAATATAGAAACATTTGTTGTGTGGGGGATGATGACCAATCAATCTACTCTTGGCGAGGTGCTGAGATTGAAAACATCTTAAAGTTTAATAGTGATTTCCCTGAAGCTGAGACAATCAGATTAGAGAGAAATTATCGCTCCACCGCTAATATCTTAAATGCAGCAAGTGCTGTGATTAGCCACAACTCTAAAAGACTTGGCAAAACATTAAGAGTGGCCGAGCATAGCCCTGTATCTGATTGCAAAAATGAAAAAATCAAAGTAGTTAGCATGTATAGCGGAGATGATGAAGCTAAATTTGTTGCTAACAAAATTCAGAGCCTAAGATATGATGGTTTTGAATATGATGAAATTGCAATATTAGTTAGAACAGCTTCTCAGACAAGAAGTTTCGAAGAAGCTTTCATAAAAGAATCTATCCCTTATAGAGTGGTTGGGGGGTTAAAATTCTATGAGCGTGCTGAAATTCGTGATATGCTTGCTTATTTTAGATTGATTTTACAACCGAGTGATGACCTTGCTTTTGAACGTATTATCAATAAACCCGCTAGAGGAATCGGCGACAAGACGGTTGATAAGATTAGGGATAGAGCAAAATTTGATAAGACACCACTATATCAAACAATGGTTAATATGGTGGAAGATGGTGAATTTAGTGGAAAGACACAAAATGCGTTGAAAAATGTTATTGAGCTAGTTAGCGAATGGAGAAAGATTTTGCCTGCACTTCCTTTAGGAGAATTTGCAGAGCAAGTTGTTAGCGAATCTCAATATATGGCAATGCTTGAACAAGATAAATCCGTTGAAGCTCCTGGAAGAATCGAAAACATAAAAGAGCTTCTTAACGTGATGGGAGATGCTGAAACATATCCTGACCTTGCTACATTTCTAGAACATGTTAGCCTTGTGATTGATAATGAATATAATAACAATGCAAACAAGGTTATTGTTTCCACTTTACATGCAGCAAAAGGTTTGGAATTTGATGCAGTATTTTTACCTGGATGGGAAGATGGGATTTTCCCTCACCAAAAATGTATTGACGGAAATGATGATGAAGGATTGGAAGAAGAAAGAAGGCTTGCATATGTTGCAATAACAAGAGCTAAAAAGATATTATATATAACACTATCTTTTAATAGAAAGTTATATGGGCAGTGGCAAACTTATGCTCCTTCTAGATTTTTGAACGAACTCCCACCAAGTTGTATTGAACTAATCAACAATACTGGATATGCTAAAGTTGAAAATAAATCATACAGCGGAAGCTATGGTGGAGGCAGAGACTATTATAAAAATAGCAACTCATATAATAATGAAAACTATAATAAGTATGATACTCCTTATAAAAAGAAAGAAAAGAGTGGGTATTTTGATAGCTATGAAAGTGCTGCATATGATGAGTATGATGATTATGGCTCACAAAATTACTATCAGAAAAAATCTCAAAGTGATTACTTCTATCAAAGTAAAAAGAAAAGTCCTTTGATTGGGATTAGAGTTTATCATCCAAGTTTTGGATATGGAAAAATCTTGAATGTTGATGGCGACAAATGTGAAGTAATGTTTGATAAAGTGGGTAAAAAGAAAATTATGGGTGATTATTTGCAGAAATGCTAAATAACTTTATTATTTTCTTACATAGATAAATCCCATATCAACATATTGGTTTCCAAAGTTTTTAGGATCTATTTTATCAACCACCTTGCAATTTCTTGTTGGGATATAGTTATCATTTAAGCAATTTGGGAATGTGGCATCTTTTAAGACAACTTTGGGCTTTCTTGCCTTTATGATTAAGTTTAATTCAGGAAAAGATCGGCGCGGAAAAAGGTGTTGATGAATTCGTGATGTTGCAAAGTATTCAAACCAATAATATCCTGTCGCATAATGTCTTATCCCACCTACAAAAAAGTTATTTATTATATAATCTGACGGAGAACTAACAGATATAATATAGCTATTTAATGCAACATTGACAGCTAAAATCGTGCCTTTCTTTATTTGGTAGGCATTTATAAAAACAATTAAAGACATTATTGGAAGCAACAACATCATTAAGCTTGCTATTTTCTTATATTTTTTTACCACCTCATCAATACTGATAGCAAAAACAACCATAAACAAGGCGTATGGCTGTATCTCGTATTGAGGATTATATAATTTGAATACTGTCACAATCATGGCAATATTACACAAAACTATGGCTGAATACAATTTTATGCTGTGTGAAAATTTCTTAGAAGTAATGAGATATATGGTCAACAAGCAACTTACGGGAACTATAAAGTATGATTTTACAGAAACTACAATCTTCAAATGGAAATTCAATATCCAACAACTTTCCCAATAATCTTGGAGGCTACCTATTTTATACAAATATGTTAGATAACTTAGATACAACAAAAATGGAATATATAGAGCCTTTAATACATCTTTTAATAATATTTGCTTGCGGATTATTAAATACACTATACAGAAAAAAACTCCAACTAAAGGAGCAAGTACTTTTTGCAAACTCATAAAACTAAAAAAGAACATAAGGAAAGAAACAAACAACAAATGAAAACTTTTTTGAGATAAATATTTAAAAAAATAAATTAGACCAATCATAAAAAACAATGTCATTAGTGTATCTGGTCTGTAATTTATAGCATTTTCTTGAATGTTTCTTATGTTAGCATATAAAAGAGGAGCTAATAGAGATGCTAATCTACTTATAGAAAACAAACGACATAGTTTATACATAGAAAAAAGTAGACTTAAAAAAATAATCAAGCCAATTATGCGTGCTAAGTATAACACTATTGCATCATTAAAAAATGGGTGTAATAAGAAAGCCCCTATATACCATAACAATCCATGATGGTGCTCAAAAAAATCTCTATATGGGACTTGGTCTTTTGCTATATTAAAAGAAACTTGCAAATGTTCAAATTCATCTAAACAAAACTCATTTAAGAATGTGCTTATATATACTGTAGCAATTGTAATTAAGATAGATAGAATAACACTTATCTTATACAATTTAGAGATATTTTGAGTTATGTGCATTTAATTATCTTTTCTGAATGAGAAATATTTATGAATAAAAAATGTGGCTATTGTGATGATTATTACACAGCAAAGTTGTGCCGTTGCCTTATTTAGATTTGGAATCGACTGCAACATACTATTTGCTGACAATGTTTCTTGGATATGGATTAGCTTTACGAAAGTTGCAAGCAACCCTATATTTACAAAATATAATACGATATAAGAAGAAAAAGCTTTAGTATATTCGTGCCACCAATTACCTGTGCTTTGAAAAACATAATAGCGCATTGTTGCTATGGATAAATTTATATTTACCAAGTTCATTAAAAACAATGACAATTGTTCTTTACCTTGAGTGAAATATAAAAAAGCATAATAAACTAAAAAAGACACAGTAGTATTGAAGCCACCTACAAGGATGAATCTTATTTTTTGGTTTAAGCGAAACCAAATTTCTTCAATACTTTTATACAACTTAATTATCATTTTGACCTCTCTTAAATAAGAATGGCAGAAAAAAATTTATTTGCAGTAAAAAAACTCATTATATACTCTTTTTTGTGTGTAATTTAAACTTGAAAAAATATGTAGTTATGATAGAAAATTTAGGAATTTTGATAGGAGAAGTTTATTATGGCAATTGATAATGAAACTGTAAGACAGATTGCATATTTAGCAAGACTTGGCGTTGAAGAAGATAAATTAGAAGAAACACAGCGTGAATTTAATAAAATTTTAGCGTGGGTTGAAGAATTAGGAGAGGTTAACACAGATAATGTTGAACCACTTTATTCTCCTTTTGATGAAGGAATGGTTTTGCGTGAAGACAACGTTGTTGAGGGAAAACAAAGCAAAGCTGTTTTAGAAAATGCCCCTGAAAAAGAATTTGGGTATTTTGTTGTACCAAAGGTTGTGGAGTAAGATGATGACAAACTTAACAGAACTAACTATCAGCGAATCGCTTGAGAAATTAAGGAACAAAGAAATATCACCGGTTGAGCTTACAACTGCTTATATTGAGAAACTTGAAGATAATAAAAAGTATAATGCTTTTGTTACTACAACTCCTGATATTGCTCTTGAACAAGCAAAAGAATCTGAAAAAAGATATATGAACAAAACAAACAAAGCTTTGGATGGTATTTGTTTGGGTATTAAAGATTTATTTTGCACAAAGGGAATTAAAACTACTGCATGCTCTAAGATAATTGATAATTTTGTACCACAATATGAATCTACAGTTACACAAAATCTGCTTGATGACGGAGCTTGCTTTTTGGGTAAATTAAACTTGGATGAGTTTGCAATGGGTGGAAGTAATGAAACTAGTTATTTTGGACCTGTTGTGAACCCTTGGAGTAAAGATACTAAACTTGTTGCTGGTGGTAGCTCTGGTGGCTCGGCTGCGGCTGTTGCTGCTAACATGTGTGCAGGTGCAACAGGAACTGATACTGGTGGTTCTATCCGTCAGCCTTCTGCTTTTTGTGGTGTCACAGGTGTTAAACCAACTTATGGAAGATGTTCTAGATATGGTGTAATTGCGTTTGCTTCTTCTTTGGACCAAGCAGGTCCTATTTGTAAAGATGTTAGGGACTGCGCTTTGATGCTTAATAGTATGGCTGGATTTGATGCAAAAGATGCAACATCTTCTAGAAGAGATGTTCCTAATTTTGAAAGCATCCTTGGACAAGATGTTAAGGGATTAAAAATTGGTATTCCTAGTGAATATAGGCCAGATGGATTGAATGAGGAAATTGCATCATATTGGGATAAAGCTATTGAAATCATGAAAGAAAAGGGAGCTGAAATTGTAAATATTAGTCTTCCTCATACAAAGTATGCTTTGCCTTGTTATTATGTGATTGCACCCGCAGAGGCTTCTTCTAACTTGGCTAGATATGATGGTATTAGATTTGGTAATAGAGTTAATGGCTCTAATTTGGAGGAACTTTATATCAATACAAGAAGTGAAGGTTTTGGAAAAGAAGTTAAGCGCAGAATTTTGATTGGAACTTATGTTCTTTCTGCAGGTTTTTATGATGCTTATTATTTAAAAGCTCAAAAAATTAGACGACTAATTAAAAATGACTTTGATGAAGCTTTCAAAAAATGTGATGTTATATTGGCACCTACAAGCCCTATTGAAGCATTTTCTATTGGTGATAAAAAAATGTTAGAAAACCCAATTAACATGTATTTGAATGACGTGTTTACTGTATCTGTTAATTTGGCGGGACTTCCTGCAATGAGTTTACCAATTGGGTTATCTAAGAATGGTCTTCCTTTGGGTATGCAATTTATTGGTAGAGCCTTTGATGAGGAAACCATTTTTAAGGCAGGATATCAACTTGAACAAACAGTTAAATTTAAGAGGATTTAAGACATGTCTGAATATATTTTAGAATCAGCTAATGGTGATAAATGGGAATTGATTTGCGGTCTTGAAATCCATTGCCAAATTATATCTAAATCTAAGATTTTTAGTACTGCTTCTACTGAATTTGGTGAAGATGCAAATGAATGCGTTTCTTTTGTTGATGTTGCAATGCCTGGAATGTTGCCAGTGCTTAATATGGAATGTGCTAGACAAGCTGTTAAGACAGGTCTTGGATTGAATGCCAAAATCAACAAATATTCTCAATTTTCTCGTAAGAACTATTTTTATGCTGACCTTCCACAAGGATATCAAATTACTCAAGAAAAACACCCTATTGTTGGAGAAGGTAGAGTTGCTATCGACCTTAGTGATGGGGGTTCTAAAGAGATTGGTATTGAAAGAATCCACATTGAACAAGATACTGGTAAATCTATTCATGATATTGACCCATCGAGAAGTTTTATTGACTACAATCGTGCTGGTGTTGGATTGATGGAGATTGTAACAAAGCCTGATTTTAGAAGTCCTGAAGAAGCAGGTGCTTTTTTAAGAAAATTACGTTCTATCGTTAGATATCTTGGGACTTGCGATGGCAATATGGAAGAAGGCTCTATGAGATGTGATGCTAGTGTTTCTATTAGGAAAGTTGGTGAAACTGGATTTAGACCTAGATGCGAAGTAAAGAATGTAAATAGTGTTAGATTTGTTATGCAAGCAATCGAATCTGAAGCTAAAAGACAATTAGAGGTTTATGAAAATGGTGGTAGTTTTGAACAAGAAACTCGCCAGTTTGACCAAGTTAGTGGAGAAACTAAATTCATGCGTAAAAAAGAATATGCGCACGAATATAGACAATTCCCTGAGCCTGATTTACCTCCTCTTGTTTTATCTGATGAATTTATTGAAACAATAAGAAAAGGACTTGTTGAACTACCTGATGCTAAAAAGAAACGTTATGTTTCTGAACTTGGGTTAACACCTTATGATGCAAGTGTCATTTGCGAAAACAAAGAAGTTGCAGACTTTTTTGAAGAGGCTTCTAAAGGTCATGATGCAAAGAAAGTTGCCAACTGGCTTATGGGTGATTTCTTTGCTATGCTTAACAAGAAGGATGTTGATATTAAAAACTCTCCTGTTAGTGCTCTAAATTTGGGTAAACTTGTTGAGCTTATCTCTAAAGACGTTATATCTGGCAAAATTGCAAAAGATGTTTTTGAGATTATGGTTGAAACAGGTGGCGATCCTGAAGTGATTGTGGAAGAAAAAGGCTTAAAACAAGTGACTGATACATCACAAATTGAAGCTATTGTTGATGAGATTATTGCTAATAATCCTCAAAATGTTGAAAGCTATAAGGCTGGTAAAAACAATTTGCTTGGATGGTTTGTTGGACAAGTTATGAAACAATCCCAAGGCAAAGCAAACCCTGGAGTTGTAAACAAACTTTTGAAAGAAAAACTAGATAATTAGTTTTTAAGAAAAAATTAAGTAATTATATAACTTTAGATTAAAAATAAGGGCATCTAGTAAAAAGATGCCCTTATTAACATAGTCATTAGTTTTATATCCACTTTATAATGCTAAAACAGTATTTTATATTATTTTCGTATTTTTTAGAGAGGAGTAAATAATGAATAAAGTAAATATTGCAAATTATGTGGTTTTTGATTTATCCAACAGATTTATTGGTCTTGAGAATAACCATATTGATAATGAAATTATTAAGATGATTGCTGATAATTGGCACAAAAAGCACTCTGTTGGCAACTTAAATAAAAATGTGAAATACAATCATCATAATACTAAACAAAGTCTTTTAATGTAATTTTTTCAAATTTCAATATAACAATATTTAGAGCTTTAAAATGCATAAAACGTCCATATTTTTAGTTTGTTTGACTTAAATAATTATTGCGAGGTGGTAATATGAACAAACAAGATATAGATAAACTAAAAGAAAATATGATTTTTGTGGGAACAATTTATGACAGCTTTGAAGCTTTAGAAGAAACTCTTGGTAAACTCAAACTAGAACGGCCGTTATTTATTACACATATTGCGAAACTTGCTTTTGCAGAGGAAGTGTTTAAGCGAACTGAAGGGTGTGATGAATATGAAAAAAACGTGCCTCTAAATATAAAAAAGACCAATGCAGAAGATAGAGTATTTAATTAGCTAAAAAAAATCCCTACATTGATAGGGATTATTTTTTATTCTTATGTTTAATATTATCTGTTATCAAAGCATAAAAAAAAGGAGCAACTTGCCCCTTTTTTTTGATTTTTAGCCTTAGCCTATTGTTGCGAATATATTATCTTCTTCTTTATGGTTTACAGCTCTTAAATCAAATAAATTTAAAAATGATGTACAAACATAAATTGAAGAATATGTTCCAATGATTAAGCCGGCGAAAATTGTAAATGCAAAACTACTTAAAGCATCTCCTCCCCACAAATATAATGGAACAACAGCAAAAAGAGTTGTTACACCTGTTAAGATTGTGCGAGAAAAAATGTCATTGATGCTCTTGTTTAAGAGTTCAACTTGAGGCATTTTACGATATTTTTTCAAATTTTCACGAATACGGTCGTATGTTACCACTGTATCGTTAATTGAATATCCTACTAAGGTTAGAATTGCAGCAACTGTTGTTAAGCTAAAATCAAAACGAAAATATGATAACAAGCCTAATGTTATGATAATATCGTGAAATAAACCAACTAATGCGCCTAATGCAAATTGCCACTCAAAACGAACCCAGATATAAATAGCGATTGCAATCATTGCTAAAACAGATGCAACTACACCTGCTGTTTTTAGCTCGTCGCCAACTTGTGGACCAACGCTATCTACACGGCGATATTCATAACCGTTTCCGAGAATATTTTTTATATCAACAATAACTTTTTCCTGAGCTTCTTCTGTTGCATTTTCTGCTTGAGCTCTAATCATCAACTCATCACCTTCGGTGCCGAGTGTTTGTAGATTTAATTCATCTAATTTTAGAACACTTAATTGAGAACGAAGTTGCTCTACATTGATTGCTTTTTCTGATTTGATTTCAATTAAAACACCTCCAGAAAAATCTATACCAAAGTTGAACCCTTTGTAATACATACTCAAGAAAGATAACACTACTAAAACTGCAGAAAGAATATATGTAAAAACACGTGCTTTCATAAAGTTGATATGTGTGTCTTTTGTTATACATTTTAATATTGTCATATTTGTTCATCCTTTATCTTATTATATTGGTAATGCTTTTGGTTTGTATTTGTTATACCATGCAGTAATGAATAAACGAGTTACAGTTACAGAGGTAAATAAAGATGTAACAATACCGATTGTTAATGTTACGGCAAAACCACGAACTGGACCACTACCAAAATAGAACAATACTGCTGCTGCAATCAATGTGGTTAAGTTAGAGTCAAAAATTGTTCCCCATGCAATTGTGAAACCTGTTTCTATTGCATCTCTTATTGAGCGTCCTGCTTTTACCTCTTCACGCATACGTTCAAAAATTAAAACGTTTGCATCTACAGCCATACCAATTGTTAAGATGATACCGGCAATACCAGGAAGAGTTAATGTTGCACCCATAAGACTTAGAGCTCCTAGCATCAAGAAAAGGTTTAAGAAAACTGTGATGGTTGTAAACAAACCAAATAAACCATAAGCAACTAATAAGAAGATTACTACACCGATAAAACCAATGATAGAAGCTTCTACACCAGCTTTAATAGAATCTGTTCCCAATCCTGCACCAACTGTTCTTTCTTCTAGGATGTTAAGTGGAGCAGGTAAAGCACCTGAACGAAGCAATAACGCTAATTCTTGTGCTGTTTCTGCGGTGTAATTACCTGTTATTACACCTGAACCACCTGTGATTGCTGATTGAATTGTTGGAGCTGAGATAACTTCATTATCTAAAACGATAGCAAGTTGTTCACCAATGTTGTTTTTGGTTACTTCACCGAACTTTTTAGCACCTAAATTGTTAAACTTAAAGCTTACGGCTGGATCACCATCTTGGAAAGATACTGAAGCGTCTGTTAAAGTTTCACCACCAACAGCTGGCTTTTTAACAATAACATATTGCTCGCCGAGAGTTCCTCGAATGATACGAGAAGATGTTTTTAATTTACCACGTCTTGCTTCTGTAGGTGTTGTTGTGCTATCTACTAGGTGGAAACTCATTTTTGCTGTTTTACCAATAAGAGCTTTTACTTCTTCTGGATTTTGAACACCTGGTAATTGAACTAAAATACGTCCTGCACCTTGACTTTGAATACTTGGTTCATTTGTACCATATTCATCAATACGTTTGCGAACAATTTCAATTGATTGATCAACGAGCTTTAATTTTATTTCATTTAATGCAGGTTCATCATACATAACAACAAGAGTATCACCTTCTTCTGTCACTTTGAGACCATCATCCATTTTTCTTAATGGCGCAAGAGCTTTTGCACGATTGTTTGGATTGTCTATCTTTACACGTAAACCATCTTCTGTCGAACTAATTGATTGATAACGAATTTTTGTTTCTTTAAGAGCTGAACGAGCTGAATCTTCAAGATTTTCCATTCTATCTCTTAGGGCTGCTTTGGTATCAACCGCTAACAAAAGACTAGATCCTCCTTGTAAATCAAGACCCAAATTTACAGGTTGCCACCAAGAAGGAAGGTTTGTTTTGGCATCTTTTACAAAATTTGGCACAGAATAGAAAATGCCTAATGCGCAAATTGCCAAAATCATTATTACTCTTTTTAATGATAATTTATACATTATGTTTCTCTCTATAATTTTAACTTATCTTTTTTTCTGTTGATGTTTGTGTTTTAGAAACTACTTCTCTTACACTTGAACGCAAAACTTTAATTTCTACACCTTTTGAAATTTCTACAGTTAGGGTATCTTTATCAGCTTTTATAACACGCCCATAAACACCGCCACCTGTTATAAGTTCATCTTTTGGTTGGATTGCGTTTAGCATATCCTCATGTTCCTTCATTTTCTTTTGCTGAGGACGAATGATGATAAAGTAAAAAATCGCAAACACCAAAAACATCTGAATTAAAAATCCAGAGAAAGGCGTTTGCCCTGCCGCAGCATGCTGAGCTGTTGAGGCAAAAGCTTCTGATATAAACATACTTTTCTCCATTAAAATTTAGTTTCGTGGCGTAATTTTAGCTCAACAAAATTAGATAAACAACCTAAAAGACAAAGATTTACAACGAAAATTTGATGTTTATGGAAGATATTGACGGGGATTTACAGCTCTTTTGCCAGCTCTAACTTCAAAATGCAGTTGAGGGGTATTTACACTACCGGTTTTTCCCACGGTTGCTATCTTTTCTCCCCTTAGAACTGTTTGACCTTTTTTGACATATATTTTATCTGCATGAGCATAGGCGGTAATATAGCCATCTGAATGTTTTATCAAAACTAAATTACCAAAACCTTTTAGCTCATTTCCAGCGTAAGCCACTACTCCCTTGTCGGCGGCTTTGATATTTGTTCCTAGGGCGGCTTTGATGTTTATACCATCATTTTTTCTACCTTTACCGACAAAGCCAAAATTTGAAACAACAGAACCGTTTACAGGCCAAACAAACTTTGTTTTGCGATATGTTGAAACGTTTTTGCGTTTTGCGCTTGATGAGGCTTGCTTGGTATTTTTTGACACTGCTGATTTGGTTTTGTTTTGTGCTGATGCTACTTTTTTAGATGAGATTTTCGAGGTTGAAAATCTTGAACTTCCACCGCCTGATGATGCTTGTTTGATGTTTTCTACGCTACTTGGTAATTCTAGAATCTGCCCTACATTTAGTGAATATGGAGCGTCTAAGCTATTTAGCTTACTTATGGCTGATATATTGACATTATATTTTTGTGAAATTCCGTATAATGTTTCACCTTTTTGAACAACATGTTTTTGTGTGGTTGGCAAATACAATACTTGGCCAATATTTAATGAATAGGGGGCTTGTAAGTTATTTTTTTCGATTATACCATTGAGAGAAACCTTATAGCGCTGAGAAAGTTTATATAGGGTATCACCTTTTTGAACTACAACACTTTGGGGTGTATAGTTAAAGCCATAACTATCGTACAAAGGAATCCCTCCACTTATGGCATAGCATCCAGTAAGTAGTGGTAGCATAAGAAATACTATCAGCGACTTTTTCATTTTTTTATTCCTTTGTTGTAGCATATTTTTATCACTAAATACCTAAATATTCGTTAAAACTATTGATTTAGTTGCTTGATTTTTATATTTGCTTATTCTATAAAAAATATGTTTTATGATTAAGGATAAGGAACAATGGCAACAAAACCTGAAATTAAAGATGAGAGCGGAGAAAATTACAAATTTGGTTTTGTAACTGATATAGAAACCGAGATTATCCCAAAAGGATTAAATGAGGATATTATTAGGCTTATTTCTCAGAAAAAAGAAGAGCCTGAGTGGCTATTGGAATCTAGGTTGAAAGCATATCGCAAGTGGCTAACTATGGTTGAGCCTACTTGGGCAAAAGTTTCTTATGATAAGATAGATTATCAAGATTTATTTTATTATTCTGCTCCTAAGCAAAAGATTACCCCTCAGAGTTTGGATGAGGTGGATCCTAAATTGCTTGAAACATATAATAAACTTGGTATTCCATTAAAAGAGCAAGAAGTTTTGGCTGGGGTTGTTGCTGTTGATGCGGTGTTTGATAGTGTGTCTGTCGCGACAACTTATAAAGCTCAACTAAAAAAGCAAGGAATTATATTTTGTTCTATATCTGAGGCGGTGAAAGAATATCCAAGTTTAGTCAAAAAATATTTAGGTTCAGTTGTTCCTTATACTGATAATTTTTTTGCTGCACTTAATTCTGCGGTGTTTACAGATGGTAGTTTTGTGTATATTCCTAAAGGGGTAAAATGCCCGATGGAATTATCTACTTATTTTCGTATAAATGCAAAGAATACAGGGCAATTTGAAAGAACTCTTATTGTGGCAGATGAGGGGAGTTATGTATCTTATCTTGAGGGGTGCACTGCTCCACAAAGAGATGAAAATCAGCTCCATGCGGCTATTGTTGAGATTTTTGTTCATAAAGATGCCGAAGTTAAGTATTCTACTGTTCAAAACTGGTATCCTGGGGACAAGGATGGAAAGGGTGGAGTTTATAACTTTGTTACCAAACGTGCTTTATGTGATGGTGAAAACTCAAAAGTTTCTTGGACACAAGTTGAAACAGGGTCTGCGGTTACCTGGAAATACCCATCTTGTGTGCTTAAAGGGGATGGGGCTAAAGGAGAGTTCTATTCTGTGGCATTGACCAACAACTATCAACAAGCAGATACTGGAACTAAGATGATCCATTTGGGTAAAAATACTAGTTCTAGAATTATATCTAAGGGTATTTCTGCCGGATTTTCTGACCAAACTTATAGAGGACTTGTTAAAGTTTCTAAAAATGCAAGTGGGGCTCGCAATTATTCTCAATGTGATAGTTTGTTGATTGGTAGGACTTGTGGTTCTCACACTGTGCCTTATATTGAAAATGCTTCTAAATCTGCAATTTTGGAGCACGAGGCTACAACATCTAAGATTAGTGATGAGCAATTGTTTTATTGCAAGCAAAGAGGTATGAGCGAAGAAGATGCTGTGGGATTGATTGTTAATGGATTTTGCAAAGAAGTTATGCAAAAATTGCCAATGGAATTTGCTATTGAGGCAACTAAATTGATAGAGATTTCGTTAGAGGGAAGTGTTGGATAGATTGGACTATCTATACCTATAATATTGATTGCTTATGTTTTGAGCAGGGCGACTTTGGTAATTATTTTTTTTGCATACATAAACTAGATTTCTTGCTCCTACCCATTCGCTAGATACTTTATCTTTTACATCAAAACCAAATGGACAATCTTCTTTGGCTTTCATATAACAATCACCAAGGCTTAATGCTGAGCCATTACAGCTTGCTTCGTATACTGTTTGTCCGTTTTCATCCATATATAGAACTCTTGAATATGCGCAAGATGTGACAAATAACAAAATTAAAACTATTGCCTTTTTCATTTTATAACCTCTTTGATAAAAACATAAAAAAATCGCCTTAAAGAGGCGATCGGAGAGTTAGAAAATCATGTTAGTAGAAATGACCGTTCAGGCCTTTAAAACTCGCAAAGGAGTTTCTGGACATACGCAAGAACCTCCCCGACCATTGTCGGGGATATATCTATTGATACCTAAAATTTATAGGTAGCAATATGACGATACTATATCCAGCACCGCGGTAAACAAAAGAGCTTTCTACGACTCCGAACCAACCTCTTGGTTCTAATATGGCAGATCTAGTCCGCCATACTCACTCTAGTTTAGCAAAATCGTCAACATTAGTCAAGAGTATTATTTTTTGTTAGCATTAACCTAATAATGCTATAAAAATTTATGATGATTTTAATGATTGTGTTAGTATTAAATTAAACGATTGTTTATGATGAGATAAAATTTTAATATTTTATATTGACTAATAGACAAAATGATTTATTGTATAGGCAAAATAAATTTTTTTATATTATGATTATGGGAAAACAAAACACATCTGTTGGGCAAAATTCGCTCGACTTGGTTTCGGCAAAAGTTTCTAAACTTTTCAAGGGTGTTGAACTTTCAGTTAAGACTGAAGCGGTTGTTCACTATCTTTACAAAAGAAAAAATCTTCACTTTAGTTTGACTGAAGCGGAAGAAGAAGAACTCTTCTCTGTATTGAACAAAGTTCTTGAGCCGAAAGAGGCTTTTGTAATGCTTAGAGAATATATTGAGCAATATGGAGTTAAGTCTTCGGAAGCAAAGAAAATTTTTGCAAACTTGAAGCGCTCTTTTGAGGTTTCTCTCAACTTTAAGGAAGCAGAATTGATGGCTAACAGCGAAGAATTACCTGACTGTTTGACAACTTTTACGCCTCCGAGCAACAATATGCCAGAAAACGCCATCGTTAGTGATGAAGAACTGCAAAGTATTGTAAAAGAAGTTGAAGCTGAAATTGAAAACAGCAACTAAGTTCAGCTAATATTTTTGGCTTAAAGATTAAACGGATACATTAGATGTATCCGTTTTTTTATTTATATCTGTAATATTGGGTGGGTTGATATTGGGGACTTGATGTTTGATATTGGGTGTTGAGTGTCCTGTTGTTTCTGCATGAATATATCAACTTTCTGGAGCCAACCCATTCACTTGCGACCTTATCTTTGACTTCAAAACCATTTGGACAGTCTTCTCTTGCCTTTTTATAACAATCACCAATACTTAAAACCTCACCATCACAACCTGCTTCATAAACCATTTGACCATATTCATCCATATATAAAGGTCTTGAATATGAACATGCAGTACATAATAGAACTGCTAATATTGATATTTTTTTCATAACCCTCTCCTTGCATAAAAACATAAAAAAATCGCCTAAAAGAGGCGATCGGAGAGTTAGAAAAATCACACACATAAGATGACCGTCCAAGCCTTTAAAACTCACAAAGGAGTTTCTGGACATACGCAAGAACCTCCCCGACCATTGTCGGGGATATATTTATTGTTATCTAAAAATTACAGATAACAATATGACGATGTTATATCCGCACCGTATGTGTTTAAAAGAGCTTTCTACGACTCCGAACCAACCTCTTGGTTCTAACATAGTTAATGTGTTAACTATGCTTTTTCGAAGATAGCAGAATCATCAACATTAGTCAAGAGCATTATTACATATAACAAACGAGCAGAAATTTGAGAAAAACAAAAAATTTAACAAGTTTATTGACTTATAGACAAAAAGTAATATAATCGTGCTACAAAAATATAATTTATAAAATTTTTTACTTATGAGAAAATTATTATTTATTATTCCTTGGTGGAATGATTGTATTTGTGAAAGGGTTGATTCTTTATTAAAGGAGCAAGACATTAGCCCTAGAATTGAAGCTATTATCTTCTATATCTACAAAGAAAAGAGATTGCCTTTTGTGCCATCTAATTTAGAAGAAACGGAAGTTTTTGACGTTTTGGAAAGATGTATTGGACCTAAGGAAACTATAAAGGTGTTAAATAATTATTTTCACAAGTGCGGTTTTCCATCTAATCATTCAGCTTTTTTGTTAAACAAGCTTGTTAATTCGTATAACATTTCTGTGGAAACTTTGGAGACATTTAATGCTCTGAAGGATGCAAAAGATTCTACTGTTGATGAGTGTACTTTGGACTATATTGATAGAAAAGAGCAAGAACTTGTCTGTAATATTAAGTATTATCTGAAGTGTCAAAAAAACAAGTATGGTAAAAGGGCTCTTTGCGAAATTGAAAAGGACGTTTGGCTTGACATTAGATGTCTTTGGGATGTGGTCGATAGTAGCAAAAATGAAGTTGAGTTTTTTAAGATTAAGAAACTTTTTAATGTTCTAAAGAAGGCTGTTAGCAATGGTGAAAATAACATTCATCATGTTATCATGGATTTTATCGAACCCAAAAGATGAAAATGCTCTAAACACAAAAAACGGATACTTAAACAGTATCCGTTTTTTATTTGAAATGTTTATTTTGTTCCGTCTATTATCTCTACAGCTTTTTCAAAGGTTAGGTCTTTGGTTATTGTGCCTTTAGGAATGCGATAATTATTTTTACCACACTTTAGGTATTCACCATAACGACCTGTTGCTAGCAATATATCTGTCTTTAATTTTGGGTGCTGACCAAGAGATTTTGCCTCTGGCTTTTCTGCCACGTTTTTCAAAAGCTCTTCCGCTCTTTCTAGTGTGATGTTGAAGATATTATCATTACCAACTAATGAGCGAGATTTATTGCCTTGTTTGATATATTGGCCAAATTTACCAATGTTTATAGTTATGCCATTGCCGATATCTTTTGGAAGGCTGATTAAAGTATCTGCATGCTCAAAAGTTATCTCTTCTGGTGATAAAAACTTAGGAAGAGCAATACGCTTTGGCTTTTCTGTTGTGGCGGTTGCATCTTCGCCTAGTTGGATGTAGAATCCGTATGGACCTTTCTTGAGATATACATTTAACCCTTGATGTTCACCTAAGATTTTATCTTCTGGGTTTGGTTTCTTCTCTGTTGAGTTTTCTTCCTCGTCCTTAACATCTGTTAGAGGGATGGTGTATTTGCATTCTGGATAATTTGAACAACCAAGGAATGCACCAAATTTACCAAGTTTGATACTTAGGTGGCCTTTACCACACTCTGGGCACAAACGAGGGTCTGAACCGTCTTCTTTTTCTGGGAATAAGTGATATGCTAAAACTTCATCAATTTTATCTATCACTTCACTTACTTGAAGAGGTTGAACCGCTTGAATGTTGTTATAGAACTCTTTCCAAAATTCTTCGAGCAGTTTCTTCCACGCTAGAGAGCCTGCGGATATATCATCCAGATTTTCCTCCATTTGGGCGGTAAAGTTATATTCTACGTATTTCTTGAAATAGTTTTCTAAGAATATGGTTACAATACGACCTCTATCCTCTGGGATGAAACGTAGTTTTTCAACCTTTACATATTTGCGCTCTTGAATTACAGCAATAATAGAAGCATATGTTGATGGACGACCAATACCTAATTCTTCTAGTTTTTTAACAAGGCTTGCTTCGGTAAAACGAGGAGGTGGAGTGGTAAAATGCTGCTCTGGCTTAATTGCTTTTTTAGATAAACTTTCACCAACTTCTACATTTGGAAGAAGTCTATTTTCATCATCTTCGTCTGCATCATCTTTGCCTTCTTGATAAAGTTTTAAGAAGCCATCAAACGCAATTACTTGTCCATTTGCACGAAGCAAAATTTGTTTGTCTTTTGAGATAGAATCTATCACAACTTTATCCATTACGGCCGGTTCCATTTGACAAGCAACGGTACGTTTCCAAATTAGCTCATAAAGTTTGTGAGAATCTGCATCAAGCTTTTCTTCCATTTTCTTTGGAGTGTTCATTATATCTGCTGGACGAATAGCCTCGTGTGCTTCTTGAGCATTTTTAGATTTTGTTTTGTATTCTTTGGGAGTTTTAGGAAGATAATCTTCACCAAAGTATTTTTTGATTGCTTCTCGACAATTTGCAATAGCCTCGGCAGATAGGTTTACGGCGTCAGTTCTCATGTATGTAATGAAACCTGATTCATAAAGCTTTTGAGCAACTTGCATTGTTTTTTTGGCTGAAAATCTGAGCTTGCGAGCGGCCTCTTGTTGGAGGGTTGATGTTGTGAAAGGTGGAGCTGGGTAGCGATTTGCCTTTTTGCGCTCTATCTTTGCTATTTCAAAATCTTGAGCCTCAATCTTTGCTTTTGCAATGTCTGCTTTTTCTTTGGTGTTTATATCAAATTTTTCTAATTTTTTGCCATCTAGGTTTATCAAATGAGATGGAATTAACGCATCTGTTTTGGTGTTTAGATCTACGTCTATTGTCCAATATTCTTCGGGTTTAAATTTCTCTATTTCCATCTCTCTTTCGCAGATTAAACGAAGAGCAACAGATTGAACTCGGCCTGCTGATTTTGAACCTGGAAGTTTGCGCCACAAAACAGGAGACAAGGTAAAACCTACGAGATAATCCAATGCACGACGAGCCATATAAGCAGAAACCAAATTGTCATCTATTTGACGAGGGTTCTCGATAGCATCTGTTACGGCATTTTTGGTGATTTCGTGGAATACTACACGCTCAATCTTTTTATCCTTTAGTTTCTTTTTTGATTTGAGTTCTTCTAATATGTGCCAAGCAATGGCTTCTCCTTCTCTATCCGGGTCGGATGCGAGGACTAACGTATCACAATTTTTTAGGGCAGTACTGATATCGTTTAGGCGTTTTTTTCCACCTGAACTTAACTCCCATTCCATTTTAAAACCTTCATCAGGATTAACTGAACCATCTTTGCTGGGCAAGTCTCTTATATGACCATAACTTGCTAAAACTTGATAATCCTTACCAAGGTATTTGTTAATTGTTTTGGCTTTTGCCGGAGACTCAACTACAACTAATTTCATATGTATAATCCTTTTAAGATTTAGCGATTTTATTACCTGGAAGGCGTATAATCTTGCCGTCTAATTCTAATTCGCTTATTACCATCAATATCTCTTCTGTTGGAACAGAGAAATGGCGAATAATATCGTCTATATCTTCCCCTGTGGTAGAGATGAGTGATAATAAATTTTGATGCAAATTATTTTCGTTTGCACTATCTGTGCTTATTTGGTTATTGTCAAGTGAATATTCAAATAATTCTCTTGTCGGTATTTTAGAAGGAGTTAGCGAAATAAATTCTTTGTCTTTAAAATCAAAGTTATCGCTTATGTCTTTAGATGTTTCAACTAAAGTTGCACCTTCTTTTATTAATTTGTTGCATCCTGATGTTCTATTATCAAACGGAGCACCTGGGATGGCATAAACATCACGACCTTGTTCTAAGGCTAAGTTGGCTGTTATTAGCGAACCTGACATAACACTTGCTTCTACAACTAAAACACCTTTACTTAGACCTGAAACTATGCGATTGCGACGTGGAAAATTTGAGGATTGTGGAGACGTGCCTAAAGGATATTCTGATAATACCAATCCTTTTTGAATGATTTTCTTGTATAAAGTGTCATTTTCTTTGGGATAAACAACATCTACACCTGTCCCTAAAACGGCAATTGTTGAGGCATTAGTTTCTAGTGCACCTAAATGAGCAAAACTATCAATCCCCCTTGCCATACCTGAAACGATTGTTATTCCATTTTCTGCAATTTCTTTAGAAATGTTTTGAGCTAACTTTGAAGCACCAAAAGAAGCACTGCGTGAACCCACTACGGCTAAAGCGTTTTTGTTTTGTAATAAGCTTGTATTTCCTAAAGCATACAGCACGGGCGGACAATCATCTATTTGTTTTAGATTATATGGATATTCATCATCTTCAATCGTTATTATTTTTATGCCTTTTATTTCTGCAGTTAGGAGTTCTTTTTCTGCTTTTTGACGAGGGAATATTGATTTTTTTTGAGATAATTCTTTTAAGGCAATATCTATATCATGATATCGGTCCATGAGCCTTTTGAAATTCACGGGACCGATACCAGCTGTATTTATTAGTTGTATGTATGATATTAATTTTTCTTTATTCACTTTTTTCTTCTTTTTTTAGTTTGATTTTGCTTTCTTCGCCTTTTAGCAATCTTTTAATGTTTGCATGATGACGAACAATTACTAACGCAACAATTGCAGAATAAACATATGTGTATTCAATTGATGGAGCATAAAAATATGATATCAAAGGAACACAAGCAGATGCAACTAGAGCTGACAATGAAGAATATTTAAATGTAAACGCCATAACTAACCAAATAGCAAGAGCGATAAGGGCAACAGGCCAACATGTCATCAAAATAAAACCAAATGTTGATGCAACACCTTTGCCTCCTTTGAACTTTAACCATATAGGAAAATTGTGCCCTAATACACCAAAGCTACCTGCAATTAGAGAAGCCATAACAGATGCATCTCCTACGAAAACTTTTCTTGCGATAAATGCGGCAACACCTGCTTTTAATGCATCACACAAAACGGTTAGCAAAGCAAGAGTTTTATTACCTGTTCTTAAAACATTTGTAGCACCAATATTACCTGAACCAATCTTTCTGATATCTCCATATCCAGCCATGCGAGTTAAGATTAAACCGAATGGAACGGACCCTATAAAATATCCAAATAAAGCGCTTATTGCATAAATTATTTCTGATGACATATCCACTTCTCCCAAAAAATTCATTTTGAGCAATACTACACAATAGTGATTAAATTTCAACAAATTTTACATCTAACGTGTATATTTCATCTTTTTTTGACGTTAGAGAAAAAAAATAGTGACAAAATTATTTATTTATATAATATGAGGGCAGATTATTTTTTATGAGGGATTTTTTATGAGCTGTGCTTACAAAAGAATACTTTTAAAGCTTTCTGGCGAAGGCTTGATGGGCAAACAAGCTTTTGGTATTGACGAGGTAGTACTCGACAATATTGTTGAAAGCATAAAAAAGGTAAGAAAACAAAAAGTAGAACTTTGTATTGTTATTGGCGGAGGCAACTTTTATAGAGGGGTAAACAATAAGAGCAAATCAATTAGTCGCTCTGTTGCAGACCAAGCCGGAATGCTTGCAACAATCATTAACGCATTGTTCTTAAAAGGCGCTCTGGAAAAAGAGGGAGTATTAACTGAAATCCTATCAGGACTTAACGCTCCGCAAGTTGTTGAACCCTATTCTTACAGAAAAGCAAAAGAGCTCTTAAGTAAAGGATATGTTTTGATTTTTGCAGGCGGAACTGGGAATCCATATTTCACAACTGATACCGGAGCAACATTAAGAGCTCTTGAAACAGATTGCGATGCACTCTTTAAGGCAACACAAGTTGACGGTGTTTATGACAGCGACCCAAAAAAGAATCCTGATGCAAAAAGATTTAACCAAATATCTTATGATGAGGTTATAACGAAAGAACTTAAGGTTATGGATATGACCGCAATATCTATGGCTAGAGAAAATAAACTTCCTATCGTTGTTTTCAAACAGGAAACATCTTCATCTCTTGTTGATGCAATAAACAACAAAGGTAATTATACAACAATAAAGTGAGGCAATATGACTGATTTTAATGAAATAAAAAGAGACACCATCGAACGCATGGATAAGACCCTTGAAACTTTAAAAAATGATTTTGGAAGCTTAAGAGCTGGTCGTGCTCATGCTAGCCTTTTAGACAATATTATGGTTGAAGCATACGGCTCTCCAACTCCTATTGCACAAGTTGGTACAATTAGTGTTCCAGATGCTAGAACTTTATCTATTAGTGTTTGGGATAAGGGATTATCTAAATCTATTGAAAAAGCATTAAGAGAATCTGATTTAGGGTTAAACCCTGTTTCTGACGGTCAACTCATCCGTATTCCTATCCCACCACTTTCTGAAGAAAGAAGAAAAGAACTAGTTAAAATTGCAGGAAAATATGCAGAACAAAACAAAATTGCAATCAGAAACATCAGAAGAGATGCTTTAGATGAGGTGAAAAAATTAAAAAAAGACAACTTAATTTCTGAGGATGATGAAAAGAAATATGGAAATGAAATCCAAAAATTAACAGATGATTCAATAAAGAAAATTGATGACCTTTTGAGCCAAAAAGAAAAAGACATTTTGCAAGTGTAGTACTATGAACGAAAATAATTCATGTAAGCATATTGCTATAATTATGGATGGCAATGGTCGTTGGGCTAAAAAGAGAGGAATGCCTAGGACTTTTGGACACAAAAAAGGCGCTGAAAACGTTATCAATATAACAAGGGCCATGAAAGAATCTGGGGTTAAATATTTAACCCTTTATGCCTTTTCTACTGAGAACTGGAAAAGAACAGAAGATGAGGTAATGGCTTTGATGAATTTGTTAAGAGAATATCTTGATAAAGAATTCAAAGAGATTATGGAAAACGACGTTAGACTTTTGTTTATTGGGGAAAAAGAGATGTTATCCCCTGATATTCAGGAGAAGATTTCTGAACTAGAAGAAAAATCAAAAAACAACAAGTCTTTAACACTATGCGTTGCTTTATCTTATGGTTCAAGACAGGAGATTTTGAGCGCTGTAAAAAAGATTGCTAGAGATGCTATAAATGGAGATATTAAGATTGATAACATCTCAATGGAGACTATCGAACAAAGCCTTTATACTAAAGATATTCCTGATCCTGATATTTTAATTAGAACTAGTGGGGAACAAAGAATAAGTAATTATTTGTTATGGCAACTTGCTTATACGGAATTATTTTTTACTAACACATTATGGCCCGACTTTAACAAAGAAGAGCTAACAGATATTATTCAACAATTTAACAATAGGGAGAGAAGATATGGAAAAAACTAATCTAACATCATTACAGAAACGAATATTAACATCGCTTGTTATGATCCCTATTGTTATTGGCGCTTTGCGTTCAGGTCATCCCTATGTTGATATTTTAATCTTCTTGGTTGGTTCTATGCTTTCTTGGGAATGGGCAAATATGGTACCAAATAAACGCATTAGCACATATATTACTTGTTATGTATTTTCTCTTGGATGCTCTTTGGTTGTTTTTGATAGAGGTGTTTTATTCTTCACACTTTTGATTGCAACTTTGTTTGTATTCAATAAAGCAAAAGACGAAGAACATAGATATCTACTAACTCTTGGTGTACCATATATCTCCATTGGTGTTGGTGCTCTTTATTGGATATACTTCTTATTTGATGCTTTTGGAAGTATTCCTGGCGAAAAGGGTAGTTTTGTTATGACTTTATGGTTTATCTTGATGGTATGGAGTGTTGATATTGGCGCATATGCTGTTGGCTCTAATCTAAAGGGACCAAAACTAGCGCCAAAAATCAGCCCTAATAAAACATGGTCTGGACTTATTGGTGGTGTTATTTTATCTGCTGCAGTAAGCTATTTGTATATGTATGCAACAAAGAATATTTTTAGCATAACAATGCCTATTAGCGAGCAATTAAAATTTGCTACACTAGGTGCTGTTATTGCAGTTGTAGCTCAAATTGGCGACCTAATAGAATCTGCCATTAAAAGATATTTAGGCGTAAAAGATAGTAGTTCTTTAATCCCTGGACATGGCGGTGTTTTTGATAGAATAGATGGCTTGATTTTTGCTGCGCCTATTATTTATTGCTACTTTTCTTTGGTTTCATTTAAGTAAGGATTTTGAGGATATTATGATTATGGAATGGTTATTAAATATTGTTTATTATGTGGTACCTTTTCTTGTTTTGCTTGGGGTACTTGTGTTTGTTCATGAATTTGGGCACTTTATTGTAGCAAAAAAACTTGGTGTTAGCGTTAGCGCTTTTTCTATTGGGTTTGGGAAAGAACTTTGGAGCAAAACAGACAAACAAGGAACTGTTTGGAAACTTTCTTTGATTCCACTTGGTGGGTATTGCCAATTTTTGGGAGATGCTGACGAATCTTCTACCACAGAAGTTGATTTAAGTAAATATACAGAAGAGGAGCAAAAACATCTATTTGCGACACAAAAACCTATAAAGAAATTAGCAATAGCAATTGCCGGACCATTATTTAACTACTTGTTTGCTTTTGTTGTATTTTTTGGATTATTTTTCTTCTTTGGAAGTTATGATATTCCTCCTGTTGTTTCTGAGGTTATTGAAAACTCTCCTGCTCAACATGCAGGTATTCAAGAGAACGATAGAATCCTCGAAGTAAATGGAGCTGTAATAACAGAGTGGGGAGATATATCTAGAGAAGTTAGCCTTGCTACTGAAAATGTGGATTTATTGATTGAAAGAAACGGTGAAAAGATAAAACTTACCCTACCTCTTGCTGAGATGGATTATGCTTTTGATGAAACAGAAAAACCCATAAAAAGAAGAATGATTGGAATTAAGGCTGAAGCAAAGCGCTTTAATATTTCAAAAGATACTTTCGACTTTACTACTGCTGTTAAAAAATCTTATTTTGAAGTTTATAATGTCTCTGTTATGACACTTCGTGGTGTAGGACAAATTATCTCTGGAGAACGCTCTGGTGATGACGTTGGAGGGATTATTAGAATTGCTGAAATGTCTGGTGATATTTCAAAATCAAGAGGGTTCTTAGACTTCTTATCTTTTATGGCTTTATTGTCTATTAACTTAGGATTGATAAACTTATTCCCAATCCCATTACTTGATGGTGGACATGTTATAATTTATTTGTTAGAAATAGTGTCAAGACGTGAGCTTAATGCAAAAATCAAAGAATATTTGTTTAAACTCGGACTTGGTTTTGTTTTGTGTTTAATGGTGTTTGCAACTTGGAATGATATAAAACACCTTATTACAAGATGGTTTGAATAACTTTTAAGGATTATAAAATGAAGTTTAAATTGGCGGGAATTTCGTTATTAGCTTTATCTCTTTGCTCTCAAGCAATGGCACAAGGGATTATATCTGATATTAACATCATAGGCCTTCAAAGAGTTGAGAAAGATACTGCTCTATCTTATGCAGGTATTAGGACCGGTGGAGCTGTATCTTCAGAAGAACTAAACAATGCTTTGCGTAGATTATATGACACAGGATTGTTTAGTGATGTTAGCTTCGATACAAAAGGAAGTACTCTTCTCATAAATGTTGTTGAGAATCCTGTTATTGGTGTTAGAGCATTTGATGGAAACAACAAAATTGATGATAAGATCTTGGAATCCGAAGTACAATCTCAACCTCGTTCTGTTTTCAACAAAGCAAAGGTTCAACAAGACGTTCAACGTATTTTAGATGTATACAAAAGAGCAGGACGTTATGGTGTTAAGGTTGAGCCAAAAATCATCAAAAAAACAGACAATAGAGTTGATTTGATTTTTGAGATTGAAGAAGGTCCTGAAGCAAAGATTGACACCATTAACTTTATTGGTAATAAGCACTATACTGGAAAAGATTTACAAGCTGAAATTATGAGTAAAGAAAGCCGTTGGTATAGATTATTCTCTAGTGCAGAATCTTTTGATAGAGAAAAAATGAACTATGACCAAGAGCTTTTGAGACGTTTTTATAATCGTCATGGATATGCTGATTTTGCTGTTTTGTCTGCAATTGCAGAATTATCTAGAGATAAAACATCTTTTGTTTTGAACTTTACAATTGATGAGGGTGTTCGCTACAAGGTTAGTGATATTAAAATCAACTCAAATGTTGCGGACATTGATCCTAACCAATGGTATAAGTATGTTTCTCTTAATGTTGGTGATTGGTATAATTCTGACGAAATTGAAAAAACGGTTTCTTCATTGACAGAAGAATTATCTCGTAAGGGTTTTGTGTTTGTTGAAGTTGCTCCTTCTATTCATAAAGATAGTGAAACAGGAAAGCTTAGTGTTGTTTTTGACATTAAAGAGAATACAAAAGTTTTCGTAAACAGAATTAACATTACTGGTAACACTAGAACTCTTGATGAAGTTATTAGACGTGAATTTAGAATTGCTGAAGGTAATGTATTTAATGCTTCTAAGATTAGAGATTCAAGACGCAATATTGAAAGCTTAAACTTCTTTAGTAAGGTTGATATCGAATCTGAAAGAGTTGATTATGATAAGGCTGATATCAATGTTAATGTAGAAGAAAAATCTACGGGTTATTTCAACGTTGGTGTGGGTTATTCTACTGTTAATGGGGCTTTAATTAGAGCCGGCATTACAGAAAATAACTTCTTAGGAAAAGGACAACAAGTTAGCTTGAATGCTGGTATGTCTCAACGTTCTAATGATTATAGCTTCAGCTTTACTGAGCCATATTTCTTGGATAGACATTTGAGTGCAGGAACAGATTTATTCTACCAAACAGAAGACTACCAAGACGAAAGTAATTATGACATGGATACCATGGGTGTTAGACTTCGTTTGGGATGGGATTATACAGATAATTTGAGTCAATATGTTCGCTATACTCTTAAAAAAGATGAAATTAAGAATGTTAGCAGTGCATCTAAATACATTCAACGTGAAGAAGGGGAATCTATCGACTCTGTTATTGGTCAAACTATCGTTTATGATAAAAGAGACAACATAATGAAACCTAGAGAAGGATATTACTTATCGTTTGGTAATGATATTTCCGGATTGGGTGGGGATGATAAATACTTAAAATTTGATGCTAAGGCATACAAGTTCTATACACTTTCTGACCACTACACATTTAAGTTCTTCATCAACGGTGGTTATATCACTGGATACGGTAATGAAGACGCAAGACTTGCACAAAGATATTTCTTAGGTGGAAACTCTATGCGTGGATTTGATACTGGTGGTATTAGCGCTAGAGATAAAGCTACTAAGGATGCTCTTGGTGGAAACTGGATGGTATGGGGAGGTGCTGAGTTAGCATTCCCACTCGGATTGGATGAGCTCGGCATTAGAGGTAGAACATTCGTTGATATTGGTACTACTGGTAAACCTGATGATATTGACAAGAATGATGTTGACTACTCTTCTTCTCCACGTGTTGCTGTTGGTTTCGGTTTCGAATGGACTTCTCCAATGGGTAAAATTGATATCGACTTCGGTTTCCCAATTGTTAAAGAAGACTATGATGAAACAGAAGTATTTCGTTTGAACTTTGGTACAAGCTTATAATTAAAGGATAATACAAATGGCTGATCAAATTTTTTATAAATACAGTGGTAAAAAAAGCATTGCCGAGATTGCGGAGATAACTGGTGCAGTTGTTAAAGCAGAAGGTGTTTTAGAAGAGCAAATTGAAAACGTTTGTTCTATTGAGAGCGCTGGAAAAGAGGATATATGCTTCTTTTATGATAAGAAAAACAAAGAAATGGCAAAATCAATCAAGGCAAAAGCTTGTATAACTATTGAGAGTTTACAAGCTCTCGTCCCTCAAGGGGTTATTGTTTTGACTGTTGATGACCCAAAGCATGCTTTTGTTAAGCTTGTTAGTGCATTCTACGAAGAGTTCAAAAAAGAACCAAAGATTGAAGAAACTGCAAAAATTTCTGAAACAGCTAAAATTGGTGAAAACTGCTATATTGGTCATAATGCTGTTATTGAAGATGATGTTATTATTGGTGATAATTGCGTGATTGAAGCAAATGCTTTTATCGGAAGAGGCTGTCAGATTGGTAATAATTGCAGAATAGCTAATAATGCAAGTGTTGCTTATTGCTTGATGGGTAATGATTGTTATGTTTATACAGGAGCTAGAATCGGTCAGGATGGTTTTGGCTTTACGGTTGTAAACGGTGTACATAAGCGTATTCCACAAATTGGCAGAGTTATTATTGGTAATGATGTTGAAGTTGGTGCTAATACCTGTATTGATAGAGGTGCACTAGATGATACTATTATTGGAAATGGATGTCGTATAGATAATCTTGTTCAAATTGCTCACAATGATAAAATTGGTAATTATTGCATATTAGTAGCTCAAACAGGAATTGCTGGTAGTTGTAATTTTGGCGATTATGTTGTGTGTGGAGGACAAACAGGTTTTGCTGATCACTTGAGTATTGGAAGTGGAGCACAAATTGCTGCGCAATCTGGAGTGATGAAAGATATTGAACCTGGAACAATTGTAATGGGAACTCCTGCTGTTCCTTTCAAAGATTTTATGCGCCAATCAGTATTTTTGCAAAAAAATGGTAAGAAATAATTAAGGAGACCGACTATGTCTGAAGAAATTAAAGTTTATAACATTGAAGAAATTATGAAAATGTTGCCTCATAGATATCCATTCTTGTTAGTGGATCGTTTAGAGGTTGAAGTTCCTGGTGAAAAAGGTGTTGGTATTAAAAATGTAACAATGAATGAAGAATTTTTCCAAGGACATTTTCCTAACAACCCTGTAATGCCTGGTGTTTTACAAATTGAAGCTATGGCTCAAACAGCTGGTGCGGTTGTTATTTCTCAAGATGAAAACTATGCTGAAACTAAGCGTAATGTTTTGTTTATGGGAATTAACGAAGTTAAGTTTAGAAAACAAGTAAAACCTGGCGATCAATTAAGAATGCATGTTGAAAAAATCAAAGCTCGCAGAAATATTTTTGTTTTCAAAGGAACTGCTATGGTTGATGGACAAATTGCTTCTGAAGCTGAACTTACAGCTATGATTTTAGAATAATTTAATAGCTAGTTTATTTGCTATTGAAATAATTAGAGATAGGATTTATCTTATCTCTAATTTTTTTAAGGAAGAAACAATGTTTGATGCATATGAAATAAGAAAAGATTTTCCGATATTAAGTAAGTTAATTGAAGGAAAGAGAAATACATATCTAGATACGGCAGCCTCAGCACAAAAACCTTGTTCTGTTATAAATAGAATGGTGAAGGCTTATGAAGAAGAATATGCAAATGTACATAGAGGAAGTTATTGGCTTTCGGATACAGCTACGGCCAATTATGAAAATGCTAGAAAATTAGTTCAGACTTTTATTAACGCATCAAAAAAAGAAGAAATAATATTTACACGAGGAGCAACAGAAGGAATAAACTTGATGGCATCCTCTTGGGGGAATAAAAACATAGGCTCTGGTGATGAAATTTTGATATCTAAAGCAGAACATCACGCCAACCTCGTACCTTGGCAACAATTAGCTCTTAAGAAAGGGGCTTGCTTAAAATATTTTGATTTGGGTGAAGATGGAGATTTTATTTTAGATAATTTTATTAAAGCGCTTAGTGATAAAACAAAGATTGTTGCTGTTTCTGCTATGTCAAATGTTTTGGGAACTATTTTTGATGTAAAAAAAGTAGTTAGCGAAGCTCATAAAGTTGGAGCAAAAGTTTTGATTGATGCATGCCAATTTGCTGTTCATAAAAAAATTGACGTTATTGATATGAATGCGGACTTTTTGGTGTTTTCTGGGCACAAACTTTATGGACCAACAGGAGTTGGTGTGCTTTATGGAAAATATGATTTGTTGTGCGAAACACCTCCTTATCAATTTGGTGGTGATATGATTGAGCATGTATATTATGATAGGACAACATTTACACTACCTCCGGCAAGATTTGAAGCTGGGACTCCTGCAATTGTTCAAGCTATTGGGCTAGGTGAAGCTATTGAATATTTGATGAAATTCGATTTTTGTGAAATTGAAGAATATGAGAATATGTTGATTAAATATACAACAGATAGATTGTTAGAAATTGATAACCTTAAGATAATAGGAAACGCTAAAAACAAAGGGGGAGTTTTTTCTTTTGATATAAAAGGAATCCACCCTCAAGATTTAGCTTTTGTATTAGGAAAAGAAGGGGTTGGAGTTAGAACTGGACATTTTTGCGCTGAACCATTAGTTAAGGAACTTGGATATAATTCATTGACAAGAGCCTCTCTTGGGATATATAGCGTAAAAGAAGATATTGATGTGTTGATTAAAACACTACAAAAAGCAAAACTTTTATTAACTTAAGAAGAAAAACAATATGACTGATGATGTTAGCGTAGATAATAGTGATGATATTGAAGCACAATTGCTTCAAGCTATGAGTGTTGATGATAGTGAACAATTACCTGTATATAAAGCTTATGCAGGAAAAAAACTTGAGGAGAATACTGAAAAAGCAAAAATGCTTGATATTATCGAGGCGATTAAGACTGTTTTTGACCCTGAAATACCTATCAATGTATATGATTTGGGCTTGATTTATAAAATCAATCAAAATGATGATGGTAATTTACATATCGATATGTCGTTAACTGCTCCGGCCTGCCCTGTGGCTGGTATTCTTCCGCAACAAGTTGCGGATGCTGTTAGCCAAACTAAAGGTGTTGGAGAAGTAGAAGTTGAGGTCGTATGGGAACCTGTTTGGACTTTAGAACGTTTGAGCGAAGAAGCAAGAATGATGTTAGAAATGATATAAAGGTAAAAAAATGAGTATTGAAACATTAGTTGATGATTTTTCTTTTTTGGATGCATGGGAAGATAAATATAAATATTTGATTGAACTTGGTGCTGGATTACCAAAGTTGGATGATAGTAAAAAACTTGATGAATGGAAAGTTGAAGGTTGCCAATCTCAAGTGTGGCTTATACCCCATATTGATGGCGAAAATCTATTTTTTGAAGGTGACAGTGATGCTATTATTGTTAGAGGTATCATTGCTGTTGTTTTTGAAATTTTTAAAGATAAATCTGCACAAGAAATATTAAATATTGATGTTGAAGAAATTTTTGCTAGAATGGGACTTAAAGAACATATTACCCCAAATAGGAGAAGTGGTATGTTGTCTATGGTTGATAAGATAAAATACTACGCTCAGCAGAAACTAAAGGATTGAGGATGAATATTCACGAGTATCAAGCAAAGAGGATTTTTAAGAAATTTGGAGTTAATATACCTGCTGGATTGATTGCTTATACTCCGACAGAAGCTAAAAATGCTGCAAATAGTATTGCAAGCGAAGGACCTTGGGTGGTTAAGGCGCAAATTCGTGCTGGTTCTCGTGATATGGGAAAATTTTTGGATAAAAGAGCAGGTAAAAGAGGCGGTATTAGACTTTCTAAAACATTGGATGAAGTTTTTTCTAATGCTGATGACATGCTTGAAAATATGTTAATCACCAATCAAACAGGGGCTAAAGGAAGACTTGTTAGCAGAGTTTATGTAGAAGAATATATTAAGACTGTTGCTAAATTTTATGTTGGAATTGCTATAGATAGAGTGAAGGCTTCTGTTGTTGTGGTTATTTCTAAAATTGTTGACAAGGGATGTGAGGAATTCGTTGAGTTTATATCTAATGATAAAGACAGTGTTTTTATGCTTGATATTGGAATCGAAAAAGAGATTAAGATTGCACAAGCTCAAAAAATTGCTGATTTTATGCAGGTAAAAACAACAGGAAAACAAGTTAAAGATTTTATAAATAAACTTCTTAAGATTTTTTATGCAGTGGATGCCACAGAAATCGAAATAAACCCTATTGGACTTACTAAAAATGGTGAGATATGGGCATTAGATGCTGATATTTATTTTGATAAAAACGCTTTATACAAACATTCTGAAATAAGAGCTCTCACAACGGATGAAGAGATCGAGGAAAGAGAATTGATTGCCTCAAAATTTGGTTTCCAATATAAAGAACTCAATAGTGGAGTTGGAATTATTGTAAACGGAGATGGGCTTGCACTTAATACTATAAATGAAGCACAAAATATTGGAATGGATACGGCTTGTTTTTTGAACTTAAAAGGCGGTGTTGATAGAGATAAAATTGCGGCTGGAATTAAATTGATTATGACAAATCCCAAAGTTGATGGAATTTTCATAAACATTTTAGGTGGTTTTTTGAGGTGTAATTTGATTGCAGATGGAATTATAACTGTTGCGAATGATTTAGGATTGAACATACCGCTTATTATTAGATTTGAGGGAACAAACAAAGACGAAGCAACTGAGATTTTAGAAAAATCGGGATTATCTTTCTTGATTGCGGAAGATACTAAGAGTGGACTTTATTTATTAAAAAAAGCAATTGAGGAGGACTTTTAATGAGTGTGTTAATTGATAAAAAAACAAAAGTTCTCGTGCAAGGAATTACAGGTACTCAAGCGTCTTTCCATATTCAGAGAGCAATGAAATATGGTACTAAGGTTGTGGGGGGGGTTGTTCCGAATAAAACAGATGATACTTATTTGGGTGTTCCATTATTTGAAACTGTTAAAGAGGCAAAAGAAAAAACTAAGGCTAATGCTTCTATTGTTTTTGTGCCATCCAGGTCTGCAAAAAATGCTATAATTGAAGCGATTGAAGCAGAAATTGAACTAGTTGTGGTTATTACATCTGGAATTCCTGTGGCTGATATGATGGAAATTAGAAATAGACTTATTGGGTCTAAAACAACTGTTGTTGGGCCAAACACTCCTGGAATTATTACTCCAGATGAAGCATATATGGGAATTTTTCCGGATAATATTCATAAAAGAGGAAAGATTGGTATCGTTTCTAGGTCTTCTACACTAACATATGAAGTTGTTTTAGAATTAAATAAAATTGGGTTAGGACAGTCTTCTATTATTGGTTTGGGAGATGACTTCATTATTGGAACTAATTTTATTGATATAATAAAAAAATTTAATAAAGACAAAGAGACTGATTGCATAATATTGATTGCGGGTATTGGCGGAAATTATGAAATTGAAGCAGCAAGAGAATATGCAAAAATTAAGCATGGAAAACCAGTGATTGCTTTAATGATAAATGACCCAACTCCTTTATCTCGTTTTGATGGAATTGCCTCTGAGATTATTTGCGATTGCATTACGGATACTGAAGAAAAAAGAGATATTTTGACAGCTTCTGGAATGATTGTGGTTGATAGCATTGAAGCATTAAAGGAAGAATTATTGAAATAATGCATGGTTTGTTTAAGAAAATCATTGATATAATTTTGCCTCCAAGGTGTTTGATTTGTGGCAAAGTCATTAACTCTGACAATAGTCTTTGTGGCGAATGTTTTAGCAATATTAAGTTTATTACAAATCCTTATTGTTGCAAATGTGGGACTCCGCTTTCTTGCAAAATTGATGATGAGAAGATGCTTTGCGTTTCTTGTCTTAATCCTAAAATAAAGAAACTATTTAGAATGTCTCGCTCAGCAGTGGTGTATGATGACTTTTCTAAAAAGCTGGTTTTAGATTTTAAGTTTCTCAATCATTTAGAAAATAAAAAACTTCTTGTTAATTGGCTTATTATGGCGGGAAGAGATATTTTTGATGAAGGAGTAGATTTAATTGTTCCGGTTCCGCTACATTTTTCTAGAATTTTACAAAGGAGATATAATCAATCTGCAATTCTTGCTAAGGAAGTAGCTTTTCGGAAAAATATTAAAGTATCTTTTGATGCTCTTTCTCGAATCAGAAAAACAGCTCCTCAAGTTATGTGTGCGGGAAAAGAAAGGAAAAAGAATGTTAAAGGGGCTTTTAAAGTTAATGATATTGAGGCTATTAAAGGAAAGAGAATCGTTATTATTGATGATGTATATACAACCGGTTCTACACTTAAAGAATGCGCAAAAGTTTTGTTAAAAGCGGGAGCTAAGTCTGTTGATACGCTGACAGTTGCTAAAGTATGTAAATAAAAAACGAGGCTCAGGCCTCGTTTATTTTTTAGAAATCATTTTACAGACAATAGCTTTTCATATTTTCGTAAAATACACTCAGCTACGCCTGCAAGATCTGAATTTTCTTCCTTATTGAAATAATGCTCTTTTACCAACATATCTGTTGTTAATTCAAAAATATCTCCACTAAAGTCCCTAACGCAATATTTATCTTTTTGCTTCTTTACTTTTGTTTCTAGAACGCTTTGACGTATCATTTCTGTTGTTTCGTCTGGAGTATTTCTTTTGAGCATTATATATTCCTTTTGCTTAATCTATATCAATGGATAACCATTTGCCTTTTGTTTCTTTATATTTAGCATCTGCATCATATAATTCAACATCTAAATTAAGATCTTTGGCAGTTAATTTGCCCATTGTTTGAAGCAACCCTAAACCTGACACGTAATAATCGTGACGAGTTGTTACCTCTTCTACTTCTGAGTTTAGAAGATATTGATATTGATTTAGAACATCAAGGACTGTGCGATTGCCAAGAGCTTCTTCTTCTCTTACACCATCTAAAGCTACTTGATAAGCCTTTATCTGTGATTGGACTGATTTAATTTTTGCTTTATTAGCACTTAAATACTCCCAATAACTTGTAATGTCTGAACGAAGTTTATCTTCTGCATCCATTAAGTCCTCTCTTGCTTGTCTTTGGTAGTATTTACTTTGGCGAATCTTAGCTCTACTTGCACCAGCGTTATACAATGGAATAGAGAAATTTACCCCTACTTCTACATTGTCTGAGGTTGGATTTTTATCTAACATATAATTTTCTGTTTTGATTGCTTGCGCTTTAGCATAAGCATTTATTGATGGAAGCAAATCTCCTTCATTGGTTTTTACATCATATTTTTTGGCTTTTAAGTTTTGCTTTGCTGCGTTTAGAGAAAAATTGTTAGCTTCTGCATATTTAAGTGCTTCCTCTAAGCTTTGAGGAAATAATTTTTCTATATTTTTTGGATCTTCAACATTTTTTGGAGCAACACCAACGATTTGTTCATATACAGCTTTGGAAGCTTCAAGATTTCCTTCGGCTGATATACGTTGTGATTGTGCTGACGCATAGCTTGCTTTTGCTTGGGATACATCTGTTGAGGTTACTTCACCAACTTTGAAGCGTTCAAGAGTTTCATCTAATTCTTTTTTTAGTAATTTTTCATTATTTTTTTGAAGTTTAACAATTGCTTCATCTCTTAAAACATCTAAATACGCAACAGAGGCACTTAGCAATATATTTTGCTCGGCAGTCATGAGATTTGCTTGAGCTACTTTCACATAACTTTTGGCAGAACTAACCGAATTTATGGTTTTGAATCCACTAAACAAAGGCTGAGATATTGTTGCTGATAGGGTTCTTGTATAACCATCTACATCTTTTGTTGGTATTCCTCCTGTTCTATCATTTTTGCTAATGTTAGACTCTGAATATCCACCTTCTACGCTTAATACTGGACGGTATCCTGATTTTGCTATTGCAACATTTTCATCTACGGCTCTAGTTGCTGCTCTAACAGATTTTAATGCTGGATTATTTTGATAAGCTTTTGACAAAGCTGTTTCCAAATTATCGGCATTTGCGGATAAAGAGGTAAAACTTAATAACAAAGCAATTAAACTAACTTTTTTCATCTTTTAATAAATCCTCTAAATATGTTTTCTTATTTGTTTGTAGCACGAAATTGTTAAAAAACTCCCAATTAACGTTTTTATTTTTTTAAATAGTCTTATATTATTAACGAAAATTCAAACAATTTTATTATAGATATGTGTATTGTAAAGTATGTAATTTTGGGAGAAGCGTTTTGAAAAAAAGCAACTTAGAAATTGGTGATGAAATTAAAAAAGCTCGTTTGAAGTTATCTATTGAGCACTATATTAAGTACTTTATAGGTAAGAGAGCTTGTGAATTGACAAAGGAAGAAGCTTTGTATGCTATTTCTTTGGCAGTTAGAGAATTTGCTATGGATGAAATGTATAGCACAATTGCCCGTTATAATGAGAAATCTGCAAAAAGAGTTTACTATCTTTCTATCGAATATTTAATTGGACGCTCTTTAGAAAATAATTTACATAATTTGGGATTATACGATCTTTTAAAAGATATAAAAATTGATGATTTTCCAGACCTATCATTAGAAGAGATTTTTGATACTGAATATGACCCTGCTCTTGGAAATGGCGGATTGGGTAGATTGGCAGCTTGCTATCTTGACTCTATGGCTTCTTTAGGTTTGCCTGGTTTTGGATATGGTATTAACTATCAATTTGGTTTATTTAAGCAAAAATTTGAAAATGGTTGGCAAGTTGAACAAGCTGATAACTGGTTTTCTGATTTTTCTCCATGGGAATTGGCTAGACCTGAAAGACAGGCTATTGTGCCAATGTTTGGTCATGTTGAAACATTTAGAGATGCTAATGGAAAAGATACGTATGTGTGGGCAAATACTCATACACTTTATGGTATTCCATACGACTTCCCAATTGTTGGATACAATGGTAAATCAGTAAATTATTTAAGACTATTTTCTGCTAAAACTGATGAAGAGTTTGATTTGGATATCTTTAACAATGGTGGATATATTGAAGCTGTTGAAGATAAAATTAAGACAGAATCCATCTCTAAAGTTTTATATCCTTCTGATGCAATAGAATCTGGTAAAGCTTTGAGATTGTCTCAACAATACTTCTTTGTATCTTGTGCTATTCAAGATATCTTTAGAAGATTTTTAGAAAAAAATAATGATTTTGATAAATTGCCTAACGAAGTATGTATTCAACTAAATGATACACACCCTGCTTTGGCTATTGTTGAAATGATGAGACTCTTGCTTGATATATATGGTCAAGAATGGGATGATGCTTGGAATATTGTAACTAAAGTATTTGCTTATACAAACCATACGTTATTGCCTGAAGCATTAGAAACATGGCCTGTAAAATATTTTTCTCATATGTTGCCTCGTCATCTTCAAATTATTTATGAAATAAACAGAAGATTTATGGAATTTGCACGTGAGAAATTTGGTGATAATGATCCAAGACTTGCAACTGTTTCTATTGTTTCTGGTGATGGGGATAATCAAATTATTCGTATGGCAAACTTGTCTATTGTTGGTTCTTTCTCTGTTAATGGTGTGGCAAAAATTCACTCTGAACTTATTAAGACATCTTTAGTTCCTGAATTTTATGCTTTATGGCCTGAGAAATTTACTAACATTACAAATGGTATCACTCCTCGTCGTTGGCTATTGCATGCAAATACATGCTTGGCTAATCTTATTTCTGATAAAATTGGAAAAGATTGGATTGCAAACCTTGATCTTTTAAGAAGAATTGAAGAATTTGTTGATGATGCTGATTTTGTTAAAAAGTTTATCAAAATCAAAAAAGAGAATAAAGAACTTTTGCGTCATGAAATTTTCAAGAGAACCAATGTTGCAGTTACAACAAATTCTATGTTTGTTGTGCAAGCAAAACGTATCCACGAGTACAAACGTCAACTAATGGCTATTTTGCAAGTGATCGGTGAATATTTGGCAATTGTTCGTGATAATGTTAGACCTGTTTGTCCTAAGACTTATATTTTTGCAGGAAAAGCAGCTCCTTCTTACACATTTGCTAAGTTGGTTATCAAACTCATAAACAATGTTGCAAACGTTGTAAACAACGACTCTAGAGTTGGCGAATCACTTAAAGTTGTATTTATTCCTGACTATAAGGTTTCTGTTGCTGAAGTATTGATTCCTGCGGCAGATGTTAGTTTACAAATTTCAACAGCAGGTTTTGAAGCTTCTGGTACTGGAAACATGAAGTTTGCATTAAACGGTGCTTTGACAGTTGGAACTTATGATGGTGCTAACATTGAAATTCGTGAGGCTGTTGGTGATGATAACTTCTTCTTGTTTGGATTAAAAGAAGATGAAATTCAGAATATGAGACCTACTTATAATCCTCGTAAGATATATGAAGAATCTGAATATATTAAACGTATCTTGAATGCTATCAATTCTAATATTTTCTGCGAAAAGGATATGCCTTCTTTGTTCAAGCCTATATTTGATGAATTATTAAATAGAGATTATTTCTTTGTATTGGCTGACTTAGAAGCTTTCAATCAAGCAATGAAAGAAGCTGAAAAAGAATATCTCAACAAAGAGACTTGGGCTAAAAAAACTATTTACAATGTGGCTAGAGTTGGATACTTCTCAAGCGATCGCTCTGTTGATGAATATGCTAAGAATATTTGGCATATTGAAGATGTTGAATCATCTGAAGAAGTATTTGAAAAGCAATGTAAATCTGCTTAGTATGATGAAGCCCCGAAAATTCGGGGCTTTTTTTATTTATAAAGATATTCGTCTCGTTGTCGTTTTCTTCTTAAATCGCTTATGGATGGTTTGCCTGAGGAAGGATTTTGAGCATTTTTTAAGGACCTTATCTGTTTAGCTACTTCCTTATCTGCCTTTTCTTTTACTGAAATATAGTCTGTACCTAACTCTTGGCACATTTCTGACATTGCTAAATTTATTTTATATTTTAATTTTATCTTTTCTATTTTGCTATATTCCTCTTTGGGAAGACAATCTACAACCTCTAAGATGTTTAAGTATGTTTTTAATTTATTTGGAGAGGCGGTGATTGTATGTAAATTGTTTTGACTTATAATATCTGAGAAAAGCTCTTTTGCCTCTTGCTGATATCTTTGTGTTATTTTTTCTTTATTTGTTTTATCTCTTGGTAATGATTTTTTTAGTTTTGTGATATTTAATGCACGTTCGTTATAGGCATTTAGCACAGCATCATTACTATATTCTGGAAGATGAGATTTTATTACTTTTTCTAAAATTACAAAATCTTCATGATATTGCTCCATAATGTGAGGGCGAAAATAATCTATGTAGTTATATATTTTGCGAAATTTATCGGTTGATAATTCTTCATTATCATCGTTATAAGGATCAATCGATATTCGAAATTCATCTAACAAAGAACAAAAATCACCAGCTTTTGATACTTCTCTTAGGGTTGGGATTGAGGATGAAGTATTTTCTGTTTTTTCAGAGGAGGTTAGTGTCTTCCAGTGCTTTTCTCTAAAATTTTCCATAGCAACATCTACTGGCCAATTATTATGATTAAAACATTCGGCAATAGCTTTATTGAGGATTAAGTACATTTGATTTGAGCTTACATCTTCTTGCACAGAGCTTCTCCTTTTTGTTATATATGATAGAGTATATCATAAAATATGGCTAAACTCAAACTAAATTTGTGCAAAAAAATAAAGCCCACACTTTGGGGCTTTATTTGAAGATTTAATATACTATTCTTCGTTTTCTAAAATTATATTTCCGGTTTTTAGCAACACAATCTTATCTAAAACCCATTTATTTATTTGTTTGATTTTATCGCTTTCTATGTGCATATTCTCTGCTACATCGATAATAAAATCTATTTCTTCATCATCTAAACCTGTATCTGAATTTGCTAAATAACAAAGTTCTTTTACGAGTTGCAAAGATTTTTTGCGGTCTGTTATGCGAGAAACTTTTGCCATTACTGAAGATTTATTTAGATTTTGCAAAATGCTAACGATTTCTTTTTCTTCTATACCATACATTTTTCCGATATTTTTTAGAAAATTTATTTCTTCTTTCGCAATTTTTGCATCTGAGTAAACCATACAACAAAAGCACTCAACAAATGTGTATCTTTCCTCGTTTGTTAGGTTTTGGATATAATCATATTCTCTATTCATTTGCGTTCTCCTTTGTCTTTTGCACGATTATTGTATAATATAATTAAAATGTGGTTAAACTTCTTTGTATAAATATGAATAAATCGCAAAAAAACTATTGACGATAAAAAAAACATAATGTAAAAGATTTTAAGTTATGGAGCGTTGGCAGAGTGGTAATGCAGCGGATTGCTAATCCGTCATCCTGAATAGGGATGCATAGGTTCGAGTCCTATACGCTCCGCCACTTTCAGTTAAAGTCCTTATTTTTAAGGGCTTTTTTTATATCCATTTTCTTTCTGTATAAAAAAAGCAGTCGGTTAGAACTGCTTTAATTATGGATTATTCATACATAACTTCGTTTAATTCCCAATAGGCTTCTGTCTGATAGATTTTGGGATTATCTTTGGCATAATCCAGGGCTGTTTTACCCTCGTTAGACTTTGCTTTGGCATCAGCGCCGTGTTTGAGGAGTGTGGTGATAATTTCAGGATTTTGATTAAACATACTTGCACATAATAGAGGCGTCCAACCAATTTTATTTCTTTCTTTAACGCTAGTGCCATTTGCAAGTTCTTTTGCAACATCTTCTAAAGTAGCGGTCTTCCACCAATCAGGTGTTAAGAAATTAGTGCTATTGGCGAAGGCTGAAGAAGTGCTCAGAAACAAAGCAAATACGGCGGATAAAAAAGAAAATTTCATCTAACTGCCCTCCTAAAATCAACGTAGAATAAAATTTTTAAGCAATATGGGGGTATTATACCACAAAAATTGAGGAGTGTCAAAATCTATATTTATATTTTTGGGGGATTGGGTTATTTATACATTGCCTCGTTGAGTTTCCAATAGTCTTCGGTTTTATAGAGTTTGGGATTTTATTTTGAGCAGATATTAAAATTTAGTCAGGCCAAATTAACTTTATTCTATCTTTTAGACATTCTTTTCTAGACTCATCAACTCTCTTTTCATGCTCTTCACCAAAAGAATCTAAAGAGATTGTTGCTATATAACTCCTACAAGTTTTAGGAAGATTATTATATTCATCAACCTTTTTCGCGCAATCTTCCTTACATTCGTTGATTTTAACCTTCAATGCTTCAATTTCTTTATCGCAATTATATTGCTTGCATTCTTCTTTAATTTGTTTACACTCTTTTAAGATTTCTTTACTTTTTTCTGCCGTATATCTTGCAAAACATTTTGCAAAATCTGATTCACATTTAGCTCGTTTACTAAACTCTTCTTTAAAGCATTTTACAATTTCATCTGTATCATCACCCTTTTTACAAAATAAATCACAAAGAGATATATCTGTTACTGTATACTCACTTAATCTAAAAGGTTCGTATCTTATCATTATCAATTTTTTGTTTTCTTGACTTAAATCAGGTTTTTCTTTGAGGTCTGTTATATATATAACTTTTCTTCCGTAAAAAACATCTCTATTTATATACAAACATGTAACTGCATAAAATAGCACTGTAAATAGCACTACCTTAAATATCTTAAGCAACGCTTTTATTACTTTTTCTTTTTTATTTGGCTGTATATTTTTCTCCATCCTGTCCTCGCTATCAATTATTTTATATAATAAATGTTTTTAAATTATAGAGAAAAGCAAAAAAATGTCAATAACATAGACAAAAGCTTTTACTTAAATTTAATATTTTATAAGATATAATGTGTATTGAGAATTATTTTACATTCTTTTTAAAATAAATATTGACAAAAATGGTTTTAGGTGTCATTTATTGTGTCAATAATAAGAAAGGAAAAAATAAGTATGATTAAGGCTACAATTAGTAATGAAACAAAGAGAAATGCTTTTGCTAAACTCGGGGCTGAGAAAATTGCTAGTGGTGTTTGTTCTACAAACAAAGTTGTTAATGGCTTAGTTTTGGATGGGTATGAACTTTTAGCTAGCGGGGTTTGTTCTGATATAAAAATTAATAATAATGAACAAACAAATATCATAATGTTTGCAAAGCAGAAAGAAGTTGCTTAAAAAGTTTTGAAAAGCTCACGAAAGTGGGCTTTTATTTTATTATATTTGTGAAAAATTGCTTGCAAAAATACTTTGTTTATATAAACTTTGGGCAGAATTAAACTTAAAATTATAAAAGGAGAATATGATGCCTTTAGTTTCTATGCGTCAGATTTTAGACCATGCTGCAGAGAACAATTACGGTGTTCCTGCATTTAATATTAACGATATGGAGCAAATTATTGCTGTTTGTGAAGCTGCAAGAGAAGTTAATGCTCCTGTTATCATCCAAACATCAACAGGTGCTAGAAAATTTGCTGGTGATCCAATGATTCGTCATATGATTGCAGCTGTTTTAGAGATGTATCCTGAATTACCAATTTGTTTACACCAAGACCACGGTTCTTCTATTGATGTTTGTCAATCTGCTTTGGTTAATGGATATTCATCTGTAATGATGGATGGTTCTTTGGAAGCTGATGGTAAAACTCCTTCTTCTTTTGAATACAATGTTAAAGTTACTAAAGAAGTTGTAGCAAGAGCTCATGCAGTGGGCGCTTCTGTTGAAGGTGAGTTGGGTGTTATCGGCTCTTTGGAAACAGGTAAAGGCGATAAAGAAGATGGACACGGTGCTGAAGGCGTTATTGATAAGAAACGTTTGGTAACAGACCCTGATGAAGCAGAACGTTTTGTGGCTGAAACAAATATTGATGCTTTGGCAGTTGCTGTTGGTACATCTCATGGTGCTTATAAATTTACTCGTAAGCCAACGGGAGATATCTTAGCTATTGATGTTATTGAAAAAATCCATGCAAAATTGCCAAACACTCACATGGTTATGCACGGTTCTTCTTCTGTTCCTCAAGAACTTCAAGACATCATCAACGCCTATGGTGGTGCTATCCCTCAAACATTTGGTGTTCCTGTTGAAGAAATCGTTCGCGGTATTAAGTCTGGTGTTAGAAAAGTAAATGTTGATACAGACTGTCGTATGGCTATTACTGGTGCTATTAGAAAAGTATTTATGGAGAATCCAAAAGAATTTGACCCTCGTAAATATTTGAAACCTGCTATTGAAGAAATGAAGAAGGTTTGTATTGATCGTTATGTTGCTTTTGGTGCTGCCGGTCAAGCTGATAAAATTAAGCCTGTTCCATTATCTAAAATGGCAAAAAGATACGCTTAATTTTGTTTAATCGTGTAAAAAAAAAAAGAAGGCTCTAGAAAACTAGAGCCTTTTTGTTATATATATTATTTTAAGCTTTCAATTAGGGCGACTGGATTAACAATTGTGCCGACACCTTCTTTAAAAGTACCAGTTTTTATGCCTTGTTCAAAAAACTCGTAAGGTGTTAGGCTTTCTTTTATGCTTTTGGCTAAAATGAAAACGCCTATCATAAAAGTTTGAGCAAAAGAGCCTGCACAATGATTAAACGCATATTCATCCATTTTTACTTCTAACGCTACAGTTCTTGCACCTCCAGGAAAGCATAACGAATTTACAAACAATTCTTTTTGTGTGTGAGGAACTTTATGAAGCGGAGAATATTCTGTTAATTCATAGTCTGATGGATTTTCAACATCTCCAGCTAATTTACAAAAAATTCGTTCTATTCGCAACATTTTATTTTCTGGATAATTATTAGTAACCCCATTACTAAACCATATACCAAGTTTTTCTACTTCTTGTTTAACTTCTAATACTTTTTCATGACCTTTTTCGTGTTTAAATAAATCGCTTGATATTCCTCTTTGTATATGGATTACATCTATACCTGATTTACCTTCTGATATGAGTTTTTTATGAAGTTCTATTGCTTTTTGTATTGCAATGACAAAATTGTCCTGTGTCATACTTTTTGTATCATCAACATCATTAACGGCGTAATAATATAAATTAGCAGAAGGCACTATTCCACAAGTTTTACCAACTAAAGATGATATAAAACCTCCATTTGAGCCACCGCTATAATTATAATTTATGGTGTCAAAGCCTATTTCTTCATACCCCTTTAAGGAATTATGATATTCTATGTGATTGAACAAGCGAAATGGGTCTATAACAACAACATTTCTTTCTTGTCCTTTTATGCCAAGTTTGTGAAGAGTTTTAATACCTAACCCTGGATTTTTGCGAGATTCTAAAAACTCTTTTGGATTAAAACCCTGAGGCAATTTTGTTGAGTCTTCCGGCCATTTGGTATCTTCTGAATAGCGTACTTTTAATGGATCTATGCCCGATAGGTCGTAACTTGAAACATCTAAGTGTTCAAAAGACACATATTCACCTCGACCTCCTGCACTAGCAGAATTTCTTGGAAAAAAATTCTTTGTTTTTGGATTATATTCTAGCTGATAATCTTCAGGCTTGTGTAGTTTATATAAATTTTGCTCATATCCAGTTGTTATACATCCACCATGCCATAATTTGAACGGACTATTAAAGGTTTTGTTTTTAGTAACGATTAAAGCTTCTGCTAATTTATGAGGCTCTTGTTTAATTAAATCATTCCAACTATCAAAACCATATTCTTTGGCTATTACGTGTTGAGCGTTCATTAAAGACAATGAATCTCTGCCATTAAAATATTTTTCACATCTTGATTTTGCTTCTGGGAGGTTTTTCTTAAAGTCTTTTAAAAGACATTTGGCTTCTACTTGGAAGTATTCAATATACTTTGTCATATCATATTCCTTTCTTTGTGACTTACCATAACGCCTGTCCGATTAGCATTGATAAGCTACAAAAAAGAAATCTATGTAAAAATCATTTATGGCAATGTATCACTTTGGCGGACATACCGAGCGCTTGCCTCACTCATGAATAATTTTATATTACAAAAAACTTTTTTGTCAACAATTTTTGTAAAAAAAAATGACCAACTATTGCTAGATGGCCATTATATGAGATATTTATACGATAGGTCTATGCTGGAGAAACAATCATAAACATTTGTTTACCCTCTGTTTTTGGTGCTGCATCTACCTTGCACAAACCTTCTAAATCTTCTATCAATTTATTTAAGATTTCTTTACCCATATCGTTTGCAGACATTTCACGACCTTTATAACGCATAGTAAATTTAACCTTGTCACCTTGGCTTAAGAATTTTTTAGCTTGTTTTAATTTTACTTCATAGTCATGAGCTTCAATCATTGGACGAAGTTTTAGCTCTTTTATACTAACCACTTTTTGATTTTTCTTAGCTTCGTTCTTCTTCTTTTGCATTTCATACTTGTATTTACCATAATCAAGTACTTTACAAACTGGAGGTGTCACTTGTGGAGAAATCTCTATCAAATCAAGACCAACTTCTTGTGCTATTTTCAAAGCTTCTTGAATGGAAACAACTCCTAAATTTTCTCCATTATAGTTGATTAAACGAACTTCTTTAGTTTTTATTTCTTTATTTATGCGTGGTCCGTCAGTTTCACGTACTGGCGCATTAGTATTTTCTGTAGCTATGATAACCTCCAATAAAATTTAATATTACAAGTATATATTAGCAAAAATATTATACTTCGCAAGAAAAATCTTCTCTCTTGAGGTATTTTTTTATATTACAAAAGCTTTGTTATAGTTGTATCTATCAAATATGTTGAATGATTTTCTTGTATTTGGAACATAGTAATTTGAATGCGCAAAGGTGACTTTTGCTTCTTTTTTATCAAATTCTACACCGATAAAGCCTTTTTTGATGAGCTTATCAATTAGCTCAAACCTATTATATGGCAATGTGATACGAGTTTTTATGTTTGAAAGAACGGTTTCTTTGGCCATTGGTTTATGCAAAAGAGATATTTTACCGCCGTCTGAAGGATCTACTGCTGTTGAGAAAAGGTTGAAACGATTGGCAAAATATGGGGTCATATTCCAACGGTTGTTTCTATCTACGATTGAGGTGCAATCTGTACAACCAAGACGAGAAGCTAGCTCCATACGATAGTTTATCATCATTGCGTTTAGTGAATTACCTCTATACGAAGGCAAAACTGAATCTGCACCAAATGAAGCAACAGATGTTTCTTTTTTAGCGTCTGCAAAAAAATTAAAACTTGAGTTTGGTAATTCATCTTGAAGCTCTTGCTCGTTATTACAAACTTTTAGATAAGACATACCAACGAGATGTTCTCCGACAAAGACACCGATATAGTGAATATTAGGGTTTTGAAAAACATCATAATAGTATTCTTTTGAATGTTTGTGAATGAAGCATTCTTCACCTTCTTTGAGGCTATTATAAATAGCTTCTGAGAGATCTCCCATTTGTTGGGCATTGTCTACACTAAGAGGGCGAATATAAAAATGAACAGGCTTTTCTTGGCAAACACCATCTATTTTGGATAGATTTCCTTGCCAAACCATTTGCTCATTTACTTCGTATTTTTTTAAAGTGTTGTTCATTTTTTCCTCATTAGTGTTTCAATATAAAAGCGGGGTAAACCCCGCTTCATAATCTGTATAAAAAAATTACATTACTAAACAACATAACACAGACAGCGGGATATGTCTCCTTGACGTTTTATCTTCATCTGTTTTATATTTTGTAGCATAATGCATTCCTTATAAATTAAAAAACTTGGGGTATTATGCTTTATTTCTAGCAATTTGTCAACTATTTTATATATAATGATAAAAAAATGTTTTTTAAGGGATTAAGATGATTGATATTAGGAATATTGACGAAGAAAATGCAAAAAAACAATTAGAGTTTTTGGCTAAAGAAATAGAAAAGGCAGATATTGCCTATTATCAAAATGACGAGCCTTATTTGGATGATGCGAAATATGATGAACTAAGACACCTTAATAATGCTTTAGAAGCTAAATTTCCGCATCTTATTAGAGAGGACAGCCCTTCTAGAAGAGTGGGGGCTAAAGTTAAAAGTGAATTTAAAAAGGTTGAACTTAATGTCCCTATGTTATCTTTGGCAGATATCTTTAATGATGATGAATTACATGATTTTGTTTTGAGTATAAAAAGATTTTTGAACACTAATGAAGATATATCTTTTAGTGCAGAACCTAAGATGGACGGACTTTCTTTTTCTGCAATGTATGAAAAAGGTGTTTTTGTTAGAGGATCAACTCGTGGAGATGGAAAGATTGGTGAAGATATTACTGAAAATTTGAAGGTGATTAAAGGTTTTCCTCTATACTTAGAAGGTGAAGTGCCTGAGATTTTTGAAGTTAGGGGAGAAGTTTTTATGTCAAAGAGTGATTTTTTGGCGTTGAATGAAGCTAATGAAAAAAGCAATAAAAAATTATTTGCTAACCCTAGAAATGCTGCGGCGGGCTCTTTGAGACAGTTAGATGCGAGAATTACTGAAAAAAGAAATTTGAGTTTTGTGGTTTACACTTGGGGAGAAGTATCTAAGGTTGTTTGGAATTCTCAAGAGGAATTTTTAGAATTTGTGAAAGGACTTTCTTTTCCGGTTAATCCTTATAACAAAATTTGTAAATGCGAAAAAGATTTACTAAATAGCTTTAAAGAGCTAATAGAAAATAGAGCTCAACTTCCGTATGATATTGATGGAATCGTTTATAAGGTTAATGATTTAGAGCTTCAAAAAAGGCTTGGATTTTTGACAAGAACACCTCGCTGGGCGGTTGCACATAAGTTCCCTGCGGAAAAAGCTATAACTCGTCTTAATAATATTAGAATACAAGTTGGTAGAACAGGCGCTCTTACGCCTGTGGCTGACCTTGAACCAGTAAATGTGGGTGGAGTATTAGTTTCTCATGCGACGCTTCATAATGAGGATGAAATAAAAAGAAAAGATATACGCATTGGCGATATGGTTGTTGTGCAAAGAGCAGGAGATGTTATACCGCAAATTATTGAAGTTCTTTTTGATAAGAGAGATAAAGATTTAGAAGAATTTAAGTTCCCTGAGTTTTGCCCAGAATGTGGAGCGCATGCTATTAGAGAAGAGGATGAAGCTATTAGAAGATGTACGGGAGGACTTACTTGCCCTCAGCAAGCAGTTGAACGATTAAAACACTTTGTTTCTCGTGAGGCTTTTAATATTGAGGGGCTTGGAGATAAAGTTATTGAAGAGTTTTATAAGGATAATATTATAAAAACTCCTTTTGATATTTTCACCCTTGAAGAAAGAAATAGGCCTCGTGATTTGTTTTCGTTTGAAGAAAGCTTAGGACTTGAGAAAAGAGAAGGATGGGGAACAAAATCTGTTGGGAAATTATTTGAGGCTATAAATAAGAGTAAAAAGATTAGTTTACAAAAATTCATTTATGCTTTGGGAATACGTCAGGTTGGTGTGGCTACTGCTTATTTAATTGCCAAATATTATCACAATTTTAGAGATTTTATGAATGCTATGATCGAGAAAGATATTGCCCTTTTAATTAGCATTGATGGAATTGGATCGCAAATGGCTTTAGATATTGTAGAATTTTTTAAGGAACAACATAACCTTGATGTGATTGATAAGCTTATTAAGGTTGTTGAAATTGAAGATTTTAATGAAGTTATAAATGAGGCATCCAAATTGACAGGAAAGACCATTGTATTTACGGGAACTTTAACAAAATTTACAAGAAATGAGGCCAAAAGTATTGCTCTTTCTAATGGGGCAAAAGTTTCTAGCTCGGTTTCTGGTGCGACTGATTTTGTTGTGGCAGGGGAAAGTGCTGGTTCTAAGCTTAAAAAAGCTGAAGAATTGGGTATTACAGTTTTGACTGAAGATGAATTTGAAGAAATGACTGTTTAGAGTTTTTTCTTACTTTTTCTTTTATAAAAGCACTTATATATGCTTATTGAAATAATGTTGAAATATATTGTTAGGATTGAAGCAATATATATGAGGGTATTTGCATTGTATGTTTTATCTATATAGTATGAAATAATGAAAGGTAAACTAATCATTAGACCATACATTACAAAGCTTTTATAGTGATTTTTGGTTCTTTTGTAGGCATCCATAATAGATCTGCTTTTGGCTACTTGTGATGATATAAAAGCTAAATATGGGCGAGTTATGGTATATGGTGATATTAGCAACATAAAGCAATAAAATATTATCTTTCCGGATAATGAAGCATTGCTTTGTAATATTATCATATAGCTTTCGAAAAATTCTATATATTTATCTCTAAAGCCCATTAGCAATGGAATAAAGGGGATTAGAACGATTATGATATAAATAGCGATATTCATAAACATTATTTTGCTAGATGGGATTAGACCATTGAATATGCGTATTAGAGAAAAATATGGACGATGCTGTAAAATATAACGAATAAACATACTACCAAAGATGTAGTATGCTATAAGCCATAAAATGCTTAAAGAATTTCTCCATCCGTTAGGTATTAGGTTAAATATATATAGCAAGGCAAAGTTTATTAGACACCAAACAAGCATTGTTGTTTTAAAGAGTAGCACAAACTTTGTGCTACTCTTTAGTATCATCAACAAAGAGAAATCTTTTATTTCTGGAAATGATATTTTTTTATGCCTCATCTTCCTCAAAATCCGAATATTCCTCTGCTTCTGGGTCGTAATCCACACCTAGTTTTGACAATATGTCTTCGTTTTCTGAAGAGCGTTGAGCAACAATCCAATCTGGCACCCAAGCTGAATGCGGTAATTTAGCAAGTGCTAACATCTTTTTATCTAGATAATAACGAGGAGCATCTGCCATAATTGGAGTATCGATTGCTCCTTGCATTAAAACAACTTGTTTTAACATTGGTAAACTTAACAAATCGTTTGAACTGATTGCTGATACGCCTTGTAATTGATATGAAACATTTTTAGCAAATGGGTTAAACTCTTTGTTTAAGCTACCTTCGTTTCTAGAATATGATGTGGTTTGAACTGTTTTGTTACCAATCATTTTTGAGAAACGTTGAGCTGTTTGCTCGTTGTTTTGTGAAAGAATAACTTTACAAGCAGTGGTAGAAATCACAGTTTCAAGGTCATCTTTTCCGTATTTACCGGAGATTTGTCCTAAGTCTTGTCCGATAAGAAGGTATGACACTTTTTGACCACGACCCACGGCTGGTCCATCAATAACCGCTTTTAATTTTGGCATTTGTGGAAACTCGTCGAGCACGAATAAGGTTGGGAATGGTCCCATTTTACCATCTGTTGCATTAACAAAGTTTGGTGGGTTAGAAATTAAATACGCACTCATAAGATCCACAAACACTGCACTAATTGGGTTTAAGGCCTGAGCGTCTGTTTGGTTTACGGATAGATATACTGAAATTGGCTTCCATTCACCTGTAACAGGGTCTTTCATACCACGCATATCTTTGAATTGGATATCTGAGAAGCTTGTTCGTGCTACAACGGCTGAGTTTTTGAAAATACGAATACCATTGAATGCGGTTGAAAGCACTGAACCACGTTCTTTATCTGGTTTTGCACGCAAACCTGAAAGCTCGGTTATACAACGACGAGAATATCCATAGTCGTTTGCCTCATTGGTTGCATCATCTAAGAGTTCACCCATAAGGTCTGCCATGGCAGCCATTTGGTCGCCCTCCTCTAGACGGCGTTTAATTTCGTTACTTTGTTCGATTTGTGCAGCAGTAATCCACTCAAGAATCATAGCAAGGCAAGCTTCGTGATTTATCCATTTATCTGGGAATGAACGCCATGTTCCTATTGGAAGATAGTTTTCTATGGTTAAATTTCCTGATTGGATATCTTGAATTGCACGTGCAGCATTTGCCTTTAGGTTTCCAGACTGCATATCCTCGTAATGATGAATAAGTTCTTGCTTATCTTCTTCAGTTAGAGAGCCTTCATAAATTTTTTGGATAAAACGTTCGTTTGCTAAAGCTTTTTCACACTTTGAAGCAACGAAGTGTATAAGTCCGCAAAGAGCACCACGACCGGCTTGAGACCAATAAGCATCACCACCGCCTTTAGGGTCTTCAACCAAAGTATTACACATTGAGTCAATGTATAGGTCTCTTGCTGGACCAACTGCAGGAAGTGTTCCTGGTGATAGAGGGTTCCAGCTTGGATAGTATTCTCCGGTTGCAGGGTCGTCTTCTTTACCCCAGTTGATAACAAACACTGGCCCTACTTTGGCTCTTGCCCCTGTGGTAGAATAGCACAACTCAGGCTTAGGGTCGTTTACGATAATACTCATACCTTCTGAGTTAAAAATTGTTGGAATAACCACACCGGCTGTTTTACCTGTTCCCGGAGGAGCACAACATAGAGTTGAAAGTGTTTCTTTTAATTTTAGGAGTTTCCCTTCAAATTTACCAACTACCATACAAAAACCATCAAAACCTAATAATGGCATACGCTCGATATCACGAAGGGTTGCAATATGAGCAGAGCCATGGATGTTTGATTGGAATTTATAAGGACATCTTAGTGCTCCGAAAATCAAAATCAATGGGAACACTACAAATGGCAAAATTGGAATCCAGAAACTAATTTTGATAGCTCCATGAGCTTTATATAGTTTGTTGAACCATTTTCCATAGACATCAAAAAGGAATCCAGGATCAACTACTGATTTTTGTAAAAACTTACTAACTATATCTATAGTTTTTTTGGATATTCCGTGTTGTATCAAATATGCTAATGGTTGGGATAAATATAAAAGCAATAAACCAACACCTAATGCGATAAAAAACGTCATCGTCATCCATTGGACGGCGTTGTCATACTCTTCCCACTCTTTACCTCTTTCTTTTGCCATTTTGTCTCCCTAAAAAAGTTATTATGCCATGCTATAAATCAATTTTTTGAGTTTTTCAAATGTATTTTTATCTAATTTATCCTCACAAGCCTCAACAGATTTTGAGAATAATTGTATCTCTTTTGGACTACCACGATTGATACGTGTTACATTGATGTTCATAGAATTCCATATATCAAACATATCTTCTGCATTGATGATATTTCCAGATTGAATAATAACGTAGGAAACAATATCAAAATTGAAATCTGCTACGGCTAATTTTGTTTTGATAATATCTCTTGCTAAGTCTATTTTTCTTACTGGAGATATTCTATGACTACTTTCTGAGAACCATAATGGCTCTTCATCATTGAATTTTTCTTCGTCTGCAAGCCAATCGCCATTTTCTCTATCAACAAGACATAATAACAATTCTTTTTTGGATACAGCGATATAATCGATGGTTGTGTTTTTGATTATTGCGGAAGAGATAATATCATAGCCTTTTTGGGTGAGAACATCCATAACAGGAGTGTGAGATTCTTTGGTATTATTGTCTTGATTTTTAGGCTTATTATGTGCTTCTTTTTTAGGTTTATCTTGATTTTTATGTGGTTTTTCTGAGCGATTTGGAGTACTTTCCGCTGGAGCAGGCGCAGTTTCAGGGACTTCTGTTGCTAGGGCTGAAGGAACTTCTTCTCTTTTTTCTTTTTTCTCAAAATCAAAATCTAAATCAAAATCATCTTCATCAAAATTGAACAAAGCATGGTCAATCGGTTTGGATGGTTCTTGTTTTTTCTTAGGAGATGGAGCTTGATATGATGATGTAGGAGCTGATGCTGTTTGTGCGCCTGGGGTAGTATAAGCGTTTGCTTGCATTATAGTAGCTGATGGTAAAGGAGGACGCTTAACCGGTGCTTTCTTTATTATTGGTGTTTTTGCGATGGTAGTGTTTTCTTCTGTTACTGATTTTTTCTTAACAACTACTGGTGGTTTTGTTTTTAGTGTTATCTTACGATATAGGAATACGGGAGCTAATACGGTATATTTTAGCCATTTTTTCCATTTTATGATGCTTAAACCATACCAACCGGCAACCCAAATTGGAATTGCACTAAAAACAATAGCAAAAAAGCCAACTTCTGAGGCAGAGATTGGTGCTCCACTATTCCATTTTATTTTTAACAATTGCCAATGTTCTTTTAAGAAGATATCAAAATGCCAATTTATTAGCAAAACCACTCTTATACCATCTATGAAAATTATACTCCATAGATAGCCAATAAGTAAAATTTTCAATATTATCAATAGTGGTTTCAAGTTTTTCTCCGATTGTTTTGGTTAATTATATATACCTATTAGTTAACAACTACTTATTTATTTTCATTTTCTTTTATTTTTTCTGCAACTTGCTGACGCAGATTTCGTGTTACGCTATTGGTATTGTTATGAGTTTCTCCTTTTTGCTTTAATTTATCTGAAATTATTTCATCAATACTTTTATCTTTAGCTCCTAAATTTTTAATGGATACATGCTCTACTTCCATGTTGTTAGGTCTTGTTAATCTTGTATATATTTTAACAAATGGAGTCAATACTGTTTTCCAAAAACCTTTTTTGTAAAGTAAACATATTGATTTCCAAAAAAAGATAGGAAGGAAAAATAAATATAAAATAAGTGTTATATCTCTAAAACTATTGAATACACCACCATTTTCCCAGAACAAATATAAGCTAATGTACGGTTTTGAGCTTAAGATATCAAAGTTCCATAAAAACACTGATACTATACGCCCTACATATGCAAAAAAAACAAAACATACTGACAATATCAACAAAAACCTAATAAATTTTTTGATTTTTTTCATACTTAACCTCGTTCCCTTAAATTGGCAATAGTATCCATACAAACTCTTTCTGCACTAAATACTGGTCCTCTATCAGATCTTTCTCTATCTTTATGTTTTGTAAATTCTGTTTGAACTTTTGCTACGTTGTCAAGCATTGTCTTTCTTTTTTCATTATGACTGAATAAGCTTTTTAGACCACTTGTATAGTCTTTGGTTGATTTTTTTAGCTCTGCAACGGCATTTACTAATTCTTTATAATAGTTCTCTTTTTCTTTTAGAATAGGAGAATTTTCTTTATGTTTTTCATTAAATTTAGATACACTTTCATCTATACATCTTACAAATTTATCATCTTTTGAAGTTATGGCTATATTCTTTAAGGTTAGTATATCTTGTTTTAGCTCCTTGTGAGTATCATTTGATTCATCAAACATTCCTTCCATAGAGGTTAGAAGAGCGGTTATTTCTGTTTTTTTAGTTTTTCCATCTTTTTGAGGATCGTTTAGAGTTTTATTTAGAATTTCCAATTTTTCTGAAAATTCTTTAGAAACCGGATATGGAGATTGATTGTTTATACTTTCCTTTTCTTTATTAATTTCTTTGAAATAGTTATGTTCTTTCTTTTTTATTTGAGATTCCCAGTATGCTGGATTTTCTTTTGCTTCTTCAATCTTTTTAGTTATATTAGCAATTATGGTTTTACTGTCTTTATTTCCATTTTCTCTTAAACTAGTTAACTGTTCCCTGATATAATTATAAAAAGGATTATCATCATCTATTTCTCTTTCCATTTCAAAAGAAACATTATTAACTTTTGTGGTGTCTCCTGATTTTAGTGCACTTTTTAAGCTTTCAAAACTATTATCAAAATTTTGAGAGATGACTATACCTGCCTCTTTGTTTGCTGCACATTCACAAGTTGCGGCTGCAATTGCTAGTTCTCTTAGTTTTATTCCTTCATCAATCATATTATTCATAACGCTTGGAACGTCATTAAACTCTTGCAAAATTCTTTTTTCACCAGGAGTTCTTTGACTTTCATCTTTTTTATTTATACGGCTTAAAGCTTTGAAATATGTTGGCTCTTTTGCCATTATTTTCCACTCTACAGGCATACCTTGCTTATCTCTTTCAAGGTTATTTTGAATTTCTCTCAAACCTTTATTACAGATTTCTTTTCTTTTAATAATCTTTTCTTTTGTTGCAGCTCTTAAATTTTGCCCAATGTTATATATGTCTAACTTTTCATCTTTAGCTTCTTCACTTGATTGGGGTCTATCATATAAAATATGATCAACGAAATCTAAACACGTATCTACGGTTGTGTTTAGCACCCAATCATAACTTGCTAAAATAAATTCTTTCCAGAACAACTCCATGAAGTTTTTATCTTTATCATCACTTTTTGTTTTTTTATAGCGTTCAGATGGCTTGGGATAATTTTTCTTATCGGAAGAAGAATCTGATTTCTTTTTAGGTTTTCCATAAATATCGCACTCTGGAATTTGGGCATACGCATGAGATTGACCATCTGATGGAGGTGTAAGATTTTCATTATTTTCTTCTGCATTTCCGTTAGAAACACCACCTTCATCCGGTGCGGATTCCGAACCACCTGGAGGAGCGCCTGCGCCATCATCACCATTCCCTTGGAATGTTTCTTCATCACCACCTGGAGGAGTTATATCACCACCATCAGCAGTATTTGTTTGTCTTCCAGAAGAACCTTCATCTCCTATAGGAAGCTCACCACCTTCAACATAGGTTTGGTTTTCTCTTTCTCTTTCTTCTATTTCTCTTCTGAAATCATCTATATCTTCTGTTCTATTATTATTGTTTTTATCAGACATTTCGTGTCTCCTCACAAGTTATTTTGTATAATTTAACACAAAACACGACGTTTGTCTAGAATAAAAAAGCACATCAGAAGATTATATTTTTAATTTTTTTATAAAAGCACCAATCTTTTGATTGATTTTTATGCCGTCTTCGGGGGCAACCTTTATTAAACCGAAAAATTTTGGCTTTAATTGACTAAACTCGATTGGTGCAAACATTGCAGGGTTTTTGGTTAGAGCCTCATAAGCACCTTTAGAATCCTTTTGAGCTGCTTTGAAATAGTTGTTTATGAGTCTATCGACATCTATTGGAAATTTCTTTTCTTTTAATTTCTTTATAAACAAAGCTTTTCTTTCTTGTAGAGCAATATATTCTTCGTATAGTTCTTTCTTTATTTTATTTTTGCTTACAATTTCTTTCATTTGCTCGTATTTTACCTCGCATATTTCCATATTTATAAGGATTTCAACATACGAGATTATAACTAGCTGCATATCTGTGTCTGTTAAGCTTTCTGCAAAAACTAAGTATTCCTCATCTGTTGCATTGGTTGATAAGCGTTTCATGTTTTCTGGGTCATATTTGTTGAGAACATCCCAGCTATTAAGCAGATATTGAGCTATTTTTTTACCAATACTAGGTTTATAATTAGGATATAAATCTTTGTCTTGGTAATCTGTTGATGGAGTCTTTAAGTTTTTTTTATGAGCAATAGCTAAAATACCATCTTTAAAATTGAAAAATGCACGAGATAGTTCAAATTCTTCTGGTTTTAGCTTTGTTGGATTATCATCTGAATTTGAATTAGAAGATGGCTCTGATATGCTTGATGATGTGGTTTGATTTTGAGGTGTGATAAAGCTATCTAAATTTTGAGTTTCTTGGGGTGATGAATTGAGTAAGGTATTTGTAAAATCATCTAAGCTATTTTGAGCTATGCCTTGGCTTCCTGATGAAGATGTTTCTTGGAAGCTTGAAGAGGAATATATTGGGGTTTCTTTGCTATCGCTTATAAAATTGTTTAACAAACGAGCAAATTCGTCTTCTAGGCTTGTGTCTGTTTGCTCTTCTGATGTTGTTTGTGGAGAGGGCGCTTGTGTTTGAGGGGTTAAAAAATCATCAAGACTTTCTTGTTTTTGTGGAGCAATGGACGAAGCCGGAGCAGGGGTTGGTTTTGGCGCAGGTGTAGAAGGAGTACTATCATTATTGTTTATGAAATCACTTAATAAACGAGTGAATTCATCTTCTAAATTTGTATCAGATGTTGCTTGGGTAGATGTTTGGGGTGCTGAAGGTTTTTCTTCTTGTTTTGTAGATATGGATGAAAAAAATTCATCTAAATCATCATTACCGTTAGCCATTTATTGTTCTCCTTTTACGTTTGCCTGATAATAATTTTCTTGATTTTAATATCCGCATTCGGTATTCTATTGATAATTAGTGAAAATATATTTAACAAAAGACCAATGAACGAAGAAAACGATAATATTTTTTATACTCCAGTTGTAGATGAGAAGAACACTGGAATTAGAATAGATAAGTTTATTGCACAAAGTGTTGATGAACTATCTCGTTCTATGGTGCAAAAACTAATTGAAAAAGGAGAAGTTTTTGCAGATGAAGAAATTATCGCTGATAAAGACTTCAAAACGAGATTGGGCGATTGTTATCAAATAAATTTACCACCTCCTGTTTCTGCAACTCCAATTGCTCAAGATATTAAGCTTGATATTCTCTATGAAGATAATGATTTGATTGTTGTAAACAAACCATTTGGCATGACGGTTCATCCGGCGGCGGGAGTTTCTAAGGACACTCTTGTAAATGCGCTATTATTCCATTGTAAAGATTCACTTTCTGGAATCGGCGGAGTTGCAAGACCAGGAATTGTGCATAGAATTGATAGAAATACTAGTGGTGTTCTTGTAGTGGCAAAAAATGACTTTGCACACAAAAGTTTAGCTGAGCAGTTTTTTAATCATTCGATTGAAAGAACATATTATGCTATCACGTATGGTGTTCCTAATCCCATTAAAGGGACTATTGAGGGAAATATTGCAAGGAGCTCTTTTGATAGAAAAAAAATGGCTCTTGTTAAAAGTGGTGGCAAAACTGCTATTACACATTATGAGATGGTTGAAAATTATTGCAATGTGGCATCTCTTATTAAATGCAACTTAGAAACGGGTAGAACACATCAGATTAGGGTACATTTATCTAGCATTGGATGTCATTTGATTGGTGATGATGTGTATGAAAAGCCTAAAAAATCTAGTATTTGTATGGCTTTGGATAAGAAGAAGTATGTAAACAACTTTGGAAGACAGGCTTTGCATGCTTTTTCTCTTGGTTTTATTCACCCTAGAAGCAAAGAATTTTTATCTTTTAAGGCTGATTTTCCTGAGGATATGAAAGAGCTTATTAACGTGCTTAAAAAATAATTTTTGCGCACTTAAATATTTAAAAAATCACTAAAATCCGTAAAACCAATGTCTAGATTGTGGAATTATTTTTCATATTTATACTCTTAAAAGTCAAATTTTAGGAGAAAGAAAATGGAAGAAAAACAACTTACTCTAAATGGACTTGACTTTTCACCCGAGGAAAACCTCTCTCGTTATTTACAATCTATCAAAAAATTTCCAATATTAACTCTTGAAGAAGAGTATGAACTTGCCCTTGAATATAAGCAAACAAAAAACAAAGCTGTTGCCTATAAGTTAATTACATCACATTTAAGATTGGTGGTTAAAGTAGTGTCTAAGTATAGAGGATATGGACTTCCTGTGGGAGAAATGATTTCTGAAGGAAATATTGGACTTATGTATGCAATAGATAAATTTGCTCCTGAAAAAGGATTTAGATTTTCTACATACGCTTTATGGTGGATTAAAGCCTCTGTTCAAAAATATATTCTTAATTCTTGGTCGCTTGTCAAACTTGGAACAACGGCTGCACAAAAAAAACTATTTTTTAATTTGAGAAAAATAAAAAACAGGTTGAATTTAATTGATGATAGAGATTTATCACACAATGTTTTAGAAAATATTGCACAATCTTTGGATGTTAGTGTTCAGGATGTGATGGATATGAACATGAGATTAAAAGCACATGATGGCTCTCTTAATGCTGTGATTGATGGGGATAGCGATGGAACATCTGAATGGATGGATTTTATTTCTGACAATAAACCTAATCAAGAAGAAAGTCTGGCTCATGCTGAAACTATTAAATACAGAAAACAAATGTTTAATAAAGCTCTTTATGTATTAAATAAGCGAGAAAAAGATATTTTATTTAAGAGAAGATTATATGAAAAAACTATCACTCTTGATGACTTGAGTAAAACATATAATATTTCTAAGGAAAGAGTAAGACAAATTGAGTTAAACTCTATCCAAAAAATCACCAAAGCTATAGAACTGATGCAGTAAATCTTGAAATGTTTTTATCTCTTATTATCTAAAAATGGAATTTAATTTAGATATTAGGATGACAAAATGAAAAATTATAGTTCTGTACGTGGAATTTATATTTTAATTTTACTGATTATGTGTCTAATTTCTTTTCTTTTGGGTTTTGTTATTTTTAGAGAATTTAATTTTAAGGAAGTTAGACACGTACCTATAAATGATAGTATTACTCTTAATGCTTTGCCTATTAAGCCTAGCACAATAACAGTTAAAAATTCTTATATTGGCAGAACCAAGGCTATTAAACAGGTGAACATTGTTCCTTTTGTTAGTGGATATTTGAAAGATATAAATGCAAAAGAGGGTATGAATGTAAAAGAAGGGGATTTACTAATCAGCATTGAACCGAATGAATACATTGCAAAGCTTGAAGCATCCAAGGCGTTAGTTTTGCAAACTAAGGCTAATTATGAATACAACAAAAGCTACTATGAAAGAGTTATAAAATCTGCAAAAGCATTCTCTGAAACACAAAAAGATGAGGCAAAATATACTTTTTTGCAATCTGAAGCCAGTTTTAAGAATGCTATTGCAAACGAAATGTTAGCAAAAGTGAATTTGGGATATACAACTATTAGAGCACCTATCAACGGGAGAATAGGAAACTTTGATTTGAGCAAAGGAGATTTTGTTAGCCCTCAAAATGGGGGAATTTTGAATATTGTTCAAACAGATCCTATTAGGGTAGTGTTCTCGCTTTCTGATGTGGAATACATTAACCATATAAAAAATAGCGACAAGCTTTTTAAAGACAGCGTAATAAAACTAAGGACTGCTAATGGGAATTTTTTTGAAGGAGAAGGAAGTTTTAAATACACTGATAACAAAATAAATTCAAACACAAACTCTCTTGCTGTTTATGCTGATTTTTCCAACAAAGAAGGCGTTTTGCTACCAAATACTTTTGTTATGATTGAAGTATATAACCCCATAAAAGATGCCGTTAGTGTTGAAAAAAACTATATATCTAGAAAGGAAGATGGAGCGTTTTTGATCATTGCCCGAAACAATGAAATAAAATCTGTCAGGGTAGATATATTGTCAGATGTGGGTGATAAATATGTGTTAAAAAACACCTTTGAACAAGGTGATTTGCTTATTTTAGATAACATTGATCAAACAGGGGCTAATAAAAAAATTAATTTTAAGATTGCGAAATAATAGCTAGGAGATAATAGATGTTTTCTGATTTTTTCATAAACCGTCCAAGATTTGCAATTGTTATTTCCGTGGTTATGATTATATTGGGTTGCCTTGCAATAAAAGTGTTGCCTATAACACAATTTCCAAACATTACTCCACCGCAGATTAGTGTTAAAACATCTTATTTGGGAGCTAATGCAAAAGTTTTAGTCGATAGTGTTGCTATTCCTATTGAAAATCAGATGAACGGTGTTGAAGATATGATATATATGTCTTCAACTGCGGATGATAGTGGAACATATAATCTTACTGTTACATTTGATATTGGGACAGACCCTGATATTGCACAAGTCAAGGTTCAAAATAGATTACAACAAGTAAATAGCGAATTGCCAGAAGAGGTTGTACAAGAAGGACTTGATATTTCTTCTGAAAATTCAGATATGCTTGGAATGATTGTATTGCGTTCTCCTAATAATACTTATACTGATTTATACTTGAGCAATTTTGCTTATACGAATATAAAAAATCCTCTATCTAGAATAAATGGAGTTGGGCAAATTCAAATTTTTGGTCCGAAATATAGTATGAGGATTTGGCTAGATGTTGATAAGATTGCATCTTTAGGGCTTAGTAGTTCTGATATTATTGAGGCAGTTAAAACACAAAATATACAAGCTGCTGTTGGGAGTATTGGGGCTGCTCCTAGCACAAAAAACACAAATATAGTATTAAATTTAACAGCTAAAGGTTTATTAAATAGCGTTGAAGATTTTGCAAAGATTGTAATTGCCACAGATGAAAATGGTGGTATTGTATATTTGGATGATGTAGCAAATATTGAATTAGGGCAAGATACTTACACCCTTGTTCCTAAGTATAATGATACTCCTGCAGTTGTGATTGCATTAAACCAAACTCCGAATTCTAATGCTTTAAATACAATGTCTTTAATCAAAGAAGAGTTAGAAAACTTGAAAAAAACTTTTCCTAAAGATATGGACATTGAAGTTGCATACGATTCAACAGATTATGTTAAGGCATCTATTAGCGCAATAACCGAAACACTGTTTATTACATTTTTGCTAGTTGTTTTGGTAGTATTTTTATTTTTGCAAAAAACAAAAACTACTTTAATCCCTTTGATTACTATTCCTGTATCTTTGATTGCTACTTTTATTGTTATTTTCGCATTTGGTTTTGATATAAATATATTGGTTTTATTTGCCATGATCCTTGCTATTGGTCTTGTGGTTGATGATGCGATTATTGTGGTAGAAAGAGTGCAATATCTGATGATAAATGAAAAGCTTAATTCTTTTGATGCCTCTGTTAAGGCAATGAAACAGATTGGAAGTGCAATTATTGCTACAACGTTTGTATTATTGGCTATTTTTGTTCCTATTGGTCTAATGGGAGGTATTACAGGAAAAATATATCAACAATTTGCGGTTGCAATATCTGCCTCGGTTTTGTTTTCGGCTTTTAATGCTCTTACGCTGAGCCCTGCTCTGTGTGCTATTATTCTAAAAAATGAAAACTCTAACAAAACTAAAGGCTTCTTTAGATGGTTTAATATCAAACTTAATTTATTAAGAAAATCATATATCAAACATGTTTCTTTTTTTGTTAAACATCTGAAAACGACTACATCTATTATTTCAGTTTCTATTGTTGTTATTGTGTTTTTCTTTAAATACACCACTTCATCATTTATTCCGGAAGAAGATCAAGGAATTATTTTTGCAAATGTTCAATTGGATAGCACATCAAGCATAAACCAAACAAATAGTGTTTTAAATCAAATTACTTCTCAAGCGCTTAAACTTAATGGTGTTAATTATGCAATTACTGTTGCAGGCTACAGCCTTTTGGGTGGGAGCGGAGAAAATGTAGCACTGGCTGTTATTGGGCTTGATGATTGGAGCAAGAGAAAGAGCAAAAATCTATCTGTTAATGCTATTTCTAATGAATTAAGAGAAAAATTGAAATATATAAAAAATGCAGAATTAAACTTTTTTGCTCCACCGCCTATCCCTGGTATTGGACAAAGCAATGGTATCACGTTGGAATTAGTTGGAACTGATACAAACAAGACACCAATTGAACTAGCAAATGCTTTGCAACAATATCTTAAAAAAATAAATTCCTCAAATGAGTTTGAATATGCTTTTAGTACTTTTAGGGCTGATACTCCTCATTTATTTTTAGACATTGATAGAACAAAATTACAATCATATAACATTGATGTTGCTACAATGTTTAATACTCTTCAAGACAATCTTGGCTCATCATATATCAACAATATAACATTAAGTGGACAAGTGAACAGAGTTATATTGCAGGCTGATTTTAACTATAGAAAAGATATTGAAAACATTAAAAATCTTTATGTGAAATCATCATTTGGAGATTTGATTAAAGTAGATAGTTTTGCTGATATCAAAACAGAGATTTATCCTAATATTATTTATAGATATGACTTATATACATCGGCTCCAATTACTGCTGGTGTTGCAAAAGGAATTAGCACTGGAAAGGCTATGGATACGTTAAAAGATATTGCAGAAAAGTTTTTACCTAGTGGATTTGGCATTAAATGGACTGCTTTATCTTTGCAAGAAGATAAAACTAGAGGTGAGATTATCATAATTATTGCTCTTGCTATTGTTTTTTGTTATTTATTTTTGGTTGCTCAATATGAGAGTTGGATGCTATCCTTTTCTGTTATGTTTTCTGTTGTTTTTGCAATTTTAGGTGCGTTTATTGGTCTACATCTGTTTAGGCTACCACTTAGTATATATGCGCAACTTGGTATTGTTTTGCTAATTGGATTAGCGGCAAAAAATGCTATTATCATTGTTGAATTTACTAAAACATATAGAGAAAAAGGGTATAGCATATTAAAAGCTTCAACTGAAGGTGCTAAAGAACGATTTAGAGCCGTTTTGATGACTGCCTTGACGTTTATATTAGGTGTATTCCCGATGATTATCGCAAAAGGACCAGGGGCAAATTCTCAGATATCTATAGGTGTTGTTGTATTTTTTGGAATGATTGTAGCAACTCTTATTGGTATTATATTTATCCCTGCTTTATTTGCTTTATTTGAAAATATAACTGAATATTTTTTCCCAATAAAAAAGGACAAAAACAATGTCTAGATTAAAAATTGTTATACTATTTTTGCTTTTGACATCTTGCAGTATTGATAAAACTCAGGAATTTGACACAATGTTTTCAAATGATGAAATTATTGATACATTAAAAATTCAAAAAACAAATAAAAAAATATCTAATACTTGGTATTATATTTTTGACGATCCAGATTTAAATACACTGCTTTCAAAAGCAATGGTTAGTAATTTTTCTATAAATCAAGCGATAGAAAGATTGAAGCAATCTAGGTATTCTTATATGATAGAAACAACTGGTTTTCTTCCTAATATTGATATTATAGGGGATTATAATTTTAGTAAAACAGATAATAAGTCATTTACTTTTGATGAAGAAAACTTCTTTAAGTCTAATTTTGATGTATCATGGGAAATAGACATTTGGGGCAAAAGCAACCAAATAAAAGGACAATATCTTGAGTTGATAAACAAAGCAAAATTTGATTTGGCAGACTTAAAAGTTTCTATTATAGCGGAAATTATTATCAACTACATTTCTCTTAAAGAAACTGAAAATCTGCTTATTATTGCAAACAAAAACATCAATATTCAAAAAGATATTCTAAACATGGTTAAAGAAAAGTACAATGCTGGAATTGAAGATACACTAGCATTAAGGCAAGCAGAATATTCTTTAGAACAAACCAAATCAACAATTCCTCTATTAAAGCAAAAATTAGAAAGTTATAAGAATTCGATAGCAATTCTTTTGGGAGTTCTACCTAAAAATTTAGAAAACTTCTTAAAAAACAAGAAAAACATTACAAGCAACACTTTTAAATACAGTGTTAAAAGTTTTTACAAACTACCATTAAACATTATTGAAACAAGACCTGATGTTAAAAATGCAGAGACTAACGTTAGAGAACAAAATTATATTATCAATCAGGCGTTTATCGATATGTTGCCAACGGTAAATTTGGAAGCGAGTTTTGGTTTTATATCTAAGAGTGGCAATAAGTTATTTAATGATAATAATAAAATATATGGATACACACCCACAATTGCTATTCCTGTTTGGAATTGGGGACAATTGAAAAACAATGTTGAACTACAAAAACTCATTCATAAAGAATATGTTTTGGCATATAACGAGGCAATTATTAGTGCTGTGATGGATTTAAAAAATTCCTTATATAACATAGAACAAACTTATAAGACAAATTCTTATGCGAAAAACTCTACCAACAAAATGCGAGATATTTTTGAATTAACAAAAAACAAATACATCAATGGGATTATTGATTTTACGGATTTAGCAAATGCTGAGCAAAATTTATTGGAAGCTGAAAATGCATATATACAAAGCAATGCAAATATACTTAAGAGCATTACTTATTTTTACAAAGCAACCGGTGGAGGGTACAACTTTATGACTGATTAAGGATATGTGCTATCTAGTGGAGCATCCTGATTTACACTTTGAGGTTTATAGACAAAGATATTACTAGCTTCTGGAATATCTGTTGTTCTTTCAACATAACCTTTTCTTAGCATACATTTTTGATATTTACGAGGGCTTGCATCTGTATCATCTCTAACGGAATTAACCATTACGGGCATAGCCCCTGGATATGGCACAAAACTTGCCCATATGCCATGTTCTTTGTGCCACTTTACAATTGTGTCATAACGTTGTTCTTCAGAATAGAACCAACTTTTGAAGTTTGGCAATAATTTGAAAGCTTCTGCTTGGCGCATACATTCTGAGTGATCACGTGCAAATTTTATACCACCTGTGTTGTATCTATCCCAATGGAAAACAACCTGCCCTTTTCCACTACTACAAGCTTGTAAACCTAAAATAAACATCAATAAAAAAAGTTTTTTCATATTAAAAATCCAAATTTGTGTAGTTTGATGATGGAGGTATTCCACGAATTGTATCTTTTAGGATATCTCTAAAACTAGGACGGGATTTGATTTTTGCATACCATAACTTAGCATTCTTATATTCATCCCAAGGTATATCACCCAAATAATCTAAAATTGAGAGATGTGCTGCAACAGTAAAATCTGCCAATGTTAGGTCATTTCCGACAATATATTTATAACGGTCTGTTAAATATTCTACATATTCCATGTGATATTTTAAGTTATTTAGACCAGCTTTTAATATTCTTGAATTAGGAGCTTCTTTTAGATGAAAGCGCTTAATAATCTTTTCTGCTACTATGTATTTATATACTTCGTTATGAAATTTGATATCAAACCAATCCATTATTCTTCTTACTTCCGCTCTATCTTTTGGAGCTTCTGGAAGAAGTTTGTATTGAGGATTACTTTCTTCTAGGTATTCTGTTATGGCGTAGTTTCCTGATATTACATTGCCATCAAACACTAATATTGGCAAATCTTGCGCTGGATTTATTTGTTTGGCTTTTTCTGACAAATTCCATGGCTCTTCTTCTTGCAAAACAAAAAGCATCTTTTTTTCAGCCATGATTAGGCGTGCCTTTCGTGATTGCGGTGAAGTGCTATGATGTATTAAAAGAACCATTATTATCTCCTAAAATTTAGTGTATTTTATCTAGCGTTTTTTATTTTTCAAGCATTTGTTATTACTTGCTTATCAAACTTTGATATGATTGCGTATATGTTGGAGGAACTACACCTTTTGTGTTTTCTTTGTATATTGATAATAACTCTTCAAACATAGCATCCCTATATTGCTTATATTCGTTGCTTTTGAAATATCTTTTCAAATATTCTATTCTTGGGTGTTTTAACAGATGAGGAGGAAGTCTTAAGAATATCTGAGCAACCCATATTGGGTTTTGGCTATATTTAACATAATTTCTTAAACCTCTCTTATATAGCTCTATTTGGCTCTCATAATTGCTTGCTATGATATAATCTACTTTTCCGGTTAATACATCTTCAAAAGCTCTATCAAAGCTATCTACTTCTGTCATTCCTAGTCTTTTGGCGTCTTTTTTCACAAACTCAGGGAGAAAATCTTCCTTAATGTATAAACCTTTATATTTTTTTAGGTCATCTTTTGTGGCAACATCTAGAGTTTTATTACTTGCAGTTATTAAATGTATTTTGTTTTCTGCAAATGATGGGTATAGATATTTAGTTAAAGCGTATTTTTTTTCTTCATAATACATACCAAATAAACCATCTATTTCTAATTTGTTAACTCCATGCTCAAACTCTGTTTCTACTTTTTTGAAATCATCTTTAGGAGCATATCTCAACCAAATCAATATATGTTCTTTTTCAGCCAAATCATTAAAAATTTTGTAAAATATGGAGCCTTGTTTTCTGGATGAAAAAGGAAAATTATCACTTTCTGCTAAAACTTCCATTTTGAATTCATCAGAAAAGAATTTCTCAATAGTGAAATAGCTATAGATAGGTTCTTTATAACCTTTTTCTTTATTTGTTTCACCTTCTCTATACATATTAACAGCATTTACATTTAAACTAAACAAGCAAACAAATACAAATGCTAGTATTTTGAACTTTCTCATATTCGCAAACTCCTAGAACAAAAAAGAATCTTTGATATTTAAAAGTATAACTGTTATTATCTTAAGAAATGCTTTATCATTGCAAATATTGTATAATTATTGAAAGGAAAAAACTTGGATAATAGTCTAGTTTATGATGATTTGTTTCTATCTTGTAAAAAGACACATAATTTTTATGTTTTTCTTTCTGGTGCTGAACAAGTAGGGACTTCTTGGTGTGTTTTATCTATTTTTCATGCTTTAAATATTGATAAAAAAAGAACCCTGATTGTTGATGGAAATGGTAATTTATCTAATATATCATCTTATTTGCATTTATCTAATCCGAGTTATTTAGAAACTTACTTTGATGGTAAGAAAACGCTTAATCAGTTGGTTTTTGCCTATAAAAACAAAGATTTTAATTTACTAGCATCAAATTCTGGCAATAAATATCTTGATAATCAGGCTATTGGAAGAATACAAATATTTGCTAGAGATTTACAAATCATATCTGAAAACTATGATTTTTCCGCAATCGACATTGGAACTTCGCTTTCTATCAACAATTTGAGCATTTGCCAAACTGCAAGCGATTTAATAGTTGTATGCTCTGATAATAGTGCTGATATTGTAAAAACTTTTGATACAATTAAGTTCATCAATGAGCTTGGATTAGGACATAAAACAAAGTTAATAATAAACAAGGTTAATTCCTTTGAAGATGGATATAAAATATATGAAAAATTAAGTAAAGCTGCTGAAAGAAACGGCTTGAAATTTCCAGATTTGTTAGGTATTATAAGATTAGATGCAAGAATTAGAGATGCTATAAAAAACAAGGAACTATTGCTTACTCGATATCCACAATCTGAAGCAGCTCAAGATATTTTTGACATTGCGAAAAAGTTTAATCTAGGAGCTTGATATGGCTAAAAAAAGTATTTGTTATGACAGTTTGCAATATTATCAAATTTTGAAAGTATCTCCTGAGGTTTCTGAAGATGATTTGAGGGTTAAATATCGTGAACTAGTAAAATTATGGCATCCTGATCATAATAAAAATCCTGAAGCTATTAACATTTTTCAAAAAATTTCTCAGGCTTATGATGTATTAAAGAATCCTCAATCTAGATTAAAATATGACTTACTATCAACAATATATAATTCTTCTAACTTTCCTAATATGGATGCGTTGATTGTTTTGCGCAATATGCACGGGCAAGAAGATTTGAATATTAGAGCTTTTCGCTTGATTGAAATTACAGGTAAAGGTATTACTCATTCTAAAATAGAAAAGATATACTATTGCAGTATATTTGAGGCAGCAAGTGTTGTGTCGCAAATCACAAAGCACAATTGGATGTATGGATTTTTGGGAATTACTGCTTTTTTTGCAAACATTAAGGCTATTTTTAGCAATATATTTAACATCAACTCTAAAAAAGATAATTATAATATGGCTTTGCATAATGCTATTGCTTATGATGCAATGGGTAAAAAAGAGGAAGCATTGACTTCTCTTTATATTGCAAAGTCGTATGCTAGTAATGATGAGTTATGCTATGTTAATAAATATATAAGCACTTTTGAAAATACATCATTGCTTGCTGTAAAAAACTGGAATTTCTCTAAACTTAAGAGAATACAATTATTTTATCCTTTGGTTTTGCTTCTTTTGGTATTTTTTGGGGTTATTGGTTTTTATCTTAAAGGAATTGAAAATAACAGAAAAAATGCAACTAACTTAAAAGAAGTAGTTGTTTTTGGCGATGGAAGCAAAACTTTTAGCGATGTTAGTGTGGCTAAAATTTTTGATATTCCAGTTAATGTTTATGACAAAGAACGCCTATACTATGTAAAAGAAGATACTAATGCCATGCATGGGGCTGATGAAGCGTTTGATGTTTATGGTAAAATAGAAGCAGGAACAACAGTTAGAATCACGGGGCAGACGGCTGATAATAAATGGCTTAGAGTAATGTTTGACAATGGCGAAATGGCCTTTATAAAAGCTTCTAAACTAGAAAAAGGAATCGGAAAAGAAATTCCTATATGGAGTAAAATATACAAAGAAAATTAAGGAACGAAAAAATGGCACTAAAATTTGATTTATTAAAAACGAATAAAAAAGCGAGATTAGGAAAGTTGCATACAAAACATGGTGTTGTTAATACGCCTGCTTTTATGCCTGTTGGAACTTGCGGAACTGTTAAGGCAATGCTTCCTGAATCTGTTGCTTCTACTGGCGCAGAAATTTTGTTGGGAAATACATATCACCTAATGCTACGCCCTGGTGCTGATTTGGTGCAAAAGATGGGGGGACTTCATAAATTTATGAATTGGGACAAACCCATTTTGACTGACTCTGGTGGCTTTCAGGTTATGAGCTTGCAAGGACTTAGAAAAATTACTGAAGAAGGTGTTGGTTTTAAATCTCATATTGATGGAAAGAAGTTCTTTTTATCTCCTGAAGAATCCATAGGTATTCAACATAAGTTAGACTCTAATATTACGATGTGTTTTGACGAATGTACCCCTTTTCCTGCGACTTATGATGTTGCTAAAAAATCTATGCAACGCTCTATGAGATGGGCAAAAAGAAGTAAAGATGCTTTTATTGATAGAGAAGGATATGGTATTTTTGGTATTCAACAAGGTAGCGTTTTTAAAGATTTAAGAGAAGAATCTGCAAACTCATTGAAAGAAATTGGGTTTGATGGATATGCTATTGGAGGGTTGGCTGTTGGAGAAGGGCAAGACAAGATGTTTGAAGTTTTAGATTATGCGCCTGACATGTTGCCTGAAGATAGACCTAGATATTTAATGGGGGTTGGTAAACCAGATGATATTGTTGGAGCAGTTTTGCGTGGGGTTGATATGTTTGACTGCGTTATGCCTACTCGCTCTGGAAGAACTGCTCAAGCTTTTACAGAATATGGTCCTATCAATATTCGTAATGCAAGACATAAAGAAGATCATCGTCCCGTTGAAGAAGGATGTGATTGTCCGCTTTGTTCTAATTATAGCAGGGCGTATATTCACCACCTTCAAAAATGCAACGAAATACTAGCTGTTATGCTTTTGAGCTGGCATAATATTAGATATTATGAACGTTTGATGCAGGGTATTCGCAAAGCATTAAGTGAAGACAAATTTGATGAATTTGTTGAAGAATTCCATAGAAAACAAGCTATGGGAGATATTGAGGAGTTAAAATAATGGTTAAAAACGAATCTATTTGTAATGATGATAAAAAACTTCTTTCTTCGTTTTTGAAAGAAAATGAAAAAGATGGTATAAGAGTTTTTGTAGCTGGTGGTTCTAGAGGAGGGCATAATCCGGTTTATGTGAAAGAAACTTATGAGCTAGGAAAAATCATTGTTAGAAAAGGATTCAAACTTGACTTTGGTCTGTCTAATACAGGAATTATGGGAGCCGTTGCAAGAGGAGTTATTGATGCTTGGAACGAAAAACAACAATGCTCGAATAGAGAGTTTCCTATACAAGGAATTACAACAGAAGAATACTTCAAACTTTATGATTCTGAAGATACAATGATTAAGCATATAAATGTGATTTTTGCTAAGACATTAGAAGAAAGAAAAAAAAGATTATTGAATGCTGATTTTGTTGTGTTTGCTCCTGGTGGGGTTGGAACTTTGGATGAACTTGCGTATGATTGTGTTGCAATGCAAGATGGATTATTAGAGAAGAAACCTTTTATTTTGTATAATGTTTGTGGGTTCTTCCACCATTTGTTAGAATTTTTGAAATCTATATCCAATAAAGGTTTTTCTGATCCTGTTCCTTTTATCGTGGTGGATAATGAATTTGAGTTGGAAGTTGCGTTTGAGCTTTTGAAATCCAAATATGGAAAATGCGAAAATGATGGTAAAAAAGTTTATGCAAATGCTAGACAACTTGTTTATGAACTACCTTATTTCATCAAAAAAAGACAAGAAACTAAAAAAGATGTTATTGATATTGTTAGAGATGTTTGCGCAATTAGAACTTTAGGAAATAGCGAAGAAAAAGCTATTTTGGATGCTGATATGGAAACAGCTTATTTGGAAAAAGAAATTGAAAGAATGTATGACCGCCTTGCTAAAACTGGTAGAGATACATCTGTTGTGAGTTATAAATTATCTAGATTAAAAAGGCGTAAGAGAAACTTGTAATGAAGAAATTTGTTTTATTATTTTTAATTGTTTTGCAAATTTTATTTATTAACAATGCTAACGCTAGATTTGGGTATAATAATAATACCAAAACGCTTAATTTGCATTTTGAAGACTATCACGGTATTGGTAATAGGTTAAAAAAGCTTATTTCTTATGTGAGGTATTATAAACCGCAAAATATAAATCTATTTTGGACTGATAAGGGATGGGTTTCTGCTAAATTTCATGATTTATTTGAGTTTTCATATCCTGCAAATATTCATGAATTTAATAATCCTAGTCTTATAAATGATAAACATAGATTGGCTAATCCTTTATTTAAGTATGTAAGAGGCTGGGGACTTTTGGTTGCAAAAAATGATTTTAAATCTGTTGAACCATTTTCTATTGATAGACAATACAACAAAATACCTTATGAAGTAATTGAGATTTATGCTAAATACTTTTCGTTAATTAAACCTTCTTTGGCTGTGTTAAATAGATTGAATGATGTTAACATTGATGAAAATGTGGTTTGCGTACAAGTTAGAAACCATATTGACTACGAAAGATGGTTTGGAGGAAATGAAAAATTAGATACATTTTTTAAGATTATGGATGAATACCCTAAAGACACTGTTTTTTATTTAAGTGCTATGTCTTCAGATATTGCTAATAAATTTTATGAAAAATACCCAAACCGAATTATTGAACTGCCGAATAAAAATTATAATTCTATGATTGATGCAACTGCTGATTTATTTATTTTAGGTTCAACAAAAGAAACACTTTGTTCTTATATGAGCACTTTTTGTGAAGTTGGCTGGTGGCTAAATGGAGGACAATCCAATGTTAGGATTGTTGGAAATGGTGATTTTATAAAAAGAAAAATTGATACCCTTGAGATTATGGATTATATACCAGAGGACTATTAAAACAATGTATCTGAGGTGTTTTTGGCAATAAGAACAGATGCGGCTGCTCTTGCCTCTTTGGTAATTGTTTCTCCTGCTAGCATCCTTGATATTTCTTCAAGTTTGCCATTTGCATCTAATTTTGTTAAGTATGTTGTGGTTATATTGTTGGTTGTTTTCTTTTCTACCTTAAAATGTTCTCGACTAAAAGATGCAACTTGAGGGGAGTGAGTTACTACAAATACTTGTTCTTTTTTGGATAATCTTGATAATCTCTCTCCAACGGCTTCTGCTGTTGCTCCCCCAATTCCGGTGTCTATCTCATCAAAGATAAGGGTTTCTTCATTTGAGTTTTGAGCAAGATTAACCTTTAGGGCGAGCATAAATCTTGATAACTCACCTCCTGAAGCTATTTTGCTTAGAGGCCCTAATGGAGTGTTTGGATTGGTAGAAACTTTGAAACAAACGTCATCACAACCAGTCTCTGTCCAATGTTCTTCTGTTTTTTGTGTAATAGAAGTTTCAAAACGGGCTTTTTCCATCTTTAGAGGAGGAAGTTCTTGGGTTATGTTTTTATCTAGTGTTTTAGCGACTTTGTTTCGCAAAAGACTTAATTCTTGCGCTTTGTTTTGGTATTCTTCTTTGTATAATTGAGCCTTTTGACGTAGCTCTTTTATTTCTTCTTCACCATATTGGATGTTGTTTAAATCTCTTTTTAGTTCTTCTAGTTTTTCAGGAAGAGAATCTATGTCTGTTTGATGTTTTTTAGCTAAATCTCTTAGTAAAAATAGTCTAGTTTCGATATTGTCTATATCGTTTGTATTGAGTGAAACATCATTTGAGCAAGCTTCTATTTGTGATAATACATCATTTAGACTATAAAGAGAATTTTCGATACTTTCTTCTATTTCTTGATATTTGCCATTTACTATTTCGTTGGCTTTTGAAATTGCATTACGAGCCTTGGTTAGGCAATCTATAACAGATATATTGCCATTTAGATTTGAATATGCAGTGTTTAATTTATCTATTATTTTTTCCGCATTCATCAATTCATTTCTTTTGTTTTTTAATTCTTCTTCTTCGCCTTTTTCTGGAGAAACTTTTTCAAGTTCTTTGATCCAGTGGGTGAGATTTTCTTCTTCTGTTTTGATGAAGTTGAAATGCTCTTCTTTAGTTTTTAGCTCTTTTAGAGCATGTTTATACTGATGATATGCTTGTTTAACACTATCTAATTTGGTTGGATAATTACCATATTCATCAAGGATTGAGCAATGGTATTCTTGATTTAGAAGACCTTGATTATCATGTTGGCCATGTATTTCTATAAGGTTTTGACTTAATTCTTTTAATAATTTTAAGGTTATTGGTTGATCATTAAACAAAATCTTATTTTTACCATCTGAGGTTATTGTGCGTTTGATTATGATATCGTCTTCTATGTCTAAAGTATATTTTTTTGCTATTTCAAAAATTTTATTAGTTTTTTCAATCTCAAAAACACCTGTTACAGACAACTTGTCTGCCCCTACTCTGATTAAGGAGCTTTCTGCCCTACAACCAAGTAATAGACCAAGAGAATCCAAAAGGATTGATTTACCTGCACCTGTTTCTCCGCTTAAAACTGTTAAGCCTTTTGAAAAATCTATATCTAAACTTTCAATTAAAACTACATTTTTTATTGAGAGAGACTTTAGCATTTTGTTTTTTATTCCTTTGTTGTTAGTGATTTAGCCATTTTTGACCATTTGCTTTCTGGATAGTTAGAAGAAAGAATCTTTTCTTTCTTTTCTGCTTCGTTATCTAGTCCTAAGATTGTATATACTTCAACTTCTCTATATAAAGCTTCTTCTATTTGAGCGGTTGTTTGATAGTTGTCGCTAACAGTTGAAAATCTGTTTAGGGCTGAGATATATTCTTTATTTTCTAGATAATACCTACCGATTTCCATCTCGTGTCCTGCAAGGTGATCTTCTATTAGTATCATCTTATTTTTAGCATCTTTGGCGTATTCTGTATCTGGGAACATTGTGATTATTTGCATAAAAGTATCATACGCTTCTTTTGTGGCTGATTGCTCTTTTTGAGAGGATGATATTTGATCATAAAAACTCACGGCTTTGAGATAATATGCGTATGATATATCTTTATTTCCGGGGTGAAGTCTTATAAATCTATCTAATGTGGCGATTGCATCATCATATTTTTCACCTTTATAATATGAATATGCACTCATAAGCTTTGATTTTGTAGCCCATTTTGAATATGGGTGCTCCATCTCTACCTTGTCAAAGGTTTCGGCTGCTCTTTGATATGATGTTTTTTCTAACAAATCATAAGCTTCATTGTATAATGTTTCTGCACTTTTGTCTTCATCATTGATTATTGATTCTGAACTTGTTGATGCACAAGATGTTAAAAAAAGTAAAACTACACATTGTAAAATTGCTAAGAGTTTTTTCATATTTGGCTCCATAAATATTATATCAATTCATAATTATCTGTTGATGCAAACAATAGTTTCAATATCTCGTTATTATGGCGATGACCTGTTTTGTTGGCAACTACTTTAGCTAAAATATAGTAGCCAGAAGTGTATAAATCACCTACTGTATCTAAAACTTTGTGATTAACACATTCGTTTTCTACTCTAAAGCCTTCTTCGTTTAGTATTTTATCTCCATCTAACACGACAGCATTTTCAAGCGAACCACCTTTTATGAGCCCTATTGATTTTAGGTAATCTACTTGATATTTTTCACAAAATGTACGGCAAGGAGCAATTTCTTTTGCAAAGGTGTCTTTAGTTATTTCTCCGGTAAAATTTTGATGACCAACAATTGGAGATGGAAAATCTATATCAAAACATATTTCTAACTTATCTGATGGAGATAGGGTTATTGTATTGTTGTTTTCGTCAGTATATGTGATTTCTTTTTTTACCTTGAGATATTTTTTAGGAGCTTCTTGAGATACTAGTTCTTTGGATTGTAGGATTTTTAAGAACTCTACACCACTTCCATCTAGGATTGGAGTTTCTTGATTGTTTATTTCTATATCTAAATTATCTATTCCTAATATATATAGAACAGCCATTAGGTGTTCTATGGTGCTAACAATATTGGAGCTATCTATACCAACGCAAGTGCAATTTCTTGTATCGATAACGCTTGAATATTTGGCTGGAATAGGGTGGGAATTTATATCTGTTCTGTAGAATGTTATCCCGCTATTTATAGGGGCTGGTTTTAACTTTAATATAACTTCATTACCTGAATGAAGGCCGATACCTTTAATTTCAACAATGTCTTTTAATGTGTATTGATTTTGCATAACATTCTCCCATAAAAAAATAAAAGGTGGTCTATAAGCCGAGTTATGTACTTGTCATTTGCTTTATCTATTAAGATAAAGATTAAAGCGGTAGCTATTCATCTAGGCCAAATGTCACCATTTGGCTCGTGCGACCTACCTCTGGAGTAGAGTGGAAACGCTCCGTGTAACAGCAAAAGCTGATCTCCTAACTTGGTCTTGCGTCAGACAGGGTTTACCTTGCCGAGTGATATTACTACCCTCGCGGTGAGCTCTTACCTCGCCTTTTCAACCTTACCAAAATGAAATTTGGCGGTAACTTTCTGTGGCACTTTCCCTTAGATTTCTCTAGCCAGACGTTATCTGGTGCCTTGTTTCCACGACGCTCGGACTTTCCTCATCAAAAAAATTTGACGCAGCTACCCGACCACCTTGTTTTTGTTTAGCATAATTTATAAAAAAATCAACATCTTTAAGATTAAAGATTTTTATTGTTTGGCAAAAATTTTAACCCTTTGTTAATTTTTTACTTGATTTTATAAAAAAACATGATATTTTGTCTAAAAATTTTACTAAATCGTTTAAATTCGGAGTTTTCTTATAATGACAAAAAAAATAATTTTCATCCTTTTGACTGTATTAGGTATGTTTTTTACTACAAATTCTTATGCTGAATGTGATGGCTTTTACATCGCAGGCCGTCTCGGTCAGGCAAAACTGAAACTAGAAGAAGCTAGAGGAAATGTTGATGGTTATGGAAATGACAAACTCATCAATAAAAAAAGATTGATGGCAAGTGGTGCGATTGGTTATCGTCATGAACATTGGAGAGCTGAGCTTGAGTATGTTTGGAGAAAGAAAAACGAAAAAAAACTTACAGAATTTTCTAAAGCTGGCTTTAAATCACAATCTTATATGTTTGTAGTTTATTATGATTTCTTCCCTTATACTTGGTTTACACCCTTTGTTAATGCGGGAATTGGTTATACAAACAATAAATTAACAATTAGAAATACATCTGTTGATAATACTGATAACATTAAAGCAAATAGCTTTACTTGGTCTTTAGGTGCTGGTATTTCAGCAAAAATTACAAATCGTTTGAACATGGACTTGGGTTATAGATATTATGATATGGGTGATGATTTAAACAAACATAATGGTAAAACAGAAACAACTGACCAAGAAATCTATATGGGTCTTCGCTACGTTTTGTAATCAAAACAGATAAATTTTTGTTGTAAAGAGCTTACAATACTTTATTATAACCAGATATTAAGGTTAAAATAATGAAGGATTGGAGCTCTTTTTTTATGACTAATAAATTATTTGGAACTGATGGCATAAGAGGAAAAGCAAACGAATTCCCTATGAATGCTGAATTTTTAACAACGTTGGCTAATGTGTTAAGCAATGTTGCTGTAAAAAAACATAAAAAAATCGTTATTGGAAGAGATACTAGAATTTCTGGTGATATGCTTGAGGCTGCATTAAGTGTCGGCTTTTTAGAAAATGGTATTGATGTTATTTCTTTAGGAGTTGTTCCGACCCCTCTTTTGACTTCTATGATTTCTTATATGGATGTTGATATGGGAATTATGATTACAGCATCACACAATCCTTTTTTTGATAATGGCATAAAGCTTATTGATTGTAATGGAGATAAATTTTCGGATGATTTTTATTCTATTATCGAAAAAGAAATTGAGGGATATTGCAAAGATAATGCTAAATCTTTTGACAAGATTGGAAAAATAATAAGAAATGACAGTGTTGTAGAAGATTATATTGCAAAAATGAGAGATATTGCTCCTAATTATAAGGCTTTACAAGGTTTACGTATTGTTTTGGATTGTGCAAATGGGGCTTATCATTATATTTTGCCACAAATATTTAAGGATTTGGGAGCTGGTGTTATTGTTATAAATAATACACCTGATGGATATAATATAAATAAGGAATGCGGTTCTCAACATACAAAGCAATTAGCTGAAGTGGTTGTGGAAGCTAAAGCTGATTTTGGTATTGCTGTTGATGGTGATGGCGATAGAATCATATTGATTGATGATAAAGGAAATGAGATTGATGGCGACCAACTCTTGTGTTTCCTTGCTAATTATATGAAAAAGCACGGTATCCTTAATAATCAGATGGTAATTAGTACTGATTGGTCTAATTTGGGATTAGGAAAATATTTGAAAGAAAACAACTTTGGTTATTCTAAGAGTAAAGTTGGAGAGAGATATGTTATCGACCTTATGAAAGAGAAAAATGCTTCTCTTGGAGGTGAGTTGGTTGGTCATATTGTTTTATCTCAATATGCAAAAACAGGTGATGCGGCTGTTGTTGGAATAATTATTTCTTTAGCTTTTATTGAAGAAGCTAAAAAGATGAGTGAAATTTTTCCTTTATTTACCCCCTACCCTTGTATTATCGAAAACATTAGATTTTCTTCTAGAGAGTTTATGCTAGAAAGTGTTGAACACGATGATGTTAAAATTGCTATAAGTGAAGCAAAAGAACAATTAGGAGACAATAGCAACCTTATTGTCAGAAAATCTGGAACTGAACCAACAATTAAATTGAGGGTTGAGGGAATCGATGAGAAGGTTGTTTGTGATGTTGCTAGTAAATTAAAAGCAATTATAAGCAAATATCAAAAGTAATTAGCTTTTTCAGGGTGTTAAAAGAGTATAACCACCACACTATTGGGTTATACTCTTTATTTGTTTTAGAGTATCTCTTACTTTCTCATCTTTTAAAGAGATTACTTCTATCTTTTTTATGCCATTTTTTATTTTGCTACGAATCTTTTTATGGCTTATTTCATCTCCATCTTCTTTTTGCAAAAGAGCTTGATTCCACAAGAAAACAGCTTCATTTTTGCGTCCACCTAACCAATACGCATCTCCTAAGTGATCGCTAATTATTGCATTACGAGGATTTAATTCTGAAGCTTTTTCTAGATAAACAATAGCGTTTTCATAATCACCTGTTTTGAAATAAACCCAGCCGAGACTATCCATTATGACGCTATCATTTGGATCTTTTTCGTATGCTTCCAAAATAAATGACACTGCTCTATCTAAATCACTATTATTTTTTAGCCAGCTATACCCTAGGTAATTTAGAACTTGTGGATGACGATTGCTCAATCTTAGGGCTTTATTTAAATTTTCTTCTGCATTTTTCCAGTCATCACTTTTATCGTATGAGACTGCTAAAGCATAATATACTGGCCAATATTTTTCATTTTCGTAAAAAATGGAATCTATTGCACGAGTATAATACTTTATTGCATCCTTTTGATTGTCGCTTATGCGTAAAACATCACCTAAATTAAATAAAACTTGGAAGTTTTTAGGATTATTCTTCAATAATTTTCTTAAAACAAGAGCTGCTTCTTCATATTTTTCTTGTGCCATAAGATTATTTGCTTTTTTGATTTGAGAAGGATAATAGAGCTCTGATTCCTTTTTGATAGTATCGTAATATTTGTTTGCATCTTTTAGTAAAAACCTATCTTCAAAAAGGTCTGCCATTGCAATTTTTACGACATCATTATTCGGATTAAAATATTCTGAAATAGCCATATACATTTGTGCATAGTCGTATCCTACGGGAATGGATTTAAACAATAAAGCTATTTCAAGAAATACTTCACCAGCTCCTATATTTGGAGTGTTTACTATTAGTTGGGTAGTAGAATCGCTTTCTTTTATTTTTTCGCTTAAGCTTGCAAGCATTTCTTTGATGTTGCTTGCTCCGTAATATTTGTTTACTAGATTTAAGGCTTCTTCTTTTCGGTTATTTCTAACCATATAGTTTGTTATTAATTGAAGAGCTCTAAAAGATATGTCTTCGGAACGATTGTTTATGATAATATCGTAATGCTTTTTTGCTATTTCGGGATAATTAAAATATTCTGCGATTAGACCGGCGTGAAGATGATATACTGTTTGCATATCTTCTTCTGTGCTAAGGGTTGATAATGAATCGATAGCCTTTTGATAATCTCCATCACCAACATAGCTCCAAGCATTAAACATCGGGGTTATTAGATTTTCATAAGTTTTTTCTGATATTTTGCTTAATAGACTACGAGCGAACTTGTAATTACCTTCTTTAAATTCGTAAATAGCATTTATTACATCTATAAAATTGTTATTATCACCATTTTGGCGTGCCATATTTGCATATTTGGTAGCTTCTTTTATTTTTCCTTGTGAGGCAAGTATTATATATGTTTTGCCTATAATATCAGAATTAGAAAAACCTTGGCTTATACTCTTTTCGTAATAATAAGCTGCATTATCATAGTCTTGTCTAATGTGGGCTACCCTCCCTGCTAAGTAGCTTCCATAAGCTGAATTTTTTCGTTCCACAACTGCATATTCCACACCTAAATCTGAAAAATTGATGAAATTTGCAGTGCAAGAGTTAAATAGTCCTATTCCACTTAATAAGGTGATAATATAATTTGATTTTAACATTTGTAATAAATTTCCTACTATTATTTAGCCTATTGTACCAAATTTTGCTTAACTTTAAAGTTATTATATTATATATGTGTAAATAATTACTTTATATTGTAATAAAAAGTCTGATATGTATAAACAGGTAGTAATGAATAAACAAATTGACATAAAAGAATTGCTTGATTGGTATATTATGGCAGGGGTTGAGGAAACCTGTGGCATTATGCCGTGCTTGGGCTTAGAAAATGCAAATTTAGATATAAAAACTAATTTACCAAACAACCAAATATCTGAAAATACTAACAATCAACCTAAACCATCATTTGTTTCGGTTGCCTCTAAAAATGCTATGGCTTTGTGCCAAAAAGCTCAAAGCATTGATGACTTGAAAGATATTTTACAAAAATTTGAAGGATGTGGATTGAAAAAAACTGCTGCCTCTACAATCTTAGGGGAGGGTAGTATTGAAGCTAAAATTATGCTAATTGGTGAAGCTCCTGGAGCAGACGAGGATAGAATCGGCAGACCTTTTGTTGGAAGATGTGGACAGTTGCTTGATAAGATGCTTTGTTCTATAAGTTTGAATAGAGAAGAATGCTATATCACAAACGTTTTACCTTGGCGTCCACCAGGGAACAGAACTCCAACAGATGAAGAACTTGCTGTTTGCTTGCCATTTGTGAAAAGACAGATTGAATTAATTAAGCCCGACTTTATTTTATTGTTAGGTAAAATTGCGCTTAAATCTGTTTTAGATACCCCTGAATCTGTATCTAGGGTTAGGGGAAAATGGTTTGAATATGATGTTGAAGATAAAAAAATACAGGTGCTAGCAACATTCCATCCATCGTATCTTTTGAGAAGTACTGCTCAAAAGTCTAAAACATGGGTTGATTTGTTGCGATTAAAAAACAAATTAAATGAAAAAAATTAGATATTTGTTTTTTTGAAAAGATTTTCATTTAATTTAAGAAAAATTAAACACTCTTTGAATATATTTATCTCACGTAATAGTTATTGTGAGGTTTAAAATGAAAAAATCTTTGGTTATTTTAGCATCTTTGTTATATAGTTTAACAATTGCTACACCTAACTCATCTTTAGCTGCAACTCCAAATAATTCTCCTGCTAAGCAAAATAAAAAACAAGTAGAAGAACCAACAACACGTTCGGATGCAGTTATATTTAAGGTGCACAACATTGACCCTGTTGAAACAGATGGCGTTGTTTCTGGATGTGATTTTACAGTTACTTTATTCAATAGAACTTCTATTAACTTTAGAAATTTTACTATAAATATGTCTTGGGATGATGTTGTGAGTGAAAGATTTAAATTTGATAAGTATGTTGAATCTGTAATGTCTAAGGAAGATTTAATCAAATTTAAGGATGTTATCAAAGAAGAAGCTCCAACTGCTCCTCTTAGCACATCTATTACTGTAAATGCCTTTGGTGCTAATAAGCAAGTATCTGTTCGCTCTCATATGAATAGTGAAAAATGTTATCTTATGCTAAAAGATGCTCGTTTTAATGTTACTCCTTGTGATATTGCTCGTAATGTTAGCTCTCTTGGAGATATGTCTCTTGCAGAAACAAATGAATGTACAGGCTTATTCCAATTTGTTAGCACAACAAACCCTGAATATTATGGTAAATTCAAAAGTATTTCTATAACAGAAGAAGCTGAACAAAACTCTATTATGGAAAATCAAGAAATGACTGATATTGATATTGTTATTGGTAAGATTGTTGACAACTTGGGTGTTTCTGACAATACATTAAATAATATCAATTAGGAGATTATTGATGATGAAGTTTGGACTTTTCTTGTTTTCTTGTTTAATGCTTGCAACATCTAGCTTTGCGCAGATTTTGGATGATGATTATGAAGATGCTACACCTGATACAAATGTTGAAGTTGATGACAATGAACATGAAGAAATGTTTAATCAAATGTTTGGAGAAAAGGTTAAAAACCCTCCAATTGTTGCACCTTCTGAAAATACATTGAGCGAAATTGCTAGTGAAATGGCTAAAAAAATAAATGAAGAAAAAGTTATATCATTAGAGAAAAAAGAAAAACAAGAAAGCTCTTTTACAAACGCAAATAAAGCTCCTGTTGAAGGCGAGCTTCGCATTGGAATTTCTAAAGGTAGCTTTAGGCTTTCTCAGGATATTATGGGAAGAACTGTTTGTAGCTTTGGCGTTAGTTTAAAATCTACATTAAATAGAGATATAAAAACTCTTGCTTTAAGACTTGCATATCCTCAAACTGCTTATGCGTTTATTTTTAGAGATGTAAAAGCAAATGGTAGTGATGAGAAATATATATCTACAAATGGTGATATTTGCTATAATTTATCTGGAGTTCCAGATATCGATATCAATAGATGTAGAATTGTTGGGGCTAGTGAAAAAGAATGTATTTCACGTATGAAATGGGATAGTGAAATACAATCTCCTGATCCTTCAAAAAATCCTTATTTATAAATCAAGCCCCAAGTAAGGGGCTTTTCTTTAGACTAAAACACTTGAAAATACGCCAAAAATGTGATATAATTTAGATGCTTATATAAGGTTTGTGTCTATTGTTGTTGTTATTTTTGTGTGTTTTCATGTTTTAGGATGGTGTTTTCTTCCTTTATTACATTGTTGCAAACAAAATAGTGATACATTGGTATAAACTTTTGTAAGTAATAATAAATAATGAGGAAGCGTAAGCTATATAAGGATATGGCACCTCGTAAAAAACACCAAAAAAAAATGAAAAAAATAATGTTTGATATAGTTTGGGCAGGAATACTCGCATTTTTCTTGACCAAGCTAATAATTGCTGTGGATGCAGAAAAAAATATTTCTGAAATGTTTTATTTTCCAGAAATTATTAACCTAATCCACGGGTTAGGCATGTCTGTAAAGGTAATTACTTTCATAATATTGACAGCAATATTATACTTTACAAACATAGCTAAGATATTAGGCAACCTATTGTTATGGCTTATTGGCCTTGCATATTGGTTAGTCATTGCCGGACTAATCATTATTGTAGCCTATAATATAATTATTTGGGTTGCCGGAGCTTTATAAAAAGAGAGTTGTTTTTAGGAGTTAAATCCTAAGAACAACTCTTTTTTTTGGTTTGATTTGTTGAATTTTTACTATTATATTGCTGATAATATGGTAATTAAAGCTTTAATTTTAAAAGAGGAATAACATGGGAAATGAAGTTGCAACAGAGGTTGTTAATCAACTCTCTATGTGGGATATGGTATGGTCTTCTGACCTTATTACTAAGGCAGTAATGATTGGACTTATTGCTGCATCTATCTGGTCTTGGGCTATTATTTTTGAAAAATTCAACACATTAAGAAATGTAAAAAGACTTTCTAAATTGTTTGAAGAAAGATTTTGGTCTGGTGGCTCTTTGGATAAACTTTATGATTCTATTGGGAATCCACAAGACCCTATGTCTGCAATGTTTATGGCAGCAATGAAAGAATGGCGCAGAACAAATATCATGAAATCTAAAACTGATAGAGGATTAAGAGGGGTTTCTCTTCAGCAGAGAATTGAAAAGGCTATGATGGTTTCTATGGATAAGGAACTTGATGAGCTCGATAATAACTTGGGCTTTTTAGCTTCTACAGGGTCTGTTGCTCCATTGGTTGGACTTTTTGGAACTGTTTGGGGGATTATATCTTGTTTTAATGCTATTGCAGTTACACAAAGCAACTCTTTGACCTCTATTGCTCCTGGTATTGCTGAAGCTTTATTTACCACCGCTTTTGGTTTAATTGCTGCTATTCCAGCGTATGTTGCTTATAACATTATTACATCTGACATCGAAAGATATACAAAAAAATTAGAGAACTTTTTAGCAGAATTTTCTAGTATTTTATCTAGAGAGATTGATGACAATGCTATTAGAGCTGAAATGGCTGGAGAGTAATCAATGCATTTAAATAGAGGTAGAGCTCGTAGATTAAGTAAACGCAATGCGAATATCAACATGACAAACCTTATGGATGTGATGATGGTGTTGCTAGTTGTTTTTATGGTGGCAGCCCCATTGATGACTTCTGGAATTCAACTTGATTTACCTAAAGTTGGCGGAGGAACTCTTGGTGGAAAGGATACTGCTGTAAACATTAGCGTTGATAAAGGAGGAAATTACTACATCGGGCAAAGTGTTATAGAACCTGAAACTATTATTGAGAAAATTATGGCGATAAAAGGGGAAAATAAGGACATTAGCATTACTATATCTGGTGATGCAGAATCCAATTATGGTAGTGTTATTGGATTGATGGCTTTGCTTAAAGATGCCGGTTTTAGTAAGGTTGGCTTGAAAACAGAACCTAGAACTAAGAAGTAGAAAGTTTTTTCTTATGGGAATGCAGAAAAGGTATATATATAGTTCTATTATGATGCACACGGTGATTGTGTTGCTGTGTGTGTTTGATGTGCCTTTTTGGAAAAGAAAACCTCTTATTGATGAGCAACCTGTCATTATTGTGGATTTGAATGATATTAAAGTATCTGATACAACTAATTTACCACAAAAAGCTGAAATTGGCGAAGAAAAGAAAGAAGCAACTAGAAAAGAAAAACCAAACCAAGAGGTTGCACAAAAAATAACTCCTCCACAGATTGAAGAAAAGATTGAAGAACCTAAGCCTGTACCTGTTGTAGAAGAGGAAATAAAATCTCCATCTTTGATAGAAGAAGCTCCTAAATTTGAGGAAAAGAAAGAAGAACCTAAAAAAGAATCTGAAAAACCAAAACCAGAAAAGAAAAAGCCAGCCCCTATTCCTCAGAAAAAACCTCAAGTAAAGAAAGAAAAAGAGAAAAAGCTTGAGCCCAAGAAAAAAGAAACACCTAAGGCACAACCAAAACAAAATACTCAAACAAAAACTAATCAAAAGACTGTAAATAATGCAAATTCTCTTAAAGGTCTTTTTAGTGCGGTTGATGACTTGAAGAAACAACTTGGTGAAGAAGATAGAGCAGCACAAATTCCTAATAGCCAACCAGTTAACAACATGGGAGTTGAAGGTGGAACTACTAATGGGTCTTACTTTAGTGAATTATCTATTTCTAATGTTGATTTTGTGAGAACAAAAATTCAAGAATGTTGGAATACTGTTTTGGGTGGTGGTGAAGACAAAAATCTTGAAGTATTGATAAATGTTAAATTAGCTAATAATGGCGATATTATTAGTGTCAATGTAGTTGATAAGGCTAGATACAGTAGAGATAATTACTTCAAAGCAATAGCTGATAGTGCTGAGAGAGCTATTAGAAAAGCACATCTTTCTTATAATGTATTTAATAAATTAGCAGATGCTAATGCTAGTAGATATAATGATTGGAAAGAAATCACATTTACATTTACTCCGTTAGGTGTTTCTAAATAGGAAAAAGCCTCGAAAAAAATCGAGGCTTTTAACTTTAGAATTCAATTTCACAACCATTAAGTGAAGGGTCGAAAATTTTATACATATCGCCCTCCTTTACGATATAAGCCTGAACACATGAGATTATTGTTCCGTATTCCGAAATTTCAACATCCAGTGTCAGAGGAAGGTTTCTACCGGAGCGACCGATAATGAATACATCTTCTTCCCTCATTGCATCAAGCTTTTCTGCATAATCAGGAAGATTGACCACCAACACTTTAGCACAAACTAATTTTGGAGGCAAAATACGCGCAGAATACATCATCACACTTTCATACTTTTTGGTGAAGAGGAAATTTTGCAAAATTTCCTTTCTGCTTGATCCTGTTATCGGCGCTTCTTTGGGAGCTTCTTTATAGTCCTCCATTTCTTCGAAATGAGAAGAATTGAATCTGAGACCCGGCAATTCTTTGAGAAAAATCCATGTTTTCCATGCTTCTTTTAGAACTGCTGCTACATTGTATATTTGGCCTATTTTCAACTTTTCCGCATTTGGGAAATATGCACCGAATGCTTTCTTGGTGCATTTTACTTGTCTTTGTCTTGAATCTGAAACATTAAAATTCATAATCAAAAAAATTTTTTAATTAAACAAAAAATTAGCTATTCAGCAAGCAATTGCACTAAATAATCATAGCTTAAAAAAGATAATAATCTTTGGATTAGCTACATAAACTCAAATAATAAACAAAATACTTACTAGAACTTTTATTGTGATATCACAAATTCAAGCACAATGCAACATTTTTGTTTAAAAACCAAAACTTAGCAAGTTTATTAAATATTTAGGCGATAGCCATTGTTTTCAGTTATTATAACTTGGCTTCCACCATATTGCTCTATTTTTTGACGAAGGCGGTAAATATGAGTTTCTATTGTGTGTGTTGTCATATCTGCACAATACCCCCAAACATTTTCTAAAAGATCCTCTTTACTCATTATGGAAGGAGCATTGGTGTATAGATATTTTAATATTTCAACCTCTTTTTCTGTTAGTTTAATTATATCTTGAGTGGTAGATGAAACTATTTCCTTTTTGACAGGATATAAATTATATTCTTTGAATGTTATACATTCTTTACGTCTTACTCTTGGTAAAAGAGTGTTTTCTTTTAGTGATTTGAGAAAATCTAGCAAAGAGAAGGGTTTTCTTATTACGATATCTGCATATTCTATTGCGTCTTTTGTGCTTGATAAAAAAACTATTGGAGCTGAATTGGTTATTTTGCTTATTTCTGGCAATATATCTTCATTTTCATCAATAATATATAAATCTGCGTTCTTTTGTTTTTCGGCAAAATTTACTTCTGCTTCTGGAAGAACTCTTATGATTTGTGAAGATAAATCCTCTGCAAAATCTTCATTTTGGGATATTATATTTATTTTTTTCATAATGATAACTCCATTCCTAGAACAAAGGCATATCCTTTGGTTGTTATTTTATCTTTTGAGTTTAGATGAGCTATGGTGAAAGAAAATGTAGTATTTTTATTATATTCATAGCTGTTTGAAAAACTAATTATGTCGTTTTCTATATCAAATTCATCTGATTTGGAATTAAAATAAGAAACACCCGTGGTGATAGGGCCTATAGCATAACTCAAACCAAGATTATACGCTTGACCACTTCTATAAGCATCAAAATAAGTATCTTTGTTTATTTGGTAATTACTATTCTCGGCTTTTGTTTTGCGGTATGAAGCACCTAAAGTCCAGCCTTTACGATAAACACTAAATCCAAGAGAGTATTCTTTATCATTGTTGGTAAAATCTGCGTATCCTAAAGATGTTTCTATCTCGTAGTCTTTTATGTAAAAGGAATTATATGCACCTAAAACATATGCTTCTTTATCTTTATATTGAGCATCTCTTGAAACTAAACCAGAGCGACTATATGTTTTTGGGATGTATGTTATACCTAGTTTAGTATTAAAAAATTCTGGTGTTATATAGTTTATTTTTGCAGATGCGCCATCTGTGTTTATGTATGTGGAATTCAATGTTTTGAAGGATGAATTTCCTTTTTTATAATACCAGTTTGGATTGGTTATAAAATTGGTTATATCTGAGTTGTTTGTTCGGTATGAACCAATATTGGGAGCCCCTACTGCAAAATTGTATGCAACGTTATAGTCTTGACCTAGAGAAAGTTCTCCAAATGGGGTTTCTATATGAGTAAAAAACTCTTCTCCCCAATTGCCTTGATTATAATTTTCTATTTCTTTTGCGCTATCTATCATAGCGTATCCAATTATTGAAGCGATGTAATCGTAATTAAAGTTATAAGATAGTTTTGCATAAGCATTCAATGTGGCATTAAGGTTATTTGTTTTATATGGGGTTGGTTTTGGGGTGGAATAATGTGTGTACCCATAGTATGAGCTAAGGCTTAAAGCATAGTCTGTTTCCCAACCTTGAGCTGAAGCGGTATTTATAAAACATAGAATGCTTGCGGTTATATAGCGTATTTTCATAAAATCACCTTAATAATGTAATTACTTATTTTGAATATAAAACTATCTTTTTGTCTTAACAAGACTTATATTGTTTATATCTAAAAAAAATATGGATAAATATAATGCATTCTGTTTAAAGTATTTTTTATGAGATATAATCTTGATTGAAAAATTTATAATGGAGAATAAATAATGCAAAAACCTGTTATGCTTTTAATTTTGGATGGATGGGGATATAGAGAACCTGTTACTGATGATAATGCTATTGAAAAAGGATATACTCCTAATTGGCACTATCTTATTGATAAATACCCACACTCATTTATTGAAACCTCTGGACTTGATGTTGGATTGCCTGAAGGACAAATGGGAAACTCTGAAGTGGGACATACTAACTTGGGCGCTGGACGTGTTGTTATGCAAGATTTGCCTAAAATTGATTTGGCTATAAAAGATGGCTCTATTGCAAATAATCCTGTTCTTGTTGATATGATAAATAAATTAAAAGAATCTAAGGGAACTTGTCATTTGATGGGGTTAATGTCTCCTGGTGGTGTTCACTCTCATCAAAAACATATAGAAGCTGTTTGCGAAATTCTTAATAAAAACGGCATAAATGTTGATGTTCACGCATTTTTGGATGGAAGAGATACTCCTCCTCGCTCTGCAATTGAATATGTTAAAGAATTTGAAAACAATGTAAAAGAACTTGAAAAAGTTAAGATTGCAACAATTGCTGGTCGTTTTTATGCAATGGATAGAGATAAACGTTGGGATAGAGTTGAAAAAGCTTATAACAACATTATCCTTGCTGATGGTGTGAGATTTGAAAATGCTACTAAAGCTATAGAAAACTCTTATAGCGAAGATGTTTCTGATGAATTTGTTATCCCATGTGTGATTGGTGATTATCAAGGAGCAAAAGATGGTGATGCTGTTTTGATGATTAACTATCGTGCTGATAGAGCAAGAGAAATCATGTATGTTTTGGGTGATAGCGAATTTGATGGTTTTGAAAGAAAGAAAGTCATCAACTTTATTGATGTTGTTGGAATGACTGAGTATTCTGTTGACCACAAGAGATTTATGAAGGTTATTTTTGAACCTGAAGCTTTGACTAATATCTTTGGTGAAGTTGTTGCTAAAAACGGTTTAACACAACTTAGAATCGCTGAAACTGAGAAGTATGCACATGTTACATTCTTCTTTAATGGTGGCGAAGAAAAAGAATTTGAAGGTGAAGAAAGAATCTTAATAAATAGTCCTAAAGTTGCAACATATGATCTCAAACCTGAAATGAGTGTTTATGAAGTAACAGAATCTTTGACTGACGCTATCAAGAAACAAAAATATGATGTTATTATTTGTAATTTTGCTAATGGCGACATGGTTGGTCATACGGGTATTATGGATGCAGCACTAAAGGCTGTTGAAGCTGTTGATGAATGTTTGGGACAAGTTATGGCGGCTATCAAGGAAGTTGATGGAGTATTACTTGTTACTGCTGATCATGGTAATGCTGAAAAGATGGTTGATGAAACAACTGGAGCACCTTATACTGCTCATACTGTTGGTAAAGTTCAGGCTGTTTTATTTAATGGAGATAAAGATATTAAATCTATGAAAGATGGACGTTTGGCTGATATTGCTCCTACTCTTTTAGATTTGATGAATATCGAAAAACCTTCTGAAATGACAGGAAATTCTTTGATTGTGAAATAGAAGAATGAAAATATTACACCTTTGCATAGTTTTGATTATTGCTGGTCTTAATTTATTTGAGAGTAATTGGGGCTATGCAAAGGATATTTCAGAAAAAGAAGTCAGAGAAATAGAAGAAGAGGCTAGAAAAAAAGCTATAGAATCTAAAAAATTACAAGCTCAAGCAATTCAGCTCAATCTTGAATTATCTAAAATGGATAAAACTTCTATATCTTTGGCAAAAGAAATTCAGAGTAATGAAGAAAATATATCTAAGCTAGAAGAGGAATTGGAAAAACTTGAACAAGATGTGAAAGTTAAGGAAGAATCTTTTCAGGCTGAAAATAAATCTTTGATTTTAATGTTATCTTCGTTGCAGAATATGTCTTTAAATCCTTCAGAATCTGTGATTTTGCAACCACATTCTCCGATTGATATTATTAGAAGTGCAATCCTACTTAGAGAGACGGTTCCATTTATCAATGATAAATCATCTAAGCTAAAAGTTGATTTGGATATGCTCTATAATCAAAAGAAAAAAATTGAAGATAATGTTGAAAAAACAACAAAGTATCAATCTCGTTTAAGAAAGCAACAAGAAGAAATGAGGTTTTTGTTAAAAAAGAAAGCAACCTTGAGGAAAAATATCGAAAACCAAGGAATGGAAGCTCAAAAACTTGCAGATAATCTTGCTCTAAAGGCTAAAGACTTAAGAGACTTATTAGAAGAACTAGAAAGACAAAAAGAAATTGAACGCAAAAAAAGAGAAGAAGCTCAGCGTTTAGCGGAATTAAAAAGACAACAAGAATTAAATAAGCAAAAAACTCAACAAACAGTTGATACAAAAACACATTTGGAAATCAAAGAACAGATAAAAGGTGGACGGTTTGCTATGGCAAAAGGACACCTTACACGTCCGTGTTCTGGCACAATTGTTACGGAATATGGACAACTTATATCTAATGGAGTTTCTTCAAAGGGAATAGTGTATAAAACACGTTCTAATGCACAAGTTATTGCACCATATGATGGAACTGTGATTTTTTCTGGTCCATTTAAAGGATATGGTAACATTATTATTGTAGAACACGGTGATGGATATCTTTCTTTGCTTGCGGGCTTAGGGCAGATTGATTGCGAAGTTGGTCAAATGTTGTTAGCGGGTGAACCTGTTGGAACAATGCCAGATAGCAAAGATGCTAAGCTTTATGTTGAGATAAGAAAAGATAGGCATCCTATAAATCCAAAACCTTGGATTGCAGGTTAAAATTTTTTTGATAGGAAAGATTATGAGAAAAAATAAATTGCTTTTTGCTTCATTGATTACGGGTTTGTTTTTAAATATTGCAACAGCTTCTGCTTCTAAAACAAAAGATGAAGATGTTAATACATACGAGTTGTTAAATCTATTTGGTGAGGTTTTGGAGAGAACAAAAGTATCTTATGTAGAAAATGTTGGTGATAAAAAGCTAATAGAATCTGCAATAAATGGTATGTTGACTGCTCTTGACCCTCATTCTAGCTATTTGGATGCTAATAGCTTTAATTATATGAATGAACAAACCAAAGGTAAATTCGGTGGAGTTGGTATTGAAATTACTATGGATAATGGATTAGTAAAAATTGTTTCGCCAATTGATGATACACCTGCGGCAAAAGCAGGAATTAAGGCTGGAGATTACATTACTCATATTGATGGAGAAACTGTTGTTGGATTAGGTTTGAATGACGCTGTTTCTAAACTTCGTGGTAAGGTTGGAACGAAAGTTCAACTATCTATTAGACGTATAAACTCTAAACCAATTGAACTTACTATTAAAAGACAAGAAATTAAGATTCAATCTGTTAAAAGCGACATAAAAGAAAATTCTATTGTATATATTAGAATATCTTCTTTTACTGAAGATGTTGATACATCTATTAAAGAAGCAATTAACAAGGCTAAAAAAGAACTTAAGAATGATTTATTAGGTATTGTTATTGATGTTAGAAATAACCCTGGTGGACTTCTTGATCAAGCGGTTGAAGTATCTGACTTGTTTTTAGAGAAAGGTGAAATTGTTTCTACTCGCTCTAGAAATGAAAGTGATACAGTTAAATTTATGGCAACAGAGGGTGATATTGCAAAAGAAATTCCTATTGTTGTTATGATAAATGAAGGCTCTGCTTCTGCTTCTGAAATTTTGGCAGGTGCTCTTCAAGACCACCATAGAGCTATTGTTTTGGGTGAAAAATCTTTTGGTAAAGGTTCTGTTCAGACTGTTATACCATTGGGTGATTTTGGGGCAATGCGCTTAACCACCGCAAGATATTATACACCTTCTGGACGTTCTATTCAGGCAAAAGGTATTGAACCTGATATTGAGGTTAAACCTGCTAAGGTTGAAGAGTTTGAGTCTTATGCACTAAATTTGAGTGAAGCAGATTTGAATAATGCTCTAAAGAATGATAGTGATGTAGATGCAAATAAACCTCAAAAGAGTAAAAAATCTAAAGAAGATTTAGAAGATTATCAATTAGTTAGAGCGTTAGACCTCGTGAAAGCATTGGGTTTATATTCTAAATCTGGTAAATAGTTGGGAGGTTTTTATGAATGGGCAATACCGCCTTTGTGCTGGAGCTGTAGTTTTTAATAAAAAAGGTGAAGTACTTTTGTGCCGTAGAAAGGGTATGAAAGGTGCTTGGCAGTTTCCTCAAGGCGGTATTGAAAAAAATGAATCTGTGCAAGAGGCTTCAAAACGTGAATTGTATGAAGAAACAGGTATTGATTCTGCTTTGTTGGTATGGACAGAGAAAAATCCTATTCGTTATGAATTTCCTGAAGATGTAAAAAAGAATTTTATAAAAAAGAAAATCGTTAGTGATGGTCAAGATATTTACTTTAATTTATTTTATTTTGACGGAAGCGATGAATGTATTAACTTGGAAACATTTGAACCCGAATTTGATGAATATAGATGGGATAATTTTGAATTTGCGATAAGCAACATTATTTATTTTAAAAAAGAAGTTTATGAACAAATTGCAAAAAAATTTGAACCAATGATTCAACAATATCTTGATACTGGAACAATTTTAGCTTAAATATTTAGAAATAAGAGGGTTCTTGTCATGAAAAGCAATATTGAGTTTAGAGATATACATTTACCCCAAGGAGTTGATATATTTCCCCTTGGTTATGGATGGTATTTTTTGATAACTAGTATTGTTTTTGTTTATGTTATTTACAAGTTAGTGATTTGGATTTTGAAAACTAGTAAAAAGCATTATGCTTTGGGTAATTTAAAAAATATTGATGTAAATTTACCTATTGTTGCAGTTGTTCAGATGTCTGAATTGTTGCGTAGAATTTGTAATGTGAAATACAAAGAAGCTAGTGTTTTGTTTGGCGAAGATTGGTTAGATTTTTTGAGAAAACATACTAAATGCAAATTATCTGATAATGCTGGTAAATTGTTATTGTTTGCGCCATTTATGGATAAAAATTCTAAAGAATATACAAGTACGGATGCTTTGGAAGTTAAGAAGTTTTGCAAAGAATGGATTGGAGAAAACCTATGATAGAATTTCTTTATCCAAAATTATTGACTTTAATTGTTTTGCCTTTTTTTACTTTTTGGCTTTTACCACCGGTTAAGCAATCTTTGGGTAGAGGATTAAGAGTTCCATTTATTGATGATTTAGAGAATATAAAAAATAAGGCAAGCAGGCATTTTGTTCCGGCGATGAGTAAAAAAGTTAGTTTTTCTTTGTTGTTTTTATATTTGTATTTGCTTTGGTGTTTGCTTGTGATTGGGATTGCTCGTCCTCAGTATGTTGGAGAACCTTTTAGGCTTAATACTGAAAATAGAGATATTATGCTTGTTATTGATATATCTACCTCTATGTTGCAACCTGATTTTTCTACTAACAACAAGAGAATTGATAGGTTGTCAGCGGTTAAGTATGTGGTTGGAGAATTTGTAAAAAAAAGAACAGAAGATAGAATTGGTTTGATATTGTTTGGAACAAGGGCGTACCTTCAGTCTCCGCTTACTTTTGATAAAGAAGCAATCAAAAACATATTATATAATGCAGATGCGGGAATGGCTGGCAATTCTACATCTATTGGAGATGCTTTGGGATTGGCATTAAAAAGTATTAAAGATGACAAAAACAAGAGTAATAAAGTTATTATACTTCTCTCTGATGGCGAAAGTAATGATGGATATTTGAGTATGGCTGAAGCTATTGATATGGCTGAAAAAGAAGGATTAAAAGTTTATACAATTGGAGTGGGGGCTGAAAATAGTTTTTTGGGTGGGTTATTAAGTATTCGAAACAACGAACTTGATGAAAAAAGCTTAAAAGAGTTAGCAAGTAAGACTAAAGGAAATTATTTTAGAGCAACTGATTTATCATCTTTGAAAAATATTTATGAAAGGATTGATAAACTAGAACCTGTTGAAAATCAGGGAAATATTGTTAGAGAAAGAAAAGATTTGTTCTATATTCCTTTATTGATTGCTCTTATTTTGGCTATGGTTTTATTATTTTTACCTAGGAGTTCTCTCGAATGATGGAATTTATTAGTAATTTTCATTTTTTAAGACCTTGGGGATTATTGTTTTTGATATTGCCTTTGTTGTTGCGTATAAAAAAGATTAAACCTAAAAGTGGCGCTTCATCATGGGAAGATATTTGTGATGAGCATTTATTAAATTTTTTGCTTGTTGAGAAAACAAATGCTAAAAAAATCTCTTTAACAAAATTTATTTATGTTGGGCTTATATTTGCCTCTATTGCACTTGCTGGACCTTCTTGGAAAAAAATTGAAGTGCCCTCTTTTGATATTGAGAATCCAAATATATTTGTTTTGAGCCTTACGCAAGATATGTTGCTTGATGATATAAGCCCATCTAGGCTTGAACGTTCCAAGTTTATGATATCTGACTTAGCACAATCTGTTAAACAAGGGCAATTTGGTTTGGAAGTATATACTGTTGAGCCCTATATGATTACCCCTATTACGGATGATATTAACCTTATTGCTAATTTGTTGCCACAAATAACGCCTAATATTGTTCCTGACCATGGTGATAGGTTGGATAGGGCGATTGATTATGCTGTGGTGAATTTCAAAAATGCTAACTATCTAAGCGGTAATATTATATTGATTGCTTCTGATATTGGGCAAAGATTTGATAAGGCTATTGAAAGTGTTGAGAAAGCGAGAAAGCAAGGTTATAATGTGAATATTATTGACGCCTCTTATTCGGGAAATGATAAGCTAAAGATGTTGGCAGACAAAGGTAATGGATTATATATTAAGTTAATTACAAATGATATTTCTCCTTTGGTGAAAAAAATATCTGAAGTAAATGATGAAAAAATGAAGCTGAGTTTGAATTTTCGCTCTACTTTTGAAGATTTTGGATATTATTTGCTTATTATTCCTTTGTTATCTATTTTGATTTTCTTTAGGCGTGGTATTTTAGTTTTAGCATTTGTTATTGTATCTTTGGAAGCAAATGCTGGTGTTTGGTTAAATGATAATCAAGAAGGACTAAAACTATTTAGAGAAGAAAAATATGATGATGCTCTTAGTAAATTTAAGGATAAATTATGGAGGTCTATAACATTTTATAGGCTAGACAAATTGGAAGATGCACTTAAAGAAATTGATGATAAAGATAGTGAAATATCTCTTTATAACAAAGGTGTTATTCTTGCAAAACTTTGTAAATACAACGAAGCGAAAAATATTTTTGATAAAGTTGTTAGTTTATATCCTGATAATGAGGATGCAAAATATAATAAAAAAATCTTAGATGATTTATTTGAGGAAGCTAAAAAAGATCCTAAAGTTTTGAGTTGTGATGATAATCAACAACAAAATCAGCAACAAAACCAACCTCAAAATAATAAAGAACAAAAAGAGGATAAAGAAGAGAAACAAAATTCTTCTGATAAGAATGAGAATAAGTCTAATGAAGAACAACAAAACAAACAAGAGGACAATAAGAAAGACAATAATAAGCAAAACGAGAAGGAACAAAATGCTCCTCAAGATGATAATCATGAAAAAAATAAAAATGATGAAAACAAGGAAGGAAATAATTCTGAAGATAGTAAATCAGATAAATCTCAAGAACAAAAGAAAGATAATAATGAAAAAAGTACTAATGAGGATAATGATAGCCAAGCAAAAGATAGTGATTCTAATGATGAGAAATCTGATGAAATGGAAAATAGGAAACAAGAAGCTGATGCTCCTGTTTTGAATGCTAAAAAGACAGATAAGAAAGAGGATTTTGATGAAGAAGCACTAATTATGCAAAGAAGGTATAGAGAAATTCCTGAAGATACTGGTGGTCTGTTAAGAGAATTTATAAAAAAAGAATATTTGAAAGATAGGTATAGAAATGAAAATATTTAATTTTTTGTTTTATGTTTGTTTGTTTTTTTATTCATTTGTGGCTATTGGTGATGAATTACATTTGTATTTAGATAAAAATGTTTTATCGCAAGGTGATGTTTTGGCTTTGACTGTTGAATATAGTGGAGATGAAAATGGAAAACCTGACTTTGGGGATATTGAAAAAGACTTTCAGATTGTTTCTAACTCTTCTTCTAGTCAATATAGTATAATAAATGGAAATATTACTCAGTCTAAAAAATGGACTATTGGGCTTAAACCTCTTAAAACAGGAAAAATAACGATAAAACCAATAAGATTTGCGGGATTGATTTCTAATTATGCAGAAGTAGAAGTAAAAAAATTAACTGATACTGCGTATATTCCTGATAGTGAAAATAATTTCAATTCTCCATTTTTCCAAATTAAACAAAAGCTCGAAGCAAATGAGGCTTATATTCACCAACAGCTACTTACTAAGGTTATTATTTATGATAGTTTGGGCTTAAAAGATGGTAGATTAAATATTATAAACGAAAATAATGGTGATTGGGTTATTAAACAATTATATGAAAATCCTTATGTTGAGCAAAAAATCATAAATGGTAAGAAGATGAATGTTATTACATTTTTGTTTGCGCTATTTCCACAAAAAAGTGGAAAATTGATTGCTCCGTCGTTTTTGTTTGATGGATATTATTTAAAAGATGCTAATTTTGGTTTTGCTGACTTTAATGATGATATTATGATGTTTGGTGTAGATTTTAAAAATGCTTTTGGGCAAAAAGTTCCTGTTAGGATGGAAACTAAGAAAAAAGAAATTACAATAAAACCAAGTGTGGACGGAGTTATGCTTAAAGATTGGCTACCATTGAAAAACTTGGAAATAACATCAAATATTTCTGCTAAAAATGGATTTAAGGTTGGTGAAGCATTTAATAGGACTATTGAGTTGAAAGCGGTTGGTGTTGATAAACACCTTATGCCGGTTTTAAGTTTTGAAGATATTAAAGGGATGAAATCATATCCTGAAAAACCAGAATATAAAGAAGAGGTTGTTAATGGTAATTTGGTTTCGTATGCTTCTTATAATATTGTTTATATTCCATCTCAAAGTGGTGAATTTGTTATACCTAAAATTGATATAAATTGGTTTAATGTTGTTACGGGTAAACTTGAGAAATCATCTACTGAAGATGAAAAAATAAACGTATTTGCAAATAATTCAATACAACATGAAAATAAGATTGAAGAAAAAACAAATGTGGTTGAACAAGAAAACAAAGTGGAAGAGAAAACAGAATCCAAATTTGAAAAAAATCTAAACCAAGAAAAGCAATCTTTTATGTTTTGGTTTTCTATAATTGGTGGAATTCTTTTTGCCCTATTTGTGGGATTTATAATGGGGGTTAAAAAATCTGACAAAAAAAATGTGACATATTACAAAAAAGCGTTACTTAATGCTATTGAAAGACATGATTATAGAACTGCAAAAAATATGATAATTGAATGGGCTAAATTAAAGTTTGGTGATGAAAATATAAAAAATTTCAAAGATATAAATGAATATATAAAGAATCCTTATTTTGAAAAACAATTAGACATTTTAAATAAATTATTGTATTCTGGTAGTGATGAGTTGTTAGATAGTATTGAATTTGTGAAGGAATTTAAGAAGATTGATAAAATTAAGTTTAAAAAAAATAATAGTCTTGAAGTTTTACCAAATCTTTACAAATAAAATGCATTCTAGAGTGGCTTATTATATAATATGGAGTAGATATGCTTTGGGTTAAACGAATTGCATGCGGGCTTGTTGCCTTGTTGATTATGGGATTAGGTATTTATCTGATAAATACTGACATTCAAGCAATTCAGGCGCTTGGTTTTTGTTTGGATATTGTTGGTATTGCTTTGGGATATATTGCTATTATGCAAAGGATACCTAATTATAGTTTTTGGATAACACTTGTGGCTATTGGACTTGCATTTGCTTTATTGATGCCCAAGGAAGATTTGATGGATAATGAAGCTAAAATAGAAGAAATAGTTGTTGAGAAAAAAGCAGTTGAAAAAGAAGAGAAAGTTGAACAGATAGAAAAAAAGAAAAAGAGTAGTTCTAGACTTGCTCAATATCCAAAAATAACAGGTAGTGCAGAAGTTTTGCATGCTAATGTGTTTTATATTGGTGGAAGATATGTTAGATTATTTGGTGTAGATGCACCTGATAATGACCAAATTTGTTCTGATGCTAAAGGTAAATCATATAATTGCGGTCAGGAAGCTATGTCATGGCTTATAAGCTGGATTGATAATAATTATATTGATTGTTATTTGTTGCAAGTTAATCCTAATGGGGTTGATGTTGCTACTTGTGTTTGGGGTGAGTATGATATTGGAGCTGGTCTTGTATCTGCGGGATGGGCTATTGCAAACACAAATGAAACTGATATATATGCTCCTTATGAAGCAAAAGCTCAAGCTAATGCTTCAGGATTATGGTCGGGATCTTTTTATTCTCCACAAGATTGGCGAGAAATAAAAAAAGAACAAAATAATTTTGTTATTAAAAAAAGCTCAAATGTGGGAAAATGGTTTAATTTTAAATCTTTATTTTAGTGATTTGCTATGATGTATTCTAAGGTTTTTGAATGTTTTACAGAAGATGATACTAAGAAATTAGCTCAAAAATTTGCTCATATTGCAAAGAAAGGTGATGTTTTTGCATTGTATGGGACTTTGGGTGTTGGAAAAAGTTGTTTTTCGAGATATTTTGTTCAAGAACTTGTGTGTATTGAAGATGTTCCTAGCCCAACTTTTACTTTGGTGCAAGTTTATGAGGCTGATGAATTTAATATTTATCATTTTGATATGTATCGATTAAAAAACGATTTTGAAGCTTATGAATTGGGTATTGAAGAATCGTTTTATGAGGGTGTAAACTTGGTAGAGTGGCCTGAAAAAGTCGAGAATTTATTACCTAGGGATTTGTGGGTATTTAAGATTTCTACTCAAGGAAATAAACGAGAATTTTTAATTGAAGTTAACAATGAAGAAAAGAAACAAAGATTGGAAAAAATAATACTATGATAAATATTCACGCAACTTTGGTTAATATACAAAATAAAGGGGTATTGATTTGTGGAAAATCTGGTAGCGGAAAATCAGATTTGGCATTGAGGCTTATTATGGATAATAAGGCTAATCTTGTTGCGGATGATAGGGTTGATATTGAAATTATTGATAACAAACTTGTTGGTTCTTCACCTTCTATTTTGCGTAAAAAATTAGAAATTAGAAATGTGGGTATTTTAGTTTGCGAAAACGTGGTTGAGAATACTGAAATATCTCTTGTGGTTGAATTGGTTGATAAAAGAGAAATGCTTGAGAGATTTCCTGAAGCTGAATTTCAGGAAATATTGGGCGTGAATATTCCGAAAATAAGACTATATGCTTTTGATTGTTCAACAAATCATAAGATTATTCAAAAAATTAGTGGTAAATTTATCTAGTTGTGATATTTAGTCTTTATTGAATAAATATATAGTGGTGTGAAAAATGTTTGGAAACATAATTATTAACTCATTAAGGACTTTGGGAAAACCTTTAATAACCTTTTTGTTTTCTTTGGGTGATTTGACTTTGTTTGTTGTTAAGTCAATTTATCATTGTTTTGTACCTCCTTTCTATTTTAAGCTGTTTATTAAGCAAGTTATTGATATTGGATTTTATTCTTTGCCGGTTGTAGGGCTTACTACGCTTTTTGCAGGAATGGTTATTGCGCTTCAAACATATTCAGGTTTTTCTGGCTTTAAGGCTGAGAGTGTTATTGCTTCTGTGGTTTTGATTTCTGTTACTAGAGAATTAGCTCCCGTTTTATCTGCCTTGATGGTGGCAGGAAGAATTGGGGCTGCAATGGCTGCTGAAATTGGAACAATGAGAGTTACAGAACAAATTGATGCTTTAGTTACACTTTCAACGAATCCATTTAAGTATTTGGTTGCACCACGCCTTTGGGCTGGGATTATTGTTTTGCCTATTTTGGTGTTTGTTGGTGATATTATAGGTATTTTTGGTGGATATGTTGTTGGTGTTTATAAACTTGGATTTAATCCGGCTAACTATATTACATCTACTTTTCAGGATTTACAAATGATTGGTATTGTTTCTGGTTTGGTGAAAGCTGGTGTTTTTGGCTTTATTATTTCGCTAATGGGATGCTACCATGGTTATAAATCTAAGGGAGGAGCTCAAGGTGTTGGTAATGCAACAACTAATGCTGTTGTATCTTCTTCTATTCTTATCTTAATATTCAATTACCTTATTACTGAAATGTTTTTTTCCAGATAAAAGGAGCAAAAAATGGCTAAAGATGTAAAAATTAAAATAAGGAATCTTACTAAAAGTTTTGGAAAAAAACAGGTTTTAAACGGTGTTGACTTAGATTTATACCAAGGGGAATCGCTAGTTGTAATTGGTGGCTCAGGAACGGGAAAATCGGTTTTAATCAAGTGTATTCAAGGTTTACTTACTCCTGATTGTGGATCTATTGAAATTGACGGTATTGAAATCGTGGGAGAAAACTCTGAAGTTTTGGATAATATGCATTCTAAAATGGGGATGTTATTCCAAGGTGGAGCACTTTTTGATAGTTTAAGCGTTTGGGAAAATGTTGCTTTTGATCTTATTCAAAATAAAGGTTTTAATAAAAAAGAAGCAAAAATTGTTGCAATTAAAGTTTTAAGACAAGTTGGGCTAGGGGCTGATATTGCAGATTTGTATCCTTCGGAGCTTTCAGGAGGAATGCAAAAACGTGTCGGACTTGCAAGAGCTGTTATAACTAAGCCCGAAATAATATTTTTTGACGAACCAACAACAGGTTTAGACCCTATTATGGCAGATGTTATCAATGATTTAATTATTGAATCTGCAAAAGATTTAGGGGCAACAACACTTACTATTACGCATGATATGGCATCAGCACGCAAAATTGCGGATAAAATTGCTATGTTATATCAAGGAAAAATTATATGGTATGGAACTGTTAAGGAATTAGATAAAACTACTAATCCTTATGTTAAACAATTTATTCAAGGTTCGTCTAAAGGCCCTATAAAAGTGGAGAGATGAAATGGCTAAAAAATCATCTATAGATTATGTTTGTCAGGAATGTGGGGCTGTTTATCCTAAATGGCAGGGAAAATGTGATTCTTGCGGAGGATGGAATACTATTGTTGAAGAAAAGAAACCTACGGATGATTTTTCTAATATTTCCGGAAAAAGAAAAGGCAATAAAATAGACTTTGTTTCTTTGAATGGAGAAAGCCAAACTTATGAAAGATTAGTTACTAATTTATCTGAGATAAACCGTGTTTCCGGAGGGGGACTTGTTCCTGGTTCTGTTATCTTAGTGGGAGGAGATCCTGGTATTGGTAAATCTACCCTACTTTTACAAATTTGCGCAGGAATGGCTAATAAACTTGGTAGTGATAGTTGTTTTTATATCTCTGGAGAAGAAGCTATTGACCAAGTTAGGATTAGAGCTAGACGCTTAGGATTGGCCAATGCGCCTGTTAGACTTGCAAGTACTACAAGTGTTAAAGATATTATTGCAACTCTTGAACAAGAGAATCCTAAACTTGTTATCATTGATTCTATTCAGACAATGTATATTGATGAAGTGGAATCGACCCCAGGTAGTGTGGCGCAAGTTCGTGCGGCTGCTTATGAGTTGATAAAAATTGCTAAGAAAAAAGGATTTATTTTGTTTTTGGTTGGACATGTTACTAAACAAGGAGCTATTGCCGGACCTAGAGTTTTGGAACATATGGTTGATACTGTGCTTTATTTTGAAGGTGATAGAGGACATCATTTTAGAATTTTAAGAGCAGTTAAGAACAGATATGGTGCTACTGATGAAATAGGTGTGTTTGAAATGCAAGATACAGGTCTTGTTGAGGTAGAAAATCCATCTGCTTTGTTTTTAGCTGAAAGGCAAGGGTGTGTTTCTGGTTCTTGTGTTTTTGCGGGAATTGAAGGCTCACGTCCGTTATTGGTTGAGATACAAGCCCTTGTTGGAAATAGTGGTTATGGTGGTGCCAAAAGAGCTGTTGTGGGATGGGATGCTAGTAGATTGGCCATGATATTAGCAGTTTTAGAAGCTAGATGTGGAATGAATTTTAGCAACCATGATGTTTATTTGAATATTGCAGGTGGTTTAAAAATATCTGAACCTGCTGCTGATTTGGCTGTTGCAATGGCTGTTATTTCATCTATGACGAATAAAACACTTCCTTCTGATATGGTTGTTTTTGGTGAGATTGGTTTATCAGGAGAGATTAGAGCTGTTAGTCAACCTAATCTGAGATTGAAAGAAGCACAAAAACTAGGTTTTAATAATGCTATTATACCTAATTCTTTTAGTGATAAAAAACAAAAACTTATAACAAATATGTCTTACCATGAAATTGGAAATGTTCAAAGATTGATATCTAGGTTTAGTTAAGGAGGATAATATGGAACCTTTAAGTAATATTGATGTGGTTATATTGATTGGTATTGCAATATCGATGATTGTTGCCTTTATTAGAGGTTTTGTTAAAGAAGTTTTATCAATTGTTGGATTGGGTTTATTTGTTTTTATCAGTGTTAATTTTTCTGCTGATTTAACAACATGGTTAAAGCAATTTATTCAAAGCGATATGATGGCTAAATTTGTTGCTTTTTTGGTGATAATGGCTTTGTTTTATGCTATTTGGATTATTGGAACTGATAAAGTAATTTCTCGCATTAGAACTAGTACTTTGAGTTTTATGGATAGGTTGTTTGGACTTATATTTGGATTTTTCAGAGCAACTATTATTTTAGGTTTTTGTTTCCTTTTGGTTAAGGTTATGTTGCCTGAACTTCTTAAAGATGATGTTGTAAAGAAATCAACTTGTTATACTTTAGCAAAGACATCTTCTGATTTTATTGAAGAATTATTGCCAGAAGAAACAATTAAAAAGGCGTTTAGTTCTGTTGAGGAAATGAATAAGGTTAGCCATGATAAAAAATCTGAAAAGAAAAATAAAGAGGTAAAAGAAGATAAAAAAATTGATAATAAAGTAAAAGATTTGCCTTCTAAATTGGAACAGGAACAAATGAATAAGATGTTTGAATTATTGGTGAAACCTGAAATCAAGAAAAAGAGCAAAAGTAATGAAGTAGAGCAAAAAGGGTATGATAAATCTGAAACAAGTGGTTTGGATAAATTGATAGATGAAGCTAGCAACTAAAGATAAAAATACATTAAAAAACAGTTATATGCTTCTTTGGGGGCTTATTTTAAGTATTGTTTTAGTATTGTTTTTTATTATCAAGAATAATGATAAAAAGCTTCCTTTTATAACTGTTTTGATTACTAGTTATAATTATGGAGAGTATTTACCTGAAACATTAAATTCTGTACTTAGTCAAACTTATAAAAACTATGAAATTGTTGTTATTGATGATGGCTCTGAAGATAATTCTGTTGAAATTATCAAAGGTTATGCAGAAAAACATAAGAACATAAAACTTTTCACACATAAAGACGGTAAAAACAATGGATTAGTTGCATCTTTAATTTTAGGCATATCTAAATCTAAAGGAGAATTTGTAGCTTTTTTGGAGAGTGATGATTATTGGCATAAGGATAATTTGTTAGAAAAAATAAAAATATTAGAAAAACATCCTAAAGCAAAAATAATTGGAAATAGAGTTGAACCATTTGGAGATGCAGCCAGAGTAAAAATGCAAAAGCCTTATCTTAAATCTATTGATGATAAAATATATAGTATAAATTATTTTAGAGAATATCAGGCAAACCCAATACCTACAATGTCTTCTGTGATGATACAGAGAAACGTTCTTAATAATCTTGATTTTAATGTAGATAGCGAAGTTAATATTGATTTTCATTTATATAAGCAAGTATTTGTTTTTCATCCTTTGTATTATATCAATAAAACATTAACGTATTGGAGGCAGCATAATAGAAGTTTTTCTTATATAGAATCTTTTAAGTAATAGAATATGGAGATATTTATTGGGAGGTAAAATAAAGGGCGGTTTTCCCGCCCTTTTATTATTTTATAATCAATATACCGTGTTTTTTCTTGCCTTGAGAAAGCTTGATATTGCCATCAACAATATCTTTTTCTGTTATGACATAGTTTTCTTCAGTTATTGTTTTATCGTTTAATTTTAAGCCTGATTGTTTTATCAAGCGGCGAGCTTCTCCTTTACTTGAAACAAAACCAAGCTCAACAAACGCATCTAAAACACTAATTGAACTAGATGCTGTTATTGTTGGCAAATCACCACCAATAAGACCTTTTTCGAAGGTTTCTATTGCTGTTTGTTGGGCTGTTTTTGCTTCTTCTTCTCCACGACAAATTTTTGTTGCTTCAAATGCAAGAATTTTCTTTGCTTCGTTAATTTCTTTGTCTTGAAGTTTTTCTAATTTATATACTTCTTCCATTGGTAAATCTGTGTATATTCTTAAGCATTTACCGATTTCTTTATCACCAATATTACGGAAATATTGATAATAATCATAAGAAGAGAGTTTTTCCTCGTTTATCCAAACGGCATTACCTTCTGATTTGCCCATTTTTTTGCCATTAGAATCTGTTATGATTGGACTTGTAAAACCAAATAGTTCGGTATCAAAACGACGGCGTCCTAGTTCTGTTCCTGATACTATGTTTCCCCATTGGTCTGCACCAGCTATTTGGGCGCGACAACCATATTTTTGTAATAAAACGCAAAAATCATAACCTTGTAAGAGCATATAGTTAAACTCAAGAAAAGACATAGGTTGTTCACGCTCTAAACGAGATTTTACGCTATCCATTGTTAGCATTCTATTTACTGAATAGCATGTTCCAATATCTCTTAAAAATTCAAGATAATTTATACTCTTAAACCAATCATAATTGTCAACCATAATGGCATCATTTTTACCATCTCCAAATGTTAAAAACTTCATAAATGATTTTTTTAACCCTTGGATATTACTATTTAGAGTTTCTTCATCTAAAAAAGGACGTAATTTATCTTTGCCAGAAGGATCTCCAATGCGTGCAGTTGCTCCCCCTACTAGTGTTAAAGGTTTGTGTCCACACTTTTGAAACCAACGCAACATCATTAAAGGAACGATATGTCCTACGTGAAGACTATCTCCTGTTGGGTCTGAGCCAAGATATCCTACTGCTGGAATTCCTTTTTTTTCACAATCTGCTAAATATTCGTCAAAACCTTGTTCGTTAGTGCATTGGTTATAAAAACCACGTTCTTGCATTATGTTTAAAAATTCTGATTTAAAAAGTGTCATTTTTGCTTCCTTATAACTAAATTTTAAGGCATTCTAACATAGTATTTTGATATTGCAATTATAAAGAGGTTTTTTTATATGATTATTAAAGGGCTAAATTGCCTAGGATTGATGGGATCTTCTACTTTTGGAGGAGTGGAGATTGCTCTTGTTTATACTGATGGTTTGGATATTATGGAAAGAAAAAAATCTGTAACTTATCCATATCCTGATGATATTAAAGAAAAAATACGCTCTATTTGGGGATTAAAAAGAGACGAGGGAGATAATGAAAAAATTCTCCAAGAAGTTGATTTGGAAGTATCTGAATTTTATGTTAAACTAATAAATGATTTTATTTCTGAATGTGGTGAAACTATTGATGTTATTGGGATTGAGGGTATTACTCTTTTACATAATCCAAACATTAAATATACTTATCAACTTGGTAATGGGCGTTATATTGCTTCTAAAACAAAGATTAAAACTATTACACACTTTAGAAATGCTGATATTGCTAGTGGAGGGCAAGGAACCCCTATTTCTTCTATTTACTTTTCTTCTATAGCTAGTGATGAGATTAAGCCTATTGCTTATATTAACATTAGTGGAAAAACTAGTCTTACTTGGATTGGTTCTTTTGGAGAAATGGTTGGTTTTGACTGTGGTCCAGGTGATAATTTTATAAATAATTGGACATCTAAGCATGCTCATCAAGATAATGATTATAACGGAAGATTGGGTGCTCTTGGGAAAGTGCATGAGAAAATTGTTAATTCTTTAATGCATCATAAGTTTTTTGCAAAATTTCCTCCTAAATCTGCTTATACAGGTATTTTTAGTGATAAAGCTGAACATTTAGAGGGGTTATCATTAGAAGATGGGGCGGCAACGGCTACTGCTTTTGTTGCCGAAGCTATTTGCTATTCTATTTGTCTTTATTTGCCTGAGCTCCCCCAAAAAGTTGTTATTTGTGGAAAAGGTGCAAATAACCCAACATTGATTAGATTTATAAGGCAAAGATTACCTAGTTTTGATGTTGTGGTTAGTAGAGATGAGGGAATACCTATTGATACTATTAATGCAGAGATATGTGCATTTTTGAGTGCAAGAACAGTATATTCTCTACCAATCACATTCCCATCAACTACAGGAGTTCCTTTCCCTATGTCTGGAGGCGAAATTTATGAAAAAGATATCTAATGATAAAGATGCAACTATTGAATTAAAAAATATTACTAAAAAATATGATAATATTTTAGCGGTTAATGATATTTCTTTTAGGACTTCTAAAGGTGAAATTATTGCATTATTGGGGCCTAATGGTGCGGGAAAATCTACGTTAATGAATATGATTGCAGGGTTTATTGCTCCTAGTGGTGGAAATATTTTTGTTAATGGAAATAATGTTTCCGAAGATGATATGTCAACCAAAAGAGATATAGGCTTTTTATCTGAAGGAGCTCCTTTGTATTATGATATGACGGTTAAGCTTTTTTTGAAATATATGATTGAGCTTAAATTAAATTTAGAAACACAAGATAAAAACGAAATTAAAAAAACTTATAAAGATGAATTAGATAGGATTGTTAGTGTTGCTAATATTGAAGATGTTTTGGAACAACGCATTGATACGCTTTCTAAGGGATATGTTAGACGTGTTGGTTTTGCTCAAAGCATTATTGGTAATCCATCTGTTTTGTTGCTTGATGAACCTACTGACGGTTTGGACCCTAATCAGAAAGATTATATGAAATCTTTGATTAAAGATATGGGGAAAGGCAAAACTATTATGATTTCCACTCATTTACTTGATGAAGCAGAAAATGTGGCAACAAGAATTATCTTGATTAACAAAGGAAATATTGTTGCTAACGGAGAATTAAAAGACATTTTGAAACAAACAAAATGTTCTTCTTTAGATGATGCTTTCAGAAAATTGACTATCTAGGGAGTTAAAAATATGGATAAGATAAAATCTATAATAAAATATGAATTGGTTAGATATTTTATGTCTCCGCTTGCTTATGTTTATCTTATTAGCTTTTTGCTTTTAAGTGGGTCATGCGCTATTTATTTTGGTCATTTTTTTATGGATGGAAAAGCAAATCTTTGGGGATTGTTTGACTATCAACCTTGGATTTATTTATTGTTTATACCTGGGATTGCAATGCGTTCTTGGTCTGAAGAATTTAGATCTAAAAGTATTGTGCAGACTTTAACTTTGCCTGTAAAACTTAGTGATATTGTATGGGGTAAATTTTTTGCTTCGTGGATATTTGCTATTGGCGCTATTATGCTTACTTTTCCTTTTTGGATTACGGTTAACCTTTTAGGAAATCCTGATAATACTGTTATTTTGATTGGATATTTAGGGTGTTTTATTTTGAGCGGAGCAATGCTTGCTATTTCTCAAACTATGTCTGCTGTTAGTAAAAACTCTGTTATTGCACTTGTTTTGGCTGTTTTTGTTAATTTATTATTCTTTTGGAGCAGTTTTGAATATGTTTTGTTCTGGGCTAGAGAATTATTTAGTGATACTATTGTTGATACTATTATTTCTTTTAGCTTTTGGATTAGATTTTTCTCTTTAAGCAGAGGACTTGTTGAGTTTAGAGATTTAATATTTTTTGCAAGCTTAATTGTATTTTTTAATGTTTTAACATTTTTTATTATAGGATTAAAAACAAAGGGAAATTCTTCTATTGTATCGTCTTTAGAACCTAAGCATAGTATAATTTATATCTTATTGCTATTGATTGGATTTTTTAGTATAAATATTGTTGCAAATAATGTTTTCAGACAAATTAGTTATGATTTTACAGAAGAAAAGTATTTGAGCTTAACAAGAAATACTAAGGATGTTTTGAAAAAACTAAAACGCCCTGTTGTGGCAAAATTATACTATTCGCCAATTTTAGAAAAAAGGAATCCTAATATTAGGCAAATCTTTGACCAAGTAAAATTGATGCTTAAACAATATAAATCTTATTCTAGAGGAAAATTTGATTATAGAATTTATAATCCTAAGTTTTTAGATAAGAACGAGGATAGAGCGTTGGCAGATGGTTTGCAACCTATTCCTTTGATTGATATTGGTCAAAATGCTTTATTCGGTATTACTTTTTCTGATAGCTTAGTTAATAAATCGGTTATTCCATTTTTTTCTTTAGAAAGATTATCTTTTTTGGAACAAGATTTAACTACTTCTATCTATAAATTACATCATAATAAGAAAACATTAGGCTTATTATCATCTTTGCCTATTGCGGGTGATATTAGACTTGAAAATGTATCTATGAAAAGATGGGAAATATTTAATCAGATTAAAGAATTATATAATGTTAAAGTAATAGAAAAAGAAGAAGATTTGGATGAAAATTTTGATGTGTTCATGATTGTTCACCCATTATTATTAACTGAAAATGTAATTGAAAAAATCAAAAAGCAAAAAAAAGTTTTGTTGTTATTAGACGTTGTTGATGATGCTTCTTTATTATATTCACCGCTTGGTGGAAGTTTTGTTTCTTCTGATTTGGGTAGTCTTGCGGACTATTGGGGAATTAGCTTCTATGATAAAGGTGTGGCGGCTGATTTTGATAATTCTATCATGGTTGATGACACGACTAATTATGGAAAGGATCCATCTTTTACTCAGGATTTGCTACAATTTAAAACCAAAGAAAAAGATTTTAATCCTAACCATAGAATAACTTATAAGTTGAATGAAATTTTGTTTTCTTCTGCTTCTATGGTGTATGTGAAGGATGAAGCAAAGGTTTCTTATTTTCCTTTGATTAAAACAAGTAAAAATTCGGCAATGGTTCATGCTAATGTGGTTAAAAATAAAGTTTCACCAAAGGAACTTTTGAAGAATTTTGCGCCTGATAATAGTCCTATTATTTTGGCGGCTGAGTTTTTAAGTAATGATCCTAGTAAACCGTTTAATGTGATTGCTGTTGGCGATACTGACTTTATTTATGACGCATTTTGGACAAGGGAAAGTAAATTCTTAGATAAATCTTTTCATATTCCTTTATTTGATAATGCTAATTTTATACTCAATTCCCTTGATTATTTGACTGAGAATGATGATTTAATCAGTTTGAGAGGGAAGACTATTAAAAAAAGGCCTTTGGATGTTGTAGACAACATGAGACGTGTTAATGTTTATAAATATAAACTAAAGGAAAATGATATTTTCAATGCAATTGAAGGAGCAAAATACTCACTTAAAGAAGTTATTGCAAAGAAAACTTTTGAAAAAAGAGAATCTTTTAGTGCTGATGAGCTTGCTGTTATTGGAAATATTAGAAAAGAAATAAATTCATTAAGACATCAATTATCTACTCTAAAGATAAATGCAAATATGGATATTGAAAAGCTAGAAATCAAAGTTAAATTTTTCAATATTTATTTTATTGCACTACTTATTCTTGTTATAGTCTTGATTGTAGGATTGAGACGAAAGGTATTTAGTGCTAATAATTGGAAAGAATTTTTGTATTGGAATAAAGCTATTTCTAAACTTTCATTTATTGTTTGTGGTGTTTTATCTTTAGCTATTTTGAGTGTGTATTTGGATAATAGAAATGTTATATCTCAATATGAAGGAAAATACGTTTTTGAAAAGCTAAATGATAAATTAAATTCTATTAAAAAGATAACATTAAAAAATGCAGGAAATGAACTTGTTTTTGAATTTAACAAAGGGAAATGGGAACTTAAAGATAGTAAATTACCTGTTTATCAAGAAAGAATCCGTAGTTTTTTAGTTTCTCTTTGCAATATGGTTTATTATGAAAAGAAATCTGACAAAGTGGAAGATATAAAATACTTTGGTTTTTCTGACTTGAAGGATGAAAATTCCCCAACAATTGAAGTTGAATTGTTAGATGACAAAGGTTTAGTTGTTAGTGAATTTGATATTGGTTGGTATGATCTTGACCTAGGACGTGGTTCTAAGGCTTCTTATATAAAATTCAAAAATCAATTTCAGGTATGGAAAGTCGAGGCGGATTTTTATGATTTGTCCCTTGATAAGAAAAACTGGACTTATAGCTCTTTGTGGAACTTGAGATTTGGTCGTTTTATTGAATATAATGATATCAATGACGATAAAAAAGTTATGAATATTGTGAAAAATATGCTTAATATTTATGCAAAAGATATCCATAATGATGTTTTAGATGTTTCTCAAATTGGCAAAATTAGAATAAAATCTGAAAATGATAATTATTTTGATGTTGTGTTTTATGAAAAAGACAATAGGTATTTTGTTAAATATGATTTTATTGCTAAACCCAAAGGTAAACACTTAAAGATTTTTGCTGAAAGTATTGATGGGAAATATATTGAAATATTAAAACAAGATTGGGAGCTATTAAAAGATGACACAACAAGAGATGAACAACAAACTTAAAACTTATGCATCTTACGCTAGTGTTTTTGTGGCTGTAATGTTGGCTTTTATTAAGTTTATTGCTTTTATCAAGACAGATTCTCTTGCTATTTTTTCTTCTTTTATTGATAGTATAACAGATTTGTTTGCTTCGATTATTTCAGGGATTGCGGTATATTATGCCATGAAACCAGCTACGAACAACCATCGTTATGGTTTTGGTAAATCTGAGGCTTTGAGTGCTTTAATGCAGGCTATGTTTGTGGGTGCATCAGGTCTTTTTGTGGTGTTTGATGGTATTAATAGATTATTTAACCCTGTTAGCATTATGAAAACAGATATTGGTATTGTTATTATGGTGTTTAGTATATTTGCTACCCTATTTTTGGTTATGTTCCAGACTTACGTGGCAAAAAAGACTAATTCTTTAGCTATAATTTCTGATAGGGCGCACTATATCGTTGATTTTTTAACTAATATTTCTGTTATTCTTTCGCTTGTTTTGGTTAAAATTTTCGGCTTTGTTTACTTTGATGTTATTGCTGCTTTGTTTATATCTTTATATTTATTATATAGTGCATATGGGCTTGCAAAAGAATCTATTGAACAAATTACTGATAAAGAATTAAGCGATGAAATTAGGCAAAATATTATTGGCTTGGTAGAAAAATGCGAAGATGTTAAAGGTATGCATGACCTTAGAACTAGAAGTGTTGGTGATATATTTTATATTGAATTACATCTTGAAATTGAAGGAAGTATTTCCCTTGTTAAAGCACATGAAATAACGGATAATGTTGAAACTTTATTATTATCACATTATCCGCATAGTCAAATTCTTATTCATCAAGATCCGTCTGGTATTAAAGAAGATAGATTAGATAATCAAATAAACGGATATTGTAATCTTTAGTTCGGCTTTTTATGTTTTGACTTTAATTGTCCGCAAGCAGCTAAGATATCTTGTCCTCTTGCAACTCGTATTGGAGCTGCAAAGCCTGCATTGTCTAAAATCTTAGAAAAAGCTTCTACTGTTTTTTTATCACTAGGTTCAAAATTACATCCTGGCCAAGGATTAAAAGGTATTAGGTTGAATGTAGCTCTGATTTTATATGATTTTAATAATGAAATTAGTTCTTTTGCGTGTTGTTCAGTATCATTTAACCCTTTTAACATTAAGTATTCAAATGTTATGTAGCGACTATGGTCTTTTCTTTGATATTCTGAACAAGCTTTCATAACCTCTTCTATTTTGAATTTATCGTTTATAGGCATGATTTGTGATCGTATTGAATTGTTTGGAGCGTGCAAAGATACTGCTAAGCGAACGCCTGTTTTTTCCATTGCATCTACAATGCGTGGAGCTATACCTGATGTTGACATAGTTACTCTTCGGCGAGAAATAGCAATTCCATCTCCATCTGTGATAATATTTAGTGCTTTTACAACATTATCCAAGTTATTTAATGGTTCCCCCATTCCCATAACAACTATATTTGATAAATAACGAATTTCATTAGTTGGACTTGGCCATTCATTATAAGCATCTCTTGCAACCATAAACTGACCAACTATTTCTGATACAGTTAAATTACGGGTGAATTTTTGGCTTCCTGTGTGGCAAAATTTACATCCCATAGCACAACCAACTTGAGTTGATATACAAACTGCTCCACGGTCTTTTTCTGGAATATAAACCATTTCAACGCGTTCTCCATCTTGAAACTCTAATAACCATTTATGAGTTTTATCTATTGATACTTGTTCGGTTATTACTTTTGGACGTGTTATGGTATATTTTTCAGACAATTTTTGACGAAGACTTAAGGATATATTGCTCATTTGCATAAAGTCTGTTACGCCACGGAAATAAACCCATTGCCATATTTGTTTTACTCTAAAAGCTTTTTCGCCTAAGCTTTCTATTTCTTTTTCTAATTCTTCTTTAGAGAAATTGGTTAATTCTTTTTTTTCTGTCATAACTTACCTTTTACTTCTGCATTTTGCGTTAATTGCACGATATGCATTGGTGAAACCTTTTAGTGAATATGTATCTTTTGTTTTGGTTCCACGGAATGACACTCCTTCTACTGTCATTTTTTCACCACGTTGCATAGCTTCTACTAATTTTTTATCTGTTTGATTATCTGGAGCCCACGCATTATCACCGTTTGTGAAAAGGTTATTAAATGATGTTGTGCCTATTTTTACAACAACTTTGGAATTATCTTTATAGTTATAGCCTGCAACAAAATTAACAACATTAAAACTCTTATCCGCTGGGCGATGTGTTACTACGGCATAGATATCACCACGTTTTTTATAATTTCCTTCATCTCTTTTGGGTGTTGAAGCCATGTAGCATACTAGATTTTTTCCTTCTTGATATGAATAAGCTGTCCAGTCCCCATATTCTCCAATCTCTTGTGGCATATTGGCTGCAGATGCGGAAAATGAAAATATTGTTGCTAAAAATAGAATTAGATACTTTTTCATAATTTTCTACCTTAAAAAATGTTGCTTTGTTATACTATAATTAAGATATTTATAATAAACTCTTAACAATTTTATTAAAAGAGCAAAAAAGAGGGAAAAAATGTTTCATCAAAATTATATAAATCCAGAAAAACTTGTTGTAAATGAAGATATTTTGAGGTTATTTAAGCTTATTGAAAAGCATGGTGGTATTTTGCGCTTTGTGGGTGGTGCTGTTAGAGATGCTATTGCAGGTTTTCCCCGCTCTGACATTGACTTGGTTACAGATTTATCACCATCTGAACTTTCTGATATGTGTGATGATGAAGGGTTAAAATGTATTCCGATTGGAATTCAATTTTTTACAATGGGAGTTATTGTTAATTCTAGTTTTTTCAAAATTACATCTTTAAGTCCAGAAGAAGATAATATTAAAGATGAATGGAAAACAGATGCCTCTAAGCGTGATTTAACAATAAATGCAGTTTATGCTGATGAAAAAGGTAATGTGTTTGACTACTATAATGGTATTAAAGATCTTGAAAATGGGGTTATAAAATTTATTGGTAAACCAGAAGTAACCATCAATGCTGATTATATCCGTATTATGAGATTTTTTAGATTTTGTGCAATGTTTGGGAAAAATATTGATAGAAAATCTCTTAAAGCTTGTATCAAAAATAAATCATTATTGAGAAAAATATCTGCAGATAAGATTAAAGAGGAATTGTTTAAGATTATGATGGCTCCTTATGCTGTTAGAGCTTTGGAACTTATTTTTGATAATGGGATTTTAGACTTTATGATAGCTAAACCACAAAACTTAAATAATATGGAAAAGCTTGATAACATCATCAATGAATTAGGACTTGAAAAAGATATTATAAGAAGGATTTTTGTAATATTTATGCCTGATAGTAAAAGAGCTAATAGAATTGCAGATATATTTAGGTTGAGTAAAGAACAAAAAGAACAATTGCTCAATTTGTGCAATTCTAAACTCACACTTGATAACTTTAAAGACAGTGTATCTATCAATAAATCAATATATCGTTATGGAAAGAATATCTGCAAAAATATGTGGCTTATTCTTAATTTAGAAAACAATGATAGAAACAAAATATCATCAGTTTTAAATACACTGGATTCAACTAACATTCCAACATTCCCAATCACAGGTAAACATCTTATCAAACTTGGGGTTGATACAAAGTTTATTGGCCTATATATCGACGTGTTAAAAAAAGAGTGGTTTGATAGTGGATGTTTATTATCTAAAGATGAATTGATAAAAAAATATACCAACAATTTTAATACATTATTTATGGAAAAATAATTTTTTTAATCAGGGATTAAATTTTGTAGGTGTTTTTTAGCTGTTTTATGTTTTTCTTGAATAAAAATAATTAAAATATATTTTTTCATGCAAAAACAAACAGTTATTAAATATCTTATTTTTTGAGTTTCTAGAGGTGTATTTAATATTTTTTAATCAATCTACCATAAAGATATAAAAAACTAAACTACACAAAAAAAATAGGCCTTAGGTTCAATATTATAAAAAATGGGAGATTTTCTCTCCCACTTACCTATTTTTTTACTACTCAAGCATTATTTTTTTCTAACATTTCTAAAATTGCATTTAACTCTGATGTAGTTCTGTATTCTATAGATACTTTTCCTTTATCATTATCTTTTGCATTTATTCTAACTTTTAGACCAATAGTCTTAGTTAAACCTTTTTCTAATTCTTTTATGCTTGGATTTTTTTTGATTGCTTTACTTATTTTATTTAAATCTTTATTCCTTATATTATTAACCAATTCTTCTGTCTGACGAACAGTTAAACCTTTTGAAATTATTTTTTGAGCAACCTCTTCCGCATTTTCTAAACCAATTAACGCTCTTGCATGTCCGGCTGATAAGCTATTATTTTTTACCATTTCTTGAATTGTGAGTGGTAAATTTAGTAAACGAAGAGTGTTTGTGATATAACTACGAGATTTGCCTATTATCTGAGATAATGCATCATGTGTATGCGAAAATTCTGTTATTAAACGATTATAACCTTCTGCCTCTTCTATTGCTGATAAATCTTCACGAAGTAAGTTTTCTATCAACGCAACTTCTAAAACTTCTTGGTCATCAAGTTCTTTTTCTATAACAGGTACTTCTTTTAAACCTGCTTCTTTTGAAGCTCTCCAACGACGTTCTCCGGCAATTATCTCATATTTATCACCATTTTGTCTTACGAGTAATGGTTGTAATACCCCCTTTTCCTTAATTGAATTAACCAAAGCATCTAAAGCTTCTTGATTAAATTCTTTACGTGGTTGATATTGACTTGGATATAGATCTTCAATATTTACAGTTTTAATTCCCTTTTCTATGATTTCACCTGTATTTATATTATCTAGATTAAAGCTCAAATCATCATCTCCTAATAAAGCTTCTAAGCCACGCCCTAATCCGTGCTTTTTATTTATTGACATATCTATATCTCCTTTTCTCTTTTTAATACTTCTTTTGCAAGGCTCAAATATGCTTTTGCTCCTGTGCTTTTAAAATCATAAATTAAAACAGGCATACCATGTGATGGTGCTTCGGATATACGAACACTTCTTGGTATTACTGTCTTATAAACTTTTCCACCAAAATAGTTTCTAACATCTTTTTCTACCATTTGACTTAAATTGTTTCTTTTATCAAACATGGTCAAAACGATACCTTGTAAGTCCAACTTTGGATTAAAATTCTTTTTGATTATATTTATATTTTTTACTAAATCCGTTAAACCTTCTAATGCTAAAAATTCGCTTTGTAATGGAACAATCACAGAATCAGATGATACTAAAGCGTTAATTGTTATTAAGTTTAACGAAGGAGGGCAATCTATTAAAACATAATCATATTTATTATTAAGAGTTTCTAGAGCATTTTTTAATACATATTCTCTTTTATTTACATCAATGAGCTCAATTTCTGCAGCGGCTAGGGCAGGGGCTGATGGTAAAATATCAAATTTTTTAATATCTGTTTTTACAATAGCATCCTCTGGATTACAGTTATTTATCATTAAATCATAAGTTGAATATAGACATTTCTTTTTATTTATACCAAGAGATGTTGTAGCGTTTCCTTGAGGATCCATATCAAGAATTAACACGCGCTTACCAATGGCAGCCATTGCTGTTGCAATATTTACTGCTGTTGTTGTTTTACCTACCCCACCTTTACGGTTTGCAATAGATATAACTTTTACCATCTATATTCTCCTTATATTTTTTACCTGTAAAATACACCCTGTATTACTTGTTAAACTATCTTCTGTTTTATAAGTAAAATTCCACTTTTTTTCAGCTTCAGCAACTTCTTCTTTCCATTTTTCACCTTTAGGAAAAACTAATTTTGTATTTTCTTTGCAAAATGGTTTTGCATACTCTAATAATTTTATTAAAGATGCCAATGCTCTTGATGAAATAACATCAGCTTTGGGTAATTTTAGTTTTTCTATTCTATCGTTGTATATTGTTATATTTAACCCAAGTTCTTCCTTCACTGTATTTAAGAATCTTGCTTTTTTACCTATACTTTCTACTAGTGATACTTTTAAATTTGGAAAATATTCTTCTGCAACAATAGCAATAACTATTGCAGGAAAACCTGCTCCAGATCCAAAATCATATAGTATCTCATCATCTTTAGATATGAATTTACATAATTGCAAAGAATCAACAATATGTCTTTCCCAAATATATTCTTCAGATGATTTACTAATTAAATTAAACTTATTATTCCACTCTAAAACGAGCTTTTCATAAGCTTTTAATTTACCCATTGTTTCACGTGAAACATTATTTATATTCAAAATATCACTCATGTTTTTAATATAATTTTATCAAAAAAATTTTGGTATAAAAAAATTTAGTTATAAACATCAAAACCATTTTATTATGTATTTTAAAATATTTAGAAATTATTTTTTCATATAACCTAAAATTGCAATTATCGCGGCTGGTGTTACGCCTGAAATTCTAGAAGCTTCTCCTAAAGTTTCTGGACGATATTTTTCTAATTTTGCAACCATCTCACGAGATAAACCACCAACGCAAGAATAATCAATATCCTTTTTAATTTTTATATTTTCATCTTTTTTAAATATTTCAATATCATTTATTTGACGCTTCATATAACCTGAATATTTAGATTCTATACCAATTTGCTCATATACATCATCTGCAATATTTGCAAATTCTGGGAAAATAGAGCAGATAGTTTCACGTGAAACATCATCACACCCCATTAGAGTATATAAACTTTTCTTACCACCATCACGCTTTATAGGTAAATTATATTCATCCACATCTTGAGCCTTTAAATACAATGTTTGTGATAATTTTCTATATTCATCTAAATTATCTTTTTTTCTTTTAAATACATTGTATCGTTCTAATGAAACACAGCCTATATTATAACCTTTTTCTGTTAAACGCATATCTGCATTATCAGCTCTTAAGAAGAGTCTATATTCTGAACGAGAAGTAAACATACGATATGGTTCATCAACACCTTTAGTTATCAAATCATCAATCATAACACCTATATAAGCTTCACTTCTATCTATATAAAATTCTCTTCCCCCTTTAGAGAATAGGGCAGCATTTATACCGGCAATAACACCCTGAGCTCCAGCTTCCTCATAACCTGTTGTTCCATTTATTTGACCTGCAAGATATATACCTTCTGCTTTTTTTACAGCAAGAGAGTGATTTAATTCTAATGGATCAACATAATCATATTCAATAGCGTATGCGGGGCGCAAAATCTCTACATTTTCAAGCCCTTTGATTGTATGTATAAAAGCATCTTGAACATCTGCTGGAAGTGATGTTGATATACCATTTGGGTAAACAACATTTGTATCATACCCTTCAGGCTCTAAAAATATCTGATGACTAGTTCTATCAGCAAATTTCACTAATTTATCTTCAATACTTGGACAATAACGAGGACCTATACCCTTTATAAGACCGGAAAATAATGCACATTTTGAAAAATTATCTCTTATTATTTTATGTGTATTTTCATTTGTGTATGTTATATAACAGTCTATTTGTGGCTGAGTTAATTCTTTTGTTAAGAAAGAAAAACCAACAGGTTTTTCATCACCTGACTGCTTTTCTAATATATCCCAGTTTATTGTATTTCCATTCAATCTAGCAGGAGTTCCAGTTTTTAATCTACCAACATTTAAGCCTAATTCTTTTAAATACTCCGTTACACCAACGCAACTCACATCTCCAACACGCCCACCAATAGAGGTTTCATGCCCAATAAACATAACGCCATTTAAGAAAGTTCCAACAGTTAATACTGTTGCATCTGCATAATATTCAGTACCATTTGATAAAACAACACCTAAAACTTTTTTATCTTTAACAATAAGTTTTTCTACTGCACCTTCGATTATAGATAAATTAGATTGTTTTTCTAATTCTTCTTTCATATATTTTTTATATAATTTTCTATCAGCTTGAGCTCGAGGACCTCTAACAGCAGGACCTTTAGAAGAATTTAATAATCTAAATTGAATACCGGCTTTATCTATAACTTTTCCCATTAAACCATCTAAAGCATCTATTTCTCTAACAAGATGACCTTTACCCAAACCACCAATAGCTGGATTACATGACATTTCACCTATTGTATCTATTTTATGCGTTATAAGAGCTGTTTTACATCCCATTCTTGCAGAAGCTGCTGAAGCTTCACATCCAGCATGTCCACCACCAACAACTATAACATCAAAACTATTCATTTTACACCTTTTCAACCAACTATTGTCTATTAAATATTTTCCAGTATAAATACCACTTTTGTCTTTTTATGTCAAATAAAATATTTATTGACTTATAAAACTTTTAATTTATCTTAAAACAAAATACAATTAAAAGAGGTATATTATGAATACGGAAGAAAAAACTTTGAGCAACTTAAAACATTTTATGGTTTATAATACTATCAACTCAACAGATAATAAAAAATTATATAATAAAATGGATGAACTTTTAATCAGAAAAAGGTTTAGTAATATTGGTGAATTATCATATTTTGAAAATGTTTTTAGAATAGATATGTTGCTTATTACTGATAAAGATACCTTAAATATTGTTAGTGATTTTTTGAAAGTATATAAGAATAAAAATATATTCAGTAAAAGAGAATTATATGAGATATTCAAAATATCTAATCTAGAAGAGGGTAAACTAGAAAAATTATTTAATGATGCAAAATTTTTAAAATTATACAAAGGGTTAGAAGTTGTTTCACGTGAAACACTGTTTATTAGTTTCGATTTTTTGATATTAAGGATATTTGATAACTTTATTAGAAAGCTATCTGGTAAAGAATCCTTTTTTGATGATATAGTAAGAATCAAAGAAAATATTATAAAAAAGATACAGTCTTTTGAATATAAATATGATGATAAAGAAAAAGAGACTAATTCACTTTGTTGGATTGATAGGATTTTATCCGGCGTTATTGATAGAGAATTCTCCGTAGACGACTTTATTGATATATGCAACAAAATTATACTAACAACAACTCACACTATTTATATATATTGGAAAATATTAAATTCAGCAGGATATTTATTATTACAAAGAGAATTTAGCGCAAGTATGAAACTAAGAGCTTATAAAACTCACATAAATAAAATTATTGAAAGAAAGTATACATTATTAAATATATCTAAAGATGAACTCAATAACTTAGCTATATCTACCCTTGCAAAAGATTTTCCTATAAAAGAAGATTTTTACTATCTTTTCGATTGCATTTCCATTTTATCTAAAAAATCTCAAGAGAATAAAGAATTCTGTTTAGATTTATGTGATTATATATTATATTATGATACTAGATATAATATATTTTCATATAGATTTATAAGAAAATATTTTATTGAGATGCTTTTTGATATAACAAATCAGTTTGATAATATAAGTATAAAGAATAAAGAAATCTTATTGCTTATAAAATTATTCCATACTGATCAATTTTATAGCTTTTATAAAAAGGATATTTTTAATCATATTGCCACTATTTTGAAAAATATGAATAATAAAACAAATAAGCTAACTCAATCCAATTTTTATAAATATTGCGATATGTTGGACTATCTTATGTACGCAAATAGTGATTTGGCTAATATTGATATTATAGATTATTTATGTAATAATAATGATAATACCAAGAAGATATCTAAACATTTTCAACTACAAAAAATACTCACTTAGTTATTTACCAATACAAAAACTACCAAATATATTGTTCAATATCTCATCAACTTCAACAAATCCTGTAATTTTTCCGATTGAACGGCAAGCTAGGCGAATATCTTCTGCTGATAATTCTATTTCTTTATCTAGTGAAAAAGTATCTAGATAATACAAACATTCTTCTAATGCTACACGATAGCGTTCACGTGTTATTAGATAATTTGAAGAATTTGCAAAATTATCTTTGATTATACTTAAAATATTTTCAACTAAAACATCTATACCTTGGTTTTGTTTTGCAGAAATTTTAAGATGAGAAGAGGGTATTTTAGATATTTCTTCTTCAGATAATTTATCTATTTTATTAGCTACATATATTGTTTTTGATGGTAACAAAGCATCATCTTCTTTTGAATTTGTAGCATCATATAGATTTATGATAATATCAGCTGTTTCTATTTTTTCTTTTGCTATTTCTATTCCTTGTTGTTCAATTGGGTTATCTGTTTCTCTAATACCTGCAGTATCTGTGATAATTACAGGATAGCCTTTTATATCAAGGTTGATATCTATTGCATCACGAGTTGTACCAGCTATATCTGAAACAATCACAGCATTTCTTTTTGCTAGAGTATTTATAAGGCTTGATTTTCCGGCATTTGTTGAGCCAGCTATAACAATTTTGAAACCATTTTTAAGGCGTTCATTTACATTATTACCTTTTAAATGCATTGTTATATCACTTTTAATTTTAAATACAGTGTTTAAAATACTTTGATATAAATCTTCTGGGATATCTTCTTCTGGAAAATCTATAAACGCTTCTAGATAAGAAAGAGTTTTAACAAGTTCTTCTCTCCAAGATGAGTAAAGATTTTTAAGATTTCCGCTTAATTGACGTATAGCATATTTTTGTTGTTCTTCAGTCTCGGCATCAATAAGATCTGCTAAACCTTCTGCTTCTGTTAAATCCATTTTGTTATTATAAAATGCACGTTTTGAAAACTCTCCAGGTTCTGCTAAACGAACACCATCTATTTGAGATATCAATTTTAAAACACTGTTTAAAACTGCTTTTGAACCATGACATTGAATTTCTAATATATCTTCACCGGTAAAAGAGTGAGGTGCTTTGAAATAAATTATCAAAGATTTATCTAAAATTTCGTTTGTTGATTTATTGATTATATCTGTAAAATAAGCGTAACGAGGTTTTATTGTGTTTATGTTTATATTGGTAATTTCTTTTATAACAGATAAAACTTCTTTACCTGAAATTCTTATAACTGCTACACCAGATTTACCAAACACAGTTGAAAGTGCATAAATTGTATTCTTTGTCATATTTATTACCTCTGTAATTATATCGCTTATGGTATTTTATTGTATCTTAGTTTATAATGATACAATGAATATTCGTTATTTTTTGATTGATATTTTTAGCATAAAAAATTTAAAAATCTAGATAATTATTTTACGCTAATTTAAGAGTAAAATTGTATAATCTTTGGCATAAAGTAATAATTTTTAAGGAAAAAAAGATGAAAAAAAAGTTAGTGATATTTGATTTTGACGGCGTAATTGCAGATAGCGAAAAAATTTGGCTTAAAAACAGACAAGAGCAATTAAATTTGAGATATAATTTAGGATGGGATTTTGAAACAACAAATAAACATATTGGTGGAATGAGCGACAAAACTAAAAGAGAAGTTTTGATCAATATGGGAATTATTACTGATGATGAATTTTGGAAAGTTTGCATGGAAAAAGATTTAACATGTATTAAAAATAACGAAATGGAAAAAATTCCTCATATTGAAGAAGTTTTAGAGTGCATTGATAAATATTGCGTTGCAACAGGAGGAGTTTATGCAAAGACTCTTCAAAAAATTAAGTCTATTGGTATGTGGGGAACTTTTTTTGATGATAATAATCTTTTTACGGTCGATTTGGTAGAAAGAGGAAAACCTGAGCCTGATTTATTTTTGTATGCTTGTCAAAAAATGGGCGAAGAACCTAAGGATTGTATTGTGATTGAGGACTCCATTGTAGGAATGACAGCTGGAATTAGAGCTGGGATGGATGTTATTGCATTTTTGGGAAGCGAAATGTACCAAAATGAAAAATATCTTGAAAGAGTTAAAGAGCTTGGAATTAAAGATATTTTTTATAATATGAAAGATGTTAAAGAATTTTTGCTAAAAAAGTAAAAGAAGAGGGGAGATAACTCCCTTTTTTTTAATAAACATATTCACTTAAAATGTATTGGGTTTGATTATTTTTTTGATAACCATAACCTTTTTGAGCTTGCTTTTTTGATAATTGTGGTTGAGCTGATTGAAAATGTGGTTGAATTTTTGGTTGAGATTGCATTTTTGAGTTATATCTTGCTTTGTTTGATACATTACATTTATATGCTATTGAGCGAGCTTTAGTAAAACTAAATAATAGCCACCAATAATTTTTTAATTCATATATTGATAAAAAAAATATAAATAAAACCTCTCTAAAATAGAGAGGTTAAGATACTAAATGTATTATATATTTTTAAGAATTCATTGTATCAAAGAAATCTTGATTATCTTTAGATAATTTTAGCTTTTCAAGCAAGAATTCCATACCGTCTGTCATACCCATTTGCATCAATACACGACGTAATACCCACATCTTGGTCAAAATAGATTTATCAACCAAAAGTTCTTCTTTTCGTGTTCCGGAACGAGTAATATCTATGGTTGGGAATAGACGTTTGTCTGTTAATTTTCTATCAAGGATAATTTCTGAGTTTCCTGTTCCTTTGAATTCTTCAAAAATAACTTCGTCCATTCTTGAACCAGTATCAATCAAAGCTGTGGCGATAATGGTGAGTGATCCACCTTCTTCAACATTGCGAGCTGCTCCCAATAAACGTTTTGGACGTTGAAGAGCGTTTGCATCAACACCACCGGTTAAAACTTTTCCGGATGATGGAACAACTGTGTTGTATGCACGACCAAGACGAGTGATGGAATCCAAAAGAATTACAACATCTTTCTTAGTTTCTACTAAGCGTTTTGCTTTTTCTATTACCATTTCAGCTACTTGAACATGACGAGCTGCTGGTTCATCAAATGTTGATGAAATAACTTCACCTTTAACTGAGCGGGTCATATCGGTTACTTCTTCTGGACGTTCGTCAATTAGAAGAACGATAAGATAAACTTCAGGGTGGTTGGTTGCAATTGCATGAGCAATATTTTGCAACATAACTGTTTTACCTGTGCGAGGTGGAGCAACTATTAAACCACGTTGTCCTTTTCCTTGAGGGGAAACTAAATCTATCACTCGAGTTGTATAATCTTTGTCTCCGCAAATTATATCAAAATTTAATTTCTCAGTTGGATAGAGAGGAGTTAAATTATCAAAATTTACACGGAGTTTAGATTTTTCAGGATCATCATAATTGATGGTGTTTACTTTTGTGAGAGCGAAATAGCGTTCATTTTCTTTTGGAGCTCTAATTTCACCTTCGACAGTATCTCCTGTTCGTAAACCATATTTTTTTACTTGTTGAGGAGATACGTATATGTCATCTGCTGACGCAAGGTAGTTTGATAATGATGAACGTAAAAAGCCGAAACCATCTTGCATAACTTCTATGACGCCATCACCATAAATTGTTTCGTCATCTTCTGCAACTTTTTTCATAATTGCAAAGATAAGATCTTGGACTCGTAATGATGAAGCGTCTTCAACACCAAGCTCTTCGGCTTTTTCAAGCAGAACTTTAGGTGATTTATCTTTCAAATCTTTCAAATGCATGGATTAAACCTATCGGTTAAGTAGAATATTAAATTTATTATTTGGCTAGTTTCTTATAGCGTTTTTTTTTAGATGTCAATTTAAAACGTTATAAGAGGTCTTCTTTGATAAGTAAAAAATTTTTTAGCAAAGGGGTATTTGTTTGGAAATTTGGGAAAAAATTATCAACAGTGAATTTCCCTAAACAATTATTTTTAAATAAAATTTTTTTGTTACTTGTTTATCCCTGTGAGTTCTGTTGATAACTTTTTGTAAACAGTTTTTTGAACATTTTTTTTAGTGGTGTTTAAAAGGTTGTGGAGGACTCCAAAAAATTGATTTTAAAACAAAATTTTGGTTATTTTGCGTTTCTTGTTGATAAAGAGTAGTTATAAACAGTTTTAACAGGTGTGAATAATCAAAAAAATTATGTTAATAAGTTATGTTTATTTTTTGGGTTTATGGTGATTAAATGTTAGAAATTTATCTAGTAATATAGTTATACACAGGATGGTTTCAAGTTGTGGATTAAAAAAAATTTTTAGAGGCAAAAAAATGTTTGTAGCGATTACAGGTTCTATTGGATGTGGTAAAACAACTATATCTAACATATTGAGAAAACACAATTTTATTGTTAATGATGTTGATGAATGGTGTAGAGAACTTTATTATAAAAATGATTTTTTGGAGATGGTAATAAAGCGTTTTCCTGAGACAAAAGTTGATGGGAAATTCAATAAGAGAATTTTGAGAAATTTAGTTTTTGATGATGTAAAAAAATTGAGAATCCTAGAGAGTATTATTCATCCTTATTTGACGAAGAAATTATTAGATTGTGTGAATGATTTTGATGATGAAGAAATTGTTTTTACAGATGTTGCTTTGTTATATGAAATGGGATGGAATGTTTATTTCGATTATGTTGTGTTAGCTGATGTGGATTATGAGACTCAAAAACAAAGAGTTATGAATAGAGATGGAATCAGCGGAGATGATTTTGATAAGATAAATAATATACAGATGAAAAGAGAAGAAAAAATTAGTAAAGTCAATATGATAATAGATACTGGATGTAGTAAAGAAGAGTTAGAAAATAAAGTAATAAATATGATAAAGGAAATAAAAAAATGGAAACGATAAGAGAGATTGTTTTTGATACTGAAACGACAGGTTTTGATCCACAAAAAGGAGATAAATTAGTTGAAATTGGTGCAGTGGAATTGATTAACCATGTGCCAACAGGAAGAACTTATCACCAATATATAAATCCCGAAAGAGAAGTACCAGAAGAAGTTATTAAAGTGCATGGTTTGACTAATGAATTTTTGAATAGTTATCCTAGTTTTGATAAGATTGCAAAAGAATGGGTTGAGTTTGTTGGGGATGATGGAATCCTAGTTGCTCATAATGCTACGTTTGATATGAATTTTATAAATTATCAATTAAAAGAACTTGGTTTTGAAATTTATTCTAATGATAGAGTTATTGATACTTTGGAAATTGCTAAATCAAAATTTCCGGGACAAAGAAATAACTTGGATGTTTTGTGTAAAAGGTTTGGTATTGATAATTCAGCGAGAACTTTTCATGGAGCGCTTCTTGATGCGGAACTTTTAGCTGAAGTTTATTTGGAACTTTTGGGTGGTGCTGAACCAACAATGGATTTGGCAAGTAATATTAGTTCTAAAAAGGGTGGAAATGAGGAAGTTATAACACTAAAGAGGGAGTATAGGGAATCTAGAAAATTTACATTAAGCGAAGAGGAATTAGCTGTTCATCGTAGTTTTTTAGAATCCAATATTAAGAAACCTATTTGGCTTATGGATGAGGTAAAAGAAGAAGAGGCAAAATAAGTGTTTTTTATTGATTACATTGATAATAAAAAAATTGTGAAATCTACTTTGATTGATGAATGTGATGTGTTTTTCACAACTAGGGATATATGTATTTATTCTAAAGAAGAAGATATGTCTTATAATAGAAAAGTTGTTGAGAAATTTTTGGGGCAAAAGTTGGCCACGAATCATCCTGTGCATGGAGTAGAAATTGCGGAAGTTGAGAAGGATAAATTTTTTTATGAAAATGTTGATGGTTTGTTGTTGAAAAAAGGGATGGCTGCTTTTCATAATTTTGGTGATTGTGTGCCTTTAGTTTTGTATGCAAAAGGAAAAGTGATTATTTCGCATGCGGGATGGAGAGGAACAGCTAAATGTATGGCAAAAGTTTCTGTTGATCGGTTGATAAAAGAAACAGGGTGTGAAGCTTCTGATGTTAAAGCGATTGTAGGACCTAGTATTTGTTTTGATTGTTATGAAGTTGGAAAAGATGTTTATGGTGAACTTTCTAAAACGGTAAATAATACTGAAGAAATTTTTAGAGAAAAAGATGATAAATATTTTGTTGATTTGAAAGGTATAAACAAGCAGCAGTTAATAGAATGTGGGGTGGATATGATAGATGTTTGTCCTTATTGTACTAATTGTGGTGAAAAGATGTTTTATTCTTTTAGGTATGAAAAAACAGGGAATCGTCATAGTGTGGTGGTGAAGGTCTGATTTATAGATATTAAAGTGAATCCAAAATATTGATTTTAAAAGTTTGTTTTAAATTTAAAAGTAATAACTTTTTGCTTGAATATTCTAAATAGTTGTTATAAATTTGTGCCAGAATTTATTGTTCTGCTACATATAAATGATTTATATGTGGCTGTTTTTAACTTAATATAAGCTAAATAGGAGCTGAATAACCATGAGTAAATGGGTATATACATTTGGTAACGGCAACGCAGAAGGCGATGCCTCTATGAAAAATCTCCTAGGCGGTAAAGGTGCTAACTTGGCAGAAATGAACAAAGTTGGTATGCCTGTTCCTCCAGGATTTACAGTAACAACTGAAGTTTGTACATATTATTACGATAATAATAAGACATATCCAGCTGACTTGAAAGATCAAGTTCGTCAAGCAGTTGCTTATGTTGAAGGTATTATGGGTAAAAAATTTGCTGATAGCGAAAACCCATTGTTATTCTCTGTTCGTTCAGGTGCTAGAGTATCTATGCCTGGTATGATGGATACAGTATTAAACTTAGGTTTGAATGATGAAACTGTTAAGGCTTTAGCAAAAGCTTCTGGTAGTGAGAGATTTGCATATGACTCTTATCGTCGTTTCATTCAAATGTTCTCTGACGTGGTTTTAGGTGCTGATATTGATTTGTATGAAGAAGCTTTGGAAAATATGAAAAAATCTAAAGGTTATGCTTCTGATACAGATATGACAGCTGAGGATTTGAAAGAATTAGTTAAAGAATATAAAGAAATTGGTAAAAAATTAGGTAAAGAAGTTCCACAAGATCCATGGGATCAATTATGGGCTGGTATCGGTGCAGTGTTTGGTTCTTGGATGGTTGATCGTGCTATCACATACCGTAAATTAAATAACATTCCTGGTGACTGGGGTACAGCTGTTAACGTTCAAACTATGGTGTTTGGTAATGCTGGTGATGATTGTGCAACTGGTGTTTGTTTCTCTCGTGACCCTGCAACAGGTGAAAATGTTTACTACGGTGAATATTTAGTAAATGCTCAAGGTGAAGACGTTGTGGCTGGTATTAGAACACCTCAACCAATGGCTTCTATTGGAAATGGTGCTTCTTTGGAAGAAAAATGGCCTCACCTTTATCAAGAATTAGTTGAAGTTCGTAATAATCTTGAAAATCATTACAAAGATATGCAAGATATGGAATTCACTATTGAACATGGTAAACTTTGGATGTTGCAATGCCGTAATGGTAAGAGAACAGCTGCTGCTGCTGTAAGAATGGCTGTTGAAATGTACGAAGAAGGTATGTTAACAAAAGAAGAAGCTATTATGAGAGTTGGTGCTGATCAATTAGACCAATTGTTGCACCCAATGTTGGATCCTAAGGCTGAAAAGAAAGTTATTGCGACTGGTCTTCCAGCTTCTCCTGGTGCTGCAGTAGGTCGTGCAGTATTTAATGCTGATGATGCTGAAGAATGGGCTAACAAAGGTGAGAAAGTTATTCTTATCCGTAATGAAACAAGTCCTGAAGATATTGGCGGTATGCACGCTTCTCAAGGTGTGATTACAGCTCGTGGTGGTATGACATCTCACGCTGCTGTGGTTGCTCGTGGTATGGGTACTCCTTGCGTATCTGGTTCTACTGATATTACTATTGACTATAAAGCTAAAACAATGACTACAAAATCAGGCGTTGTAATTAACGAAGGTGATTGGGTATCTTTGGATGGTGCTAAAGGTCAAATTATTGAAGGTCAAATTCCTACAGTTCAAGTTGAAATGACAGGTAATTTTGGTAAATTGATGACATGGGTTGATGAAATCAAAACTATGAAAGTTCGTGCAAATGCTGAAACTCCAAAAGATGCTCAAACAGCTCGTAATTTTGGTGCTGAAGGTATTGGTTTAGCTCGTACAGAACACATGTTCTTTGATGCAAACAGAATTGCCGACATGAGAACTATGATTTTATCTTCTACAGAAGAAGGTCGTCGTCAAGCTTTGGCTAATTTGTTGCCTTACCAAAAACAAGACTTTGTTGACTTGTTCACAATTATGGATGGTTTACCAGTTACTGTTCGTTTGTTAGACCCACCATTGCATGAATTCTTGCCACACACAGATGC
>JAFYXH010000013.1 GCA_017546315.1 Alphaproteobacteria bacterium
ACTCAAATAATCTAACATATATTATATTTTAACACTCCAAATATAACATGTTTTATTATAAAATTCAATACCTTTTTAGCCAAAATTGTCAAATAGACTCATTTAAACAATGTTTTTAAACAAAATACTACGTATTTAAAATCAAATATATATTATAAACTCAGAAAATTTCATCAAATTACGAAAATTATAATTTATTATTTTTTCTCAAAAATATATACAAAGCACCCTTTCCGCCCAATGCCTCACTAGGATTTTTATACGCTAAAACAAGACTACTAATCTCCCCTTGAGATAACCATAAAGGAACAGATTTCTTTAAAATTCCTCTTTCACTAAAAATCTCTTCACTTTCCCCTTTTCCTGTAATGATAAGAACACACCTTAAACCAATATTATAAGATTTTTTTATAAAATTACATACCTTTTCATAAGCAACCTTCTCAACCACTCCATGCAAATCAAGAGTAGCCTCAACCTCAAATTCTTCTCTTTTAAATCTCTTTTGTAGTCTTCCATCCATTTGGCTAAAATCATCTTTTTTTACTGCTTTTCCTCGTTTCAAAACATCAAAACAAACTGTCTCAACCTTATCTTTTCTAATAACCACTTCTTTTTGCTTAATATCATCAACAAACCTATTATTTTTAAGAGGTTTAATCCCTTTTTTTACCTCTTCCCAACTATCATCAGTCATAAACTTTTACCTCTGCATTTTTAGGTAAAATAACATAATATCTACCACTAGAATTCATTTTACCAGCAAACTTTAGAGCATCATCACCATGCCCCCAAAAATAATCCCCTCTAATAGCTCCTTTAATAGCACTCCCCACATCTTCTGCCATAACAAGTTTATTTAAATCACCTTTAGGACTTTTTGTTTCTACCCACAGCATAACCCCCAAAGGTATAAAACTCCTATCAACCGCCATACTACGCCCAGCATACAAAGGAAGTCCCATCGCTCCAATAGGCCCATCAGCCTCCACAATTTTATGAAAAATAAACCTATCATTTAAGAGCATATTCTTTTTTGCTTTATCACCATTATCATCCAACCATTCTCTAATCTTATCCATAGAAGCATCTTTAGGTTCAATAAGTTTTTTCTCAAGCAAAATAGATCCTATTCCTCTAAACTTATGCCCATTATTATCATGATAACCAACTCTAATCTTACTTCCATCCGGAAGAGTAGCCACCGCCGCTCCTTGAATTTGCATCAAATAAATATCAACAATGTTATCACCCCACAAAATAACAGGAGCATCCAAAATTCCTTCATCAATCTCTTTTCTTGTATAATATTTAACAAGCTTACCATCTTTTACTCTACCAACTAATCGCTGATTAGGTAAACTCTCATCAAAATCTCTAAGATTTATTTCAACCAAATCATTCGGCTTACCATAAATAGGATATTTATATTTTCCTCCCATAACAGTATTAGCCTTAATCTCAGCTTCATAATAAGAAGTAAACTTTCCTTCAGCCTCTCCATTATTAACAACTAAATATGGTAAAAAATTCTTCTCAATATATTTTTTTAAAGATTTATTATTTTTAATATTCTGAATTTTTTCACAATGATTTTTATACTCACTCAAAGAAACTTCAAATTTATCACTTGCTAATTTACTTGAATTATTCTTCTTCAAAGCTTCACAAACACTCTTCACACTTTTATCAAAAAGATATAAATCATCATCTTCCCAATCTTTCAAATCAGAAAAACTACTTTTATAAAGCTTAAACCCCAAAGAATAATCTCTTTTCTTATCCTCACCAGAACAAGAAACAAGTAAACTAACAACCAATAAACAAAGTACTTTTTTTAACATTTCTTAGTAGAACACAACAACCAGTTATTAACATTAGGATTCAAACTTTTTTCAAATGTCCAAACATCAGAAATTGTCTGAACATAATTCTCATCACCCTCTATAATATCGCCATCGGCATTTTTTAATAAATTAACCTGTTCGCTAACAAACTTAACAACAACATTAACTCTATTATTTTCAACAAAATTTACCGATTCAACTTCAGTTTCAACAAATCCAACCAAATCTGTTTCTGCACTAATACCCTTTTCTTTTCTATCTTCAATAACACATTTTAACTTATCTAAAAGTTCTTTATTAACCAAGCTCTCCAAAGTCTTAGCATCACCTTTACTAAAAGAAGTCAAAATCATCTCAAAAGCTCTTTGAGCTCCCTTTACAAAAACATTTTTATTAAAATTAGGAATTTTTATCAGTTCTTTATCCAAAGGAGATAATTTATCCAAATCAACAACGCCTGAACTTTCAGATAAAGAAGTTTTCTTTATTTCTTTATACACACGTTCAAACTGCTCCTTAGGAACCATAATAATCTTAGTATCTTCACCACCAGTGCCTAATACACTCTTTAATTTACTAAAGATTACCACAACTAAAACCAATAAAAAAATAATATCTAAATATCCTGACATTTTTCACCTCTTTCATATTTATCAATAAATATAGGGTTAAATATCTTTATTATCAACTATTATATTTGACGTATAAAAATAAAATATTATTATCATAACAAATAAAAATTTTCAGAGAGGAAAAAATGACTGAAACACAAAATCAAAATATTATAGCAATCAATTCTCAATATATCAAAGATATGTCTTTAGAAGTGCCAAACGCACCTGAAATATATACAAAACTTAACACACAACCACAAATATCTGTTGAGCTAAATATTGATGCAAGAAAAATTCAAGATGACAATTACGAAGTTATACTAAACATTCATATAAATTCAGACATAAACAATGAAAAACTATTCATCGTAGAACTAGCATATGGTGCATTCTGCACAATCAAATTACCAGAAGAACAAATTGAACCTGTTTTGTTTATTGAAATACCAAAACTACTTTATCCATTTGCTCGCCAAATAATAGCTTCAAACTTAGCAGAATCAAGTATGCCTCCATTACTTCTTGCACCTGTTGATTTTGCAGCAATTTACAGAAGCAAAAAAGACAATTTAGTAAAGCCTAACTAATATGAGATTAGCATTATTCCAACCAGATATTCCACAAAATACAGGCACTTTGCTCCGTCTTGGTGCCTGCTTAGATTTGCCATTAGATATAATCGAACCATGTGGATTCATTTTTAACGAAAAATCATTAAAAAGAGCCGGTATGGATTACCTAAATTTAGTTTCATATCGTCGTCATAATTCATGGCAGGACTTTCTTAAATACCGTGACGAAAATCCACAAGAATATGGAAGAATTATATTGCTCACCACCAAATCAAGTATCCCATACACAGATTTCAAATTTGAAAAAAATGACATTATCTTAATGGGAAGAGAAAGTGCAGGAGTCCCCGAGTCCGTCCACAATATAGCAGATGCTAGATTAGTTATTCCTATGAATGCAAACGCACGCTCAATAAACGTTGCCGTATCTGCCGTAATGGTAATAGGTGAAGCGCTAAAACAGAACGATTTATTTCCTAAATAATTGATTACAAATAATAAAAAAAATTTTATATTTTTTTCATTTTAGGTCTAGATTTGTTTCAAAAAATATGATATAGTTCATACGTTTTCTAAATTATACACACTCTAACTTAAAGGAGGTTATCTCAACATGAAAAAAAGTTCTGTTGTTAGTTTTAACTCCGGCGAATATGTTGTTTATCCAACACATGGTGTTGGCAAGGTAACAAATATCGCCAAACAAACTATTGCTGGTAGTGAGTTAGAGCTCTTAGTTGTTAATTTTGATAAAGATAAAATGACTTTGCGTGTTCCAATGGCAAAATTAGATCAAGTTGGATTACGTAAAATATCTGATGACTTAACAATGAAAGAAGCCCTAGCAACACTAAAAGGCAAACCAAGAATTAAAAAAATTATGTGGTCAAGACGTGCCCAAGAATATGAAAATAAAATTAACTCAGGCAACCCAATAGCTGTTGCTGAAGTTATTCGCGATCTTCACCGCAGTGAAAATCTTGCTGAACAATCATACAGTGAACGTCAAATTTATGAACAAGCTGTTGAACGTTTAGCTAGTGAAGTTGCTATTTACGATAATATTAGCGTAGAAGAAGCAAGCAAAAAGTTAATTGATACTGTTGCTAGTCGCATTTTATAATTCTTATTGCTAATAGTTATAATAAAAAGAGCCTAAAATAGGCTCTTTTTCTATTGTCTCAAAATACAAACTAACTATTCATATTTTGCTTCAGCACCATTATGATACACATCTTGTGCTTCTTCTAATTGTCCTTTTAAAACATTCCCCAATTTTGAAGCAGAACTAGAAGTATTACTAACCTTTTCTCCCAAAACATCTAAAAAATTAACCTTAACATATTCAACTTGCTCTAAAACAGTTGCCCCTGATTGCCAATACCAAATCCCAGATACAACACTTAAAATACAAGCAATAATAAAAACAAAATATAAAAAAGACTTCATCTTAAACCACTCTTTAATCCAAAAATATTTTTACCCATAAAAATGGCATTTCCACCAAGTTCTTCTTCTATTCTAATAAGTTGATTATATTTTGCCAACCTATCAGTTCTAGAAACAGAACCTGTTTTAATTTGCCCACAATTAGTTGCTACCGCAATATCCGCAATTGATGTATCCTCAGTTTCACCAGACCTATGCGATAATATAGAGGTATATCCATGCTTTTTAGCTATGTCAACTGTCTGTAATGTTTCTGTCAACGTTCCAATCTGATTTGGTTTTATCAAAACAGAATTTGCAATACCATTTTCGATTCCCCAAAATAATCTCTTAGGATTCGTAACAAACAAATCATCCCCAACCAACTGAATTTTATCCCCTAATTCTCTTGTTAATATTTTCCATCCCTCTAAATCATCTTCGGCCATACCATCTTCAATAGATAAAATCGGAAATTTTTTGCATAAATATTTATAATACTCAACCATCTCACCTGCATCATATCTTTTATTTTCCTCTTCTAATACATATTTATCTCCATCAAAAAATTCAGATGAAGCAACATCCAAAGCTAAACAAACATCATTCCCAACATTAAATCCTGCATCATAAATTGCATCTACAATAAAATTCAAAGCAACTTCCGCAGATTCTAAATTAGGAGCAAAACCACCCTCATCACCAACATTTGTATTATAACCTGCTTTTTTCAGTTTTTTTCTCAACATCTTAAAAATATCAGTACCAATCATAATAGATTCGCTAAAAGATTTTGCCCCAATAGGCATCACCATAAATTCCTGAAAAGAAATTTTATTATCAGCATGTTTCCCCCCATTCAAAATATTCATCATAGGCACCGGCAATACCCTAGCCTCATCTCCTCCCAAATATTTATACAAATATTCTTTTTTCTCATTAGCCATAGCTTTAGCAACCGCTAAAGATACTGCCAGTATTGCATTTGCTCCTAAATTTTTCTTATTTTCTGTTCCATCAATACTAATCAATAATTTATCAATTTCTTCCTGCTTTTCAGCATCTTTTCCTAACAATGCTTGCTTAATAACATTATTAACATTCACAACAGCTTTACTTACTCCCATTCCTCCAAAATTTTTTTCATCCCTATCTCTTAATTCAAAAGCCTCATACATCCCCGTAGAAGCACCGCTCGGAACACTCGCACGCCCTATACCACCTTTTTCCAAAACAACATCAACTTCAACTGTCGGATTCCCTCTTGAATCCATAATATATCTTCCTTTAACATCAACTATTTTACTCATAAAAACCTCCTTTATCAAAAAACAATAAATAATATATTTTTCTATATCACCAAATCAATATTTCAACAAAATAAAAAAACTTGTAAAATTCTAAAATCTAACTAAAATACACAATGTTATTCATTCAAGAAGGGAAATAAAAATGTTTACAATGAAATGGCACTACCGCTTTATGGAACTAGCAAAACTCATTTCAACTTGGTCAAAAGATACATCAACCAAAACAGGTGCTGTAATTGTTGGTCCAGATAAAGAAATAAGAGCCACAGGATATAATGGCTTTGTTAGAGGTGTTGATGATGAAGTTTTTGAACGTTTTGAACGTCCTACAAAGTATGATTTCTTTGAACATGCAGAAAGAAATGCAGTATATAACGCTTGCCTCTGTGGCACACAAGTAAAAGGATGCGTTCTATATGCAACACATTTTCCTTGCACAGATTGCACTCGTGCCATAATTCAATCAGGTATAAAACTTGTAGTAACAAACCCTCTTGTTATAGATAAAAACACCCCTCAAAACACTTGGAGAGATAAAATAACTTATTCTGAACAAATGTTAAAAGAAGCAGGGGTAGAACTTTTAATTTTAGAAGAAAAAAAATAAAAAAATACTCAGCACTTTAAAACTCATAATCCGGACTTATATTGCAACTACATTTAGCTAATACCTTATTTTCAAGGAGAAATAAATGAAAGTTTTAATAATGGACGAACAATCATTATTTAGGGATGGATTATCTTTACGCCTAAAAGAAATCAATGAAAACATAATAATTTTGCAATCTTCAAATCTAACTGAAATGCAAAAAATATTATCTCATGAAACAGATACAGATGTTGTTATTCTTGATATAGATTTAGCAGGAATAAACTCAACCGAAACCATCACCAAAATAAAAAATATAATCCCAACCATAAAAATAATAACCACCTCAACTTCAGAAGATATTAGAAATATCAAAAAAATATTATCCTTAGGAGTAGATGGCTATATTCCCAAACGTTCTAATAGCAACATACTAAGTGGCGCATTAAAACTAATTTTAGACGGAGGCACATACATCCCACCTGCAATGCTAAATAATGGAATAGATTATAGTTCTTTTAATTCTTCATCATCACTAAAAAAGAACCTAACCAACCGTCAATCCCAAGTATTAGATCTCATTGCACAAGGCAAATCAAACAAACAAATAGCTTATGATATGGGAGTTTCTGAAGCTACCGTAAAACTTCACATCAACGCCCTTTTACGATCTCTAAAAGTAAACAACCGTACCCAAGCAGTAATAACCGCCCAAAAAATGGGACTAATATAAAACTTAAAGATTATTTTACTTTTTCAACCTAAAATAAATCCAATAAAAAATTGGAGAATAAAATTATGATATACGCTTTACTAGGATTTATTTTAGGTTTTTCAATACCATATACAGCCAGACGCTTTGCAAAGTTCATGCCAGCAACTCTTGCTTACGCTATATATAGAATATTTACCCCAAACAAAAGAGTTTCAGCTCAAAAACGTCTTAACAATGCTAAATATCTAAAATTGCGCAATCGTTATTTTATGCGTTCATTAGGATGGGGAATAACAGCTTCATCAATTTTATTTTTAACATCTATAACAACTTCTCAATACGAAGCACCTTGGATTAGTTTTTTCATAATAATTTTACTCCTCCTAATGGAAATAGATAACAGAATTATGTATCTACCAGATATATTAACCTCACCATTACTAATCAGCGGTTTTGCATATTCAACATTTGCTGGATATATCTTAGGCGAAAACATCCCATCATCAACAGCCAATAGCGCTCTAGGTGCAATATTTGGTTATATGCTTCCTGTAATTGCTTCTCTACTACTAATAAAAAGACACCCAAATAATTTAGGAGGTGGAGATATAAAAATTCTATCAGGAATAGGAGCATGGTTAGGATTAAGCAATATTCCATTTGTTATTTTACTATCTTGCCCCATATTTGCAGTATCTTGCTACATAAACAAACAAAAACAAGGTGCATTTGGCCCATCCATAGTCATATCGGCACTAATTATTTTATTTCTCATACAATACTAAAAAAATCCCCTTAAAAGGGGATTTTCTAATTCTAAATAGGTTTATATCTCAAACACCTATTCATTATCTCCAAAAGATGTATATAGCGCTCAACTTGTGCATCATCGCAGTCTTCACTTTCCAAATATTCGAAAGCTTTACTCAAATAAACATAAAATAACATGTTTATACTATTTGCACCTATTCTATTAAAATATAAATGACACGCACCAACATCTAAATCATTTTTAATACCCACATTATTTATCGATTTTTCAAAAAATTTAATCTCATTTTTCATCCAAAAATCAACAAACAAGCTTAATATTTTTTCAAATCCCCAAACCACAAAAAAACTAATAAGCTTAAAGATAAGAACAAACAAACAAACAGGTATTAAAATCAAAAATTTTGGCCTTCTAATAATCATTAAACCAACAAAAACTAAAACAAACCAAAAAGCAAAATTAAACAAAAGGCCTAACAACCTTTCTATAACAACAATTATATCCATACACACAAAAATTATAAAAACTAAAATCTAATACCACAAAAAACACAAAAAATCAAACAAAAAAAGAGGGAACAAAAATTCCCTCTTCAATACATTAAAACAAATTCTAATTATTTTACTTTCGCACCATAATCATTTGCCTTATTATCCCCAGCAATAGCAAACAAGAAAATCAAAGCTATTCCACCAACATAAGGAATTAAACTAACTAAAAACCACCAACCAGAAAAATTGATGTCATGCAAACGGCGAACACCTAAACCAACGCTAGGAACTAAAATTGCAAGAAAATACAACAAAGACAAAGAACTCAAAAATGGCAAGACAGATACAACTACAGAAATAGCAATACCAACCAAAATAGAATAAAGAGCAAACATCCAATATTGACAACGAGAAACTCTGCCATCAAATTTAACATATTCATTTTTCAAATATTCAACAAAACAATTATTAAATCCTGCAACAAAACTTTCTTTATTTACGTCTTTAATTTTATCCATTTCTTTTTTGAAATCATCCAAAATGCCCAAAGCTATACTCTTAACTTTATTCACATCTTTCAAATCATTAAAATTCATTTTAATCTCCCAAAAAAACTGCTACTAACATTATAATTAGATAAATATTTAATCAATTCAAACAAAATTAAAAGATATATACAAAAAAGCCCCTTAAATTATTTACACAACACCACTTAAAACAAATTATTACCACAAAAAAAGACCCCGCAAATTAGCGAGGTCCTTCTTTTTTTTAGCTAACTAAAAATTAGCAAGCTTCTTTGCAACAACAACCATTTTTTGCTGCATCAACAGCTTTTGGTTGTCCTTTTTGCTTAACAGCAGCTTGTGCTGCAGCTAAACGAGCAACTGGTACACGGAATGGAGAACAAGATACATAATCTAAACCGCAAGAATTGAAGAATTCAATAGATGCAGGATCACCACCGTGCTCACCACAAACACCCAAGTGAATATCAGGGTTAGTCATACGACCTTGAACACATGCACGTCTAACAAGTTTACCAACGCCTTCTACATCAATAGAAGCAAATGGGTCAGCAACATAAACGCCCTTAGCTCTGTATTCATCTAAAATAGCACCAGTATCATCACGGCTCATACCCAAAGTTGTTTGAGTCAAGTCATTTGTACCGAAACCGAAGAAACCAGCAGATTCTGCAATATACTCAGCTTGTAAAGCAGCTCTTGGTAACTCAATCATTGTACCAACAAGGTAATCAACTCTTTGTCCTTTTTCAGTAAATACTTTTTCAGCTGTTGTATCGATTACGTTTTTAACAATATCCAACTCTTTCTTAGAACCAATCAAAGGAACTTCGATTTCTGGAGTTACTTTAACACCTTTAGAAGCACATTCTAAAGCAGCTTCTAAAATAGCACGAGCTTGCATTTCAGCAATTTCTGGATATGTAACAGCCAAACGACAACCACGGTGACCAAGCATTGGGTTTAATTCGTGTAATTGTTCAGCACGAGCTTTAACTTGAGCTAAAGTCATACCCATTTTATCTGCTAATTCTTTCATTTCTACATCTGTATGAGGTAAGAATTCGTGCAATGGTGGGTCTAATAAACGAACAGTAACTGGAAGACCATCCATAATTGTGAACAAGTCAACAAAGTCTTGTTTTTGGTATGGTAACAAGTTA
>JAFYXH010000001.1 GCA_017546315.1 Alphaproteobacteria bacterium
CAAAGCCTGAAACAATAATTAGAGTTATGATGGCATATAAAGGACTATCTAAACCTATTGATGTTAAAGAACAAATTTTTGCTCCAACACCAGAAAGAAAAGGTTTTGTTGCAATTGAATGGGGCGGAACTGAGATGGATGGTAACACCGTATATTAAAAAAAGGAGCTATAAGCTCCTTTTTTAACGTGTAATACCTTGAGAACTACATATTTTATAAGCTGTCTGATTTTTCCTATAAGTTTCCCTTTTGGTGTTTAGAGAAATTTTGGTTCTTTGCTTTAAAATATTATCACGAACATCTTGTTTTTTTAACTTCGCACTTAACTTTGTGTATTTTTCTTTGAAGCTAATATCATCCTTCATTAAAGAATAAACTTTTTTATTAAATTCTCTAACTTCTATTTCTGACCAGTTTTTAATATCTACGTTTCTACAAAAGTCAATAAATTCATAAAAATTCCTAAAATCCATCTCACTTTTAGCCATCGTCCATCTCCTCTTTGTTTCTACCAAATGAGGTTTTAGTGTATCACATTTTTAGACTAAAATCAAGACAAAACCAACATCTTATTTTAATAAATAGATAGGCTATTTACTCTTATATTTTAATTGATGCATTCTTAAAGCTTTTTCTTGCTGAATTTTTTTGAGTTTTAAGTACCCTTTGGCATACATTTCATCTTGCTTTGTGCCACTTATCTTTATGCTTACTTTTTCTTTGTTTTTCTTAAGCTCTAAACCTTTAACCCATTTATCATACTTTTTTTTAAATTCAGCACTTTTTTCTTTGAGATCATATACTTTTTGGTTAAAGTTAGATATTTCTTCCTCAGTCCAATAAGGCATTTTTTCTCTATGCGTTTTAAGGTATAATTTAAACTCTTCAAATGTCTTAAAATTATTTATCTCCATAGTTCTCCTCCTTTTTTATCAAGCATATGAAAGAGCGTCTAAAACTCCTTGTAAGATATATGCTGCAGCGGAAGCATCTAAAACCTTTGCTCGTTTTGAGCGAGATAAATCAACTTCTTTTATAAGAAATTTTTCAACAGCTGATGATGATAATCGCTCATCCCATAACAATATAGGAAGACCTAAAGCTTTCTCCAACTGTTCTGAAAATTTTATTACTTCTTTTGCAATATCTCCTTGAGTTCCATCCATTTGCAAAGGAAGTCCCATCACTATTGCACCAACCTCTTTTTCTTTTATTATTTTTTTTAATTCTTCTATATCTGTTTGCAAATTTTTTCGATATAGAATTTTATATGATGTAGCAATAGTTAATAACAAATCAGAAACAGCTAGCCCTATTTTCTTTGAGCCATAATCTATTCCTAATATTGCTTTGTAAGGTTTAAGTGATTTTTTAAAAGATTTTATATCCATGTTTCCTCCTGTTTTTGTATTGTAACATAAAAAAAATATTATGTAAACAGTTGATTGTTAGTAAAAAGTAAAGATATTTACTTTATTATATGAATTATGATTAGCATAGGATTTGATTTATGATAAAAAAAATAATTACAATTTTAGTTTGTCTTTTTATTTTTGCGGATACTAGTTTTGCAAAAGTAAAGCCTATTGATGTTCAAAAGCAAGAATGGAATGAATGGCTTGAAGAACTAAAAAATGATATGATTAACAAAGGTATTTCTAAAAAAACAATAGATAACGCATATAAAAATGATTACTTTCATGCTGTCAAAGAAGTTGTATTACAAGATAAAAAACAAGCTGAATTTGTGCTTACATCTGACAAATATATAAACCGATTAGTTAATAAAAATAAAGTTGAATTGGCTAGAAATCATTACAATGATTTGAAAGATAAATATAGCTCTATTAGTGATGAATATGGTATTCCACTTAATTTTCTTATATCTTTTTGGGCAATAGAAACTCACTTTGGTTATAATAAAGGAAAATATCACCTAATTGACGGTCTAACTAATCTTTCTTACAAAAACAGAAGATCTAAGTTTTTTAGAAACGAATTGTTTAATGTTTTAATGATTATGGATAAATATGATCTAGATGGTGAAAAAATAAAAGGCTCTTGGGCTGGGGCGATGGGGCATTTTCAGTTTATGCCTTCAACATATAATGCTTATGCAATTGATTTTGATGGGGATGGTGTTGCTGATATTTGGGATAGTTTTGATGATGCTATCGCAAGTGCTGCTAACTATTTATCAAAATTAGGCTGGAAAAAAGACGAACCATGGGGAGAAGAAATTTCGCTTCCTTGGAATTTTGATTACACATTGGCAGGTCCTAGAAAATTCAAAAAAGTTAGTGAATGGAAAAAAATTGGTATCAGAAGTGTTGATGGCAAACAATTAAAATTACCAGATGATGCTAGTGCTGCAATAACTATTCCTGATGGCAGAAGAGGACGAGCTTATATAACTCTTAGTAATTTTAGAAGAATTATGATATGGAATCGTTCTACAAATTATGCTTTGGCCATTGTTAAACTTGCTGACTACATCCAAAATAATAAAAATTATTCTAGCTTAGAAGAAAAAATTAACTACAAACTTACAGATGAAGATGTATTAAAAGTTCAACATTTTGCTAATAGAATTTTTAAGTTAAAGCTAAAAGAAGATGGAAAATTAGGTTCTAAAACTGCAATAGCAGTTAGAAAATTACAAAAAAAATGGAAACTCCCACAAGACGGAGTTCCCGATTATCAATTACTTTATAGAATTAAAAACTTCAAATCTTGGGCAGATTTCAATACTCCGCCACAACCTAGAAAGCCCAAGAGAAAATCTTAAACCTTAAGGTTAACAAATCTTCTCAATAATTGGAGAAATAGGGTTTATCTTTGTTGAAGTGATTGTGATACTTTTTTGTATGAGATTTGAAACTTCTTCTAGTTTATCTTCATCTTCGGCATGAACGAAACATAAAGGAGTATGGTTATCTACATAATCACCTATTTGGCAAAAATCTGTAAACCCTGTGGTATAGTTTATCGATTGTGTGGGGTTAGTTCTTCCACCACCCAAAATTATTACACCAAGACCTATGCTACGTGTATCTATTTTTGCAACATATCCATTTTGACTTGCATATATTGGTTTAACAAATCTTGCTTTTGGTAATTTATTTTCATAATCTTTAAGAATATTTACATCCGCTCCTAAAGATGCTGCCATTTTTTCAAAATATTCATAAGCAATACCTTTGCTTATTGATTTTTCTAGCATTGAGCGAGCATTCTTTTCATCTTCAGCTAATTTGGTATTTAATAATATTTCGCAACATAATGCTTTAGTTATGTCATCTAATCTTTTATCTTTTGTTTTTCCCTGTAAATAATCTAAAGCCTCTTTTAACTCCAAGACATTACCCACATTTAACCCTAAAACACTATTCATATCAGTTAATAATGCTGTTGTTTTAGTTCCTGCACCATTAGCAACATTTACAATTGATTTTGCAAGTTCGCTTGCTTTTTCTGTGCTTTCCATAAAAGCACCATTACCACATTTTATATCCATAACTAGATATTCTAAACCTGCTGCTAATTTTTTAGAAAGAATCGATGCTGTTATTAAAGGAATTGATTCAACTGTTGCACAGACATCTCTTATTGCATATAATTTTTTATCCGCAGGAGCAAGTTTACTTGTTTGGCCAACTATAGCGCACCCTACTTTTTCTACTGTTTTTTTGAATGTTTCTACATCTACTGATGTCTTATAACCTGATAGAGAATCTAATTTATCTAATGTTCCACCGGTGTGTCCAAGTCCTCGTCCTGCAATCATTGGAACATAAGCACCACATGAAGCCAACATTGGAGCTAACATAAGACTAACTTTATCCCCTACTCCTCCGGTTGAATGCTTATCAACTATGGGGCCATTTAATTTTTCAAACTTTATTTTTTCACCGGAATCCCTCATTGCTAAGGTTAGGTTTAGTGTTTCTTCTTTCGTTAACCCATTTAGATATACAGCCATTGTAAAAGATGCAGCTTGAATATCTGCTAAACTTCCATCTGCGATACCTTGAACTAAAAAATCAATCTCTTCTTTAGCCAATGGAATTTTGTTTCGAGTTTTTCGAATTATTTCTTGAGGTATCATATCATCACTCCTCTTTGATAAATGTTGCAACTAATTTAATTAGTTTTTCTGAGGCTTTATTTGCTTGGCTTAATGTTTCTTGATGTGATGGAGTATTATCTTGCATCCCTGCTCCATAATTGGTTATAACTGACAATCCCAAAACATCTATTGAACAATGGATTGCTGATATAACCTCTGGGACAGTTGAACAACCTACTGCATCTCCTCCTAAAAGAGCAAAAGCTTTAATTTCTGCACTTGTTTCAAAATTTGGTCCTAATACATAAAAGTATGTCCCTTCTTTTAGCTCAATATCTAATTGTTGAGCTGTTTTTTTGCAAAGATTTCGAAGTGTTAATGAATAAGCATTATTTAACGCTGGAAAACGAGGGCCATAATTATCATCATTTGGACCAACTAGAGGATTTCTACCACTAAAATTGATATGATCTTTTATAAGCATTATACTTCCTGGTGGCATATCTAATCTTAAAGAACCTGCAGCATTTGTTACGATAAGGCGTTTTACACCTAGTTCTTTTAAGATGTGAATAATATCTAATATCACTCTTGGATTATGCCCTTCGTATAAATGGAATCTACCATTTAAGCAAATAACTTCTTTATCTTTTATATATCCTTTTATGAGCTCTCCTTTATGGCCACTAACTGAACTTTGAGGAAAATTAGGAATAGATGCATAAGAAATTGAAGATATATTTTCCAATGTTTCAGAAAATCTTCCTAAACCTGAGCCAAGGATCACTGCAACTTCAGGATTTTTTAAATCCAATTTATTTTTAATAAAACTCGCTGTTTCTTTAATCATATTAAAACTCCTTTGGACTAAATTGTTGAGGAAGTAAATCTTTTAAGAAATATGTTTTTATTATTTCATTATTATTTGCTAAATAAATTAAGGTATCATCAGTTGCAAATTCTTGTATTCGTTGTAAACATGCACCACATGGATAAACCAATTCTTTTCCTGATGATGTTATCAAAATTGCTGATATTTTTTTATCTCCATTGGAAATCATTGATGAAATAGCGCCTGCTTCTGCACATGTACCACAAGGAAATGAAACATTTTCCACATTACATGAATAATAAAATTTTCCTTCTACAGAATAAATTGTAGCTCCTACAAAATACTTAGAATATGGAGCATAAGCATTATTCATAGCAAAAGTTGCTAATCTTAAAAGTTCTTCTTTTATATTCATAAATTCCTCCTTTAAAATAATTTTTTTATTTTTTTTAACAATTTTAGAGTTTCGTTAATTTTTTATATTATACAATGACAAAAAAATTTAGCAAAGCTTATTTTTTATTTAGGAGAAAAACGTGCTAAAAAAGATTATTATAGGAATACTTTGTTTCATCATCATTGCTGTAACTGGGTTAGGCATATACATTTACACGCTTGATTGGAACAAACAAAAAGCTGTTGTCGCACAAAGGTTTTCACAAATCACTGGGCTAAAAGCCACTATTGAAGGAAACCTTACCGTTGATTTATTCCCTGTACCAAAATTTTCTGCAGGTATGGTTAAGTTTAGTAAAAACAATGCACGTACTCCTTTGGTTGAAATTAACGACATATCTGCAAATGTGGAATTGATGCCTCTTCTTGATAATAAGTTTATACTTAGTTCTATGTCTTTGACTGGTGCTACTATCCATTTAGGTGTTTCTGAAAAAGGAGAATTAAACTGGAGTGGTGTTAGAAGTGGTGGCAAAAACAAGTCTGGAAATATAGAAGTATCATTCAACGACGTAAGAATGAGCGAATCTGTTATTAGCTATGAAAACAAAAAAACAGGTGATAAATTTGAAATTCCTGGCGTTAGCGCAAATATTAAAGCTAATTCTCTAGCAGGCCCTTACAAAACTGATGGTAAATTTATTCATAACAGAAAAGAAGTAAATTTTAATGGTGATGTTGTTATCAATGATGATATCGTTGTTAAGATGACTGTAAATAATGCTTCTACTGCGTCAAAACTTGTTGTTGACGGAAGCTTTGGAAAGAAAGCAAAAGGTAATATCTCTTTTGATAGTAAAAGTTTATATGATGTTGTGTCTGTAATTTTTGGCGAAAACAAAATTTCAGAAGTTTATGATAGCTCTTTATTTGTTTCTTTTATGTATGATTATGCAAAGAAGCAAGTTAAACTCGACAACTTTACAACAAAATATGGCAACAATACTGCAGGTAGCGGTATTGTAAATATCAAAAAAGCTGAAAAGTGGGATATTGATGCTGATTTAAATATGTTGCAATTTGACTTAGGTTTATTGGAAGACATTAGTAAAGATATAATCCAATCTAGCACAAAAGAATCTAAAGAAGAAAATGCATCATCTAATGAAAAAGGAAAACCACAAAAAGAAACAACTCCTAAAGAAAAATCCCTTCCTAACTACAACTTAAGACTAAACATTAAATCTAATTATGCTAAGTATAAAAATGTTGATGCGCAAAAACTAGTTATGGGACTAGGATATTCTGATGGCATTTTATCCGTTGATAGATTTAGTGTTGTAATGCCTGGTGAGTCTGTTGTAAACGCTGTTGGTAGAGTTTCTTTTGCTCCGAAAATTGAGTACATATTTAATCAAACTATAGATAGTCAAGATATAAGGATTTTTGCGTCTGTATTTGGCTTGGATTTGGCTAAAAATACGCCTCCTGCTGATAGAAAATCTGTCTTCAAACGTACTCAAGCTGAACTTATGATTAGTGGCGATTTAAATTCATTAAAGGTATCTGCTCCCAAAGCTCAAATTGATAGCACTTCTCTTTCTGGTAATGTTGGATTTATTTTTGGTGAAGATAAAAATTTTGTATTGGTGCAAGCAGATGTTTCTAAAATTATGTTTGATAAATATTTTCAAGCAGTTCCTAACAATTTGAAAAATGCAAGTTTAGAAGAAAAACTTGTTTACCAGCTTAATTTAGCTCCTTGGAAAGGAAATTTTGAAACAGATGCAACAATCAATATAGGTAATGCTGTATACAATAAAGTTGCTATTGAAAATATTGATTTGCATTTTGTAGCAGACAGTAATAGGCTCGATATCAAAAAGTTTGCAACAAGTAGCCTTGCTGGTGCACAAGTTAATATTACTGCAAATATTGATAATCCATATACAAAACCATATTTCAATGAATTATCTTATGATATTAAAACAAATAACTTCCCAATTTTGGCTAGTTCTCTTGGTATTGATACTGGTTCTAAAGGATTATTCAAACGCAAATTATTTGCAGCACAAGGTGCTTTGAGTGGTAGAATTAGTGAATTTAGCGTAAGTTCAGTTCAAAAATTTGGCGATGTAGAATTTTTATATTCAGGTTCTTTATCATCAAATAAAACAAAGAATACTTTTTTGAATGGTAATATTGAACTTAAGACCAATAATTTTTCTAATTTTGTTAAAGCTATTGGTTTTGATTATAAACCAGATATTCCAGTTACAAATTTCACATTGTCTAGCCAAATCAACGGTGATAAGAATTTGTTTGAGTTAGCTGAAATAAATGCTTATCTTGGTGCAAGTGGTATTAAAGGAAATATAAAAGTTGATAACACTCAAAAAAGAACTGATTTGAAAATGAATTTAACGTTCGATAAATTTGATGCGAATCGTATGTTTAATATTGCAAAAACTGAAAATGCAAAAAATAGTAATGATATTGTAAGCTTTATATTAAATCCTAAATTTAATGGCGAAAAATTTGATTTTGCTTTATTGAATAAAACCAATTTTGAGATAGATGCTAATATTGCTCAATTGCTTTGGAATAATGGATTATATACTAATTTTGCAAGCAAAATGACTTTAAACAATGGAATATTGAATATAGCAAGTCTTGAAGCTCAAAAGGATGAAAGCAAAATAAATCTCGACTTTGTATTAAATAGCAATGGTATAGCTAAAATCGAGGGTAATTTTGATGTTGAAAACTATCGTGTTCCATCTTTAGGGGGAAATGTATATAGAATGGAAAATGGCATGATTAGTGCTAATGGTAGATTTTCTTCTATTGTTTCTTCTGAAAAAGACTTTTTTGAAAATCTAAATTCTAAAGGAAGATTTTGGGTTCGTAGTCCAGTTATGAATGGTTGGGATTTGGATATTATCAAATTTGAACTAGAACAAAGAAAAGCTATTGAAGGGTTTGATGAAACTGTTATTAGCAGCCTAAAGAGTGGTAAGAGCTCTTTTGATGAAGTTAAAGGACAATATGAAATCAAAAATGGAATTATCGTATCTGATAATATAATTTGGTCTTCACCTGTTGTTAATATGAATATGGTGTTGGATGCAAATTTAAGTAACTGGAAGTTTAACTCTGACGTTAATGCCTTTTACAAAAATGCTTCATTTTCTGATGTCTTGAAATTTAGCTTTGGTGGAGATTTATCTAATCCTGATGTAAAAGTTGATTTAAGCGAAAGCATTGCTAGAATAAATGAAGTAGAAAAACTTATTGTTCAAGCTGAGAAAAATAAAGAAAAAGAAAAGACTTTATTATTAAAGGGAAAAATTGATACTCTACAAAACGATATTAAAGTTGCTCTTCAGGATATAAATCGTATGTCTTTTGATGTTGTTCGCTTTAAGCCTATTACACAAAATTCAAATGTTAAGAAAGTTTATGATACCAATATCAAGGAACTTAAAGTTATTGAAAATAAACTAAAAGAACTTAAGCAAGAAATTAGCAATGCTAGTGATGAAAAAGTTTTGATGGATTTGGAAGCTAAGCTAGCAAAAGAAATATCAAGGTTTAAGTATATTCCAAAAACATTGGAAGAAAACTATGTTGTTGATAGTAAATATCTATTTGATGATACTTTCAATAAGATTTCTTGGTTGTTCAATTTAGCTCAAAATAATAGTTCTTACTATAATAGCTTAACAGAAATTTATATGACACAGATTGATATTCTATCTAATACAGAAACTCCTGTTAGCAAAGAAAAAGTAGAACAAATTGATACTGATATGAAAAACATAGCTAAAGAAGTTGATAGAATTAGCAAACTTCATGCAAAAATTCGTGATAATTATCTAAACATCATTGATTCTACTAGCGTTTCTGCAATGAAGGAAAACAATGAACTTGCTGAACAAGCTTTGAATACTATGCATGCATACGTTATACAGTTAAATAGTAGCCTAATTAACAGTATGGATGTATTTAGAGGAGCTTTGGGTATAAATGCGCGTGACTATGATTTGTATATGGTTCATCCTCCAAGAAATGTTGAAGATATAGATATATCAAAACCAACAACTAATGTTACGGGTAAAGAAAAAGTGGTTGCCTCAAAAGCTGATGAAACTTCAAAAGAAGATAGCAAAGATCTTTCTCAATCAAAAAAAAAAGATAAACTAACTTCTTCTTTTGAAGAATTTGGCAAAAGTATTTCTTCGCTTGTAAGTAGTTTTACAGCTCAAAAAAATTCATCTAAGATTTCTGATTTAGAGTTTAGTGGATTATCTAAAGCATTGTCACTAAAACCAACAATCTTAGAAAATAAAGAAGATAACAAAGATGCTATAAAAGTTGCAAGTTTAACTACTTCTAACGATAAAGATACTTCTAAAGATGCTAAAGAAGAGGCTATTGAAACAAAAAATCAAGCAAATGAGAATGCAAGCTTAAAGGCTAGCAATGATAAAGAAGATAATGGTAAAAAACAAATAATCGCTGAAACAAATGTTGATTTGTTAAAAGATAAAGTTGAGCTCAATGAAAGTCTTGATGAAAAGCTAAAAATAGCAAATAGCAATATTGAAAACATTATGACTGCGCAAAAAAAGATGAATGCAGAAATGAAAAAAAATGCTGATGCTATCAAAAATTTGAAAAATTCTATGGAATTTGCTGAATTACAAAATATATCAACAAGTATTGAGAACTTAACTGAAAATCTAAAACAACATGTCAAGACTGAAAAAAATGAATTAGTCAATAATAATGAAAAGGCAGTAGATGATAAAAACATTGCCATAGCGAAATTAGATATTGAAGAAAGTTTACCTGTTAAAAATTTAAAATCAAAAGAAACCGATAGCATTAAGAGTGGAGATGATAATAAATCTAAAGTTTCTAAAGAAATCAACCAGAACTCACAACCAATACTTGCCACAACTCTTTTTAATAAAACAAAAAATGCAATTTCAAATTTAATGTCAAAAATAACAGAACCAACAAAAAGCAAAGTTGAGAATCTGAAAGATTTACCTACCAACAACCAAAAGGAAGAAACAATTGCTAAAGATAATGAAATTATAGCAATTGAAGAAAATAAAGAAGACACAGAAATTATCATTGCAGAAGAGAATATTACAAATGAGTTAGAACAAACTCCATCTAGTTTGAAAATTAATCCTGTTATTGCCTTAAACATTGGTAAAACAGATACAGCTATGGCTGAGGAACATATTGCTTTAGCAATTCAAAAGAAGAAAGGGTTTAAAACTCAAAATACAAAAACAGAAGTACCTAATAAGACTTATTTAACTTCTAAAACGAATAGAGCTCCTTTAGATAAAGAAAGTATCGAAGGTATTTTTATAGCTACTAATGATAATATCACAAATGATGGTGTTGATGATACGTCTTTTGCTGTTCTTTCTTTTGAAGAAGAAAATGACAACATTACTCAAATTGAAAAAAAATACATCATTGCTAATAATAATGTGAAAAAAGAATTTAGAGGAGATTTGGGTAAAACTGCACTAAGAAATGATAATATTGTGCAAGATAATATTAAGGAAAGTAATTATTTATTTTTTACTACACAACCTAATAAACCTACTTTGGCAGGAAAAATTGGCAAGAAATTTGCTTTATCTGTGAAATAATTGGTTTTTAAGTTTGATAAAAATATAATAATAAAATATTTTTCTCTTTATAGATATAAGGAGAATCAGATATGTTTAATAAACCTAAAGTAGCCGTTTTACCTGTTGCTGGCCTTTCAACAAGAAACTTGCCTGCAACAAAAGCTATGCACAAAGGTTTTTTATGTTTAAATAATTTACCTATTATTCAGTATGCAGTTGATGCTTGTGTTGAAGCACAAATAGAAGAGATTATCTTTGTTTATAGTAATGAAGGTAGTAAGGATATGTACGAGAAGTATTTTTCTTGTAATCACTCTTTAGAGAATAAGCTAGCCCAAAGTAATCAACTTGCACTATTGGAAACATTAAAGAAAACAACACCTCATAATGTTAAATTCTCATTTGCAAAACAAGAAGAACCTAAAGGGAATGGGCATGCTGTATTGTGCGCAAAAGATATTATTGGCAAGCGTGATTTTGTGGTGATGTGGGTTGATGATGTGTATATTTGCGAAGGCAAAGGTATCTTATCACAATTAGCTGATGTTTATGAACAATTTGGAGGCATTGTTGAAAATATAATCCAATTTCCTAAAGAACAACTTTCTAGATATGGTGTACTTAAAGGAGTTAGTGGTGAAGGAGATATTATAAAAGCAAGTGGTGTTATTGAAAAACCTAAAGCTGAAGAAATCGAATCTGATTATGCAAGTATGGGACCATATATTTTACCTAATTCCATATTAGATGTATTGCCAAAGGTATCTAAAGGGAATAATGGCGAAATAAATCTTACTGATGCTTTGAATTTGGCTACTCTTAATGGATGTGAATTAAGAGGCGTTTTAACAAATTCTACACGGTATGATTGCGGAACCAATGAAGAGCTTGCCAAATCTAATATAAGACTCTCCATTTCTAAAAATAAGGAACTTTATGAAGAGGCTTTGCAGACTATTAAATCTCTTGAAAACAAAATTTAGAATAAACGGCTATTGGTGAAGAAAAATGATGAATATCATTTGGGGTGGGATGTTTTTGGTAGCTATTATTACAGCTATCTTTAAGTTGATATTTTTTCAGGATTTAAAAATTTTCGGTTTATTGACTAATGCTATTTTTCAAAATGCAAAAATTAGCGTTGATATTTCTTTAGGACTTATTGGGATACTTTGTTTTTGGCTTGGTATTTTAGAACTTGTTGAAAAAAACGGAATTGCACAGAAAATCTCACATAAGCTATATCCTTTTTTTAAGGTTATCATGAAAGATATACCCAAAGATAGCCCAGCTATTTCTTCTATTGTGCTTAACATGTCGGCTAACTTTTTAGGATTAGACAATGCTGCTACCCCAATTGGAATAAGAGCAATGGAGCAACTACAAGAGCACAACAAAGATAAAACCCAAGCAAGTGATGCGCAAATTCTTTTTATGTTAATAAATTCTTCTTCTGTTTGTTTTATACCCATTACTATTTTTATGTATAGAGCTCAAATGGGAGCTATTTTTCCAACTGATGTTTTTATCCCTATTTTACTTGCAACCTCAATATCTACATTGGTTGCATTCTTATCAATTGCTGTAAAACAACATATTGATTTAACCAATGTCATTATAAGAAAAATGCTATTTTACTTTATTTTGTTTATTATGGTTATATGTTGTGGATTTAGCTTAATAAATCATGAGAACAGATTAGTAATATCTTCTTTTTTAGGAAACGTTATTCTTATTTTGGCAATAGGATATATAATATATGTATCTATCAAATCTAAAATTAAGTGTTATGATGTTTTTATTGATGGAGCAAAAAATGGCTTTAATGTTGCAATAAAAATTATTCCATACCTTGTTTCGATGCTTGTTGCAATTGGTGTATTTAGGGCATCTGGTTTTCTTGATTTTGTTTTACAATGCTTTAGAGAATTATGTGAAATTTATAGTATTGATAATACCTTTGTTGATGTTTTACCGACAGCTTTTATCAAACCATTATCAGGAAGTGGCGCAAGAGCTATGATGATAGAAACAATGAATAATTTTGGAGCAAATAGCTTACAAGGTTTTATGGCTTCTGTTATCCAAGGATCTACTGAAACCACTTTTTATGTAATAGCAGTATATTTTGGTGCTGTAAAAATTTCTAATACTAGATATGCTCTAAAATATGGGCTATGGGCTGATTTGGCTGGAATAATCAGTGCAATAATTATTTCATATTTGTTTTATGGAAATTAGGAGAAAAAAATGAAGCTTTTGATACAAAGAGTGATAAATGCAAGCGTTGAAGTAAATAATGAAATTGTTGGTAAAATTGGGAAAGGTTTGCTTGTATTTTTGGGTGTAGAAAAAGGAGATGACTTCGAAAAAGCAAACTTTTTAGCTGCAAAATTGGTTAATTTGCGTATATTTGAAGATGAAAATGAAAAGATGAATCTAAGTGTTTCTGATATTAAAGGAGAAATTTTAGTTATATCTCAATTCACTCTTGCAGCAGATACTTCAAGAGGAAACAGACCTGGATTTTCAAACGCTGAAACACCTGACAAAGCAAATGAAGTATATTGTTATTTCAACTCTTTATTAAAAGAAAAAGGATTTAATGTTCAAAATGGAATTTTTCAGGCTGATATGAAAGTTAGCCTTATAAATGATGGGCCCGCTACTTTTTTACTTAATAAATAATTAGTTTGCAAATAAGATATTTAGTTGATTACTTAATGAGCTTATCGCTTCTCGTAGCAATTTTGTTAAGAGCTTTTGAGCTATTTTTTGTTTGTCTTCGTCATTTTTTATGACTATGTATCTACTTTTAGTATCGTTTGCAATTATTTGACCATCTTTTGCTTTAATCTCGACTAAAACAGACATACTATAACGACTATGATTTTCATCTATTGTGTCAAGATTTGATTGGCTTAATTTAGGAACAATATAATAGTCTGCAAGCTCCTTATCCTCTGTTATTAGGATACGTGGCATAAAATTTAATTGCTCAGATATTTTTTGAGTATAATCATTTGTTGTTTTTTTAGTATAAAATTCAAGAGGAAAAATAAAAAATAATGGAATACTATCTTTAGCTTCATAAATAGATTTAGGGAGAGAATTATTTACTTCTTTTGCAATCTCTTTTACTTTTTCATCTGATATTTGCGGATGTATATAATTTTTTAGTATTTCGTCTGTTTTTTTCTTATCTAGACTTGCTTTTAGCTCTAGACATACTTTCTTTGCAGTATCATGGGTTGTTGATATTACAAGATTATTTATCGCCCTATCAGCTATTTTATATGATAACAAATCATAGTCGTAATCGTTTATTTTTAATTTTTTGGCTTTTATGTATTCTGAAGATTTAATTGCTAAAAGAGTTGCTTTGTCATAAGCTTTAATGCGAGCATCTGCTTTATTTTGATGCCCTTCAACCATTTCACAAACTTTTGAATGCAAAGATAAAGAAAAGCTGTCTGCTTTTACAATTGATGATAAAATCATCATAATCAAAAAAACAGACAGCTTTAATGTATTTTGTTTCATGATATTGAAATTATTCCTTAACTTGTCTTATAATTTCAATCCATTCATCAATTTTTTTACCAGCCTTATCCAATAATGATAATTTATATTGGATTGCAGGTGTTGCATTAGATGTTGCAATATACCATTCTGCAGATGGTTCAATTACAAACTCTGCATTGTTAATATTGTTTACAACATCAAATGTTTGTGAGCCTGAAATAATATCTTTTGTTGCTCCTTTTAGACGATGACTACCATATGGCAAATCAGAACTTAACAACTTGATATCTTTGATATACACTCTTTTGGTTCCATTTTCATAAAGAGTTGCAGTGTCTTGCAACATACGGTTTGTTGCACGTGTTGCCACAACAATATATGCTTCTGGAGAATAATTTGTTGTTGTACCTTGTGATACATTAGCTGTTTTTGCTTTCATTTCAACAACGTCAGCACGATAAGGTGTCTTTTCAACAGTTACTTCTACATATTCATTTTGAGCTTCTTTAACTTTAGGTTGCTCCAAAGTTATTTTTTCAACAACAATATCACTAAAAGGTTCGCTACCTTGAACAATTTTTACAGCAGGCACCTCAGGAGCTGAAAACTGTCCGTCATCTGCTATAATTTCTTCATGAACGGTAACTACAGGTTCACAAACATCCTTACCGCATGGCTCTTCATATGTTGTAGTTGTGGTAATAATTTTCTTAGTTTTTGTCACTTTTGGTTCAGCTTGCACAACTTGGCCACATCCACAAGGTTGGTAGCAAGTTGGTTGATAACAAGGTTGAGGTTGAACCTCAGCACATGGACAATCATAAACAGGTTGTGGCGCTTGAACATATACAGGTGCAGGTTCCACAACAACATTATCTTCAACAACTATTGGAGCTGGCTCGATATATACTGTTTCTTCAAAACTAACATTATCTACCTCTTCCCATTGATTCTCGTTGCATGAACAAGCGACCAATAGAGAACAAGTAATCGCAGTTAAAACTTTTTTCATGAAGTATCTCCTAACTAAATTTATTATATTTTACCTTATTTTTATTATAAAGCAATTAAAAAAATATTAAGTTTTTGATTTACTTTTCATTTTTTTATGCTACTGTTTTGTTAGGAGAAATTAAGTATGACAATAACTTTTAGCGTAATTTTATTTACTTTTTTAATTTTGTTTCAATCAATTAAGAAGAACGTTTTCTTTATACTCCATGCTTTTTTTATGATTGGTAGTGCTTATTTTTTAGAGACCTTTTATGGATGGAGAGTTGCTTTATTTTCTAAAAATGCTTTGCTTTTGTTTATATTGTTTCATTTGTGCTATATCAATGTATTTACCTTTTTAGCATACGGAAGAGACAAGAAGTTAGCAAAACTTGGAGAATGGAGAATTCCTGAAATGCACTTACATACTCTAGAATTTTTAGGAGGAGCAATTGGGGCTTTTGGGGGACAGAAGTTCTTTAAACACAAAACTAAAAAGAAGTCATATATGGCAACTTTTTGGTTTATATTGTTAAGTCAGTTAGGTATTGTTTTTTATATACTAAGATATTTCAAATTTCTATAATATTACTGAAGCATGATATCTGCATATAATGCTTGTTCAGGAGAAACATTTTGACGCATAACAGCATTAAATATTGGGTAAACCCTCTCTGTTTCCATTATTGATAAATCTATTATCTTACTGATTTTATCATAAAATAACTCTTCGCCATCTTGCAAAATGAGAGAATGTTTAAATATTGGCATTTTTTGCTCACTCCAATATGAAAAGTGCCCTAGCCATAAATTTTCATTCAACAACGCAAGCAACTCAAACATTTTACTGCGATCAACTGTTGATGTTTCAATGTTTAGTAGACAAGATATGTGAACACAATTAAGATGCTCTTCAAATGCAAAAAAAATTAGCATATTGTCCCATTTACCCAATATTTCTGCATTGAGTTCTTTATCATTTGGACGTCTAAAAGTTATATTATCTCGAACAAGAATACTTTCTATTGTATCGAGCGGATTATATAAATTCTCTTGTAGAGCTAAATTCATTTGTGTAACACCTTAATATTTTTTTGTAGTGTTATTCTTGCAACAAGCAGTTATTATACTCAATAACAATATAAAGTTTTCCACTTTTTTAGCTTCTTAGTAACTTTTTTAATAATTTCAAACAGTGTTTTTTCAACACGTTAGCAATAAAATAAAAAAAACAATTATTTTTTATGTGGATTATATTTTTTTATTAATATAAATTTAAGCCATATCGTATTTTTTGTGAGGAGATTTTGTTTTATGTATATTGATTTTCCTAATATTTCTCCGATTGCTTTTTCTATTGGAGGCTTTGGTTTGAGGTGGTATGCTTTAGCATATTTAACGGGGATTATTAGTGCTTGGTTTTTAACTAAAAAAAATATAAAAAAATATAATATAAATATATCAGATGCTCAGCTTGATGACTTAGTTTTTTATACCACTCTCGGGATTATTTTGGGTGGAAGATTAGGTTATGTTTTTTGCTATGGTAATGGATATTTTTTAAGAAATCCTCTTGAAATATTGGCTATTTGGCATGGAGGAATGTCTTTCCATGGAGGAATCGTCGGAGTGATATTGGGACTTTTATATTTTTCATACATATACAAATTTCCATTTTTAATGATTACAGACTTGGTTGCACTTTATACCCCTATTGGTATTTTTCTTGGTAGAATCGCAAATTTCATCAATGGAGAATTATGGGGACGTGTAACTAATGTTCCTTGGGCGGTTAAATTTCCTGACGGAGGATATTTGCCGCGACATCCGTCTCAACTATATGAAGCTATGAGTGAAGGATGCCTTATGCTTATAGTATTAACATATTTATGGCAAAAACCATTCATAAGACAACATCATGGCATTATATCTTCTGTATTTTTGATTATTTATACTTTATCAAGAATGTGTATGGAACTCTTTAGAGAACCAGATGCTCAAATTGGCTTTATTTTTGGAAACTTCACGATGGGACAACTTCTTTCTTTGCCATTTTTACTGCTCGGATTATACATCCTAAATAACACGGTAAAAAAATCTCAGCACTAAGATTTTACGGTGATATTACGTGTAAATTTGCAAACCTTTTGAAGTTCTGTTTCTACTCGATTGACTAACACTTGAGGCCCTGCATCACTTCTTTTTATCTCTCCTACACATTGAGATATTGTTAGTTGCAGATGATTTGTTTCATTAAAAATAAATATAGATGTAGCAATTGATCTACGTATCTCTTCTGCTTTATCAAAACAAGCTAGGGTATTGATGTTTGTAAAAACTAAAATTAAAACATCATCTTGATAATTATATATCTTTACACTTGGATTTACCTTGAGAATTTGCTTAATAAACATCTTTTTTAACAATAAGGTTTTATGCTTACCGAATCGCTTTAATAAACGCCCATATTCATCTATACACAATAGTGATATACTGTATTTGGGCAGATATTTTTTTTCTGCATCCAATATGAATAAATTGTAATTTGGAATATTAATATCCTCATCTTTGTAGCGAATGTAGTATGTATAATACATAGTCATTATGCATTCTATCAAAATAGCTGTAAAGAAAAACAAACTATAAGCTAAAAGATTATCTGAATACATCATTGCAAACAACAATGATATAGATGAAAACAAAGTCTTAGCGGTTAAAATCCTGCCTTTTGCTATGTAATTTATAAATAGAGCTAATATACAAATCAAAGAAATATAAAATGCTGGGTAATTTAATGATGCTATATGTTTATAGAAAAAAGTTGAATCAGCTTCCACGGTTTGATTTTGAATTTTTTCTACAATTGCGGTTTCTAGTAGTATCAGAATAAATAATAAATTCCATTTTTTTCTAACTTTTGTGATTTTCAATAAAATATTTGTCAGCAACATATTAGGAATAACAAACATTGTCCAAATATTATAAGAACCTGAAAAAATATAATCTTCACCATACGCATAGCGACTACTATTTATAAGGATATAACTGATATAAATTATACTAGAACAAATAAAAGAGCTGATAATCCGCATACGCGCAGAGAAAACAACACTTATAAGTATTGTACAGATAAACAAAGTATGAAATGTGTTATAAAGATGCTCATCAAATGTTTGCATTGAAAAAAAATAAACACAAATAAAACCAAGAATTATAGCAGGAAACATCAAGCTCTTGCTATATGAAATAATTTTTTGTGGCTTTATCCCTAAATCTATCATACCCTTCTCCATTGCGCAGTTTGGAGAAGAATATAACAAAATAGTTAAATTTTATTTACACATTTTAAAATAGAACTATCGCCATAAGAATAAAAACGATAACGTTGCTTTATGGCATGCGCATACGCCTCTTTCATCCTTTCGGTTCCAGCTATTGCACAAATCAACATAAACAAAGTAGATTTAGGTAAGTGAAAATTGGTTATAATATAATCTATAATTTTAAATTTATATCCTGGAGTAATAAATATTGCAGTATCGCCTTTGAAAGGATGCAAAACACCATTTTCATCTGCAGCTGTTTCTAATAGGCGCACAGACGTTGTCCCTACTGCTATAACTCTACGACCTTCTTTTTTAGCATTATTTATTATCTCACAGGCCTCTTTAGTTATCTCACCATATTCGGCGTGCATTTTATGATCTTCTGTATTATCTGTTTTTACAGGCAAAAATGTTCCTGCCCCAACATGAAGCGTTAAAAATACTTGCTCAACCCCTTTGAGTTGTAGTTTTTTTAATACATCATCCGTAAAATGAAGCCCTGCTGTTGGAGCTGCAACGGCACCAACATGTTTAGCATATACAGTTTGGTAATCTTCTTTATCGTTATATTTATTCCAAATTCCTGTTGTTGGCTTATCTCTTTTTATATATGGAGGAAGAGGCATTAGACCATAAATTTCTAGATTTTTAGATAACTCTTCAACATCACACAAAAACTCTATCAATACACCATCTTCACCATGTTTCTCGATAACTTTTGCCTTAAATAATGAATCTATTATAGTTATATCTGTTGTATAAAAGGTAATTATATCATTTGGACGCAAACGTTTTGAATTTTTAACAAAAGCCCACCAAACACACCCTGCTTCTGGATGATAGAGAGTTACCTCAACTTCTGCCTCCCCTCTTTTGCCATACAAGCGAGCAGGTATAACCTTTGTATTATTAAACACTAAAACATCACCTTTTTCTAAAATTTCAGGTAATTCATAAAAAAATTTATCACCAATCGTACCGTCGTTGGTTAAATCTAAAAGCCTAGATGTATCTCTTGGAGATGCAGGATGTTTAGCAATAAGCTCTTTATCTAAGTCAAAATCAAATAAATCTACGCGCATATTTTCCTCAAAAAAATGTATTTTTCTTGCTTTATAGAACGTTTATTTATATTTAGCAACCACATTTTGTCAAAAAAAATTAAAACAAAATTTACTATTGACAATTTTTTAAAAAATAATTAAAATCGACAAAAAACTATTGAAAGTATAAAAAAAATGGGGTAAACTACCCACAAATAACAACTTAGGAGTTAAAATAAAAATGGCTAAATCAATGACGCTTGAAGAAGCATACGAAATCGCAGGTGGCTACAACCAAGTTCCTGTTTCTGAAGAGACATTTGCTGAAGCTTTGGAAATGGTAAGACAAGATGATGAAGAAATGGCAAAATCACTCAAGGAAGCCCGTGACCACGAACTTTCGCTAAAAGCCAAAATGAAAGCAGAAGAAGAAATAGTTGTTGATGCAGGTGTTTTAGCTGAAAATACTGAGTATCTTTATAAGATGTTAGTTTCTGATTCTTTTGATGATAAATTACATAAAGATCCTGAGATTATTGAAGCTATAAAAAATACTCCTATTATCGATACTGATGATGGCCAAACATTTACACAACTCAGTGATGAAGAAAAAAGCAAACAATATGAGATGCTTTTTGAAAAATCTAAATTAGATACATTGTGTGAACTATCACGCAATAAGGATTTTGGTGAAAAATCAGAAAAAGAGAAAGAGATTTGTGTTTTTGAAGAAACAAAGATGTCCTTTTTAGGGACCTTAATGGAATTAAGAACGACATCTCTATTAGAAAAACAAATACCTGAATACGCAAAAGCCTACGCAGATGATGATGAAGATAAAGCTGTTGAGTTCTTTTCACGTCAACAAGTTAATATAGCTAGCAATGTCTTACAAGATAAAGCGTGTAATTTTGGTAATTCTAATGATGCAGACCCAGAAGTTGTTGAAATCAGCAAATCACAAGTAATTTTTGCTTGTTCTCATTCTGAAGCAAAAGCAGAAGAGCACAGAAAAAAAATTATAGATTCCCCTCAAAGAAATGACAAAGCTAAGAGAAAACACCTCAACACAGCTGCATCATATATAAATAAATTTAAAACATCTTTTAGTTCTAAAGCACATAACCTTTGGAAAGAAAGATTCGTTGTTGCAAACAACTTACGTGATAAAGCTCCTAAAATTATAACAGATGTATCTGCAACAATCGCTGTGGCTGGGATTTCCATTGCTAACGCCCCATGGCTTACAGGTGCTGTTTTAACCTATGGTGCATATAAAGTAGCCTCTTCTTGGGCTTGGCCAATTATTACAGAAGCAAGAAGAGAAGCTCGTATTGAAAGAAAAGAAGGTAAACCATCTAAAGTAAAATTTGTTGATAGATTACGTGAAGCTTCTGAAAATATTTTTAATAACAAAGATAAGCGTATGGCATATTTCAAAGAGGCTGGCTGGGGAACTGCTGCTGGTCTTGTTGGCTTAGGTGCTGCGGGAGCTGCCACTTCAGCTATTGCTGCCAAAGCAGCTCAGTCAATGGCTAATATGGCTGTTAGATCTTTTAACAATGCGATAAACACCGTAAATGCATTAAAGAACAAAAATATGAGTTGGACTAAAAAATTAACCTTAGGAGCAGGAGCTTTAATTGGTGGTGGTTTATTGTATGATTATATTAGTGATCATGATTTTGGAGATTTGTTTACTGATGGCAAAGTTTCTACAAACCTTCCTACAACTGAAACAACTACGGCTACACCAGCTGTGCTTGCTGAACAAGAAGATACTTTAAAAGTTCCTGTCGCAGAACCTGTAGCTCCTAAAGTAGAGGATGTAAAAGAACAATTAGCAGCTGCAACTCAAAGTGCAGTCAAGGCTCCTGAAGTATGGACTGCTGAAACAGGCATCACTCAAGATCAGTGGGCTAAGCTACAAACATACTGGAATGAAGATCCTGAAAAATATCAAGAATTCTATGCAAGAATAGATAATAAGATGCTTGAAAAAGGTGGTATTTTTGAAGGAATGACACGAGATCAAGTTTTATTTAGATATGAAAGACTATCTTCTTGGAACTCACCTTCACATGAAGATACTATTAAAAATTTAGATAACTTTTTTGAATGCAGGGAAAAAATTACATTAACAGAGCAAGATATCAACATTTTAAGAAGTGTGAATGAATATGGTGAAATAGAGGGTGTAATAGGAACTAAAAACATTATTGTTGTAGGTAGAAACATCAATTGCCAAGAAGGAAGCTCTCTTGTTATTGAAGAAGTTTCTAAAAAAGGCACTATCTTAGAAGAAACCACACCAACTAATGTTGAAACACTTACCCCTACAGGTGGAGCTGAAGCCTTATCTAATGGTAATGTCATTCATAAAACAGATGGACAACTAGAGACACAATATACAGTTGACAAAGAAGCAAGCGCTACAGTTTACCAAGGAAATAACCAAACACTTGTAGAACAGGTAGAAAATATTGATGCTAATAAAGTTACAACTGATGCTGAAAACGTAAATATTAAGTTTAATGGTCAAGGCAACGTAACGGTGGAAGCAACTGGTGAGGCTTATAACTTCAATGCTAATGGTGAGAGCACTCAGGTAAAAGTAGAAGCAACTGGTGAGGCTTATAACTTCAATGCTAATGGTGAGAGCACTCAGGTAAAAGTAGAAGCAACTAGTGAAGCTCGTAGCTTTAATCTTAGTGATAGAGAAACACCAACACCATCTGAAACTGAATATGAGTTCTTCGAAGACGGAGATGATGTTGAAAAAGGAACACCTGCCGCTGGCAACGTTGATGCACGTGGAGGCTTTGAAAATACAGGTCTTACAGAACAACAAGTTAACGCTACTAAAGTCTATTTCCAAAATATGCACGGTGAAAATGCTTACGACGACTTTGCAAAACGAATCACCGACGAAATGCGTGCAAAAGGTGGTGTATTTGAAGGAAAGAGCGTTGAACAATCTATGTATGCTGTAATGCAAATGGACAAATGGTCTGATGAAAATGTTGGTGAATTTGCTAAAGAAATTAAGATGACATTGAGCTATTTAAAAGAATGTGATGAGAGTCTTACTGAAGAGCAAATGAACAAAATCAAACTAATTATTGATAGAGTTAATGACGATGGCACAATGGAAGGTGTTATTGGTAAAAACGCTGTTAATGTTGTTGAACACCAAGTACAAGACTGTGGTGAGACAGGTGTGCGTAAAATTGTAAGCGCTGCTGAAGGACACACAGAAGGCAGTGGCTCTGGAATGAGAGAAGTATATATGCGCCCAATTGAGAAAGCTACTTCATCTACTCCTGTTATAACAAGGGTTGAAGGACAGCAAGCATTAAACTTAACAGAAAACCAGTCAACAGATGCAACTGTATTTAAAGGCAACAACACTACTGCTGAAAAAGTTGTCGCTACGGATGTTACCCCTTCAAGCGTAGAAACAGATGCAAAAAATGTAAAAATATCTACACAAGTAGTAGAAGAAAACGTGAAAGTATCTGTTAAATATGGAAATGTTCAGAATTTTAACATTGATTCAAATATAAGGTAATATTATTAGTAAATCTTGAATTTAATAAATAAGATTGAACTTATATAAATTAACTTAAAAGCACTTCAAATGAAGTGCTTTTTGTTATTTGGAGCTTTTATTAAATCAGTAAAACTGTGGATAACTATCTTAAGAAAAGGTTAAATTTTAAAATTTTGTTGAAAATAAAGGAATAAATGATATTTTATGCTCGATTTTAATAAAAAAATGCCGTGCAGGGCTGTCTGCACATAATATTTTGGAAGGATAATAACATGACTATTCGTGTTGGTATTAACGGATTTGGACGTATTGGTCGTCTTGTATTCCGCGCTGCTCAAAACAGAAATGACATCGAAATCGTTGGTATTAACGACTTGATTGATGTTGAGTATATGGCATATATGTTGAAATATGACACTATGCACGGAAGATTTAACGGTACAGTTGAAATTGTAGATGGTAAGCTTGTTGTAAATGGTAAAGCTATTCGTGTAACCGCTGAAAAGAATCCTGCTGACCTTAAATGGAATGAAATTGGCGCTGAATATGTTGTTGAATCTACAGGATTGTTCTTAACAAAAGAAAAAGCTCAAGGACACATTGATGCTGGTGCTAAATACGTTGTTATGTCTGCTCCTTCAAAAGATGATACTCCAATGTTTGTTTGCGGTGTAAATACTGATTCTTACGTTAAAGGAACTCAATTTGTTTCTAACGCATCTTGTACAACAAACTGCTTGGCTCCAATTGCAAAAGTTTTGAATGATGCTTTTGGTATTAAAGATGGCTTAATGACAACTGTTCATGCTACAACAGCTACTCAAAAAACTGTTGACGGTCCTTCTGTTAAGGACTGGAGAGGTGGTCGTGCTGCTGCTGGCAACATCATCCCTTCTTCTACAGGTGCTGCTAAGGCTGTAGGTAAAGTTATTCCTCAATTAAATGGTAAATTAACAGGTATGGCATTTAGAGTTCCAACATTAGACGTTTCTGTTGTTGACCTAACCGTTAATCTTGAAAAATCTGCTACTTATGCTGAAATTTGTGCAGAAATGAAGAAAGCTTCTGAAGGTAGCTTAAAAGGTATTTTAGGTTATACAGAAGACGAAGTTGTTTCTTCTGATTTCTTGGGTGATTCTAGAACATCTATCTTTGATGCAAAAGCTGGTATCCAATTGACAGATACTTTTGTTAAAGTTGTTAGCTGGTATGACAATGAATGGGGTTATTCTAACAAAGTATTAGACCTCGTTGCTCACATGGCTAAAGTTAACGGTTAATATATATTTCCCTGCGTAGACATGGCTATTTTGTTATGCCAAATTTACGCAGGGATTTTTTATTTTTAGGAAAATACTATGACAGAATATAGAACAATTAGCGACTTAGGTGATTTAGGTGGTAAAGTAGCAATGCTTAGAGCAGACCTTAATGTTCCTATGGATGAAAATTTCAACGTTACAAACACTGCAAGAATCGATAGAACTGTTCCAACAATTAAAGCGTTGATGGAAAAAGGTGCTAAAGTTGTTGTAATATCTCACTTCGGAAGACCAGAAGGCAAAGGTGATGTTAAAAACTCTTTATCTCATATCGTAAAAGATTTAGAAAAAGCTTTAGGCAAAAAAGTTATCTTTGTAGAAGATTGCATTGGCGAAAAAGTTGAAAACGCTGTTAAAAATATGAATAGCGATGAAGTTTTACTTTTAGAAAACTTACGTTTTTATAACGAAGAAAAGAAAGGTGATGAAGCTTGGGCTAAAGAATTAGTAAAAATTTGCGACGTTTACGTTTCTGACGCATTCTCTACTGCTCACAGAGCTCACGCTTCTATGGTTGCCGCTGCAAAAGAACGCCCATCTTCTATGGGACTTTTAATGGCAGAAGAAGTTAATGCTTTATCTACTGGCTTAAACAACCCTGTTAGACCTTTAATTGCTATTGTTGGCGGTTCAAAAGTTTCTACAAAACTAGACTTATTAAACAACCTAGTTAAGAAAGTTGACAAACTTGTTATATCTGGAGGTATGGCTCATACTTTCATGAAAGCCAATGGTGTTGACACAATCAACCAAGAAAACTCTTTAGTTCAAATGGATATGCTTGACACAGCAAAAGAAATTATGGCTACTGCTAAAGCAAACAACTGCGAAATTATCCTACCTAAAGATGTTGTTGTATCTAAAGAATTTAAGCCAATGGCCGAGCACAAAACAGTTGAACTTTCCGACATTCCACAAGAAGGATGGAGCCTACTTGATGTTGGTGCAAAAACAATTGAAGCAATTAACGCTAAATTAGATGCATGCAAAACATTAGTTTGGAACGGCCCTTTAGGAGTATTTGAAATGAAACCTTTTGACACAGCTACAAATGCTGTTGCTCAATATGCTGCAAAATTAACAGAAGAAGGTAAATTAACTTCTGTTGCTGGTGGTGGCGATACTGTTTCTGCTCTTGAAAATGCTGGTGTTGCAAATAAATTTTCTTATATTTCTACTGCCGGTGGTGCATTCTTAGAATGGATGGAAGGTAAAGAACTTCCTGGGGTTCAAGTTATGAAGAAATAAAATATTTTCTCATAAAAAACCAAAAAGAGCATTCATTTGATTGCTCTTTTTTTATACCTCTCATTCTTAAATAAACTAAATTTTTTAACCTTAATAATTAGAAAATATTTTTTAAGTTTTTTTATATTCACAGATTAGATTGTTATCATTGCAAAATATTTTATACCTGCTAGTTTATTGTCATGTTTTAATGATGAGGAGTTATGAAATGAGTAAAAAAGCTATTATCATTGGTGCTGGACCTGCGGGTTTGACTGCTGCGTATGAGTTATTGGAACGCTCAGACATTAAACCACTTTTATTAGAAGAAAATGATTTCGTTGGCGGCATTAGTGCAACTCTGGACTACAAGAATAACAAGATTGACATGGGTGGTCATAGATTTTTTTCTAAATCTGAAAGAGTTATGAATTGGTGGCTTGATATTCTACCTTTACAAGGTAAACCATCTAAAGATGATATTCTCCTTGATAGAACTATAGAACTATCCCCTTTAAGTAAAGCTCCAAATCCAGAAAAAACAGATAAGGTTATGCTTAGACGTAATAGGCTTTCTAGAATTTTTTACTTAAAGACATTTTTCAATTATCCTGTGAGCCTTAACATGGATACAATCAGAGGACTTGGACTTTGGAGAATGTTTAAAATTGGATGTTCTTATTTGAAAGCACTTGCGTTCCCAATCAAAGATGAAAAATCTTTAGAAGATTTTATGATAAATCGTTTTGGAAGAGAATTATATCTTACATTTTTTAAGGATTATACAGAAAAGCTTTGGGGAATTGATTGTAATAAAATCTCTGCTGAATGGGGTGCTCAAAGAATCAAAGGCATCTCTATTCTTAAAGTTATAAAACAAATGTTTAACAACCTTGTTGGCAAGAAAGGCGGAGCGGTTGAAACTAGTTTTATTGAAAGCTTTTTCTATCCTAAATTTGGCCCTGGTCATCTATGGCAAAATGTTGCTGATATTGTAACTAAAAAAGGAGGAGAAATCCGCTTTAATGAAAAAGTTTCAAGAATCATTAAAGAAGATAATAAAATTATCGCAGTTGAAACAACTGATGCTAAAGGCAATAAAAAAGTTTACGAAGGAGATATTTTTATCTCAACTATGCCTGTAAAAGATTTGATTTTATCTATGAACGATACTCCTTCCTCTATCCAAGAAATTGCCGATGGCTTAATGTATAGAGATTTTAGAGTTGTTGGTGTATTATTGGATAAATTGAAATTAAAAAATAATACCGCAATTAAAACTGTAAATAATATAATTCCTGATACTTGGATTTATGTTCAAGAAAGAGATGTTAAATTGGGTCGTGTTCAAGTATTCAATAACTGGAGCCCTTATTTGGTTGATGATTTCAAAAATAAAGTTTGGATTGGACTTGAATATTTTTGTAATGAAAATGATCATATATGGACTGACAACGATAAAGATTTTATCGAGTTTGCAATTGGTGAAGCTGATAAAATTGGCATTTTTGACAAGAATGATGTTGTTGATACATGTACTCACAAAGTAAAAAAAGCATACCCTGCTTACTTTGGCACATATGATAAATTTGATGAGATAAAAAATTATGTAAACGACTTTGAGAATCTTTATCTTGTTGGTAGAAATGGTATGCATAGATATAATAACATGGATCACTCCACATTAGCTGCCATGAAAACTGTTGATTTGATTTTAGGCGTTATTTCGAACAAAGATGAAGTTTGGTCTGTCAATACAGAATCTGATTACCACGAAGAGAAAAAAGCGGCTTAAAAACCGCTTTCATCTTATAGAGATAAAACAATGAAAGATTTTATAAAAAAACAGCTTAGTGATTTTGATAACAATTCTATGATGCGTTTATTTAAGATATTAATATCTGCATCTCTGCTTGTTATTGTTTATGGTTTAATATTCTCAGGATTTCAAATTGTTGATGAATTCGAACATTTACATGCTTCTTTTTTAGTAAGCCAAGGTAAACTCCCTTATCGAGATTTTTTTGAACACCATCACCCCTTATTATGGTATGTTTCTGCCCCTATTGTTGGCCTATTTTTTGACAATGTTGCAATATTTTACATAATGAGAGTGTTTTCGTTTTTGGCATCTATTGGAATACTTTTTTATCTATATAAAATCTCATTATTTTTTACTAATAAAATTGGGGGATTGGCGGTTATTGCATTTTATCTTTGCAACATCATAACTGCTTATAATTTCTATCAGTTTAGACCAGATGTATTCATGAATCTATTCTTTGGAATGGGAATATATTATTGGTTTTGCCACATAAAAGATAAAAAATTAAAACCTTTAATTATCAGTTTTAGTTGCTTTGGTGTATCTGTTTTATTTTTACAAAAAATAGGACTATTACTCATTGTAATCGAAGCTTTGTTATTGTGGTTAATTTTTACCAAACGAATGAAGCTAAAAGACATTATCATTGCAGCCATCTTTCCTTGTATATTACTTTTAGTTTTAGTTATGTTTTTTGCGACACAAAATGCTTTTGTTGAGTATTTCGCTCTAAACTTTAGATTTAATAACGCTTTAGTATATTACTTTGACAGAGGTGCTTTTTGGTATCCAAATATTTGCAAAACCATTTACGCATTAGGCTTATTAGTTGGTCTTTATTTTTACAAAAGAGAAAATATTTATTTTAAGATTATTACAATTCTTTATTGTGCTGAATTTATCATGAGAGGATTTTATTTTGCTCCTCATCCAAATTATTATACTCTGCTTATTGCTTTATACTCGCTAATTATTGCCACAATTCTTCCTAAGACCTTTAACACTAATAAACTACTTAGCATAATAATAATTTTAGGTCTTTTTTATGGTCTAGGCTTGGTGTTTAATCGAATTGCTGCTACATCTGAAAAATCCAACAGCTTTGAACACTACAAAATGGCAAAATTCATTCATAATAATTCGAACAAAGATGATATTATCATGAATGGCTTTGATAAAAATTTTAACATATATAGAAAAGATGCGTCATATTATTGGTTTGGTTTAGATATGCTAATCCCTGTTATGGAGCAGGAGTTTGGTATAAAAAATTTGGTTGATGTAAACACAACAATATTAAACAACACTCCAAAGTTTATCTACACGAAAAATCACGTAGATTTGAGAGCTTTAAGAATGTATGGTGAAGCTAAATATTCTCAAGTATACAACCCTAATCTATTGAATAAATATTACAAAAAAACTCCTTATGAATACCTCTTTGAGCTTAAATAATTTATTGTATGTTAAGTAATTTTATGGTAACATTAAACATTAGGAGGGCAGTTTTATGAAAAATATTATATGTTTGATATTTACGGGGCTTTTTTTTATACATAAAATTGCTTTAGCAGTTGATGTTGATATAAAAAGTGAAGAAGCAAGAGAATGGGCAAATAATAAAGGCCATGAGCTTATTCAAGTTTTAGGAACAAAAGACATTGTAGAAAAACATTCTAAACTTGATAAAATGCTAACAGAAGATGTTAACTTAGATTATATCTCAAAGTTTGTTATTGGCAAATATCTAAAAACCATGAATAAGGATCAAAAAAGAAGGTATAGTGCGCTATTTGAGCGCTATATACTTAGCTTATATAAACAGTTTAATTTACACTTTGATTCTAGTGATATTGCATTTAGTATCGACAATGTTGTAGAACACCCAAAATTTACAGTTGTTAGCTGCAGTATTGATGCAAACAATATATTAAAAAATATAGAGAATCTAGAAATAGAAAGACTACCTGTTGAATTTAGACTCATAAGAGGAAAAGAGAATCGAATTCAAGCTGTTGATATTGAAATATCAAATGTTAGCATGGTAATTGAATATAGAAAAAAATTTTATAAAATGATAATGGAAGAAAACGAAGAGATAGAGTGGTTTTTAGAAAAATTTGAAGATAAAATTATCGCTAATGAAATGGCTGCTAGTAGAGTTTCTAACTTGTAGATTATATACTTTTAGTAAAAAATCGTTGTATTTTTTTTTCATTGTGTTAGATTGAGGGCAAATATATGTAGAAACTTAATATAGCATGGGGATACAACTATGGGGTACAATGCCAGATATAATGGAAAAGAAACTTTTGAAGAATGGAAAAAAGACTGGGAATTAGAAGAAAGATATAATTTCAAAACCGTTGAAAATAAATGGCAAAAAATTTGGGAAGATGAGAAAGCGTATAAGGTTGAAATAGACAATAACAAAGAGAAATTTTACGCATTAGTGGAATTCCCATACCCTTCTGGTGCGGGGCTTCATGTTGGACACCCTCGTTCTTATACCGCATTGGATGTAATTGTTCGTAAAAAAAGAATGGAAGGATACAATGTTTTGTATCCTATGGGTTTTGATGCTTTTGGTTTACCTGCTGAAAACTATGCTGTAAAAACTGGTATTCATCCTGCTATTTCTACTAAAGCAAATATCGAAAATTTCACAAGACAACTTAAGTCTATTGGTCTTTCTTTTGATTGGGACAGATGCATTAGCACTTGTGAACCAGAATATTATAAATGGACACAATGGATGTTTTTGAAGTTTTATGAAAAAGGTTTAGCTTATAAAGATAAAATCGCAATCAACTGGTGTCCATCTTGTAAAGTTGGATTGGCTAATGAAGAAGTTGTAAACGGCTGTTGCGAAAGATGTGGAGCAGAGGTTGTTCGTAAAGACAAAGAACAATGGATGATTGCTATTACCAAATATGCAGATAGACTAATTGATGATTTAGATAATATAGATTTTATTGAACGTGTAAAATCACAACAAATAAACTGGATTGGTCGCTCTGAAGGTGCTGAGCTTGATTTTGAAATTACTGACAATGATGGTAATTTACTTGGCAAAAAATTAAAAGTATTTACAACTCGTATTGATACTGCATTTGGTGTTACATATATGGTTATGGCACCTGAACATGAATATGTAAAAGAATTCAGAGAAAGATTTGAAAACATCAATGATATTGATAATTATGTTTTAGAAACTTCTAAAAAATCTGATTTACAAAGAACTGCAAATGATGAAAAATCTGGTGTTGAATTAAAAGGTATCAAAGCGCTAAATCCTTTTAACAACAAGTTGATTCCAATATTTATTTCAGATTATGTATTAACAGGTTATGGAACAGGTGCAATTATGGCTGTTCCTGCACATGACCAAAGAGACTATGATTTCGCAAAATTATTTAATTTGCCAATTATCCAAGTTCTTGAAGGTGGTGATATTACAGAAAAAGCTTTTGAAGAAGATGGACCTCATATTAACTCTGAATTTTTGAATGGTTTAGGAAAAGATGAGGGTATCAAAAAAGCAATAGATTATGCTAAAGAAAAAGGTGTTGGCGAAGCAAAAGTTAACTTCAAACTTAGAGATTGGGTATTTTCTCGTCAAAGATATTGGGGTGAACCTATTCCTATGGTATATTGCGAACACTGCGGATGGCAACCTATTGATGAATCTGAATTACCATTGACTTTACCTGAAATTACAGATTTCTTACCAAATGACAACGGTGATTCACCTTTAGCAAAGGCAACTGATTGGGTAAATACAACTTGTCCAAAATGTGGTAAACCTGCTCGTCGTGAAACTGATGTTATGCCAAACTGGGCTGGTTCTTCTTGGTATTTCTTAAGATATTGCGATCCTTGCAATGATAAAGAATTTGCATCCAAAGAAGCTTTAGATTATTGGATGAATGTCGATTGGTATAATGGTGGTATGGAGCATACAACTTTACACTTATTGTATTCTCGTTTTTGGCATAAGTTTTTATATGACTGCGGTTATGTTCCAACTCCTGAACCGTACAATAAAAGAACTTCTCACGGTATGATTTTGGCAGAAAACGGTGAAAAAATGTCAAAATCAAGAGGCAATGTTGTTAATCCTGATGAAGTAATTGACGCTTATGGAACAGATGCATTTAGAATGTATGAAATGTTTATTGGACCATTTGATCAAGTTGCTATGTGGTCTGACGAAAGCCTAAATGGTGTATATCGCTTTATCGGTAAAATTTATGGATTATTTAGTAAAGTAACACCTGTTGCTCCTAATGGGAAGGATTTACAAATTTCTCACAAAACAATTTTAGATGTTAGCGAGAGAATTGATCAGATGAAATTCAATACTGCTGTTTCATCATTGATGTCATTTGTAAATTACTTACTTGGATTGAAAGAAGTTCCGCAAGCCTGCTATGAAATTTTGCTTAAACTTATTTCTCCTTTTGCTCCTCATTTAGCAGAAGAAATGTGGGCAAGATTAGGATATGAAACTCTTATTGTTAAAGAAGGATGGCCAAAGGGTGATGCAGAGCTTGCAAAAGAAAATACTGTTGTTATTGCTGTTCAAATAAATGGCAAAATGCGTGGAACGATAGAAGTTGAACGTGATCTTGATAAAGAAAAAGTAATTGAAATTGCAAAATCTTTAGACAATGTTGCGAAACAACTTGCAAGCGTTGAACCAAAGAAAATAATTGTTGTACCAAATAGGATTGTAAACATTGTTTTGTAATATAAGAAATATAGCACTTTTGGTGTGTTTAGGCGTATTATCCGGATGTGGATTTGAGCCTCTCTATGTTGAAAAAAAGTCTGCTAATGACTGGTATTATGATGGAGAATTTGATACTGGTATTAGAGAAGAAATGGCTAACATAAAAGTTGAACTTATTCAAGACAGAATAGGACAACTTGTTAGGAATGATTTGTTGGATAAATTAACACCAAAAGGACAACCAAAATCTCCTAAGTATTATTTATCTGTTACAAAAATAAATAAACAAGAGATTGACCAGGCACTTAGAAATGATATTACAGCAACCCGTAAAAAGGTAATATATAAGGTTTCATACGTATTAAAAAACGCTGAAAAGGAAACTCTTATAAACGGTAATAGTGTTGCATATTTAGGATATGACATATTGGTTGACCCATATTCTACAACATTTGCTCAGAAAAAAAACGAAAAAAATGCGGCTAAAATTATTGCAAATGATATTTCGTTAAGAATTGGTGCTTACTTCCACTCGTTGCAAACAAAACGAGGAAATCCTGATGAATATTAAACCTGAGCAGGTTGAAAATATATTAAAATCTCTCCCCTCAAAGATTAGAGGCGTTGTTGTGTATGGTAGTAATGAAGGTATGATTGCTACCATATCACAGCAATTTGTAAAAGCAATTTCTCCGGATGTTAGAGATGCATTCCGTGTTAGTTATCTTGATATGGCAACTATCGGAACAGATATTGGAGCTTTATATGCAGAATTTAATGCTCAATCATTGATGGGTGGCAGAAGAGTTGTTGTAATAAGGGATGCAAATTCTAATTTAACAAAACCATTAAAGGAGTTATTAAGCACATCATTATCAGATAGTTTACTTGTTATTACTTCTTCTAGCTTAAAAGCAAAAGATACTTTAGCTGTGTTAGCCAAAGATGATGATTGTTTATATGGCATTAGCTGTTATGATGATAAAGATGAAGACATATCGCAATTTGCCAATAAATTTTTAGCAAAAAATGGCCTTAATATTGATAATATTGCTTTTCAGGTTTTATGCTCTAGACTTTCTAATGATAGAAAAATTAGTGCTAATGAGCTTGATAAACTTATCACCTATATTGGCAATAAAAAAGATATCACAATAGAAGATATCAAAACTGTTATTAGCGATACATCTGCCTCATCACAAGAAGATTTATGTTATTTTGTTGCACAAGGTGCTGTTGATAAAGCTATAAGCTCGTATAGTCGTTTGATTTTTGAAGGAGAGAATCCTGTTTCCATCATTAGAGCTATTAGTTACCATTTTATGAAACTTTTAGAATGCGCAGTAAAAATTGAAGGTGGTGAAACATCTGATAAAGTTATTGGTGCTTTAAGACCTCCGTTGATATTTTTTAGGAAAAATGCTTTTGCTTTCCAACTTAGGATATGGAATAAAACAAGAATTTTAACAGCACTATCATTATTGTATCAGACAGAAAGAGAATGCAAAACAACAGATTTACCAGCAGAGCAAGTTGCTAGTTTTGCAATATTGAGAATCGCAAATGGGGTTAAGAGATTTAAGTAATAATTTTGATTTTTTTTATAAATAAATTTTACTAATCGTCTAACAAGGTTTAATACGTATAATGATGAGTTATATACAAATTATTTGCTTATAGGTATTTTATTTTTGAACTCAAAAAAATAATTTCAAAAAGTTAAAAAAATAAAAGGTAGCTGAATGCTACCTTTTTTATTTTGATATACCCATAAAAGTACTTTACGCACTCTTTTTTTGGCGTTTGCGAATAAACGTAGGTGTTTTACCATCTGTTATAACTTTTGCATCCACCACGATTTCTGTGATATCCTTTTTATCTGGAATATCATACATTAACTCAAGCAAGTTTTCTTCCATTATTGCACGAAGACCACGAGCTCCTGTTTTTCTTTCGATTGCCTTTTTAGCAATTGCAATCAAAGCATCATTTGTTATAGATAATTTAACATCTTCCATACCAAATAAAGTTTCGTATTGCTTGATTAACGCATTCTTTGGCTCTGTTAAAACTTTTACTAAAGCTTCTTCACTTAAATCATCAAGAGCTGTTATTACAGGTAATCTTCCAACAAATTCAGGTATCAAACCGTATTTTAATAAATCTTCAGGCTGAACTTGTTGATAAATCTCACCCAATGTTTTTTCTTCAGTACTTTTTATGTGAGCTCCAAAACCAATAGATGTCTCTTGGCCACGACGTCCTATAATTTTTTCAATACCTGCGAATGCTCCACCGCAAATAAAGAGAATATTTGTTGTATCAACATGCAAAAATTCTTGTTGAGGGTGTTTGCGACCACCTTGAGGAGGAATATTTGCAACGGTTCCTTCGATAATCTTCAAGAGTGCTTGCTGAACACCTTCACCAGATACGTCTCTTGTTATAGATGGTCCATCTGTTTTACGGGTAATTTTATCTATCTCATCAATATATACAATTCCACGCTCAGCTTTTTCGATATCATAGTTTGCTGCTTGAACTAATTTTAGAACGATATTTTCAACATCTTCCCCAACATATCCTGCTTCTGTTAAAGTTGTTGCATCTGCTATTGCAAAAGGAACATCCAAAACTTTAGCTAAAGTTTGAGCTAGTAATGTCTTTCCTGAACCAGTTGAACCAATCAAAATTACGTTTGATTTTGAAATTTCAACATCAGGATTTTTAAGTCTGTTATTTAAGCGCTTGTAATGATTATATACAGCAACTGATAAAACTTTTTTAGCTCGTTCTTGACCTATTACATATTGATCTAAAAATTCTTTTATTTTAGATGGTGTTGGAAGATGCTCTTGGATTGTTTTTTCCTCTTTTTGACGCTCTTCTTTTACTTCTTGTGAAACAATATTTATGCAAACATCAATACACTCATCACAAATATATACACCACGCCCTGCAATAAGTTTTTTTACTTCATTTTGACTCTTTCCACAGAAAGAACAATGCAATACTTTATCTTCGGTATCACTCATATTTTTTCCCTACTTAATTATTTCTAAACGGTTTTTCACAATATGGTCAATTAAACCAAACTCTTTTGCCTCTTCTGGATTCATGAAATTATCTCTATCCATTGCTTTTTCGATAACAGATAATTTATTACCAGTGTTTTCTGCATAAATTTTATTTAAACGTTTCTTTAATTCCAAAATTTCTCTTGCTTGAATTTCGATATCAGATGCCATACCTCTTGCACCACCTGATGGTTGATGTATCATAATACGAGAATTAGGAAGAGAATAACGCTTACCTTTTGTACCACCTGCTAGTAAAAAAGACCCCATAGAACAAGCTTGCCCAATACATAGAGTGGCTACATCACATGAAATGTATTTCATAGTATCATACATAGCAAGACCTGATGTTACTACTCCTCCTGGAGAGTTGATATATAGATAGATATCTTTTTTAGGATTTTCAGACTCTAAAAATAAAAGCTGTGCACATACCAATGCTGATACAGCATCATTTACCTCACCTGTTAAAAAGATTATACGTTCTTTTAATAATCTTGAAAAAATATCAAAAGAACGTTCGCCACGAGATGTTTGTTCTACAACCATTGGCACTAATGTGTTATCAAAAACTTCTAATGCACTTTTACTCATATCTGTAAACCCTTAAATTTAAATTATTTTAACTCTTCGGATGATATATAAGATTTATTCAACAAATAGTAAATAAAATTAAAATTATTACATTTTTTCGCTTTTAATTTCTCTTACTTTTTATGTTATTACCTAAATAAGACAAATTAAATATATCAACAGTTGTTCCATAAGGATTTTTAAGCCCTAAATCCTTGTCTTCATATTTAGAGAAATTAAACCTCATTCTTATTGATGCTAACCACTTACTTATTATAGGAGTTTTTCTATCTGGGTAAGTGTCTATGGTTAAAAATCTCACCTGCCAAAAATTGAATGACACTGGATAAATACTATCTATTTTTATTTCTCTATTTATGCCTTTAGCTTGTAAATAGTCAAAATATGGGCGTTCTGTTTTTTGAAAATGCTCCCACACCTTGTCCCCTGAAGATAAATACAAAAAATTATTTTCACCAAAACGGTCTCGTTGTTCTTCTATATCGTCTGTAATAGTATATCTAGTTGTAATGTATTGAGCCATAACACTTTCTGTTACTAAATTTCCAGCAAATGCTCTGAACTCAACATTTTCCATACGTGATACTTGATAATTTTTATAATCAATCTGCAAAGGCATAATCGCTGCTTTTTTTTGAGGAATCATAATACAAAGAATACTTCCTAATATCATAGATGAGCAAACACTTAAACAAGATATAACAACAAGAAATCTAGATGTCCACAAGTATCTTCTTTCTGGAAATGCTGGTATATCAACCTTTTCAGGATAATTTCCAAGCTCATCTTTAGGTGCTTTCTCTTTATATTTGAACAAAGTATAAAATAAATTTGCCATATCTTCCCTCAATAATAAAATCCATTTTATATGTATTTTACATGAAAGTTGTATAAAATCAAATAAAATACTATCAATTAAAAAATATTTAGTGTAGATGTGTAGTTAAACGGTAATGTTTGAGGGAAACTTTGATGAAAAAATATGTTTATTTTATTGGAGCAATAGCTAGTTTGTTGGCTGCTTGTTCTACTACTAGGGAAGAACCTTTAGTTGAAGCTCCTGTTATGTCTGCTTATTATTCTGATTGGGATAGAGCTGTTAGAGCTGATGTGGATATGCAAAATATGTTTATCGGCACACCATCAAAAATAACTAAACCAATTGATATGTATATGGCTATGGCATTAGCCTTGAAATACAATTATTCAAGAAGACTAGCTAGTTATCGTGAAAACCTAATAAAAACCAATATACCTGTATCATCTTTGCCTATGATGGCTGAAAATTTGGGGTATGAAAATGCATCTAACTCGACAGCAATACCTGCTGATTTGAAAGTTTCTTGGAACGTATTAGATTTGAGTTCTTTGTATTATCAAAATGCAACTTTTGCTCAAAACATCGTTGCAGAAGAACAAAGCAGAAAGGTTATCAATAACATCATTTTAGAAGCACGTACTCTTTATTGGAAAGCTTTAAGTGCTCAAAGACTCATCCCTGTTATTGATGATATGAATGAATATTTGGTTCGAGTTGTAGATGAATTAAATGCTCGTTCTAATGAGATTATTAACGATGGCAAGAATCCCTCTACAAGCTTGCTACTTAAAAAACGTAAGTATTTAGAAAGCATCAAACAATTAGCAGAACTTAGAAGACGTTTAGAAACTTCTCAAGCTGAGTTTGCTGGATTGCTTGGGATGTATCCTTCTACTGAAATCAAATTAGCTGGTGCAGAATATGGTAATTTGCCTGTTCCATCTATGAGAGCAAAATTACAGCAACTTGAGTGGCTCGCTTTAACGAATCGCCCAGAACTCAGAGCTTTTGACACAATAACTACAAAAGAAGAACTTGAATTAGTTATAAAGGATATGGATTTTGTTGATAATAGTGATTACAGCCAAGATCCAAACTACTATAATCGCAAATGGACGAAAGAATCTAATGATTTATCAATGAATGTTTTTGAAGACATTAGATATCAAGGAGAATCTACATATAATTCTCTTGCCCGCCAAAGATTAACTAATATTGTTTTGAATCAAGTTTATTTATCTTGGGCTTTATACCAATCTTCTGTTGAGGATTATTACTTAAATATGGGTGTTGCAACCACATCTGAAGATATCGCTGAAGACATTACAGATAAAGAAGGTGTAAACAAAGCAATTAGCCACTTAGAATCAGCAAGAGCTATTGTTGATGAAGCAAATGCTTTCTTATCATACATTGATGTTCAAGAAGCTATTGGCAGATTATACGCAAGTATTGGTATGGATCCTGTTCCATTAGATATGATTAACGAGAATCCATCTAGAATCGCAGTTCAAATTAGAGAAACTTTAGATAAATGGAGAGAAGGTATTTTTGTTGCTTCTCCTGCAGACAATGCTCCTTTATCTAGCAAGAAACCTCCATTGGATATATCATCACGTTCTTTAGTTCCTGATGTTGTTGTAGGTGCTGGGTATGATGTTGAAGTAAAAATTCCTGATGAAGTTTTTGAACAAGTTAACTGGAAAGGTGATTACAAAACTGTAGCTGGCTCTTTGGATGATGCTGGACTTCCTGATTGGTTAAAGTATAACGAAGAAACACATACTTTTACAGGCCATCCTTCTCTTGATGATGCGGGAAGTTATAGAATAAAACTTTACGCTTTAGATAATGCAGGAAATGCGGCGGTATTGAGCTTTACTATCACTGTTAATAACGTATATATCCAAACTATGGAATACAAAGGTCTAACCGGTTATAGAAGAGCAAAAGTTTACCATAAATGTAAAGTTGGCACTCCTTGTGCTAGTGGAGAAATTTAGTAAGGCATAAAAAGTGATTGATTATTTCATAAAAAAAACTTTTCTATGTACATTGTTGATGTGTCTGCTGTTTTTTATAACGGCAGGCATATTTTTTAATAATGCATATCTAAAAGTAAGCGAAGTTAATTATATAATATTTTCTATCGTTTTGGTATTTTCGCTAAAATCTTTTTTAGATCGACTGCTTACTTCTCTTATTTTATTGATGACACTTGCCTTGGTTGTTTTATTTACGTTAGACAACACATTCCTCTTATTTGCTGAACTGTTAGGACTTTGGGCGGTTATATATAAAAAAGAATTATCTAAAAGGCACGTGATATTTGGAATTATTGCTAGCTCATTTCTTTTGCATTTATTTTTTATTGATAAGATTTCTATTGATTTATTTCAACATGACTTATCTGGTACTCGCTTATACATGTCTCTCATCATAGATGGAGGCATTAACTGGAAAAATTTTGACCCTTGGTATATGTATTACCTTTTCCACCAACCTCTGCATTTTATAATTTTAGAAAGCATTTATTTGTTTGAGGAATCGGTATGGCAATCTCATCTTTTAGCAGATGAAGGTTTACAATATTTATCTCTTCTATATGTATCTATGACGACAATATTTATAGCAAAAATCTTACTAGAATTAAAAATCAAAAAGAATGTATTTTACATTGTTTTAGCTCTTGTTGCCTTTAACCCTACCCTTACTCTTTTTAGCGCATACATCTCTGATGATGTTCCTGTTTTATTTTGGAGTAGTGGTTTGTTTTATTTTGTAATTAGATGGTACAAATCAAACTCTACCAAATCAATCGCTTTATCTGCTATTTTTTTAGGTTTCGGGTGTCTTTCAAAATTATCTATTTTACTTGCTGTTCCATCTATTATTTGGATTTTTTTGATTAAGTTATTACATTCTTCTGATAGAGCTAAAGTAATAAAAGATATATCTCTTTTCATTATTATTACTGTTCCTCTTTCTTTAGTGTGGATTATTAGAAATCATATTCTATTTGATATGCAATTTTACAACATACCTGATACTTCTCCCTTGGGACAAAATTTTAATTATCTAACACTTTGGGACAGATTAACCGATTTTTCGATGATTAACAAACCATTCATTGATGCTCCTTATATTGCAGATTCCAATATCTTTCTTGCAATAATAAAAACCGAATTATTTGGTGAATGGGATTTTAGTAAAATAAATAAAAACATCTATTATTTTGCCATCTTACTTTACTACATCAGTATTGCTCTTAAAATACTTATCTTGTGGGGAATGTTTTATATTATTTACAACAAAAAAATTGCTCAAAAAAATATAGCATTGATGTTTATTATATTATATTTATCATCACTTATATATGCGCTAAGATATGCTATGGCTTATCCATATATTTGCTCAACAGATTATAGATTATTTACTCTCTTAATGGTTTCAGAAGCATCAATTTTAGCCTATTTTGCAAACAAAAATAATATGGCAGAAAAATTGTTATCTGCCATATTGGGAATATATATTATATTATCATCTATAATTTATATATTAGTTGCTTTGAGCGTTTAATCCTCTTGTTTGATTTCAACATCTTTTACCACTTCATCTTTTGCAAAATTCAAAAGATTTTGCGGAGTATCATTCATATTTGCTTCTTCTTGTTTTAATGAAGAACTAGAAGGTGCAGAATTTATTTTAATATTTTCTTCGATATCTCTATCACCTGAAATAAAACTTTTTATATGAATAGCTTTTTTAGTTTTATTTTCAATATCATCACTAACAACTACTTCTCTAATTTCCTCTTGTTGATTTGATATAACAAATTCTTTTGTCGGAAGAGAATCTCTTCTTTCTAACTCTTGCTTTGATAAAAGGGGTGTTGTTGAGATATCTGTATCTATACATTCTAACAACCATACATCATAAATAGGATGTTCTATTGCATTTATTCCTGGAGCAGATGATAGCATCCAACCTCTAAATATATTATACTCCTCATCACCTAGGCTTTTATCTGTTACGTCTACAAATGCAAAGTTTTCAGGTGTTTCTTCTGGTGGATTTTTCTTGCATGCTCTTAGAACTAGCGAAAAGTCTCCGTATTTAATCTGAGAATTAACCGGTACGGTTATTTTTTTTACACGACCGGTTAACTTATCCATCGACTGCATAAGAGCTGCATTTGTAGTAATTTCCTTTGAATATGCTGATGAAATTGTCAATATCGATAACATCGCAGATAGTATATATTTATTATTTATTTTCATTATCTGTCACCATAAAAATAATTTCACCAACCATATCTTCTAATGTTTTAGCATCTTTTGTATTTTCCGCTATTGAACCATTTGACAAATACTCTTCTGATTTACCTGGTTCTATTTTTACAAATTTATCTCCCATTAGTCCATCTCCAGCTACGGTGATTACACTATCTTTAGGCAATAAAATCTCTGGTAAGATACTCATTTTGACATCAACCATATAATCAAGCGGACTTATTTTTTGCTCTATTACTGTGCCTACTTTTACCCCATTTATACGAACGTCTGCCCCAGTATTTAGACCTCCAATTTTTAGAAAACGTGCATTTATTTCATACCCTTTTACTACTTGTAAGTCAGATACTTTATATGCAAACATCATAAACAATGTTGCCACCGCAAGCACAACAATTCCCATAATTGTTTCTACTGGTTTTTTATTCATCTATACCTCCATTATCAATAATATCATTATTTTCCTTTGTTGCTTTTTTAGATTTTCCCATCGAGATAATACGTTCTAACAACTCCTCTAACACTAGAGCATCTTGAGTGTAGCTTATTGTCTGCCCTGATGAAAAATACTCTTCAGCACCACCAACGTCTATCTCAACATATTTTCCACCTATAAGTCCAAAACTTACTATTGAAGCACTGCTATCATTTGGTATTTTGTATTTAGAATCGATTTCTAAAGTAAGTCTTGAATTAAAATTTTTATCCAATGAGGCTCCAACAACTCTACCAATTGAAACACCAGACATTCTAACGACATCACCTAAATTTAGTCCATCAGTTCTACCGAAATCAGCATATATGTTGTAAGTATCTCCTAGCCCATCTTGCTTTATTGAGGCATTGTGAGATATTGTTATAAAAGTTATAATTATTATTGCTAACAATGCAATCGCTCCAATACGCAGCGTTTTTATCTCTTCTTGTGAATATTTATCTTCCACTTTATCACTCCTTTATAATAACTTTTAGGTCTTTATAGCTTATAAATAAATTTTTGTCATCAATGTTTTATTATATTTTTTAAATTGTGAAAATTTTAAACATTTTTTGTTAGCGTTTTAATGTCTAATAACGTTTTAGAGTAATATATGATGATTAAAATTGAAAATATCTCAAAGATTTTTAAGAAGAAAAAAGCGCTTGATGGAATCAATATTGAAATCAAAACGGGGGAAATTGTTGCCTTAATTGGTGAAAATGGTGCAGGAAAATCAACACTTATGCGTATCATGACTGGATATATTGAGCCAACTTTAGGGCGTGTTAGCGTGTTTGATAATGATATAAAAAATAATAGATTAGAAGCTCTATCTTATATTGGTTATGTACCAGAGTTATCTGTTTTATATAATGATATGCTTGTTTATGATTTTTTAGAGTGGATGGCTGGAATTTGGAAAATAAATAATAAGAAAGAAGCAATTATTGAAGCTGCTAATCAAATGAAAATAAAAGATGTATTAAATGAAAGAATCGAAAACTTATCTAAGGGATATAAAAAACGTGTTGAAATTGCTTCACAAATTTTACATAAGCCTCGGTTTCTTATTTTGGATGAACCAACAGATGGTTTAGATCCTAACCAAAAACATGACATCAGATTATTCATAAAAAAATACGCAAAAGAAAATACTGTGCTTGTGTCTACCCATGTATTAGAAGATGCTGATGTAGCAAACAGAATTATCATGCTATCTAAGGGAAAGATTATAAAGGATACTAACATAAAAGATTTTAGAAAAATCTCTAAAAATAATAATTTAAGCGAATCTTTCCGCATTTTGACTTTGGATGAAGAGGAATAAAAATGAGAATTTTTGGTGTACAATATTTGAAAGATTTCAGAGCAAATTTTAGTAATTACAATGCTTACATAATATTGGCTGTATATTATGTATTGTCTTTGTTTTCGACTATTTATCTTGGCGATTATTTTTTAAGAGAATCTAACATAATGAATGCTTTTTTTGTCATGCAACCAATCATTCTTACTTTTGTTATACCTGCTATTACAATGAGAACTTGGGCTGAAGAAATAAAAACTGGCACAATCGAAATTTTATTAACTCAGCCGATTGGATATGGGACTCTTGTTTTAACAAAATTTCTTGCATCTTTTTCATTTTTTCTAATTTTGGTCGCTTCATCTTTGTTTTTAGGATTTTTCTCTAATAAATTATCTGTTTTGGATTTAGGTGTTGTTGTATCTGGATATTGCGGAGTTTTATTATGTGGGGCGCTATTTTGTGCTGTTGGATGTTGTATTTCAATATTTAACAAAAATAACATCTTAAGCTATGTTGCAACGATATTTGTGCTTTTTGCAATTACACAATTAAAATTTACTAATGTGGATATTTTATCTTTAAACGCTCTAAATTTTGAAGATAATTTTATAGCTTTTTTAAGTGGTGTATTATCATTTAGTAATGTTATGTATTTTGTTGTTGGTACAATTATATTTCTTTGGATTAACCTCTTAGGAATACATTTTAGAAAGATTGCAAATTTGCAAGAAAAAAGGCTATTTAGCGTAATTCTTATTATTTTTTGCTGTATATTTGTATCTATTCAAATAGGTACATATTTTTGTTTTGAAAAAGAAGCAGATTTTACGGATGAAAAGAAATTTACCTTGATGAATGAAACTCATAAAGTGCTTAAAAATATAGATAAAAGAATTGATATAACATTTTACGAATCTCAAAATGCTCGAGAAGAGGCTAATTCTAGTTATGCGGTTTTTGCTGAATATTGCGAGCGCCTCTTAAAATTGTTTGAAAAATCATCTGAAGGAGCAATTAGAGTTAATATTGTAATGGTTAAACCTTTTGGTGAATTAGAAAGAAGACTTATTAAAGATGGCATCAAATATGAAGCAGATAAATTAGGATATAAAAAATTTTTAGGATTAGAATTATCTGATAATGATGGAAATTATAAATTTATAAAATCTTTAAGTGGTTTAAGAACAAATTTATTAGAAGCAGATATTTTGCGTATTGTAAAATCTTTTGGAGATGAAAAGAAAAAAATATCATTGCTTGCAAGTGGTGATGATTTGAAAGAAATATCTGCTTTTGTAGAAACGATAAGTGAGTTTTATGATGTAGATTTTTGGAATAAATTACCGCCATATATACCTCCTACTTTTGAAACTGTTATAGTTGTTAATCCTAGAGAAGTTGACTCTGAATATATGCTTGCGCTAGATCAATATCTGCTTAATGGAGGAAATATTGTTATGTTTGCAGAAAAAGAACGATTTATCAATTCTTCTGCAAAACCTATAATTTCCTTTTTAGAAAACTATGGCATATCACCTTTGGTTAATAAAAATAACCTCACAATGACAATCAATAATAATGAAATACCTTTCTTAGGTCTAGAGCTTAAAGATGATATCAATTTTATGGATGTTCGTTCAATATTGGTAAATAACGCAGGAGAAGTTGGATATTATTCAAAAAATAAATACAAGTCTAAACCTTTTCTTGAATTTGATGGTAAAGCTATTGGGGTTATTTCTAGTGGAAAATATATATCTAATTTCTTAGATTTGACTTTTGAAAATTTAACAATTTTACCAAATTCTGCAAAAGATGGAAAATTATTATTTGTTTTTGATACTGACTTGATAAAAGATTATATTTTTGTTTCTAGTGAAACTAAGAATATGTATTTTTATGAAATTGTTCCAACAAGTGATAATTTGTTATTTTTCTTAAGATTGTTAAATTTTGTGTCTGGGAATAATGTTGAAGATAATATTAGGTATAGACATTTCAAAATAAATTCCTCAAGCATTGGTAATGCTATTCTTTCTCATGTGAAAGAAAAATATGAAGCTCAGATGCAAGAGTTAGAAGAAAAATTATCCTTATATTTGGCTAAAAAAGAGAATTTTTATGCGGTCTTAAATGCAAAAGGTTTTGCTTCTGTTAAAAATCTTGGCGAACTTAGCGAATTTGAACAGATCATAGATGAAACAGATAATGAATTAAGTAAAATGAAAGCATTAGTTGCAAAAGATTATCAGACTATAATTGTTGGCTTAACTATTATTTTGATTTTGTTTTTTCCTTTAATTTACGTTGTAATAATGATTGGAATATTAACAATTTTCAGAAAAACAAAACAGAGAAAAATTTTGGAGGCAATAAATAATGTTTAACCATCTTAAAATTGGTGTATTTATCCTTGTATTTAGTATTCCTTTTATGATTTTTGGAGTTAATCTTAATAGTCAGCGCATACTAAGATTATCTAAGGGAAATTATTTTTTTGAAAAAACAAGAAATAGTCCTGATATATCTGAAATCATCATTAGTTTTCCTAATAAAAATAAGATCAGCATTGTCAAAAAAGGCGACCTTTGGCATATTAAGGAAGCAGACGATTACTATGCTTCTTTTCTTAAAATAAATACCTTAGTATCTCTTATTCGCAATACTATTATTTATCGTGCTGATATTATAAAAAACAACAAGCTTTCTGTTGATACTAAAAATAGTATAAAAATGACCTCTATTGATAAATCTGGAAATCATGTTGATGAGGCAACAATAATTCCTATAAATGATGGTAATAAACATCATTATGCACTCTTAAATAATGATAATTTTTTATATCAAATTAGTGGTGATTTTAATATTTCTTCTAATGCTATAGATTGGCTACAAATGCCTTTATTAAAAATTTTAGCTAAAGAAATTAAAGAAATTAAATGTGATAAATTTCATTTATATAAGCGTTTTAGTGATGACTTATTTGTTAATGTTGGGACCAATAAAACTGTGAATTATGTTGATAGCTTTATCAATAATTTGTGGTATTTGTCAGCAGATAAGGTTTATCACTCTGTTAATTTTAAGAGAAACGAATATCAGCGACTTCAGACTTATGAAATTAAGTTATTTAATGGAATTATATATATAATTTCTTTTTACAAAAAAGGAAAAGAAATTGTTATAAATATAAAATTAGATAAAGATTTATTGATGTCTAAAGATGGAATTAAATGGCTAGATGAAAATCGTGTTTTATATGACGGATGGTTTTTTAGTATTCCTCCAATGGTTGGAGAAGTTTTGATAAACTATACAATCTAAAATATTTGTAATATTCTTAAAAATGAAATCTCCACTTTTTTGTGGAGCTTTTGTTTTGTAAAACACTTAAAAATCTAGCGTTCTAGTTTTTTGTATTTTATGCGGTGAGGATTTACAGCATCTTCCCCTAAACGACGAATTTTGTCTTTTTCATAATCTTCAAAATTACCTTCGAACCACTCAACATGACCTTCATCTTCATAAGCTAAGATATGTGTTGCTAAACGGTCTAAGAACCATCTGTCGTGTGATGTTACTAATACGCAACCAGGATAATTCATAATACCATCTTCTAGGGATCTAAGTGTATCAACATCCAAATCATTAGTTGGCTCATCGAGCAAAATAACATTTGCACCTTTTTGAAGCATTTTTGCAAGATGAACTCTATTTCTTTCACCGCCTGATAATTGGCCGATTTTCTTTTGTTGATCTGTACCTTTGAAATTAAACTGTCCAACATAGGCACGAGATGGAATTTGTTTTTTACCTAATTCTATAATATCTAAACCATCAGATATTTCTTCCCAAATAGTCTTGTCTGCTCGCAATTCATCACGACTTTGATCTACATATCCAAGGTCAACAGTCTCACCTATTACAATCTCACCAGAATCGGGAGTCTCTTGACCTGTTATCATTCTAAACAAAGTTGTTTTTCCTGCTCCATTAGGGCCTATAATTCCAACAATTGCACCTTTTGGGATTTTGAATGACAAATTATCAATTAAAACTTTTTCGCCATAAGCTTTAGATATATTCTTTGCTTCTATTACCATATCTCCTAGACGTTCTGTCATTGGGATATTGATATGAGCTTGACTTATTTCTTCTTTTTGGCTTTGAGATAATAATTCTTCGTAAGCGTTAATACGTGCTTTTGATTTTGCTTGGCGTGCCTTAGGATTTTTCCTAATCCACTCTAACTCATTGGCTAAAGTCTTTTGACGTGCATTTTCTTCACGTTGTTCTTGCTCTATACGCTTTTGCTTTTGCTCTAACCATGATGTATAATTGCCTTCATAAGGGATGCCTTGTCCTCTATCTAATTCAAGAATCCAACCGGTTACATTATCTAGGAAGTAGCGGTCATGGGTTACCATAACAACTGTTCCTTTGTAATCTCTTAAATGATGCTCTAACCATGCAACAGATTCTGCATCTAGGTGATTGGTTGGCTCGTCTAATAATAGCATATCAGGCTTAGACAACAACAAGCGACATAATGCAACACGTCTTTTTTCACCACCTGAAAGTTTTGTAACATCTGCATCTTTAGGAGGACAGCGAAGAGCATCCATCGCAATTTCAACAGTTCTTTCAACATCCCAACCATTGAGTGCATCTATTTTTTCTTGAAGAGTTGCTTGCTCTTCTATCAATGCATTCATTTCGTCGTCTGTCATTGGCTCTGCAAACTTCATTGATACTTCTTCAAATCGTTTAAGTAAAGATACGGTCTCACCAAGGCCATCCATAACGTTTTCCATAACTGTTTTAGTTGGATCTAACTTTGGTTCTTGCTCTAAATATCCTATTTTAACACCTTCTTGAGCCCATGCTTCACCATTAAACTCTTTATCTACACCAGCCATTATTTTCAAAAGTGTAGATTTACCAGCTCCATTTACACCCAATACACCAATCTTGGCTCCAGGGAAAAATGATAAACTGATATTCTTGAATAATTCTTTTCCTCCGGGAAAAACTTTACTTAAATTCTGCATAACATAAATGTATTGATATGATGCCATTATTTATTTCCTTTACAAATATTGTTTCGTTTAACGTCGTCTTTTAGCTTCTTCTTGTTTGATTTTTTGATATATCCCTTCTCTTTGAGCCTTTTGTTGCCTTTGTGTCATTATTTTATCATAATAAGCATTTAAGGCGCTTCGCTCATCTTTGGTTTTATCATATAAATAATTGGGATTATATTTTTGGCGAGGTTTGATTATTTTGCCATCTGGTAGTTTTATTGTACCATTTTTATATAATTTAGAATTAAAAATCTTTTGACTATTGAAACGCTTGTTAATGTTTGAACATCCAAGCAAACCATCTTGTCTTTTGCTAATATAAGCTTCGGCTTTTGCTGAATTATATTCATACATCCCTTCATATTGCTCTTCATCTGATGAAGCTGAACTTACTAAAAATGCTCTAGAGATAAGTTCATAGGCCGGATATCGCTTGGCTCCACATGCAAGACCTTCTCCTGCAACGTATCCTAAACTTCTAACATCTTCGATATAAGATGCTGTTGCTTTAGTATTGGTTGCAAATAAAACTAAAGAAAGTACTAGAATTTTCGAGAATTTCATGGATATACAAACCTCATTATTTTTTCGTTTTTCGATTATAGCTATAAATAATTCTATTTCAAGTGAAAAAATTATTTGACAAATTAAAAGTATTAGCGTAAGTTTCGTGTAAACTTTTATGTAAGGAATAAGAAAATGAAATTGTATAGCTCTTTGAAGTCTAAAAAAGCGCGCGTTAGAGGTTGTAAGCTCGTTCGTCGTAAGGGCCGTCTTTATGTTATTAACAAAAAAGAACCTAAATATAAATGTCGCCAAGGTTAATTAGACGATTAAAAAATTAAAACCGAGTTATTTGCTCGGTTTTTTTTTATATCTTTTTTCTTGTAAATTGAAGTTTATTGTAATTTATTTTGTTACAAAGCTTCCATAACAACTACTGCATTTACATACTCTCTTTCATTAGAAAGAGTTATGTGCATTTTAAAATCTTGATTATCTGAAACCAAATATGCTCTTGCTAAAGCTTTATTATATAAATTTATGAGAGGTTTACCTAGATTATCGTGGACTATTTCTATATCTTTTAAGGTTATACCGTGCCTAAATCCAGAACCTAGAGCTTTAGAAACTGCTTCTTTTGCGGCAAAACGAGTTGCTAAAGCCATTTGTAATGCTTTGCTATCATCTGATTTTATTTTTCGAGCAAGCTCTAATCTTTCAATATCTGTTAGATATTTTTTAGAAAAACGTGATAAGAATTTAATATCTTTATCAAATCTTGAAATGTTTACTATATCACATCCCAATCCTAATATCATTTTAATCTCCATTATTTTGTGGTTTCATTATCGACTTTTCAACCAAATACGAAATAACGTACCACACTAAAATATAATAAGGTATACACCCTATTAACATTGGTAAGAATATCGGCCAAATATCATGTATAAATAAATTAAAGTCAAGACTTATGATTGCGTGAAACAATTTAACAAAAAACTCTTTAAAATTTGCAGGCAAAGAATTATTGCCTTCACCCATTATCATAATACCTGTATGAAATGTTAAATACCAAATAATTGGAAAACTCCATGGATTGCCTGCTATTGTTCCTAAAGTTGCCGCGACTCCATTTTGTTTAGTTATTTTAGCTACAACCAATGACAACAAAATATGAAATCCAACGAATGGCGTAAAAGACATTGCAACACCTGTTGCAAAGCCTTTCGCTACTTCTTTAGGATTCCCTCGAATAGAATCCAATTTTTGAAATAATCGCTGATACGCTTTATGCAATAATAGTCCCATTTTTGTAATTAGGGACATTTTTCCTCCTATGCTCTAGAAACAAAACTTATCACTTTTGACGCTTTTAATGCTGCAATGATATCTTCTAGATGAGATGTATTTTTAACATCCACATCTACTAATATCTCAAAATAACTAATCGTTCTATATACAATATTCAAGTTTGTAATATTTGCATTTTGACGAGCAATCAAATTTGATAATTCACCTAAAGCTCCAGGCTCGTTGCTTATCATAACTTTTATACGAGCAGTATGATTATCAACCTCAGCTTCTTCTCCCCATGATATATCTAACCAACGCTCAGGTTCATCAGCATATTTTTCTAATGCTTTACAGGATAAGGAGTGTATCGCGACACCTTTACCTGTGGTTACAATACCAACAATACGATCACCAGGAATTGGATGACAACAACCTGCAAAATGAACAGCCATTCCTGTTATCAAACCTTCTATTTTTAAGGCTGTATTTTTCTTCTTACGAGGTTTTGATAGTTTAATCGAATTAACAACTTGAGTTATTTTGGATTGCTTATAAGCTGGATATACCGTGCGCAAAACATCCCAACCGGTTATTAAACCTTCACCCACTTTAGCATATAAATCTTCTAAACTTTCACAATCAAAATTAGGTAGAGTTCCATATATGCCTTTTTCTGTAAATTCTAAGTTTTCCTGCTTGAACAACTTTTCTAAGATATCCTTACCTAAAGATATAAATTGCTCACGCTTGCAAGCTCTCACATAACGACGAATTGCTGCCTTTGCTTTACCTGTTACAACAAATCTTTCCCATTCTGTTGATGGATGTTGAGCTTTGGAGGTTAAAACTTCTACTTGATCACCATTTTGTAATACACTTCTTAATGGTTTAATCTCACCATTTATTTTTGCACCAACACATCTATCGCCTACGCTAGAATGGACTGCATAAGCAAAATCAACAGGCGTTGCACCATAAGGAAGACCAATCAAATCTCCCTTTGGAGTAAAACAAAATACTTGATCGTTATACATTTCAAGTTTTGTATTTTCTAAAAATTCATCTGGATTTTGAGCTTGCTCCAAAATTTCAAGCAGTTCTCGTATCCATCTAAAACTGCGTCCTGCAACTTTTTGCCCTTGTTTGTATGCCCAATGTGCAGCAACACCCTTCTCATTTATTTCGTGCATATCAATGGTACGTATCTGAATTTCAATACGAGTATTTTCAGGACCTATTATACCTGTGTGAATTGATTGATATCCATTTGGCTTTGGAGTTGATATATAATCCTTAAAACGGCGAGGAATCATGTGATATTTACTATGTATAATACCTAGAGCTTGATAGCACGCACCTATATCATCTACACAAATACGGAATGCCATAATATCTGACAATTGTTCAAATGAAGCATTTTTCAATTGCATTTTACGCCAAATTGAATATGGAGCTTTTTCACGTCCTGTAATAACTGCTTTTACAGAATTTTCTTCCATATCTTTTTGTAATTGTTTTATAATCTTTGGAACAAGATTACTCCCCTGCTCTCTTAAGAAGTTTAATCTTGCAACAATTGAATCATGAGCCTCTTTATGCAACTCTCGAAATGCAATATCTTCTAGCTCTGTTTTTATCTCTTGCATACCAATTCTTTCAGCAAGAGGAGCATAGATATCGAGGGTTTCTTTAGCTATTCTTTTTCTTTTTTCTTCTGAACAAAAATGTAATGTTCTGATGTTATGTAGTCTGTCAGCTAATTTAATTAACAAAACTCGAATATCTTCAGACATTGCAAGCAATAATTTTCTGAAATTTTCTGCTTGTTTACTTGAGCCTGATTTTTGTTCAATTATTGCAAGTTTTGTTACACCATCTACAATGGCTGCCACTTGTGATCCAAATAAATTTTTTATTTCTTCTACCGTGGTATCTGTATCTTCTACTGTATCATGTAGAAGACCTGCTATGATAGAATTACAGTCTAAGCGGAATTTTGTTAGGATACCTGCAACCTCAATTGGATGAGAATAATATGGATCGCCGGAAGTCCTTAATTGCGCTCCGTGTTTTTTCATAGCAAAAACGTAGGCTCTATTTAGCGCCTCTTCATCTGCATTTGGATCATAAGATTTAACTAAATCAACTAATTCATACTGTCTTAACATATAACCTCTTTTCTTATTCACATCTTAAAAGTATAGTATATAAATAAAAAAAAGCAAGATACTTTGTACATATCTTGCTTCAAGAATAATTAAATTTTAGTTTCAGATTTACTTATTCGTCAAAATCACCCATATCATCAGAGAAATCATCTTTTACATCAAGCAAATCATCATCAAAATCACCATCATCTAAAGATAAACCATCTGTATCAACATCAAGAACTTCTCCGTTAGAATCTTCAATTTGCATGCTTTCTGCTAGAGCTGCATCCAAAATTGTATCCCCATCAAATTGAGCATCTAATTCTGCTAATTCTTTTTCTGCTGCTAAGATTTCCAACTCTTCTTCTTCAGGCTCTTCAACTTCTATATATTTTTGTAATCCCATTACAAGAGATCTTTGTAAATCTTCAATATCTGCCTTGCACTCAGCGATTTCTCTTAAAGCTACAACAGAGTTTTTATCATTATCTCTGTCAACCATAATTGGAGAACCTGATGCGATATCTTTTGCACGTTGTGATGCAACCAAAAGAAGTTCATAGCGGTTAGGTATTTTTTCAATGCAGTCTTCAACTGTTACGCGAGCCATTATTATCCACCTTTTTAACAAAATTACACTTTGGGAAAGTTATACACAAAACATATTGGAATTGCAACCTTTTTTTTAAAAAATTTAATATATGATAGGTGCTGTAAGCAAAACTCCTTGCAATTTAATAAATTTCTCATCAATTTTTTCTTTTACTGGCAAGACTGCATTTACATCCTCTCTAAATACTGAATACATTTTTATGATTGCTGCTTGGTTAGCATACATTTCATTTTTCCATTTTTCAGGAAGATGTTTTATGTAATGATCGTAGTATCCTTTTTTATGATAACTTACAGCGTGTGCAACTTCTGCTGTGGAGCTTGCAACCCTAAATGCCCTTATGGTCTTATCCCCAACGTAAGCCCACTGTTCTGGAGTAAATGCGTATTTTGCAAGCAAGCCTTTAAATTCATTATAAACACCACCAAAACGCATTTTCAAAACTAAGCGCTGACATGGATTTACTACATCTTTTAGCTCATTTTGATAAAGAGCGGTGTTATTTTCTTGCTCCCACATATCAAGCAAATATTCACCAGTTATTATATTTCCATATACTCTATAACCATCACCTTCTCCCCATTTAACAATTTCTTCTATCGTATCTGCAAATGCTTCTGCATCTTTGGTTGTTAGAGGTGATGTTAATGTTGGATTTATGGTTCGATAATTTGATGCTACTGATGTTTTCTTAGTAGTTGAGGCTTTGGGTGGCTTTGGAGCTTCTTGCTCTAAACCAATTTTATTCTTCAAGAAATTTGGAATATCTTTTATGTTATTTGGTTTCTTTACTGGAATTTCTTCTGGCTCATCTAAATCTTTGGGTTCATTCTCTCCCCATAATTCCGGCATCAATAAAATATAAAGAGCTGGAGATAAATATTCTATATCCTCTATTTCTTGAGCTCGTTTAGCCACTTTTTGTGGAAATTGATTTTTGGTTTCTTTAATTCCTGGAAGATTTAAGATTTTCTCTGACATTCCAGGGACTTCATGCAACATTGGCCCTATATATTGATACATTTCTTTAGGCAACCAGCTTAAAGCCTCTAGAAGCTCATCCTCATAGCTATTTTTTAAGCGTTTTTCACTTAGGCCATAAAACTTTATAACCTTACTAAATTCTATTTTAAATCTATTACCCATCTTATATCTAGAGGTATAACCTTTATCGTATATATTACTCATATCTAGATATTTTTTCATAAACTCTTCGGGATCTGGAATTTCGGCTGTCATATCAACTTTAAAATACTTATTAAAGTCTCCTACTTTCGCTTCAGCTCTTAAAACAATAAAAAAAGAAAACACTAGTAAAAATATTCTTACAAACATAAACGCCTCTTAAAATCATCTGTTTTATTTGAAGTTATATAATAAAAATTAAAAAAACGTTATGCTTGCATTTTAAAACCATTTGGTTTATTGTTGGTTAAATTTGTTTTCACCCTTTTAATGGAGTTAATAAAAATGATATGGACAGATGAAGCTGTTGAAGAACTAAAAAAAATGTGGGATAAAGGCATGACAACTGGGCAAATTGCCAAAGTATTGAATGTTACGAAAAATTCAATTATAGGTAAAGTGCACCGTTTATGCTTAACAGCTCGCCCTTCTCCAATTAAGAAATCAAACAAAACTACTGAAGAAAAGAAGGCAACTCCTGCTAAGAAAGCGGAAAAAACTACTAAGGCAAAATCTTGCACACCTGCTCCTAAGAAATTAGAGCAAGCTCCTATTAAAGAGGAAGTTAAACCTGTTGTTCCTGTTCCAGAAGAAATCAACATTCCATTAGTAAAACTTGATAACCATACTTGTCGTTGGCCAATGGGTGATCCTAGGGATGAAGATTTTTGTTTTTGCGGTAAACGAATTAAAACAGGTCAAACATATTGCGAAGAGCATGCTGCTATTGCTTATGTAAAACCAGGAAAGAAAATTTAATTTTTTATATCAGACAAATACAAAGGTGCGAATCTATTTCGCACCTTTAGTTTAAGGGCATATTTATGTATAGTGAAAAATTTTTAAAATTTATTGAGATGTGGCAAAAGGAATTTGCAATTGAGCGCTCTATTGATGAAAAAGTTTGCCTAGATAAAGACAACAACCCTATACCTTGGTACACATATCCTGCTATCGAATATCTATCTCAATTTGATTATGAAAACAAAGAAATTTTTGAATTTGGTTGTGGGTATTCCTCTCTATTTTGGGCAAATAGAGCAAAGAAAGTTACAAGTATTGAAGACAACATTAATTGGTTTCAAAAATGGCAAAATGAATTTAACCACCCTAGGCTTGATATGCGTTGGAGAGATGAAGGTGAAGGGTATTTCAATGCAATTTTTGAAGATAAGAAAAAATATGATGTAATTATTGTTGATGGAAAAAGAAGAGCTGATTGCGCAAGAGTTGCATGCGAATGTCTAAATGAAGGGGGCATGATAATACTTGATGATAGCGATAGAATTAACACCAGTAAAGAATACGTTGATGCTGTGAACTTCTTAAAACAAGCCCAGCTAATTCAAGTAGATTTTTATGGATTTTGTCCTATGAATAATTATACAAAAACCACTTCTTTATTTTTATCTAGAGATTTTAACTTTAAATCACAATATATTGTGCAACCAATAAATGGACTTGGAAATCTATGGAGCATGGGTAGAAAAGGTAGGAAAGAATTTTATAAAATAAACAAATAAAAAAAGCCCCCTTTGAATTATCTGCATGAGCAGATAATTCATTAGGAGACTTTTTTTACTCTTAGAAACTAACTCCACAAGGATCGTTCATCACTTTACAAAAAAGAGTGTAGTATGTTTCGTTTTCATCTTCAGGAAACCACACTTTAAAAGCTTCTTTGTCTACTAAATCACTTACATCATTAAGTTTTTTAGCATCAATTTTCTTCAACTTCCCTAAAAGACGTGTCATTTTGTTTTTTCCTGCTCTGGAAAAACTTTTATACAACGCTCCGCCATGGTTAAAACAAGGAACTTCTTCCAGAGGCATTAAAAAAGCTTTTTGTTTTTTGTGCTCGTTGTTTTGAACTTCTTCACTGTAAGCTTTTTCTTGAGCATCAACATTCTTTTTAGCAATTATAGGTAATGCTACGGTGTTGATTGCTTCATCTAAGCCCGGAATAGATAATTCGACATCCACGCCATCACAACGTAAAAGATTCTTACGCATCAATTCAAAACTTGGTTTATCAAGACTTAATTCTCTTGCATTTTTACCAACGATTTGACCAACCAAATAGATATTACGAGACTGCAAATCTCGCATAATCCTTTTTAGCGTATTTCTTACTGCCCCACTAGATGGATCATTTTCCGGAAGATTAAATGCTTTGCAGTGAACTATATTCATAAGGTACACTGCTGGCAAATCTTCATCCATTTGGTTTGAACATCCATCATTATCTTCTGCTAATTCTGAAGATGTTGCGGAGATAAACAATCTCGGAAGTGCGCTATTTTCACCTTGTTCAACCTCTTCTACTTCTTCAAAAGAAGAACAAAGAGTTTCGCTAGTTGCCGCACCTACAGGAGCTAGATTTTCATCTTGTATCTCTTGCACTTCCCCTTCTTTTGAAGGTCGCTCTTCTATTTTCTTTTCTTTTACAAAAGATACATTATCTTGTCGTAAAAGACGAGCACGAAGGATATCTGCAAACAAAACTCGATATTTTGATGCAAGAGCTTGCTCCATTTGTTCAGCACTAGGGAGAATTTCAAAAAAACATGTTTTGACAATTTCTTCAACTTCATTACTTGCTAACAGAGCTGAGAAAAATACACTTTCTTTTCCACATTCAAATGTCAAAGAAAGATGATCAAACGCCATCATCGGAACATTACCATTTTGGCGTTCATAAACACATTGAACAAACAACTCTTTGTATTGAGATTGAATTGCTTGATGCATTTGTTCTACACTTAGAGGATATTCCATAAAATACGCCTCAACAACACTTTTCACATCATTGCTACTAAGTAACAATGAGAAAAAATCTAGCTCTTTTTTCATTTTAGATTTTTTATTGATTAGTAAAATTGACTCTCATTGTGCAATATTCCTAATTTAACTTTAAAGCGATTATACAAATCACTTACTCACAATTAGATAAACAAATAATTTACACAAATATTAAATCAACGGTTTAATTTGTATATCACTTCAAGATTATTGTCAAGTTTTTTGTCAAACACTTAGTTTTGATTTTATCTTTTGAGCGATTTCATCATACGCTTTACTTTGCGGACAATCAGGAGATGACTGAGTTATAGGCATGCCTTGGTCTGAACTTTGGCGAATATCATAATGAAGAGGTATTTCACCTAAAAAATCAACCCCATACTTTATTGCAGTATTTTTTGCACCGTCATGACCAAATATATCTGCTCTTGAACCACATTTTTCACATATATAATAGCTCATATTCTCAACAATACCAAGGACTGGAACTCCTATTTTATTAAAAAGGTTTATCCCTTTTATTGCATCTATTAGAGCAATATCTTGCGGAGTAGATACAACAACTGCTCCTGTAAAGGCAACCTTTTGTGACATTGTAATCTGTATATCACCTGTTCCTGGAGGCATATCTATAATCATAACATCAATATCTTTCCAATTTGTTCCGGTTAGAAGCTGCTCTATTGCTCCGCAAGCCTTAGCTCCTCGCCAGATAAGAGCTGTATCTTCTTTAATCAAACTACCGATTGACATTGATGCAATTCCACATTCCATAAATGGCTCAAAAGTTTTTCCATCTAATGATATTGGAGATATATTCTTATACCCCAACATTGTAGGTATCGATGGGCCATAAATATCTGCATCAAATAGAGCTACTTTATAACCATGATTTGCTAAAGATAATGCTATATTTACAGAAGTTGTTGATTTTCCGACCCCTCCTTTACCTGAAGATACTGCTATAATATGTTTTACACCTTTTATTTGCCACTTTTCATCTTCTTTTGATTGTTCTTTTTTATCTTTTATAAAGGCTATTGTCGTTTTTATGTCTTTATAAGTATAAGATAGTTCGTCCTTAATTGCTTGTTCTTTAATTTTATTTTCTTCTGCTCTAATACTTATAATCAGTCGATTAGATATTTGTTTTATTGATATTTCATTCGCATCAAAGTACTTTTTTACAATACATTCTATATCTTTTATGCTTAACATATATTATTCCTCAATGTGGATATTATTTATTCTATATTGTTTTTATACAAGGTTTGTATTATTTTTCCATAAAAATATATTGAATTGATGCAATTTTATTTAATTTAAGCTTTCGAGGTTTTTATTTATGATGAAAAATAATGATACTTTTAGTATTAACCCTTGGGATACATCTGAAGATTTATCATCAAAGCCAAAGGTTATTGATTTCACAACAAAGATTACAAAAATGAATAATTCAAAAGATAATTTTGATGGATTTTATAAGATAATACTTTTTATCTTTGTTTTTTTATGGTTAGTTTCTGGCTTTTATCAAGTTCAACCAAGTGAAGAAGGTGTTGTTTTAAGACTTGGTAAACATATTTATACTACAGGAGCTGGTTTACACTATCATCTTCCACATCCTTTTGAATCTGTTTATATTGTTGATGTTTCTAAAGAAAGAAGTATCAATCTTGGCGTTAGTGAATATGGATATGAAACAAAAGAATCTATCAATGAATTTACTGAAAGCCATATGTTGACAGGTGATGAAAACATTGTTGATATTAACCTTACAGTTGTTTGGAATATCAAAAATGCTAATGACTTTTTATTTAAGACTAGAACACCTGATTTGACCGTAAAAGTTGCTGCTCAATCTGTTTTGAGAGAAATTATCGGTCAAACAAAAATGGAAGATATCATTACTGGCGATAGAGACAAAATCGAAAACGACACAAAGAAAGAGCTACAAGCTCTACTTGATGGCTTTCAAACCGGTGTTAATGTTGTGCGTGTAAAATTACAAAAAGCGGACCCTCCAAAACAAGTTGTTGATGCCTTTAACGAAGTTCAGAGAGCTAAAACTGATGCAGAAAGATTTAAAAATGAAGCAGAAGCTTATGCTAATGAAATTTTACCTAAAGCACAGGGTGAAGCTATTAAAAGAAAGCAAGAAGCTGAAGCCTACAAAGAAGCAGCTATAAGCAAAGCTGAAGGTGAAGCAAAACGTTTTTCTTCTGTATATAACGCATACAAAACAGGTAAACTTGTAACTTCTAAAAGATTATATATTGAAACAATGGAAAGTATATTATCAAAGACCAAGAATGTTATTATGGAAGCTGGTGATAAAAGCTCAAATATGATGCCAATTTTACCATTGAAATAGAGATTTGGAGTTAATGAGATGAAGAAGAATTTACATAAAATTTTAATAGGTATTTTTGTTTTATTTATTATTGGAGCACAGTCCTTTTATATTGTTATGCAACCAGAACAAGCTATTGTTTTACAATTTGGTGACCCTGTTAGACTCATACAAAATCCCGGATTGAAACTCAAAGTACCTTTTATTCAAAATGTTATATTTTATGATAAAAGATTACTCAACCTAGAGCCTCCAGCTCAGGAAGTTGTATTAAAAGATAAAAAGCGTTTAGACGTTGATACTTTTTCTAGATACAAGATAGTTGAGCCTCTAACTTTTTACAAAACCGTAAAAACAGAATATCAAGCACAGAATCGTTTACAAGAAATTGTAAACTCTTCAGCTAGAAATGTTTTGGCAACAGTTACACTACATGAGCTTTTATCTGAAAAAAGAACAGAAATAATGAAAAGAATAAGCGAGGCTGTGAAACAAGATGCATCTCAAATTGGTGTTGAAGTTGCTGACGTTAGAATTAGACGTGCAGACCTTCCAATAGAAGTGTCTCAAGCAATTAACGATAGAATGAAAACAGAGCGTATTAGAGAAGCAAAAGGCTACAGAGCAGATGGAGAAAAAAAAGCACAAGAAATCAGAGCAACTGCTGAAAAAGAAGCCACAATTACGGTTGCAAATGCAGAAAAAGAAGCTCAACAAATAAAAGGTGAAGGTGACAAAGTTGCAACAGAAATTTGGAATAACGCTACTAGTGTTGACCCTGATTTTTATGCTTTTTATAGAACTCTTGAGGCGTATAGAAAATCTTTCAAAGAAGACACCTCTGTTGTTCTTGCTCCTGAAGGCGAATTTTTTAGTTATTTTGGAAAATCATTAAAATAAGGCTATATGATGAGAAAACTACTTTTAATTACTGTTTTATCATTACTCCCATATGAAGCATTATCTTTTCAATCTTATGCAGATTTGGTTGAAAATTTAATGCCTTCGGTTGTCAACATTTCCTCACAAAAGGAGATGATTGAGAATGAGGATATTGAGAATGTTATGCTAAACCCTGAATTAAGAGGAAGAGATACTTTAGGATCTGGATTTTTCGTAAGAAATGATGGGCACATTCTTACTAATGCACATGTAATTAAAGGAGCTAAAAAAATATCTATCATAACAAATGACAACAAGAGTTTTGATGCAAAAATCGTTGGTATTGATAATGCCAGCGATTTAGCAGTTCTTAAGATTGAGGATGAGAATCCATCTAATAAATTTAAGGCTATTGTTTTTGGGAATGCTAATGAGAGCAGAATCGGAGACATTGTCTTAACATTTGGCAACCCTTATGGTCTTGGCGTTAGTGTTTCTCAGGGTATTATCTCTGCTAAGTCAAGAAACATAGGCCTTAATGAGCAACAGTATTTACAAACAGATGCAGCAATAAACCAAGGAAATTCAGGTGGTCCTATGTTTAATACCGAAGGTGAGGTTATTGGTGTTAATTCCGCTATATTCACAATGGAAGGAGCTAGTGGAGTTGGATTTTCACTCCCATCTAATATTGCAAATTGGGTTGCAGATCAATTGATTAAACATGGTAAAGTAAAAAGAGGTTGGATTGGCATAAAAGTTGCTAACGGCATAGACCGTTTTACAGAAAAACCTGGTTTTGTTATAACCGAAATAAACGAATCTTCTAACGCCTATAAAGAAGGACTTAGAGTTGGGGATGTTATCATCTCTTACAATGACACACCCGCTGAAGACTTAGCTGACTTCAACCACCTAACAGAAACTATGGATGCAAACCAAGAATTAAAAATAAAATTCTTAAGCTACGGAGAAGAGGCTAGTAGTATAATTAAAATTCAAGAAATGCCAGAAAAAGAACTAAAAAATATAACCAATAAAGCTCTAGCTGAAAATGCTTTAAGAAATATAAAAAACACCTTAGGCGAGGCTTATTATATATCTGAATTTGGAATTACAGTTAAAGAAGCTGAAACTAGAGGTCTTGCGATAGTAAAAATTGATAGACGTTCTATCCTTAAAAACACAGGAATTTCAGAAGGTGATATAATTTTGGAAGCTGATAGAAGCGACATATATAGTGTTGACAATTTATTAGAAAACATAAGAAATGCTATTGTTGATGACTATAGACCAATTTCTTTACTCATTCAAGGAGTTGATAATACTTTCTTTGCAACAGTTGAAATGGTGGCTCAAAATGACTAGATTTGATTTTTATCATTTGCAAAAAACACCTCTTGAAGAAGTTTTACCAAAGCTTACAGAAAAGGCTTTTGCAACCGGTAAAAGAATTAAAATTTTAGTAGGAAATGAAGAAAGGGTTGAATTTATAAACACTTTACTTTGGACATACAGCGAAGAATCCTTTTTGCCACATGGAAGCAAAAAAGACGGCTTTGCTGAAGAGCAACCTATTTTCATTTCTTCTGATATAAAAAACGAAAATAACGCATTATTACTAATTTTGGTTGATGGAGCAACTCCTGACGTATCATACTTCAAAGACTACGAAAGAGTTATGAATATTTTTGATGGAAATGATGAGGACGCTCTCGAAAAAGCTAGATCTTTTTGGAAAAATATAAAATCATTAAATGAAGAACTTCATTATTGGCAACAACGTAGTAACGGAACTTTTGAACAAAAAGTTTAGTGAATTCTCAATGCAAAAAATTTGCACCTTAAGGCGTGCAATAAAATATACTTGATTTTTTATTATTTTAGTGCTATTGGGTGGAGTGCATATTTTATTTTAAAGGAGCAAAAAACATGCTAGGTTCATCTGCACAGTTATTTAATTATGATGACTTAAAACACGCTATGGAAACTATTGATAGAGAAATAGAGACATTAAGCATTTTAAAAAGCAGTCTTAATGAAACATTATCTCAAGCTCTTGATTTGTTACAAGGCACTAAAGGTAGAGTTATTATAACTGGTATGGGAAAATCTGGTCATATTGGTAAAAAGATGGCTGCAACATTTTCTTCTACTGGAACAGTATCATTTTTCGTGCATCCAGCAGAAGCAAGCCACGGTGATTTGGGTATGATATCTAATGATGATGTTATAATTGCAATATCAAATAGTGGAGAATCGAGAGAATTATCTGATATTCTTATGTATGCAAGAAGACACAATGTGCCTTTGATTGCTATAACAAAAAATCCTGAAAGTACACTTGGCAAGAACGCATCTATTGTTTTGAAGCTCCCTAACAATGGTGAGGCCTGCCCTCTTGGTTTAGCTCCGACTTCTTCTACAACTGCAACAATTGTTTTGGGTGATGTATTAGCTGTAAACCTTATTTATAGAAGAGGTTTTTCTGCATCTGACTTTAGACAACGCCACCCAGGAGGTAAATTAGGTGCGGTATTGTGTAGAGTATCTGACATTATGCATAAAGGTAATGAAATACCACTTCTTAAAGATGATGCCATTATGCAAGATGCTTTTTTAACTATGAGCGAAAAAATGCTCGGTTGCGTAGGTATTGTTGATAGCAACGGCGAACTTATTGGAATTATTACTGATGGTGACTTAAGACGCAAAATGTCCCCTGCTTTGATTACAGAAAGAGTTGTAGATGTTATGTCTAAGAACCCCAAAGTAATCAACAAAGATGCTTTAATTGTTGATGCTGTTAATATAATGAATAACACAGGACGTGGTATCACAAATTTATTTGTAGTAGAAAACAACAAACCAATTGGTATTGTTCACATTCATGATTGTCTTAAAGCTGGAGTAGCTTAGTATTGTTCGAGACTCGCAAAATTGATAGTTTTTTTAGCGGTGAAAGGAACTTTTTCGAGGAAGAGGAGAAGAGTTTTATTAGCTGTAGAACTAAAGTTGTTCGCTTTTTCAAATTGTTCTTACCTTGTTTAACTGCTATGCTTCTAGGACTTGGAGTTGCTTTGTTTGATTTCAACTCATCAACTTCATCGTCTTTGCCAATTGCGAATGAAGAACAATTATATTTTGAGAAATTTAGAATAAAAAATACAGTCTTTGAGATAACAGAAAAAGATAATCAGTTTAGCGTGCTTAAAGCTGATGAAGTTGAAGAAAAAAATGCGGGTGAAAAAATTTATGATTTAAAAAAACCTGATGCCCAGACATTTGACAACGGAAAAGTAATAACTTTGAAATCAATTCATGGTTCTTATGATCAAAACAAAAAGTTGTTATATCTATCAAACAAAGTAGAAGCTGATTACAACAAACAACTACTTATTAAAACTGAGACTATAACATATAATTTTTCTAGTGAATCAGGTTTTGGAAACAATAAAATTTTGGGTACTGGTGATAAGGGAAGCTTTGTTTCTGATAGGTTTACTTTCAACAAGAAGGATGGCACAATAACTCTTATTGGCAATGTTGAAATTTATGATGATGCAATAAAATTAACCACACCTGATAAAGCAACATTATATTCAAATGATAACAAAATGGTTGCGCACAATGCTATTGTTTTGAAAGGTAAAGATAAATTAAAAGGTGATACATTAACCATCTTTTTCAAAGACAACAAAAACTTTGAAATAGAGAAAGCATTAAGTGTTGGGAATACAGAAATCCACTCTGAAGGAAAAATTGCCTTTGCTGATAGAGGTGAATATTTAGCAGATAAAAAGCTCACTTATCTTTATGATAATGTAAAAATCAAAGACGGAAATGGATATACTGCCTTAGCTGAAAATGCAGTATATGATTTTAGTAAGAAAGACTTTACTTTGAATAACAAAGTAAAGATTGTAAAACAAAATAATACTGCAACAGCAGATAAAGCTATTTATTATCAAAATAAAGATGAATTTCACTTTTTGGGAAATGTAAAAATCAATCAACAAGGAACAACTGTTTCTGCTAAAAAAGGTATATATTTTGTTAAAAGAAATGTTGTTGAGCTATTTAATGATGTTGTAATTACAAAAAATGGAAATATTGTTAGAGGAGATAAAGCTGTTTCAGACTTTAATACCTCAAAAAGTAAGCTAATAGCACAAAGAGGCGGAAGAATTTCAGGAAAACTGATAGAAAGTAAACTTAAAGATTAGTGAGGTTTGAGATGGCTACGGGGGTAAGCATAGAAAATTCTTTATTAGAAGTTTTCAACATTGGCAAAAAATACAAGAATCGTAATGTATTAAGAAATGTTTCATTAAACGTTAAGCGTGGAGAAGCTGTTGGATTATTAGGTCCTAATGGTGCTGGTAAAACAACATGTTTTTATTGTGTTACAGGACTTATAACTCCTGACTATGGTGATGTTCATATTGATGGACAAGATATAACTTATATGCCGATGTATAAAAGAGCTCGTTTAGGAATCGGGTATTTACCTCAGGAAGCATCAATTTTCAGAAATTTAAGTGTTGAAGATAACATCAATGCAGTTTTAGAAATTGTTATTGATGACAAAGAAAAAAGAAGACAAATGCTTGAAGAATTATTGAGAGATTTTTCAATCGAGCATTTAAGAAAATCTCCATCTATAGCCCTATCTGGAGGTGAAAGAAGAAGACTAGAAATTGCTAGAGCTTTAGCAGGACAGCCTAATTACATCTTACTGGATGAACCTTTGGCCGGTATTGACCCAATTGCTGTTGGCGAAATTAGAGAACTTGTTTCTCAATTAAAAAACAGAGGTCTAGGTGTTTTGATTACAGATCATAACGTAAGGGAGACATTGGATATTATTGATAGAGCATATATATTGCATGGAGGCTCTGTTCTTATGGAAGGAACACCGGAAGAGATTGTTGCAAGTGAAGAAGTTAGAAAAGTTTATTTAGGTGATAATTTTTCGATATAAGAACGGCTTTTTTGTTTGACTTTTTATAAGAATTTAAAATATAATTTAATCAGAAAAACAGTAATATTAGAAGGGATATCAAATGAAAGTTACATTCTCAGGAAAACAAGTTGATGTTAGCGAAAAATTACGCAGACATGTTGAGGATGCTGTTGTTGCATCTGTAGAAAAATATTTTAGTGCCCCAATTAGTTGTTCTGTGGCTTTTTCTAAAGAAGGAGAAGATTTTGGAGCTGAAATTACAGTTCACCCAGCTAAAAATATCGTTTTAAAAGGTAGCGGTTCTGCTGCTGATCCTTATTCTGCATTTGATAATGCGAATGCACATATCGCAACTCGTTTACGCCGTCACAAAACAAAACTTAGCGCTCACAAGAGCAAAGTTGGTTTGGCTGAATTGGCATATGAAGCTATTTTACCATTAGTTGAAGAAAATGATGAAGTTGTTGTTAATGAAGATGCTCCATTGACTATTGCTGAGACTGATGCAAATATTCCAGTATGCACTGTAAGCGAAGCTGTTATGTATATGGATTTAAGCAACGAAAGTGCTATTATGTTTAGAAATAGTGCAAACAACCATATCAGCATGGTATATCGTCGTAAAGATGGTAATATCGGTTGGGTTGAACCAAAAGCTGATAACTAAATTTAAGGAATTTGACTTATGAATATTGCAGATATAATTTCTAAGGATGCTGTGCTTGATAATGTTCAAGCAAGCAATAAACGTGAGCTAGTTCAGATTTTATCCAGCAAGATTGCCACCATTTCTGGCTTAGATGAGCGTATAATTTTTGATGCAGTTTGGGAGCGCGAGAATTTAGGCTCTACTGGTTATGGTGATGGGGTTGCATTTCCTCATGCTAGAATCGACGGTTTAGATAAAGTATCTGCTTTATTTGCTCGTTTAGATGAACCAGTTGATTTTGATTCTTTAGACGGCAAACCTGTTGATTTAGTATTTTTGCTCATTAGTCCTGAAAATAGCGGAGCAGACCATTTAACGGCATTAGCAACTCTTTCTCGCGTGTTAAAAACTGAAGGTGCTTGTGAAAAGTTGCGTAAAGCTCATTCTTTGGACGAGATTTATACTATACTTAACTCATAATAAGTATTATTTTCTTTTTAATAAAAAACCTATCTATTTGATAGGTTTTTTTATTTTTGATGAGGATTGTTAATTAAAAATACCCAACCCCTTGGCGCAATATACTTTCTGCCTTTGATGTATATTCACCATTTTCTTGATGTGTATAAAATGGAGGTAATATTTTAGTAATTCCTCGACCTCCTTTTTGAGCAATCACTGCAACTCTTTTGGCGTCTTGATTTTCTTTAGAATACATCGGAAGTATCCTAATGTTTCCTGCTTTACCTTGCAAAGCATTTAAGATTTCATCTATTGCTTCTGCCCTATTTATAAGTAAAATATAACCTTTAGGTTTTAAGGTTTTTAATGCAAACAATATCCAACGTGTTAAATCAAAATCTTGATGATTATGCGCTATTTTTTTTCCTTGATTTGGAGACGGCATATCATGATCACTATATGGAGGATTAGTAATCACAAAATCAAATTCCCCCCCTAATTGAGGTTGTTTTTCCCTTACATCTATATTCTCATATTTTAAGAATTCTCCAAAACCATTTTCTTGAGAACTAAAATTTGATAGTTCCACTAAATCCTTTTGTATATCGATACCCAATATTTCAACATTATTATTTTGCAAGCGAGAAGCTAAACATAATGATATTGCCCCTGTGCCTGAACCTATGTCTAATATCTTATCTCCTTTTTTTACATCTTTTTCATCTAGTAATGAAGACAAAAATACAGCATCTGTTGAAGCTCTGTATCCATCAACTGGCTGAAAGATTCTTATCTTTTTATTTAGTAAATAATCGTTTGTATATGGTATCATTTTTATTCCTTAAAATAAAAGGCCTAAAAGGTATTCCTTTTAAGCCTTCTAATAATTCTACATCCAAACTATGCGCTTGGAGATGTTTTTGCTAATTCAGCATTAGCACTAACCCATTTTTCTTCTGCTTCATCTTCTGATGTAATTGCAGATTGAGGACATTCAGAAATGCAAACACCACAATCTATGCATGTATCTGGATCAACAACATATTGATCATCTGCTACACGGAAAGCTTCTACTGGACATACACTAGCGCAAGTTCCGCATTTAATGCACAAATCACCATTTACTACTGAAGGCATATTATTTCTCCTAATTAAAATATTATTTTCGTTTTTTGTATTTAATATTATTTGAGGTGAAATGCAAGTGAAAAAATATTAAAACACAAAAAACTTTCTTATGATTAAGTATTGTTATACTTGATAGCAATCTTCAGGTTATAATTTGCACTTTGAATGGGGATTTTTCAAGTGCACTTGATTTGCTATAAAAACAATCACCCTTTATTGAAGCTAAAAAAAGAGGGAAATTTACCCTCTTTTTTTAGCGATTTTTGATTAGAAGTTATACTTAACCTCAAAAGTTAGAGTATGATCTTGATAATCATTACGCAATCTTGCTAAGTATCCAGCCGTTAATTCAACTTCTTCTGTTGCATTAGCTGAAACTTTTGCGCCTAGCTCAAAACCTAAACGATCAAGTTTTTCACCATTAACAGTATAACCTGCGCCATTTGCTAGCAAAACATTTGCTGAGTTATTAGCATCAAACAAATCATATGTAACTGCTGCTTTTAACTCTGGACGCCAAATTGTACCACCGCAAGATGTATAGTTTTTAGCAATTTTTGCACCAGCAACTAAAGTCAATACATCTTCTTGGTTAGACGCTACTGTTGTACCTAACTTATCTGTATAAGTATCTTGATCGATATGCATATAACGGAAACCTAATTCAGGTGTTAAATCATATTCTTTGAATTTTGTTTCATATCCATACATAGATTGTAAAGCAATTGTTTCTACATCATAGTTAGATGAAGCATTTACACCCATTACTGATTTTTTCTCATCATACTCTGACCAGCTATATGCAAGCATTGTATTAACATACCAATCTGCTGGTTTGTATTTTGCATATACAAATAATGAATTTGTATCTACATCAGTATCACGACCTTCTGTTTTGATATCTGTTTGAGCATTTGCATAACCCAAACCTAAACGAGTATTAGTATCAACTTCACTATCTACACCCATTGCAACTCCGTATGTATCAGAGTTAAATCCTGCAGATTTTGATGTTGCTTCATGATCTGCTTTATTAAACAAACCACGAACCCATGCAGTTGCTTTTTTGAAGTAATCACCTGAAGATTTACCTTCTGCAATAGCACCTGCTCCGCCATTTAACTCTGTTGAAACAGCATTAAATAATACGTCTTGCATTGATGTTTCTTGAGATGACACAACTGGGTTTGTATCTGTACCTAATTTTGAGGTTTCTTTTGCAATAGAGCTATCACCTGTTTGCGCTGCTTCATTTAATGAACGTATAGCCTCATTAAAGAATGCATTGCTTGATGATGAACCACTAGTTGCTGCTGTTAAAGCTTGAGCTTCACCAGAAGACAAACCTAAATTTGATGCAATATCATTTGCTGATTTTTTAGTGATGGTATATGTACCGTTTACATCTGTTAGAGAAATATCATATAAAGAATTTTCTGCTATTTTGAATTCATTATCCAATGAACCTGTTATCAATTGATACTTACCAGTAAATCCTGTATTAAATATCATACTTAAAGTTGCACCATTATTTTTTACAGTGTTTTCAATCTTTGTTTGGTCTGCCATAACACTAACTTTGGAACCTTCTTCAAATACAACTGTTCCCTCTCCTGCGATACCGCCATCAAGAGCTAAAGAACCTGATACAGTTAAACTTCCTCTGTTGTAAATATCAGAAGCTCCATTTTGGCTAAATGTATTTGAGCCTGAAAGAATAACTTGGCCTCCTTGGTCATTATAAATAGCACCACCTTCGTCAGCAGAGTTATTAGAGAACACATTAGTACCAGATAATTTAATAATACCGTGATTTGAAGATGTTGTTGATGTAATTGCACCACCAAAGTTTGCATCTTTACCGTTATAAATAGCACCACCTGCTTTTAGAGCTTCGTTTTGATCGAATGTAGCATCTGAAATTTCTACAGTACCACCAAAAACGTTTGCAATAGCGCCACCAAAATTACCTGATTTATTACCTTCAAATAATGAATCTTTTGTAATTTTTAGAGTGTATCCAACACCATGACGTGCAGAAATAGCACCACCACGAACAGCTGATTCATTATCTTTAAATGTCACACCTTCTAAAGTTGCATTAGCTGTTCCTCCAATCATTACAGCACCACCGCCATCTGAATCTGATGCGCCTTTATAGGTTGGAGTATCTAAACCTGCGGTATTACCAATAAATTGTGTATTTTTAACTATTGCACTCTTATATATACCTAATGCACCGGCATCAGCTGTTGCATAGTTCTCTTCGAATATACTGTTTTCAATAGTCATGCTTCCGGTTGCATTATTAGCTTGGCCAATTGCACCGCTAACATAAGCTTCGTTATTTTTAAATGTAGTATTTGATACAGTTAAAGTGCCTGAATCTAGTATGGCACCACCATGACCTTTTTCACCTGCTTTATTGCCTGTAAATGTAGAATCACTGATAGTCATAACACCACCATTGTTTCCAGCTAAATCTTTTGCGCCATCATTGTAAATTGCGCCACCACTTTTACCTGCAGTATTTGATGTAAAATCACCTTTTACAGTTACACCTTTGGTACCAGCATAGAAGGTATTATAAATGGCACCACCATTGTTGTGTGCTTTATTACCTGTAAATGTTGCCTCAATATTTAATTCAGCTGCAGAATTATTAGCAACTGAGCTATGACGAGTACCTATAGCACCACCATCCATATAAGAAGTATTGTTTTCAAATAAAGTATTAGTAATGCTTGCAATATCAGTACTTGATACAGCACCTAAGGCAATAGCACCTCCACCTAGTGTTTTATCCTTAATTAACCCTGATTGGTTATTTTTAAATGTTGAATTTGATATACTTAATCCACCATAGTTTGATATAGCACCACCTGCAGCATAAGAGGTATTGGAATCAAATGTTGCTCCATTAACTTTTAACGAACTTGGCTCTCCACCAATAGCAAACACGCCTCCATTATCAGCTATATTGTTTTTAAAAACAGCTCCTTGTGCCGTTTCTGCTTGAACACCTTTTACCCAAATAAGAGTATAATTTGAGCCATAGCTACCTGTTTCTGCAGAACCTGTGTGCACATCATAATCTGAAACAGATGTTAAAGCTTTAACTTCATCTGCTGTAGGTTTCCAGTCCCCACTACCTAATTCAGCCATTGCAGGCATAGAAAAAGCGACAAGAGCTGTCGTTAATAAAAGTTTGTTCTTCATGAAAAAATCTCCCACTTTGTTAGTCAAATATCGCAAAACAAAAGAATAAATAATCAAAAAATTTCATAATTTTAATTAAATTCTTTCACGTTTTTTGATGATGCGTTGAGTGTATTTAAAGAGTTTGTGAGAGTCAACATAAATATTTATATTTAAAAGAAAAAACGCCTGTTTGAATTTCATTTTTCAACAATCAACACTTTGAATCAACATAGACAAATTTGATATTACTTTGGGATATTTTAGAACACATCTTTAATTTATATTTACTTGAAAACATCTTATCTTTCTTAACATAAAGTTAATTTCTTAAAGGAATCTATTTGAGTTTTTAGGTTTATTAGAGTTAATATTACGGAGATTAGTCGTTGCAAATTTAATTTATTATTGAAATTATAAAAAATATGAGTATTATCGGCGTTAAATGGTATATTTTGAGGTATAAAAATAATGAGTAATATTAAAGTTAGGTTTGCACCAAGCCCAACCGGCTGGATTCATATTGGAAATGTTAGAACAGCTTTATTTAACTATCTTTGGACTAAGAAGATGGGTGGAGAGATGTTGCTTCGTATTGATGATACTGACGTTGTTCGTTCTAAAAAAGAATATGAAGATGGTGTTTATGATGCGTTAAACTGGTTAGGCATTAAATGGGATGAAAAAGCAAGACAATCTGAACGAGTTAATCGCTATGATGAAGTGGTTGAAAAATTAAAACTCGAAGGAAGAATTTATGCTTGCTATGATACTCCTGAAGAACTTGAATTTAAGCGTAAACGCTTAATGGCTAAGGGACTTCCTCCTATTTATGATAGACAAGCTTTGAAATATACTCCTGAAGATATTAAGCGTTTTGAAGAAGAAGGTAGAAAGCCTCACTATCGTTTTAAGCTTATTGATAGTGAAATTGTTTGGAATGATGCTGTTCGTGGCATTTGCAAATATGATGCAACTAAACTTTCTGACCCTATTATTATCAGAGAAGATGGTAGTTATTTGTATCACTTACCTTCTGTTATTGATGATGTTGATTTTGGAATTACACATATCGTTAGAGGTGAAGATCACGCTACTAATACTGCTACTCAAATACAAATGTTTGAAGCTTTGGGAGGAAAAGTTCCTACCTTTGCACACTTACCTCTTCTTACAGGTAAAGAAGGTAAACTTTCTAAAAGACTCGGTTCTCTTGGTATTAGAGAATTAAGAGAAGAAGGTATTGAAGCTATGGCAATATCATCATTTTTGGCAAAACTTGGAACATCTGAAGATATTAGGTCTTTTTATAGTTTAGAAGAATTAGCTGAAACTTTAGATTTTAATAAAATTGGTCGTTCTCAGCCAAAGTTTGATGAAGAAGAATTGAAAAAATTTAATACTAAACTTATTCATGGTATGCCTTATGAAGCATTAAAAGAAACTTTTGGAGTTTCTCAAGAATTCTGGGATGACGTTAAGGGTAATCTCGAAATTGCAAAAGATGTGTTGTTATGGGACAATATTTGCAACAAAGAAATTGAACCAATGATTGAAGATAAAGACTTCACTTTGGAAGCTTCAGGACTATTGCCTAATAGTGAGTTTAATATTGAGACTTTTGGTCAATGGATGAATGATGTTAAAGCAAAAACAGGTAGAAAAGGGAAAGAATTATTCCACCCTATTCGTATGGCTTTAACAGGAGAAGCAAATGGACCTGAACTTAAGACATTACTTCCGTTGATTGGGTATGATAAAGCTTATAAGAGATTAAGAGGCCAAAAGGCATAAATCTTTTTTTAAAAATTAAAAGCCCGATAAAATATCGGGCTTTTTCTTTATTGATAACGAAGAGCATCTATTGGATTTAGTCGCATAGCTTTAAGGGCTGGCATAAGGCCTGAGACAACACCTACAATTATGGCAACACTTACTGATACAATTACAGACCAAATAGATATTGGAACTTCATACCCTAATACTTTTCCTGCCAACTGTGAGTTTATAATTCCTGAAATCATACCGATAAAACTACCGATAAATGAAATTAAAATAGACTCGGTTAAAAATTGCGCCATTATCCAATTATTAGGTGCTCCTAAGGCTTTTCTTGTGCCTATTTCACGTGTTCTTTCGGTTACTGAAACTAGCATCATATTCATAATACCAATACTACCAACAATTAAAGAAATTGAGGCAATTACTGCAAGTAGGGTTGAAAGAACAAATCCTATACCCCTAACTTTATTGATAAAATCTGTCATGGGACGAATTTGGAAATCATTTTTAACACCATCTTTTAAGCGATGACGAGAACGCAATAAATATTCTATACGCTTTGAAACCACTTCAATATCTTGTTCATTTTCAACTACAACATAGGCCATATCAACATATTTGGGACGCTCTGATCCTGATAAACGCTGACGAAGAGTTGTGTATGGAATATAAATTAAATTATCCATATCATTTCCAAAGAGACCATCGCCTTGCTCTTTTAGGGTTCCTATAACTTTGAAAGGTTGACCTTTTAAGCGAATAGTTTTTCCTATAGGATTTTGAATACCAAAGAGCTCATTTACCATGGTTTGACCGATAACTGCATATGGACGTGCACCTTTTACATCTTTTTCTGTAAACATTACCCCATCTTCAATTTCTTCGTTATTAACCTCCAAAATATCGGGGTTAGTACCATAAACTGTTGTGCCATAGTTGTTTGAACCATATACTACTTGAACTGGGGTTCTTCCCTCATATGAAGCATTTTTTACGCCTTTTAATTCTTTTAAGGCTCTTACATCATCAATGGTTACACTTGGTAATCCTCTTGCACCTCTTACACCACCTGTAACTAACTCTGCTGGGCTTATAAATATGCGATTACTACCCATTGATGAAAATGATTTTGTAATATGTAGTTGCACAGCTTGGCCGGCTGATACCATCATCACTACTGCTGCTACACCTATCATTATACCAAGCATTGTAAGAAATGTTCTTAACTTATAGGAGGATATTGAAATCCATGCTTCTTTGATGATTGCTTTTAACATTTTATCTCCTTTTCTTTGCTATAATCTTTGCGGAGACCATCATAAACTTTATAACCGTCACTTATCTTTATCATTCTGGTTGCATAATCTGCCACATCTTCTTCGTGTGTTACCAAAACTATTGTTATTCCTTGCTTGTTTAATTCGGTAAATAAATCCATTATCTCATTTGAGGTTTTGCTATCTAGGTTTCCGGTTGGTTCATCTGCAAAAATTATGGAAGGGTTATTGACTAAAGCTCTTGCTATGGCTACTCGTTGTTGCATACCTCCGGATATCTGAGAAGGAGGACGTTTTTGATAACCTAAAAGGCCAACTTTTTTTAGCATCTGAAGAGCCCTTTTGTAGCGTTCTTTTTCGCTTACTTTTTGATATATTAGAGGAAGCGACACATTATCTGCTATTGAGCGCTTCATCATTAGATTAAAATTCTGAAAAACAAAACCAATCTTGGTGCCTCTTATTTCTGCTAATTCTTTATCGTTCTTGGTTTCTATATCAAAATTATCTAAAACATAATGCCCTTGTGTTGGCAAATCTAAACATCCCAATATATTCATTAGGGTTGATTTACCTGAACCAGATGGCCCCATTATGGCTACAAACTCTCCTTGATAGATTTTGAAATTTATATCTTTTAATACTAATTGGCTATTACCACCTTCCATAAAGTAGGTTTTATACAAATTATTTACTTCAATGACAGGAGTTTTATTCATTATTTTCTCCTTGGCTCTATTGCTTCTATTATAACTTTTTGACCTAAGGTTAATCCGTCTTTAATTTCAATATTGGTCATATCTGAAATTCCTTTAGTTATAACTTGAGGAACAATTTGCCCATCTTTGAACAAATATATTATATTTTGATTTTCTTTGATATTTTCTACTTTTTTTACTTTCATAAACTCTCGTATTGCTTTTGATGGCTTATATTGAAGTGCCATTGCTGGTATTGTTAAAACATCTATTGCTTCTTGCGTTTTGATTACTACCGATGCGGTCATTCCTGGAAGAAGTTTACGAGATGAGTTATCTATTTCTATTATTACGGTGTACATAACAACATTTGACTCTTCTGTTGGAGATAAACGCACTTGGCGAATTAAACCATTGAACTTATCATTTGGATAAGCATCTACTGTAAATTCTGCCTTCATTCCTGATTTTATATAACCAATATCTGCTTCTGATATGCTTGCTTCAATTTGCATTTTGGATAAATCTTCGGCAACAGTAAATAATGTTGGGGTCGAAAAACTTGCTGCAACTGTTTGACCTTGTTCTATTTCTTTTGAAATAACTGTTCCTGATACTGGTGATGTTATTGTTGCGTATTCAAAATTCTTTTTAGATATATTATAATCAGCCTTGGCATTTAATACATTTGCAGAAGCTTCTTTATAACTAATTTCAGCATCTTCTAGAGATGCTTTGGAGGTTAGTTTATCTGAATAAAGTTTTTTTATACGTTCGTAGTTTAATTTAGCTTTGCTTTCTTTGGCAAGAGCTAACTCATAACTTGCATAAGATTTTTCCATATGCTCTTTTAAGGTTGAAGAATCGAGAAGAGCTAATACTTGTCCTTGTTTTACATCATCATTATAATCAGCTAATACGGTTTCTACAATGCCAGATACTTGAGTACCAACTGTTACGGTGTTGATTGGGTTTATCGTTCCTGTTGCTGTTACCTCATAAGCTAAATCACCTTTTTTAACTTCGCTTAATTCAAATTGTTCTGCTTTTAGGTTTTTAGAACTAAATGTTTTATAAGATATTGTAGCAACAATTAAAACAAAAACACTTAAAAATATGTATTTTTTCTTTTTCATTAAAACCTCCCGATTGAACGATATAATGTAGCTTTATTTATTAGTACGGTATAAAAAGCATTTACTAATGTATCTCTTGCTTCTGCTAGTTGTGATTCTGCTGTTAACAAATTTATTATATCAGTTTGCCCTACTTCATAAGATTTGAATGCTACCTTTTCATTTTCTTTAGCACTTTTTAGCAGATTTTTACTAACTTCATAAGATTTTAGAGATGTTTGATAATTGTGGTAAGCACTCCATACTTCATTTTTTATTTGATTTTTTAATTCATCTAATAAATAACGCTCCTTTTGTCTTTTTAGCTTGGCTGAAGCAATTTTGTGTGTTGTTTCAAATCCTGTAAATAGTGGTAAACGATAATTTATCCCTATTTGATTATCACGTTTATAGGAATATTCATTGTTCCATGAATTATTATAACTACTATCAACTGAAAAAGAAATCGCACCAAATCGAGATGAACGGGCTTCTCTTAGGTTTGCATTAGCATTATTTATATTTTCTTCTTGGGCTTTTATTTCTACCCTATTTTGAGATGCTTTTTCGATAATTTCATCTAATGTATCTTCTTTGTTTAAGGCAGTTAAATCTCTATCTTTTGGTGGTGATTGCAGATTAAAAGTTGTTTGTGGAGGAAGATTTAATATGGTTGCTAAATTACCTTCATTTTGCTTTACGGCATTTTCCATTTCGATTACTTTTAATTTTGACTGCTCATAAATTGTTTTTGTTTGGAGTTTATCATTTAGGGCGGCCAGTCCTACCTCATATTTGCGTTTTGCTTCATCATAACTTTTTTTATACATAGTTTCGTTGGCTTTTGCGCTTAACAAATCTTCTTTGGCCCCTAATAACTTGAAATAAGCTGTATGAATTGATAGAATCAAATCTTGTAATGACTTATTATATTCAAACCCTGAGTTTGCAAGATATGATTTGAAGCTATCTATTCTTGCGCTTCTTCCACCAAAATCATAAAGCAACATTGATAATCCTAAATTGATATTGTATGGATCTTTCTCTGTTGTTTTTAGATTTTGGGATTTAGATGTTGATTTATTAAAACTAGTAGATAAATCGATATTTGGAAAATATTCTGATTTTGCAGAAGATAAATCCTCTTTACGCTCTAGATATTGTATATAATCAGCATTTAGATTTGGGTTGTTGCATATACCTATTTTTATTAAATCTATTAACGAAACAGTTTTTGTTGTTATGATATTTTTATCAACACATCCTTGAGGTGATGTTAATTCATAAATATTTTGTTCATCTTTAGCTAATGATGAGGCACTTATGAACACTGTAGAAAGTATTGATAATGCAAATAAACGATAAAATACCATATTTTTATCCTTTACATAGTTAAAATTTATCATTAAACTTAGAGAAAGTTAGTTTAATAAATAATTAAATTTAAAAGGTTTTTTTATGGATAATAAGCGTTTTTTTTATACTGAGGTTTTAAGAGACATTCTTTCTGAAAAGTGTTCAATGAATACGATTAAGAACAATATTGATGAAAGTGATAGAGCTTTTTTTAATATGCTATTTATGACTACTTTTCGTAATTTAACTTTTATAAAAAAAGAAGTATTATCTTTGTTTGTTAAGAAAAAAATACCTTCAAAACAAAGTATCTTAAAATATATTTTGTATTTAGGGGCTGTTGAAATTTTGTTTTTAGAAAAACCTGTTTATGCGGTTATTGATTCATATGTTGAAATTGCAAAAAAGAAAACAGATAAATATGGAGCAAATTTTGTTAATGCTGTGTTGCGTAATATTGCAAGAAACAAAGAGGACATTATAAAAAACAGAAAAACAAAATATTTTAGTGATGACTTTATAAAGTTGCTAAAAACAGATTATTCAAAAGCAGAAATTGCGGAAATAGAAATTTTTGCAAACATTGAACCCAAACTTGATTTGACTTTTAAAATCGAAAAAACACCTAAAAATATTGAATATATCGAACTACCTTGGGGGAGTTATAGATTAAAAAGTGATGTAAAAGTTTCATCAATTGAGGGGTTTCATGAGGGTGATTTTTGGGTTCAAGATGCATCTTCTTCAATGGCAGTAAATGTTTTAGATATGGATTTAGAAAATAAAAAAATATTAGATTTATGTGCTGCTCCTGGTGGAAAAACCGCTCAATTATTAGCTAGAGGAGCTATCGTTGATGCTGTTGATGTTTCCGCTGAAAGATTAAAAACATTGAGAGAAAATATAAAACGTTTAAAACTTGGAGATAAACTAAATATAACTTGTTGTGATGCATTAGAATTTTGTAGCAAAGAGAAATTTGATATTGTTCTTGTTGATGCTCCTTGCTCTGCAACCGGAACGTTTAGAAGACATCCTGAAATTATTCACACAAGAACCGTTGAAGATGTAAAAAAAATGTCTTTAATTCAAAAAAAGATTTTAGAAAAAGCTAGCTCTTTGGTTAAGCCTTTAGGAATGATGGTTTATGCTACTTGCTCTTTGTCAAAACAAGAAGGAGAATTTCAAATTTTGGAATTTTTAGATAAAAATAAAGATTTTGAAATTACTCCAATAAATAATGATAAGCTTGGTAATATTATTACAAAAGAGGGTTTTTTAAGAATTCTTCCTCAACATCTGAAAGATTTCTCTGGAACAGATGGTTTTTTTGTTGCTTGTTTGCAAAGAAAAAATTAACCATATGATGTTATAATTTGAGGAAAGTTAAATTTCCTTTGGAGGGTTTATGAACGAAATTGCTATATTTGGCTTGTCTGCATTGTTTATTTGCTTTAGTTTGGCGACTTTCTTTTTAAGCCGTATTCCGTTAGAAATTTTTACAAATGACTATGATTATAAGCTTGATCCGCTATTAGCGGTATTTTTTACTATGCTTTTAGGAGGAATCGGGTGTTATTATTTTTTCCCAGACCAATACGACACTATTAAAGATTATACTTGTTTTGATTTTATTGTGCCATTTATATTTGCTGGAATTATTTATTTTTGCTATTTACTAGGTGTTAATTCAATTACAAACATTGTTTTATTTTTATTGAGTTTAGCTATTTCTTTTATGCAACCTGATGATTTTAGATTATTTGATGGACATCTTATTTTTTGGCAAGATAGGATTATTGTTGCTATTTTATTGTTCATTATATCTAAAGGTCTTGGTATATTAAATGGACTTGGAGTAATCGCTTCTGCGCAATTTATTGTTGTGATGGCTATTACTGCTATTCTTGCATATTTGGGTGTTATTCCTAAAGTATTAGCTATTATTGGTATGGCTTATACAGGGGCAATGCTTGCTTTTGCTTTTTATAGTTGGCCTCCTGAAAAATTGGTTATAACTAATGGCGGTTTTGTAACATTAGGTTTTATTTTGGGGTGTTTTATGCTTAACGTTTGTGTTGAGCACTCAGGAGCTTCGATGTTTATAGCTAGTTCATTTTTATTTACTGAAGTAGGATATGCCATTTACAAACGTTTCATATTAAATATCTATCAAGAGCATTATTATATGAATACATCTTATTACGATATTTCCGAAGATGGTTTACATGAAAAGCCTGTTGTTATTGGTGTATTAAAGATATTTTTTATTAATATACTGCTAGCAGTTTTACAAGTTGCGGCAAAAGAAAATGTTGCTTTACCTGTTTTTTCAGTTGCACTTAATATGTGGATGCTTTCTGTTTTAGCAGGGGATGCAACTTCTATACAAATATTCTCAATTACTCGCTGGGGTTTCTCTTCTATAAAAAAAGCACTTAATTACAATAATAACAAAGAAAAAATTCAGACTGAGATAATAGAAAGTGAAGAAGTTTTTGAAATTGAAGAACCAATTAAAGAGGTAAAAAAATCAACTAAAACTAAAAAAACTACAAAAACAAAACAACAAAAAAATACTTCTAGAAAAAAAACATCTAAAATAACAAGTTCTTTGAAAACAAAGTAAGGATAGTTAAATGGATTTTTTGAAGATTTTTTTTAAGAATAATTCTGCTTCGAACAAAAGAGTTTTGCCTAAAGTTGAAACACTTAAGGTTGTTGTTGTTGAATTTGTTGAATATGGTAATTATAATTTCGGTCAGGGACTTGTTCGGTTATTACAAAAAAATTCTTATTTTGATGTTAAATACTTTACAGAACCTTTTGATAAGAACTTTTTGAGCTTACAAGGAAGACATTTCTTTGATTTGTTTGATGCAGGAAACAAAATATTACAAAAGCTGAATGCTGATGTTGTTATTTGGGGATATCAAGAAGAAGCGAATATAAGGCTTAATTTTCAAACTGCTAATGCATATTCTGATTGGGATAATGTGACATGCTCAATTCTTGATAGTTTATACATTCCTGCAGAACAATTTGAACACATAAATTTCTTCCCTGAAAGTCTTTTGAATCTTATTATTGGTGGAATAGCTGTTTCGATAAGTAATCAAAGAATAGATTTAAGGCATTTAAAACAAAAATTGTTAAAGAATGTAATTACTGAATTTAGTACTACCGGTCCTCAATCTGATAACAAATATATGTTATCTTCGTGCAGTATGAATATTATTGGTTTGGTTTATTTAAGCTATAGTGAAAAAGAATTTGCATCTAAAAATTTCACAATGGTAAAAGAATTATTCCAAAATGCGTTTTTATATAAAAATCAAATAATGCAAAATGTTCATTTAGGATGTATTTATAAAAATCTTGGTCAGCTATATGAAACAGCATTAAAAAACACTATAACTGAAGGTAATACTTGGGTTATGTATAAAGAAGCTATCTCAAATTATAGATTAGCTCAGCGCCATATCGACCATTATAATTATCCTTATGATTATGCGTTGATATCTTTTAAGCTTGCTCAACTTTATTTTATGTATTGGAATTTTATTAGAGATATAGATAATTTACGTATAGAAAATTTGCGTATTGCTATAAAATATTTAAAAGAAGCAGAAAACACTTATACTCAGGTTAGCTTCCCCGAACTTTGGTCAAATATTGAAGGATATTTGGGGCGTTATTTATCACTATTTGGATTACACTCTAAGAATAATGAAATATCTAAATATGCTATTAAAAGCTATAAAAACCAACAATCTGTTTACAGAAAAGAATTATATCCTGTTATGTGGGCTAGAATTCAAGAAAACATTGCTAATGTTTATTATAATATGGGTAAATTATCAAAAGATAAAATATCTTTGACTGAAGCTGTAAATTATTATGAATCAGCTTTGAAAGTTTATGAAAATAAAAAAATGCAAAAAGAAATTACAAATGTAAATAACAGTATTGAAAGGGTTATGAGAACATTTCGTAGTAGGTAGAAGTTATTTTTGCTTTGCTTGTCGCTGTTTCCTAATCTCTTGTGAAGCTTTTAGGTAGGCTTCTTTACGTTTTTGCTGTTCTAAAAACTTTAATAATTTTGAACGAAATTGCCAATTTTCTTTTACGCTATAAGATATAAACTTTTCGTTTTCTGTGGTTTCTTCAGTAATATTTAATTCTTTCTGTAAAAAATAATCCATATCTTTAAATGTTTCTTTTACTTTATCTATGGTTAGTTTATCGTTTGCTTTGTAGCGGTGAATAATTGCATCCCCCTCTTTAACTACATTTTCAGGCTCTCCCAAAATTTTATGAGTATAACCATAAAGGTCAACACTATTACGTTCATATCCTTGGTTTGTTCTGTGTCTATATGTTATTTCTGCAACTGTAGCTACAAAATTACTCATACGCTCCAATGGTTGATTTTTGTAGGTTTGAGTAGCTCCATCTCCATTTAATTTATTAAAATCTAATCTAGTCCCATATAATATTTCATTATATATAAGAACATCATAAAAGCTTTTTATTTCTGGAGTAATGAGATAATTATGACTTAAAGGATATACTCCCTCTTTACGCAAAAAACGAGAAAAAGTTTTAGGTTTTGCCTGAGCATAGGCATGAATTGCTTCATGAACAGTTGTTCTAATCAAATTATCTTTAATACTATTGGTTAATAATATTTTATCTGAATATGTCTCACCTACTTTGCCGTCTAATTTGCTTAATTCAACTCTATGTATTGCTTCATCAAAAAAACTGGAATTAGGAAAAAGTGCCTCCAACACTTCTTTAGAAATGATATTTGCCTGCGTTTCTCTTTGAGATTTAATATTTAAGGCAAATTCTGAGGTATTAATATTTGTTGTGACCAATCTCTCACCAATTTCTTTACCCATAGCAGTTAAAAAATTAGTTACATCTTTGGGAAAACGATAATTAGAATAGAGTTTAGCAAACATTTCTGAATATTGACTTAGTAAATATTCCTTACACCATATTCCTTTCTTTAAGCTTTTATGCTCATATAATTGTATATCCGTAGTTGCTTGTTTTATAATTTTTTCTTCATCATCTATTTCTTCAAGACATTTTGCAACCATATCTTTTTTAGTTTTAATTTGTTGCTCTATTTTATTTTTATCTTCTGCGATTTGTTGTTTTTTTAATAAAATTGATATCTCTTTTTCTATTTTTTCTTTTTCCTGATTTAAATATTTTATTTGCCTTTTGGCTTTCTCTATATTGTTATTATTGATTTCAATTTTATAATTGCAGGTCTTTTCTTGCTCTTTCGGTAATTTGGCTAATTCGATAATTTTTTTCATTATTTCTAACCAATCAGCACTACCTAAAGATTGTATATGTTCGTTGGGGAGTTTTAGTACTTTATCAGATAATTCCTCCAAACTCTGGGCGCAGGGAAGTTTATTTTCTTTAAATTTGGGCATATCTATTTACTCCTACAATATCTCAATAGATTTATTTTATCATAGATATAGAATTTGTGCAATAATTAAATAACTTCTCGTTTATTATTTGCATCAGCTTTGGTTACGATACCCTCTTCTTCCATACGCTCAATGAGTGATGCTGCTTTATTATAACCGATACCTAAGCGACGTTGTAGATATGAAATTGTTGGGCGTTTATCTTGCCTTACGATATTTACGGCTTCTTCAAATAAATCATCCTTTGAACCACCGCCAAATGATGTTTTATCAAAAACAGAACCTGAATCTTTGTTTTTGGTTTCTAGTTCGCCTTCGGTTACACCTTCTACATATTGAGGCTCTCCTTGAGATTTTAAGAAGTTCATAACTGCTTCTACCTCTTGGTCTGGCACAAAACCTCCGTGAACACGTTGTGGGCGAAGTCCTGCTGGCATATAAAGCATATCTCCTCTTCCGAGTAATTGTTCTGCACCTTGCTCATCAAGAATGGTACGACTGTTAATCTTTGAGGTTACTTGATAACTAATACGAGTTGGGAAGTTAGATTTTATGGTTCCTGTGATTACATCTGCAGATGGACGTTGAGTAGACATTATGAGGTGAATTCCTGCAGCTCGTGCCATTTGTGCTAAGCGTTGGATTGCTGCTTCTACTTCTTTTCCGGCTACCATCATAAGGTCTGCGGCTTCATCTACTACGATAACTATATATGGCAAAGGTTTAGTATCTAAGAGCTGTTCTTCATATTTTGGTTTACCATTCTCATCAAATCCTACTTGAATTGTACGAGATGGCTTCTCTCCTTTTTCTGCCATTTCTTTTAATTTAAGATTATAACCTGTAATGTTTCTAACTGATAAACAAGCCATTGCACGATAACGTTCTTCCATTTCTCTAACTGCCCATTTTAGACCAATTACAGCTTTGGATGGATCTGTAATAACAGGGGTTAAAAGATGAGGAATACCATTATACATTGAGAACTCTAACATCTTAGGATCTATTAGCATGAATTTGCATTCATCAGGCGTCATACGATATAAAAGTGATAAAATCATTGCATTCACACCAACTGATTTTCCGGATCCTGTTGTTCCGGCAATTAGGAGGTGAGGCATTTTTGCAAGATCTGCATATACATTTTTGCCACCAATATCTTTTCCTAATACTATGTTTAGAGTATTTTTGCTATCTGTAAAGTTAACATCTTCTAATAAATCTCTTACCCAAACTGTTTCTCGCTTATTATTTGGAACTTCGATACCAACGGTTGTTGAGCCTGTAACTGTTGCGATACGAACAGAGCTTACAGCCATTGAACGTGCAATATCATCTGCAAGAGATATTATGCGTGATGTTTTTATGCCGGCTGCAGGATTTAATTCATAAAGAGTTACAACAGGACCAGGGCGAACTTTTACTATTTTTCCTTGGATTCCATATTCTTCTAAAACAACTTCTAGTGTTCTTGCTGTTTCGTTTAGTTCTTTTTCATTTACACTTAAACCAATTTTGTCTTTCGGACGGCTAAGTAGGTTAATTGAAGGATAATTATATCCAATTTGAGGATTTGTTTTTACTTTGGGAGATACTATTGGAGCTTTTGCTTCTTTAGTTTTTTTCATTACTGTTTTTGGGGTGATTGTTTTTTCTTCTACTATTACCTCGTTATTACTTTCTAATATTGGTTCTTTTTTATTGATATCACTGATAGTTTCTTCTTTTTTGTTATATAGTGCACTTGGGTGAATTAATTTTTGGAGGAAAATACATACCGACTTTAATATTCTATGCAACACTTGCGCTATTGCTTTAGAGATATTAAACCAATGTTTGAAAGTTATTCCTGTTGCTAGGTTAAAAGACATTATTGATATAATTACTAGTATCGCAAGACTTAAAACTTCTGAATATTCATTTGCACCCCAGCTTTTTAGTGTAGAACTTAAAAATTCTGGCAATACATGACTAAACTTTCCTTGTAAATTTATTACTTCAAGAATATTTGGACATACGGTATAAAGTGTTCCTGATAATGTTATTGTCCCTAAAATCACAGCTAATAATCGAATTTTGAATTCTAATATTTTGTGATGACTAATTAGGAGATACCCCCAGATAAATAGCGGAATCAAAAATACAAAAATTGCCATTCCGAAGCTATTTACAATTAAATCTGCGGAATAAGAACCAAAACGTCCCATAAAATTATTTATGCTATCTGAATTAGATACATTAAAAGATTCATCTGTTGGCGTATAACCAAACATTGATAAAATTAGCGATACTGAAAACACTAGCAAAAAAACACCAAGTAATGAACTTGTTAATTTTGTAAGCATATTGTTTTGATATTGTGTTGATTTTTTATTAGTTTTTTTTGCCATAATTTTCCTCTTTTGGTACCTATTTAATTGTTTTTTTACTCTAGCTTTAAAACTTAAATAAAATATTAAAATGTGAAATTTTGTGCAAAACTTTAAGCTATGCACACCACTTCGATTTAAAACTTGACTTTAGACATAAGTTAATTAGCTTGTAGGCATATTAACTAAAGATGGAGATGTTTATGAAATACGCATTTGTTTTCCCTGGGCAAGGCTCACAATTTGTTGGTATGGGGAAAGAATTAGCTGAAAATTTTAACTCTGCTAAAGAAGTTTTTGAAGAAGTTAATGAAGCACTAGAACAAGATTTATACAAAATAATGATTGAAGGCCCTGAATCTGAATTAACTTTAACTGCAAATACTCAACCTGCTTTGATGGCTGTTTCTATGGCTGTTGTTAGAGTTTTGGAAAAAGATTTTGGCATAAAACTCAAAGACAAAGCTAGCTTTGTTGCTGGACACTCTTTAGGTGAATATTCTGCTGCTTGTGCTGCAGGTGTATTTAGCCTTGCAGATACAGCAAGATTATTGCGTATTCGTGGAAATGCTATGCAACAAGCTGTTCCTGTTGGCGTTGGTGGTATGGCTGCAGTTTTAGGACTTTCTTTCAAAGATGTTGATGCTTTGGTTGAGGCTTGTAATGATAAAAATCATTTTTGTGTTGCTGCAAATAACAACTCAGAAGGACAAGTTGTATTATCTGGACACATTCAAGCTATTGAAAAGGCAATTGAAATTGCTTCTGAATTTGGTGCAAAAAGATGCTTAAAATTACCAGTATCAGCTCCTTTCCATAGCCCACTAATGCAACCTGCAGCTGAGATTATGGCTAGAGCATTTATGGAAGTTGAAGCAAATGATGCTCTTATTCCATTGGTTTCTAATGTCCTTGCAGAACCAATAACCGACAAACAAAACATCATTAAAAATTTAATTACTCAAGTTACCGGCACCGTTAGATGGAGAGAAACAATGGATTATTTGAACGCAAACGGCGTATCTGATCTTGTTGAACTCGGTGCGGGGAAAGTTCTCTCCGGTATGGCTAAACGCAGTATGAAGGATGTTAATTCTATTTCCGTTTACACCCCTCAAGATATTGAAACTTTAGCTAATAATCTATAACTTTTAGAAAAGGAAACAATCATGTTTAATTTAGATGGCAAAATTGCGTTAATAACCGGTGCTGCCGGAGGACTTGGAGACAAAATCGCTCGCACATTACACGCTCAAGGTGCAACACTTGCTCTTACTGATATGCGTGCAGAACCAATGGAAAAATTAAAAGCTGAATTAGGCGAAAGAGTTGAATATTTTGTTGCTAACTTAACAAACTCTGAAGACGTAAACAACTTAGTTAAAAACGTAGAAGAAAAAATGGGGCGCATTGATATCTTGGTAAACAATGCTGGTCTTACACGTGATAACTTATTCATGCGTATGAGCGACGAAGATTGGCAATTGGTTTTGGATGTAAACCTTTCTGCTGGATTTAAATTAGCTAAAGCTGCTATCAGGGGAATGATGAAGAGAAGATATGGCCGTATCATCGGTATCGCTTCTGTTGTTGGCGTTATGGGTAATCCTGGTCAAGCTAACTATTCTGCTTCTAAAGCTGGTATGATTGCTATGAATAAATGCTTGGCTCAAGAAGTTGGCTCTCGCGGTGTGACTGTTAACTCTATTGCTCCTGGTTTTATCAGAACTCCAATGACTGATGTATTACCAGATGATGTTAAAGCTCAATTACTCAGCAAGATTCCTGAAGGTAAACTTGGTGAAGCTCAAGATATTGCAAATGCAGTTGCATTTTTAGCCTCTGATGAATCTCAATACATCACAGGCCAAACATTGCACGTAAACGGCGGAATGGCAATGATTTAATAAATCAAGCTATTAACATTATAAAAAAAAATTAGAAGCATCGTTTTATACGGTGCTTTTTTATTTATAACAAATAGTTATCAACATTTAATAGAATCGCAAGTATTTGTTTTTAAAATAAAAATAATAAATTGTTAAAAAAGTGATAATATCTACATTTTTCCATTGATTCCCACAAAATACCATGATATACCATATTCATATATGGCTCATATAAGAAGGTAGTTATGCGTAAAAGTTTCTTGTTTTTAGATACAATAACAAATAAAGTGGACGCCAAGGGGCGCGTTTCATTGCCAGCAGACTACCGCACAATAGTTAAAGAATTATCAACAGAAATCGTTTGTTATAGAAGTTTAACCGCACCATGCATTGAAGGTTGCACCGAGGAACTTTTAGAAAAATTGGCAGCAGACATCGAAAACTCCACAGACTTCTTTTCTGAAGATCAAGATGATTTGACTAATCTTATTTTCGGTGATGCTAAGCGTTTTAGTTTTGATAGCACTGGTCGTATTGTTTTAACTGAGAAATTATTAAAGCATGCAGAAATTACAGAGAACGCTGTTTTTGTTGGTAAAGGAAAGAAATTTCAAATTTGGAGCGAAGAAAATTGGGCCAAAGAAGAAGCACGCATTAGAGAAAAAGTTAAACTTTCTCGTCCTTGTTTAAGAATAAAGGAGAATAACAATGACTAATTATAGCCGTCATATTCCAGTTATGCTTAGCGAGGTTATCGAGAACCTAAACATTAAGGATACTGGTATTTATGTTGATGCAACTTTTGGTAATGGCGGATATACTGAAGCAATACTTAAAACAAAGAACTGCAAAGTGATTGCTATTGATAGAGACCCAAGCGTTATTTCTAGAGCTAATGAATTGAAAGAAGTTTATGGTAATAGATTTGATTTTAGAGCTGGAAGCTTTGGAGATTTAGATAAAGTTGTTAGTGAAAAAGTTGATGGCGTTGTTTTTGATATTGGCGTATCATCAATGCAACTTGATGATGGATATAGAGGTTTCTCTTTTAGCAAAGAAGCTCCTCTTGATATGAGGATGTCTATGAGCGGTGTTTCTGCAAAAGACATTGTAAACAACCTTCCTGAAGATGAGCTTGCTGATTTGATTTATTCTTATGGTGAAGAAAAGAAATCTCGCCAAATTGCTAAAAAAATTGCCTTATATCGTGAGCAAAAAGAAATAACCACCACTACTGAATTAGCTGAAATAATTTATAGTGTTATTCATAAAAAATTTGGTCAAATTGATCCTGCTACAAGAACATTCCAAGCAATACGTATTGCTGTAAACGATGAATTAAATCAACTAAAAGATGGGCTACTTGCTGGACATTCTATCTTAAAAGAAGAAGGTAGAATTGTTGTTGTTGACTTCCATTCTCTTGAAGACAAAATTGTTAAGAACTTTTTCAACAGCAACGCACCTAAAAGAACACATACATCAAAATACAAAACAGATAACAATGCGCAAATCAATACAGATGGCTTGTTGTTTTCTTTTGCTTCTAAATCCATTCTTCCTACTGAGGATGAATGCAACCTTAATCCGCGGGCACGTTCCGCAAAACTTAGATATGCGATAAAAAAGAAAGGATAAATAAATGAGTAATGTTAAAACAGCTATATCAGTCTTGTGGGTTATGTTTACTTTTGTAATTGGTGCCTATTATTTTGTGCTAACAAATGATGTGCAAAATTTGGAAAAAGAATTAGCTCAAATAAATCGTGATATTGAAAACGATATTCGTGATATACACATTTTAGAAGCAGACTGGAGTGAATTAAACAATCCTGAAAGATTAAAAAATTTAGCTGGGAAATATATTTCATTAGATTTTATAAAACCTGAACAAATTATTAACTATTCTGTTTTACCATTAGACGGAGAGTTGTTCGAAAAACCAACAATGCTTGCTAAGAATAAAAAAGGTGTTCGAATGCTCGCTAACACAGAACGTTAATTTTAATGGTTGGAAACAGTGAAGCTAAGTATATCAAAGAAAAGAAATACATTTTCATACATACCTGGACAGGAAATATATTTTTCCCAAAGTAGTTTCGGATGGGAAACAGAGGACGAATCGGTAAATATTTGCAGATCTCGTATTGGGGTTGTGATATTCTTGTTTATTTTGGTTTATGCAATTATCATTATGCGCATTTTTAATGTGTGTTTAGTTGATGGAGTGCATTTCAACAAAGAAGAAGTTCACTACATTAAACAACGAACAGGAGTTATCGCCCCTGTTAGAAGAGCCAATATCACTGATAGAAATGGGGTTGTTGTTGCAACCAACTTACCAACTGTTAATTTGTTTACTAAACCTAAAAGAGTTAGCAATCCTTCTTTGATTGCAAAAAAATTAAATGAAATATTTCCAGATATTAGTTATGAAGATTTCTTAATCAAACTCACAAAAAAATCAAGCTTTGTATATTTGAGAAGAAACATATCACCGCAACAACAAGCAAAAGTAAATGCTTTAGGTTTTCCTGAGCTTGAATTCCAACCTAGTGAAATTAGGGTTTACCCTCAAAAAGAATTATTGGCCCATGTATTAGGCAATACTGATATTGATAATGTTGGAATCGCTGGAATAGAAAAAACATTGAATGATAGATTAACAAACTCTACGAAAGATTTGAGACTAACTATCGATTTAGGAATACAATATGCCATTAGAGATGAACTAATAAAAGCAAAAGAAGAATATATGGCAGAAAGAGCAACAGCTATTTTGATGGATATAAATACTTCTGAAGTTGTGGCTTTAGCATCTGTTCCTGATTATGACTTAAATAAAAGAGATTTCAAAGATAAAGACATAAAATTTAATTTTGCTACTCTTGGCGTGTATGAAGCTGGATCTGTGTTTAAGGTTTTCAATACAGCTCTTGGTCTTGATAGTGGGAAAATTAAAATACACGACAAATTTGACGCAAGATTCCCTCTTAAAATGGGAAGACACAAAATCACAGATTATCGTGTTCCACCAAAGTGGTTAAGCGTGGGGGAGACACTTATACATTCATCTAATATCGCTTCTGCCCAGATGGCATTAAAAGTGGGAAAAGATTTACAAATCAAATTCTTTAAGAACTTAGGTTTTTGGGATAAAATTCAAAATTTAGAAATTTTTGAAAAAGGAAAACCAATTCACCGAAGCGAAAAGTATTGGCTTGATCATACTGTTGCAACGGCTGCATTTGGATATGGAATATCGGTTACACCTATGCATATTATTACAGCCTTTTCCTCTATTCTTAATGGAGGAATTTACACACCACCAACTCTTGTAATTGATCACTCACAAAGGCAAAGCAAGAGAGTAATCTCAAAACAAACCTCTTTGGACATGAGAAAATTACTTAGAGACGTAGTAATTGAAGGATCTGGTAAAAATGCAAACATTGATGGATATGAAGTTGCAGGAAAAACAGGAACAGCAAATAAAATTGTTGATGGAAGATATATTAAAGGGAAAAATGTTACCTCTTTTGTTTCTGCTTTCCCAATTTCCAACCCTAAATATGCTCTAATGGTGATTATTGATGACCCAAAACCAACGAAGAAAACTTTTGGATTTGTGACATCTGGATGGAATGCTTGCCCAACAGGAGGACGAATCATAGCAAGAATCGCTCCGCAGTTAAACATAAAACCTAATTTTGACACTTCTACACAACGTGAAAAGATTTTGGAAAAATATGGTATAAGAAACTAAATTTAATTTTTTTGTATTAAATAAAAAGTTTATGCACATATACTATAGTTTGTTATTGAAATATTTACTTTTGTTTCTTAAGTTATATCTGTCTAGTTGATTATAGAGTTACTCAATAAACAACCAAGTTTTTTAACCATATGGAGAAAATAAATGAAAAAACTTTTAAGTTTGCTTTGTGCAGTTGTTTTATTAGCAGGCTGTTCTACAACAAGTAGCTGGTTTGGTGGTAGCGACTGTCAATCTAAACTCGCTCGTGAGTTTGCAGAAAACGCTAATACAACTGTTTACTTTGCATTTGATAGCTCTGCTTTATCTGCAGAAGCTGTTTCTGCTCTTGATTCACAAGTAGAGTGGTTAAAGAAAAATCCAAAAGTAAATGTTGTTATTCAAGGTTACTGCGATAAAAGAGGTACTGCTGAATACAACTTAGCTTTAGGTGAACGTCGTGCTGAAGCTGTTAAGCAATATTTACTTTCTCAAGGCGTATGCGCTAAAAGAGTAGCAACTGTATCTTATGGTAAAGAATATGCATTCCCTGGCGATACAGAAGAAGCTTATGCTAAGAGCCGTAGAGGTGTTACTGTTGTTGAATTAAGCAAATAATTTGCTTTCGACAATAAAAGTAAAAAAAACGTATTCAGTTGAATACGTTTTTTTTGTTGTGTTATAAAAAAATACCCCTTATAGTTTAGTTTGTATTTGTTTTTTATTGAGGGATAATATGAAAAAAAGTCATTTTGTTTATTTGGGTTTAATTTTAACAAGCATTCCTTTTTATGCTTCTGCAAATGATACTTTTTTAAGAGAAGAAATAGATCAAATGAAAGAAGATTTACGTATCGTGCAACGAAAATTATACCACGAAAAAAGTAGCACAGATGTACCTGATACTTCTATTTCAAACTTTCAGATGAGATTAGGTGAATATGATAAACTTATCCGCAATATAAATGGTAAAGTAGAAAATATCGAATACCGTTTGAATACAATTGAAAAAAAATTAGAAAACTTTAACACAGATATTGAGCTTCGTTTTGAACAATTTAAGAGGGATAATTTAAGTGTAAATCAAGAGGCTAATGTTTCTTCTAAATTATCAACTCCAACAACATCTACAAGTAAAAACATTATTCCTGCTACAGGAACAACACCTACTGAGCTATATAATTCTGCAAAAGCTTTATTAGATAGCAATGATTATGTAAAAGCAGAAGAGAAGTTTTTACAATTTTTAGCAACCTACCCTAAGGACAATTTGGCCGAAAATGCACAATATTGGTTAGGTGAAGTTTATTACAAACAACAAAATTTTAGAAAGGCGGCTATTGCGTTTAAAGAAGGATTCAACAAATATCCTGAAGGAGCTAAAGCACCTGATTGCTTATTAAAACTTGGATTATCTATGAAGGCAATTGAGAAGAAGGAAGAAGCTTGCATTGCCTTTGTTAATTTGCCCAAAAATTTTAATAAAGCTAGCGCTGAAATTTTAAGCCGTGCAAAAAAAGAAGTTGAGGCATTAGGGTGCAAGTAATAAAAGATTTTTTCGTAAAAAATAATATTAAAGATAAAAAAATTGCTGTTGGCGTATCTGGTGGAGCAGATTCTCTTGCTTTGGTTCTTATGCTAAAAGAAGTTCTTGAAGATGTAGAAATTATAGCTTTAACTGTTGACCATGGTTTGCGACCTAGCTCTTATGATGAAGCTTTGTATGTAGAAAAAATAATGAAAACATATAAAATTGAACATCATATTCTAAAGTGGGAAGGACAAAAACCAACAGTTGGGATAGAAGAAAAAGCAAGAAACGCTAGGTATAATTTATTAGCTGATTGGTGCAAAAACAATGATGTATCATACTTGTGCGTGGCTCATCATTTATATGATCAAGCAGAAACATTTTTAATGAGAATCGAAAGAGGAAGCGGATTATTTGGTCTTTCATCTATGAACGAAGTATCTAATAGAGATGGAATTAAGATTTTGCGCCCTCTTTTAGAAGTTCATCCTGATAGTTTAAAAAATTACCTTACAAATAAAGGTATTGATTGGGTTGTTGACGAATCTAATTTTTGTGATGATTTTTTAAGAGTTAGGATGCGTAATTTTTTACCAATTCTAGAGAAAGAAACAGGTATTAGTGCTTATAAATTATCTGAAGCCGTAAATAATCTACAAAGAACTAAAAGCTTCATTGAAGATACGGTTGAAAACATTATTAAAAACCACATTCACAACTGGAATAATGTTTGCTATTCATTTGATTTTAGTAGTTTTCTTACTTGGCACAAAGAGATTCGTTTTCACACACTTGGTTTTCTTATTAAAGACTTAAGCGGAATCCAATATACCCCTGTTTCTGAAGATTTATTAAATTTATTGAATAAAATGGTTTCAAATGAATTTGAAAGTGCAACTCTTGGTGGATGTATCATCATAAAATATGATTTAAGAATTTGGGTTGTTAAAGAATATAGGGAAAAAGAGCAAAATTATTCAAATGAAGCTTGGAATGAATTTATCAAGGAAAATCCGTCTGTTAGAGGAATTAAAATACCTCATAAACTAAAGATTGCCCTATTAAAAGAAAAAAAATAAAAAAAAATAAAAAAAAAGCTTGCATTTATTATTTTTATTCGTTATATATGTTTTTGTTCTGATGGGGGCGTAGTTCAGTTGGTTAGAATACATGCCTGTCACGCATGGGGTCGCGAGTTCGAGCCTCGTCGCTCCCGCCAGTTAGATAAAACAGCCGAAAGGCTGTTTTTTTATATCTTAAATTGAATAATCCGCATATATATTGCGAAAAAACTAATTACCACAGAAAAACAAAGAAATACCAAACTACTCTATATCGATGATGATATTTAGATATAATTAAATAGTTTTTTTATTTGCGTAAATACAATATTATACAAAATATTTGACTTTAGACTAAAATTGATTTATGAAATTCGTATAAAGTAATTATTATGTAATAAAAAAATATTTTGTATTATGATGTTGGAAATTTATCTTGAGCAAAGATGTGTGTCTCGTTTAAGAAGGCATCCTATTGGGATTGAAGATTTTTGGGATAACATTGATACTATTTCAATTAAGGAGGTAGAACCTTGTTGTCCTTTTTGTGGTAAAATTTTGAAAGCTGCTAAATGTAACTGTGATGATTTTGAAAAAGCCCTAAAAAAATTCTTACAAACTTATGAAGAGAAAAATCTTCACATTCGTTATTCTTGCTTTGGCGCAGTGCACTGTTATCCATTAAAAAAGAACAACATTAAAATTGTTGAAACAAAGGAAAACGGTAATTCTTTATTTTCTTCAAAACATTCTAAAATTCAAACTATTGGCTCTATTTACTATGCAATTTCCCTTGGTAAAATAGAGGACGGTGTTTTGAAATTTTCTCTACAGTTAAAAGGAACTAATGTTATTTATGAGTGTAGCATAAATATATCCAGTATTTCCTTTCCCAAACTGGGAAATATAATAATTTTTCACTACATACACAAAACAATTACATCTTGGAGTTTAAAAGTATTGTATGGAAATTATCGAATTAGTGTCGAGGAAGAAAAAATTGATGAAATCTCTTATGAAGATTTTTTGAAAAAACTTTGTGAATAGATTGGCGTAAAAAAAGAGAGACATACTTATTAAGTATGTCTCTTTTTTTTTGGGTCTTTAGTTAGCCAACATAGCGCTTCAACTCCTGAGAATAATGTTCTTTCAACATTAAATTGCCGTTGCTTTGAGCAAAATGATTTACCAAGCATTGAGAATTTAAGCTTCTAAAAAATACACTATTTTTTTCTAGTTGTTCCCAAACTTCATCTATCATCTGTGTTTCAGAAGAAAACTCAGGTTGTTCAAGAGAGTGATTAGATACTTGGCAAAGATTTCCTAAGTGATAACTTTTTTCAAGCAATTTCTCAGCCGAAAGTTTGGTTATACTTTCATACATTGGAAAATCAATATCAAGCTTGCTTGCCAATGGAGGATAAATTTGATTTAGATATTTATCAATATCATCATCAATGAATTCTCTTTGGAAGGAACCGTGTCGGTATTCATCTTTACAATGAAAGGAAAACTGTTGCAAAATATTTTTACCTCGCTTTTCTGCTTCAAGGCAGAACATAAGAAACAATTCCCCAACATAACGACGATTAGTTAAATAGATTTCTACCAGACTTGTACCGCTTTTAAAACTATGCATTACATGGGAATGCGAAAAAACCAATGACAACATAGCTTCTTTGGGGCTAACACCGAGAAGTGATTGCTTGTACTTAGCACACTTCTCCACAAAATAATTGAAAAGAAGAATTTTTTTCATACAACATAAATTTGATTTATAATAATTTACTTGTAATTTTGTTTTAGCTCCATTTCCTAATTTGTCAATCTTTTAATTTAAAATAAACAATTAGTGAACTATCATTAGAGAATAGTGTTTTTGTGAGGATATTATGAAACCTTTTCCTAAAAAATTTAGTGGGCTACTAAGGCGTTATTTAGATAAATTTAAGTTGAAAATATTTGTTGCAATATTGCTAACTGTGTTAGGTATTTTATTAGAAAATCTTAGTATTCGTTTTTTTGCAAATATTATCGGAACACTAAAAGATAGTGATTCAAATACTTATAATGAGGCGTTTAAATTTGTTTATTTCTTAATTGCCTCTTCTTTGGGTATGATTTTATTTAAGAATTATGCAAAATATTTTTTAGAAGCAAAATTTATTATTCCTTGTCAAATATTGATGGAAAAAGATTTGTTTTCTTATCTTTTAGGGCATAGTTATGGATATATTACAGATAAGCAATCAGGAATGCTTATTACATATAAAAATCAAGTGCTAAAAATGCCTGAATTACTCAATAGCTTTTTATGGGATATTAGAGCATTTATTGATATTGTTATAAAAGTTATTTTACTTATGATGATTTCTCCTATTATTGGTATGAGTTATTTAGGATTATGCGTTTTAGTTATTATTCCTGGAAAACTATTTGCTAAAAATTTGAAAAAAGTAGGAACATTAAAAACAAAAGCTTCAGCCCTTGTTAATGGTAGAATTTTAGATACGGTAAACAATATAAATATCGTTAAAGAATTTGATAATGTCGAATATGAAAAAAAATCATTTATGCCATTATTTAAACAAGAGTTTGATTTGAATGTTAAGTCTATAAAAATATTTTTTATGCAATTTGCAAGTATTGGAATTGTATCAGCTTTTGCATCTTTTATTTTACTTTTGATGTCTATTTATTTGTGGAGAGAAAATAAAATTACAACATCTGATTTCACGTTCATCATTATGACTATAATCTATGGACTTAATTGGTTTGGCTTTGTATTTGACGGTGTGCAAAGATTTATTAAAGGAATATTTGAAATTGAGAAAGGACTAGAAGTATTTAGCCATCCTCATGAAATTATTGATAAAGAAGATGCAACAGAATTTAGGGCAATCGCTGGGAAAATAGAATTTAGAAATATTTCTTTTACCTACAAAATGAAGAAAAAGCCTATCTTTAGCGATTTCAACTTGATTATTAAATCAAAGGAAAAAATTGGTATTGTTGGAGCAAGTGGTAGTGGGAAAACAACTCTTATCAATTTATTACAAAGAGCATACGAGCTTGATAATGGTGAAATATTGATAGATGGAAAAAATATTAAAGATATCACACAAGAAAGTTTGCATCAAAACATTAGCATTATACCTCAAGATACTGTTATGTTTAATAGAAATATTTATCAAAATCTCATTTTTGGAACAAATGTTAAAGATATGAAAAAAGTGCGTAATGCTGCTAAAAAAGCTTTTGCTGATGATTTTATTATGGAAAAAGAATATGGATATGATGAATTTGTAGGTGATAGAGGATGTAAGTTATCTGGAGGCGAAAGACAACGTCTTGCTATTGCTAGAGCTATTCTGAAAAATGCTCCAATTTTAATTTTAGATGAAGCAACATCTTCTTTAGATAGTATGTCTGAAAAGCTAATAAACCAAGCCATTGAAAATATCATAGATAAACAAACTGTGATTGCTATTGCTCATAGATTATCTACCTTAAAAAATATGGATAGAATTATTGTTTTAGAAAAAGGTAAAATTGTTGAGGAAGGACAATTTGATGAACTGTTAGAACTTAAAGGTAAATTCTTCAAACTTTGGATGATGGAATTAAAAAAGAATGGAGATAAAAATGTTTGATATAAAATATGAAGAATTAAAACAGGCAAACACTAGTTCTGCGTTGAAATTTTATTGGAATTGCTCTGAAGGTTTTAGGTGGCTATTAAGTTTTGATATCTTTTATTCGTTATTGAATAGCTTATTAAAAGTATTAAGTGTTGTAGTTTTTTCTAATTTAATAGGCTATCTATCTTCAGTTTCTCAAAATGATTTTGATATATTTGAGGCTTTGACATATATATTTTTGGTGTTGATATTATTTTCAGTGGTTCAAGTTGTGAGGTATATCAGAGAATCAACTAGCGAAAAAACACGTTCTATGCTTAGTTGGAGAGCAAGAATTTTTGCTTTTCAATATGTTTCTAAATACCCTCTATCATATATAAAAGAGCAAAAATCAGGCGTTATTGCACAACGAATTAGAGCTTTGGGGGAGAATATTTGGTTATTAAAACTTGCGTTTGCAAGAATTACATCTTGTATTTTTTTGATTATTATTCCTGTTATTTTTATAGGGTGCAAAGATATATATTTTTTATTGGTTGTAGTAATTTTGGGGATTATATCTTCTATTTTTTCATTTGTTATCTCGAAAAAATCATCAAAACTCAATAAAAGGACTGAAGAAAAAGTTTCCATATACAATGGTTATATAACAGATAGTCTTACAAATATTTTGTTAATCAAAATGTTTGGCGAAGAAAAAAAAGAAAACAAAAAATTAGATAAAGAATTAAAACTACTTAAAGCTTTTAAGGTGAAAACAATATTTTCTGAAAATATCATTCAGGCTATGCAAGATGTTTTTCTTGTTTTGTTTCGAATAATCTCTGTTATTTTGGCTCTTTTTCTTTGGAAAGAACATAAAATCAATTTAACAGATGTTGTTGCTATTCTTATGTTTGTTGATGATTTAATACCTATTTTTTCTAGATTTATGAATGACATTACATGGTTTAGAAATAATATTGCAAAGCTTTCTGATTCTCTTATAATTTTGCAAGTACCAATCGATATAGTTGATGTTAAAAATGCTAAAAATATAAAGGTAAAAAATGGCGATATAGAATTTAGAAACATCTGTTTTGGATATGATAAAAATAAATTAGTTTTTGATAAGCTAAATTTAGCAATAAAATCTGGTGAAAAAATTGGAATTGTCGGGAAATCAGGAAGTGGGAAAAGTACTCTTTGTGCTTTATTGCAAAGACAATACAATTTAAATGCCGGAAAAATTATGATAGATGGCAAAGATATATCACAAATAACTATTGGTAGCTTAAAAAGAAATATTACTCTTGTAGGGCAAGATAATGTACTATTTCATAGAACAATAAAAAAGAATATCGCCTATTCTAAACCTAATGCTTTAATGAAAGATATTATAAAAGCTTCAACACTTGCTCATGCTGATAATTTTATTAATGAAACTAATTTTAAGTATGAGACTATTACTGGTGAACGTGGTGTTAAGCTTTCTGGAGGACAAAGACAACGTATTGCTATTGCACGAGCTATATTAAAAAATGCTCCTATACTTATTTTGGATGAAGCAACTTCTCAACTTGATAATAAGACAGAAAATGAAATTATTGATGCACTTTCTTTTTTGATGCAAGGAAGAACTGTTATTGCAATAGCTCATCGACTTTCAACTCTAAAAAATATGGATAGGATTATTGTTCTTGATAAAGGTAAAATTGTTGAAGAAGGAAAACCAGGTGATTTATTAGATAAAAAAGGCGAATTTCAGAAAATGTGGGAATTGCAAAAATAAGCTTATTGAAATTTTTTATATTTTCAACATGTTGATTTTTTTATAAAAAAAAGAGTTATCTTGATTTTATTGTATTTCTAGACAACTCTTTGGGTTTAATATTTATATACAAATTATTTCTGTTATATTTTTAAAATTTCAAATTTTTAATAGCATTAAATATATTATTTTCGTTAGTAACTAATAATACGCTTGGATCAAGTTTATATTTTTTGATAATATTATTTACATTATCGAAAATTTCTTG
>JAFYXH010000014.1 GCA_017546315.1 Alphaproteobacteria bacterium
CTTCATAAATTTGGATACGTTCTCTATCACCTTCTTTTACTTTGGTGTGAACTTTTAATGTATCACCAGCTTTGAAGTTAGGAATATTCTTTCCTTCTGTTAACTTCGCAACTTGCTCTTTTTCAATATTTTCTAAAATGTTCATCGTTTTACCTTTTTTGTATAAATTTGGTTTCTTTATATACCTAACTTTTTTTAGATTCAAGATAAATCTTATATAAGTCAGGTCGCCTTTCTTTTGTTATTGCTTCGGCTTCTTTATGACGCCACTGGGCTATTTTTTGGTGATGGCCTGAAAGTAGTACTTCAGGAACCACTCTTCCTTCCCATTCTATGGGACGTGTGTATTGAGGATATTCCAAAAGATTGTTTTCAAAACTCTCATCTTCTATGGAAGCACTGTTTCCCAATACACCTGGAAGTAGTCTTATTACAGCATCTAGCATAATTAGAGCCGCTTGCTCACCACCTGTTAAAATATAATCTCCGATACTTATCTCTTCTATATCATAAGCTTCTATTACTCGCTCATCTATACCTTCAAATCTACCGCAGATTATTGTCAACTCTGTTTCTTCTGAAAGAGCTTTTACTTTGGCTTGGGTTAAGCTTTTGCCTCTTGGAGACATATATATTATGCGACCACTTGTGCGATTTGCTTTTAATGCATTTCCCAATACATCTGGGCGCATTACCATGCCCGCTCCACCACCACAAGGTGTGTCATCAACCGATTTGTGCTTATCAAAAGCATAATCTCTTATGTTGATGGTATTTAGCTCAAACTTCTTTTCCTCTAAAGCTCTTCCTGTCAATGAACTTCCTAAGAAGCCAGGGAACAACTCTGGAAAAATAGTTAAAACATTCACTTTTAGCATTCGCTAGAATCCTCTTCGTCTTCTATGAATACCATTCCTGTTGACGAAACAATAATATAGCCCTCTTCTAGATTTATCGTTGGAACATAAGATTTATTAAATGGAATCATCTCTTGTCGGCCTGTTGCTAGTTTGAGCTCTAAAATATCGCCTGCTCCAAAGTTATAAAAACCTGAAACTGTGGCTTTGATATTTTTATCTTCATCATATACATTTAGACCTATTAGATCTGCTTCATAATAAATTTCTTCATCCTTTAACTCTGGCAAAACACCACGTGGCGCATATAACTCTGTGCCAATCATTGTTTCTGCTAAAGTCCTATCGTCAATACCTTTGACTTTGATACGAAGTAAATCTTTTGAACGTCCAGTTACTTTTAGCTCAAATTTTTGTTTAGAATTTTTATCCTCTAGCGGACCGTAGGATGCAATATCTGTATCTAGGGCTGTAAAGCTTTTTACCTTAAACTCACCCCTTATACCGTGAACTCCTACTATCTTTCCTAAACAAACTCTTTTTGTGCTCATGAACTGACCTTTTGCAACATAAACTTAATTTATAATAAAAAAAGAATTATGCTTCTGCTTCTGCAGCAGCTGCAGCTTCAGCAGCAGCACGTGCTTTTTCTTCTTTTTCTTTCATTCTCTCTAAAGCTTTAGCTTTTGGAGCTGATTTCTTTGGTTGATTAGCAATTTTTGGAGCTGCACAAATACCAAGATTTGCAAACATTTTTTGCAATCTTTCTGTTGGTTCTGCACCTTTAGCTAACCATGCTTTTACTTTTTCTGTATCAAGAACAAGACGATCTTGATGGTCTTGCGGTAATAATGGATTGTATGAACCCAAACGTTCAATAAATCTACCATCACGAGGAGCTCTTTGATCTGCTGCTACGATACGGTAAAATGGGTGCTTTTTTGATCCACCGCGAGAAAGTCTAATACGAACTGACATTTTTTTCCTTTCTTAGTTGTTTGGTTGATTCCGATTAAAACGGAAATTTGTTATTGAACCCACCAAAGGGATTTTTGCCCATAAGTGGATTTTTTTTCATAAAATGAGATGCTAGGTTTGACATTGAACCTAATTTTCCCATTTGCTTCATCATAGTTGACATTTGCTCATAGGATTTAAGCAACTTGTTAACATCATGAACTTCTACTCCTGAGCCTTTTGCTATTCTTTTTTTGCGTGAAGCTTTAATTATATCTGGATGACGACGTTCTTTTTTGGTCATAGATAAAATTATTGCTTCTTGCTTTTTCATAATAGCATCAGCATCAACAGATTCTATTTGCTCTTTGTACTTTGCAAGACCTGGGAGCATTCCCATTATGCTTGACATAGAGCCTAATTTTTGCATTTGACGCATTTGATTTAACATATCATCTAAATCAAATTTGCCTTTTAACATTTTTTGTGCTTGGGCTTCAGCTTCTTTTTGATCTATATTTTCTATAGCTTTTTCTACAAGGCTTACAACATCACCTTTATCCAATATACGTCCAGCTAAACGGTCTGCGTGAAATTCTTCGATATCTTCTAGTTTTTCACCAGTTCCCAAAAATTTAAGCGGAGCCTTAGATATCATCTTCATAGAAAGAGCTGCACCGGCACGTGATGAACCATCTATACGAGTTAAAACAAGGCCTGTTATACCTATTTTCTCATTAAATTCTCTTGCCACATTGCATGCTTCTTGACCAATCAAAGCATCTGCCACTAAAAGAGTTTCGGTTGGATTTGAAAGTTTTTTTATCTCTACAACTTCTTGCATTAAGCTTTCATCTATTTGAAGACGACCTGCAGTATCTAAAATCAAAACATCATAAAGACCTTTTTGCCCTACTTCGAGTGCTCGCTTGGTTATCTCTTGAGGTGTTTCAGAACTCACTATTGGGAGAACATCTACTGATATTTGAGAACCAAGTTGAGATAATTGCTCTTGTGCTGCAGGACGATATATATCCAATGATGCTAATAAAACTCTTTTTTTCTTCTTTAATTTAAGAGCGAGTTTGGCTGAAGTTGTTGTCTTACCTGAACCTTGAAGACCTACCATTAAAATAACAGCAGGAGGAACAGACTTGAAATTCAAAGATGTATCTTCTTCGTTTCCTAAAAGATTTACCAATTCATCATATACAATTTTTACTAGTTGTTGATCTGGACGAATTGATTTGATAACAGCTTCACCTAAAGCTTTTTCTTTAACTTGAGCCATAAACTCTTTAACAACAGAAAGAGAAACATCCGCCTCTAAAAGAGCTAAACGAATCTCACGCAAACCCTCTTCGATGTCTTTTTCTTTGATAACACCACGAGAGCCTAGTTTTTTGAATACGTCGCTTAATTTATTTGTTAAAGCGTTAAACATTAAACTTCCTTTGTTAAATTACACCTATTTGATAAAAAAAATTAGCGTCAGTGTGCGAACCCTCGCTGACTGACGGCACTCCGTAGAGTGTTATTTTTACCAAAACTTGTGATTTATAATATGTATAAAATAATAAGAGTCAAGAGTTTTTTGGCAAAATATACAAAACTTTTACTTAAATTATATATGTTTTTATAGTGTCTTTATTTAGCTATTTTACTTTTATTATTGTCGAGATTGTAATATATTAAGTTATAATATTTTCATTTATTGGATTAACAAATAACTTTAAATCATTTATTATACTATATAAAAAAAATATCACATTACCAGTTTTTATAAAACATACAATAAAACCTACGAAAAAGACATACAAACAAATTATACTTGAAAAAATATTTTTTATAGCTAATATGCGCTTTAACTTAATGATTTATTGTATTTTGGATAAAGATAATGCCTGAAAATATTGTTAATAAGAGAAAAACATTTGCGATTATTTCGCACCCTGACGCTGGTAAAACCACTTTAACTGAAAAACTTTTGTTATTTGGTGGTGCTATTCAGCAAGCTGGTGCTGTTAAGGCTAGAGGTGAAAATAGACGTGCTCATTCTGACTGGATGAAAGTTGAGCAAGAGCGTGGTATTTCTGTTGCCTCTTCTGTTATGACTTTTGAATACAAAAATATCACTTTCAACCTTTTGGATACTCCAGGACACGAAGACTTCTCTGAAGATACCTACCGTGTTTTGACAGCAGTTGATTCTGCGGTGATGGTTATTGATTCTGCAAAAGGTATTGAAACTCAGACTAAAAAATTGTTTGAAGTTTGTAGACTTCGCAATATTCCAATTATTACATACATCAATAAAATGGATAGAGAAGGACAAGACCCGTTCTTACTTTTGGATGATATTGAAAAAACTTTAGCTTTAGATGTTTGCCCTCTTAGCTGGCCAATTGGTAGCGGTAAAGAATTTTTGGGATGTTATGACCTATTAAACGACCAATTAATATTGATGAACAAAACCGGAAACAAAGGACAAGTAAACGATATTATTGAAACCGTTAACGGATTAGATGACCCTAAACTTGATGAAATCTTACCAAAACACTTAGCTGAAAAGCTACGTGAAGATGTTATGATGGTTAGAGAACTCTGCCCTGAATTTGACTTAGAACTTTATTTAGCAGGTGCTTTAACTCCGGTATTTTTTGGTAGTGCCATAAACAATTTTGGTGTTAAGGAAGTACTAGAAGGTTTACACAAACTTGCCCCCACTCCTCGTCCACAACCTACGGCTGAGCGTGAAGTTAATGCAGATGAAAAGAAAGTGACGGGCTTTATATTTAAGATTCAGGCAAATATGGACCCTAAACATAGAGACAGAATCGCATTTATGAGAATTTGCTCAGGGCACTTTAAGCGTGGAATGACACTAAACCAAATAAGAACAGGAAAACCTATTAAAGTTCCAACTCCGGTGATGTTCTTAGCGCAAGAAAGAGAGTTGGCTGAAGATGCTTTTGCCGGAGATATTATTGGTATTCCAAACCACGGACAACTTAGAATTGGGGATACTTTAACAGAAGGTGAGAAACTACACTTTACAGGTATTCCAAGTTTTGCTCCTGAACTTTTAAAATCTGTTAGAGCTTTGGATCCATTAAAATCTAAACACCTTGGAAATGCTCTCCAACAAATAGCTGAAGAAGGTGGAGCTAGCGTATTCAAACCAGTTGTTGGTTCAGAATGGATTGTTGGTGTTGTTGGTGTTCTCCAATTTGAAGTTATGGCTGATAGAATTAGAACTGAGTTTAACATCCCCGTTGTGTTTGAACCAACTCAGTACTATACTGCTCGTTGGCTAAAAGCAGAAGACAATGCAAGCCTTAATAAGTTTATTGATTCAAACCAAGCAAATATTGCCAATGACCATGATGGTGAAGTTGTATTTTTGGCTCGCAATGCTTGGCACTTAAACAAGGCTAGAGAAGACTTCCCTAAGGTTGAACTCAAGACCACAAGAGAGCAAGTATTTTAATTTAATCCCCTCTTTAGAAATATTGAGGGGACTTTTTTAGCCTCGCTTAGCGTCTTTGGCTTTTTCTATTAAATAGTCTGTTACTGTTAGATGATGAGTTTTTAGCTTTAACTCCTCAAATGCTCGTTGGCTATACTTTTGATAAAACTGTTGCGAAGAAAAATCATTATCAGATATTTTAGCCAAATTATATAGTAGCTTATTAAGTTTTGGTTTATCATCTTTGGAAAGATCTAAATTTTCAAAACAAAACTCACTTTCTGTTATATCTCTAAATCGTTTTAATACGAAAGGTTTTACATAGGTATCTTCGGTATTTAAGCACAAACAGCGTTGCGAACCACTTAGGCGACGAACCAATAAGTTTATCTCTCTACCATCGGGAAGTTTTATGTTATTTAATTCTGGTTTAGAGTAAATATGATGAAACCATTGCAATATTCGTTCTTTTCCTTCTTGCTTATTTTCATCTTGAGAAAGAAAACCTACTTTATGAAATAATTTTGCACACTGCCTTGCTGTTAGTTCTCTTGGGTGCTTATTTTCTGGTATGGTATCTTCTTCTTTATATTCTAAATATATACAATCTGTTTCTTTAGCAAAAGCTCTAAAAACCTCTTTTCTGTGAAGTTTACTATTTAAGCAGTATGATAATTTATTATTTTCACCTGTTTTTTGAATTATTATAGGTATTTGAGTCCCATCTTCTAAAGTGCATATATTTTTTATTGGGTCATTATAGAGTTGCTGAAATAACAAAATTACTTGTGCACTTTTTTCTTTTCCGGTTAATTTTTTTAAGTGAGGTGGAAGTTTTATATCATCTAAAAAGAATAAAGCTTCTTGAGCAATAAGCTCCCCTTTTTGTTTTGTTTCTGGTTTTTTATTTATATATGTAATACCAAAAATATCTGCAAAAGCTTTTAAGGCTTCATCTTGTGAAAGTTCATGAGTATTAAAATAACAAAAAGAAGCTCTTCCCTCGTATTTTCTTTTAACCACTATGGGGGCGGATGTACCATCTTCTAGCTTAATTTGGTTTCGCTTTGCATCATTATACAATGTTTCCATTAACTTTTTTATATAAGCTCTTTTGGGTGCTTGGACTAAATGCACACCGTTTTCATCATAAACATTATCAAAAAATTTAACTACATCATTAGATTTCAACTCTTCTTCATGAGGAGGAATTAGCTTTTCGTCTAACATAAAAAACCTCTTTTTTGTTTAAATTTAATAAACAATAGCATAAAAGAATGCTTTTTTCAAGTTTTTTTGACAAAACACAATTGACAGAGGGGTAAAAATGTGATATATTTATAAGTGATAAGTAGTTTTATGGTTATTATTGGAAATGTTTCGTGGTTTGTTTTTTGAGGGTAATTCTTCTAGACAAGTTATGTGACGTGTAATTTCTAATATGCCATGTGACTTTAGTATTAACCCTCTAAAAAAAATTAAAAACTATGGGAACAAAGAAAAATGACTTTATGGAAAATGCAAATATTTCTTTTATAGAACAATTTAGCATCTTAGAAGGTATGCCGGACTTTATCCGCAAGGATATGGCTGACAGTGGTGAATTCGACGAAGAAAAGTTCTACGAAGAACTTCCTTGGACGCCTACACCTGAAGACCTTCGTCCATAAGAAACAAAGAAAGTTGCCTCCCCACAAAGGAGACAACTTTTTTGTTTTTAAATACAAAAATGATTATATATCCAAGTCTTCAGCAAATTTGGCACGTTCTATAATAAACTTAAAACGTTGCTCAGGGTCTTTACCCATTAGGCGTTCTACTTGACGCTTAGTTTCAAACGCATCATCTCTTGCTTCTTCCGTATTTGCAGTTGGAATGGTTACTCGCAATAAAATACGATTATTTTTATCCATTGTTGTTTCTTTTAGTTGCACGGCACTCATTTCACCTAGACCTTTAAAACGACTAATGTCTGGCTTTTGGTTTGCTTTGGCTTTGGATAAAATTTTATCCTTTTCTTCATCATCTAAGGCGTAGTAATTCTTACCACCAAATACTATTTTATAAAGTGGAGGAGTTGCTATGAACAAATGGCCGTTTTCTATCAACTTTGGCATATATTGATAGAAGAAAGTCATCAATAGAGATGTAATGTGAGCACCGTCCACATCAGCATCGGTCATGATAATGATTTTTTCATAACGAAGATTTTCTTCTTTATAATTATCTTTTGTGCCACAACCAAGAGCCTCTATCATATCTTTTATTTCTTGGTTTTGAGTAATTTTATCTATACTTGCACTTGCAACGTTTAAGATTTTACCACGAAGAGGAAGGATGGCTTGGGTCATACGGTCTCGGCCTTGTTTTGCTGAACCTCCCGCAGAGTCTCCCTCAACGATAAAAATTTCTGTATCTTCTGCTGCGGATTTAGAACAATCTGCTAATTTTCCTGGAAGACGAAGCTTTTTGGTTGGCGATTTACGGTTTTGAACTTTTTCTTCTTTCTTCTTTTTACGGAGCTCTGCCCTATTTACTACGTATTCTATTAAAGCTTGTGCATTTTCTTTGTCTGATGACAACCAGTGATCAAATGAGTCTTTGACTGCTTTTTCAACCAAATTTACAGCTTTCATTGAGGTAAGTTTATCTTTGGTTTGACCTTGAAATTGCGGATCTCTGATAAATACTGAAAGCATAATTGAGGCATCACTTAAAAAGTCTTCACCGGTGGCATTTGATACTTTTTTGATATTTGCCATATCAGCATATTCTTTTAAGCCTTTTAAGAGTGCAGTTCTAAACCCTTGCTCATGCGTTCCACCAAGGGGAGTTATCACTGTATTACAATATGAATTACAAAAACCTTTTTCATCATCTGGCCATGTTATCGCCCATTCTACCTTACCCTCATCTCCAGCAAGCTCAGCTTCACCTGAAAAAGGAACTCTGTTAACAGTTAAACGAGTGCCTATTTGATAATTTAAGAAATCTAAAAGACCATTTGGGAAATTAAATTCTGTGGTTTCTGGAATATTATCACCCTCTTTTATTAAAGATGGATCACATTTCCACATAATTTTAATACCTTTAAATAGGAAAGCCTTTGAACGAGCCATTCTATATATTTTTAATGGAACAAATTTATTATCCTCACCAAATATTTCTTCATCAGGTAAAAATGTGATACTTGTTCCACGTCTATTGGGAGCGTTGCCTACTAATTCTAAAGATGTTAATGGGCGACCACAAGAATACTCTTGGCGGTAGAGTTTTTTATCTCTGGCTACTTCAACTATCATTTTTTTAGATAAGGCATTAACAACAGATGAACCAACACCATGAAGACCACCTGATACCTTATATGCTCCACCGCCAAATTTACCACCTGAGTGAAGAGTGGTCAAAATAACTTCTAGAGCCGATTTACCAGGATATTTGGGATGTTCATCAATAGGGATACCACGACCATTATCGGTTATGGTTACGGATAAATCTTCATTTAAGCTTATCTCGATACGATTTGCAAAACCTGCAACTGCCTCATCCATGGAGTTATCTAAAATTTCAGCTACTAAGTGATGAAGCGCTTGCTCATCTGTTCCACCAATGTACATACCTGGACGATGACGAACAGGTTCTAATCCTTCTAAGACTTCAATATCATTGGCTGAATATGTTTCCTTTGCTTGAACTGCTGAACTTTCAAATAAATCACTCATTATTTCCTCTATTTTTATATATATTTTTTTGGTTTTATATAAGATTAAAAAGCTTAAAACAAGAAAAATCTTTGTAATATCCAATAAAAAACTTGCTTTTATGATAAAACCACAATAGTTTTTAAGGGTTGAAATATTTTTGTATAACTAAAATTATTATTTATGAGTAACGGACCGTACTATGCATTTATTGAAAAAATTTCACCTCTTGATGATAGGTTTGAAATTTCGGTTTTGCAGAAAGATAGATGTCAAAATAACACTATTTTTCTTCCCATTGATGTTGAGATTTCTCATTTGAAGATAGGAGATAATATCTGCTATTATCTTTGCTCTTGTGAAAACGAAATTGAGAAAAGAGTTGTCTTGTTATTTAAACATGACAAAGATAGTCTTAATCCTTTTAGATACTCTTTCAGAACACCTATCCTTAAAGATTGGTTTTACGTTTATAAGGGAGATAAGATTTTAGAGCTTAAAGAACTACCTCAAGTTATAAATTTGCTTTTGACATTGTCAACTTTTTATAGCAAACGATATGAGCTAGTTAAAAAATCTTTAGACATCTTGGAAATTACACAAGACCCGTGTGCTTTGGATGCAATCTTTTCGATGAGACCTGAAAAAATCTACGAACTTCTTGGTGATAATGTATGCTTGTGTAGTAATGACCTACTTATGCAACTTGAGCCATATAGTAGAAATTCTATTATCGAAGATTCATTTATTCCGGTGCAAATTGCAGATTTGCTTGTTAACTTAAAACTTTCGGGGGTTGATATTTACAAACCATTTAGAAGAGACCTACCGCAAGTATTGACTTTGGCTGTTATTCACGGGACTCCTTACGAGGTTATAAAAGATTTTTTTTATAGCTATAAGCGTGAATAAAGGCTTTTGTTCTACAAACGACACTTTAGAGGTGTCGTTTTTTGTTATGATTTAAGAAGAAAATACTTGCAATTTAAATAATTTAAGAGTATAAGGATGCAGCTTGGTAATGGTACCAAGTAATAATTTAATTCACACGCAAGCGGAAACGATAGGTTTTATGTTGATTAAAACTTTACGCTCCGGTGCTTTGGAAGGTTTTTAGAGTTTTCTTAAAATCTTTGAGGCTTTAAAGCTTGCGGAGGTTTAACCGGAAAATAAGGAAGAATAAAAATGAGTCTACCTACTTTTACTTTACGTCAACTCGTTGAAGCTGGCGTACACTTTGGACACCACGCTCGTCGTTGGAATCCACAAATGGCTCCATACATCTATGGAAAAAAAGATAACGTTCACATTATCGATCTTCAAAAAACATATCCTATGCTTTATACAGCCTTGGCTGTTGCTCGTGATGTTGCTGCAAAAGGCGGTAAAGTTCTTTTTGTTGCTACAAAACGTCAAGCACAAGAAATTGTTAAAGAAAGTGCAGAAAGATGTGGACAATACTATGTTAACTACCGCTGGTTAGGTGGTATGTTGACTAACTGGAAAACAGTTAATAAGTCTATTAGCCGTCTCGTTAAATTAAACGAAATGGAAGAAAAGAACGCATATGAAGGATATACCAAAAAAGAAATGCAAAACATTAAAAAAGAACAAGGTAAACTTGCTCTTTCTTTGGATGGTATTAAAAATATGGGTGGTCAACCAGATTTATTGTTTGTTATCGATACTCCAAAAGAATCTTTGGCTATTAAAGAAGCTAAGAAATTGGGTATTCCTGTAATTGGTATTACAGATACAAACGCTAACCCTTATGATGTTGATTATCCAATTCCTGGAAATGATGATGCAATCAGAGCTATTCAGCTTTATTGCGAATTGATTTCTTCTGCTGTTTTGGACGGCATGCAAGCTGAAGTTGCTGCTAGTGGCGTTAAAGTTGAAGATGCTAATCTAGAAGCTCAAAGCGGTGAAGCTTTTGTTGAAAAAGCTGAAATTGCTTAATTTTTAAGCTTTGTAAGGCGACGGCTTTGTCGTCGCCTATTTTTTTTCGTTTTTGATTAAATAAGGGGAATAATGATGGCTGAAATTACCGCAGGTATGGTAAAAACTTTAAGAGAAACATCTGGTGCTGGTATGCTTGATTGCAAAAAAGCATTGGTTGAAACTAATGGCAACATGGAAGATGCTATTGACTGGTTACGCAAAAAAGGTTTAGCTTCTGCTGCTAAAAAAGCTAGCCGTATTGCTGCTGAAGGTTTGGTTTCTGTTTATGTAAATGGAAACGAAGGTGCTGTTGTTGAAGTTAACTCAGAAACAGACTTTGTTGCTAAAAATGATATTTTCCAAGAATATGTAGAAAATTCTGCTAAAGCTGCTTTAGCTGTTAAAGGCGATGTTGAAGCTTTGAAATCTTTTGTTTGCCCACAAACAGGAAAAGATATGGGAACAATTTTAACAGATATGATTGCTAAAATCGGTGAAAACATGAACATCCGTAGAGCTCAATATATGTCTGTTGAGAATGGTGTGATTGCATCTTATATGCACAATGCTCAAAAAGCTAATTTGGGTAAAATCGGCGTTTTAGTTGCTGTTGAAGGTAATGCTGACAAAGCTAAAATGCAAGAACTCGGTAAACACATTGCTATGCACATTGCTGCTACAAACCCAATCTCTTTGAATGTTGCTGAAGTTCCTCAAGAAGCTGTTGCTCGTGAAAAAGCTATTTTCTCTGAACAAGCATTAGCTAGTGGAAAACCACAAAATATCGTTGAAAAAATGGTTGATGGTCGTATCCGCAAATATTATGAAGAAGTTGTTTTAGAAGAACAAAACTTCATTATGGATCCAGACAAGAAAGTTAAAGCATATGTTGAAGAATTTGCAAAAGCTAACAATGCTGAAGTTAGCTTGAAGGGCTTTGTATGCTTTAAGCTTGGTGAAGGTCTTCAAAAGAAAGAAGAAGATTTTGCTGCTGAAGTTGCTGCTCAACTTGGTCAAACAGCTTAATTCTCTTTTGAGCATTTTGATAGAAAATAAAGGTCTAACGAATGTTAGGCCTTTTTTTTAGTTCTTTAGAATATTATAAAATTAGATTACTTTTCTTTAGAAAATAGCTTTATACCATTAGCTCTAAAGACTTGTAAGTGATGTTTATGGGATTTTTCAAACTTTATACCGTTTAATTGTATTCTTGCAATTCAAACCATTCACACTCTAAAGCGTTTATATCGTTTTCTATATCTTTTAGTTCTTTTTGAAGCGCAACAATCCTTTTCCCATCTTGAACAAAACTAAACTCTTCCAATATTTTTGACTTAGTATCTTCCTTTTGTTTTATCATTTTTTCTATTTCACGAATTTTAGCTCTATCTTTTCGGCTTTCTTTATTATTTTTACTAACAATAACCTCTTTGGGCGAAGTTTTCTTCTCTTCTTTTTTAATATCTTTCTTTAATAAGAAATCACGATAATCTTTCAAGCTTCCATCATATATTGAGCATGTATGATTATCTACTAACCACAAAGTATCTGCAACTAATTCTAGCAAATAAAAATCATGCGAGATAAGAATAATTGCACCATTATACATATTTATAGCTTCTGCTAACGCCTTACGCCCCTTTATATCCAAGTGATTTGTTGGCTCATCAAATATCAATAATTCTGGTGCTTCTAAGGACATACTTGCAAATAAAAGTCGTGTTTTTTCTCCTCCTGATAATTCTTTTATTTTAGTGATTGCTTTATCTTTTTCTAAACCAAAACGTGCTAAATGAGAACGTGCATTTTTTTCAAGCATTGTGGGAACTAAACTTATAATATATTCTGTTGGGGTATCTTCTAATGGGAGGACTTCTGCTTGGTTTTGATGAAAATACCCTATTCTTAATTTTGAAGATTTAAAAATCTCACCATCAAAAGGCGTTAGACGACCTGAAAGCATTTTTACTAATGTTGATTTACCATTACCATTTTTACCAAGTAATGCTATTCTATCATCTTGATTTATGTACAAGTTCACATTTTTTAGGACAACTTTTTTATCATATCCTACTGAAATTTTTTCTGTTTTGATTAACGGTGATGGCAACGCGTTTATTTCTGGAAAAGAAAAATGCTCATCTCTTTCTTGATCAACTTCTGCAATATCTTCCATTTTTTCTAGCATTTTCAATCGACTTTGCGCTTGCTTTGCTTTTGACGCTTTATAGCGAAATCTATCTATGTATGATTGCAAATGCGCCTTTTTTTGATTTTGCTTTTCTATTGCTTTTGCGGTTAAAGATATCTTTTGATTGTATTGAGTTAAAAAACTATCATAATTACCTTTATAAGAAACTAGCTTTTTGCCTTCAAAATGAATTATTGTATCGCATACGCTATTTAAGAAATCTCTATCATGACTAATTAGCAATAATGTTTTACTATAATTTTTGAGATATTCTGTTAACCAAACAATCGCCTCAATATCTAGGTGATTTGTTGGCTCATCTAAGAATAAAATATCTGAATATTGAAACAACGCCCCTGCTAAATTTAGACGCATTTGCCAACCACCTGAAAAATCTCTTACTTTTTTATCTAAATCTTCTTGGCTAAAACCTAAACCACTTAATATTTCTGATATTCTTGCCTCGGCAGAATCTGAACCAATAATTTTCAATTCTTCCATTATTTCTGCTATTTCTAAAGGTGAGGCTATTTTTTGTTTTTCCCTTAGTTTAAGCAAACGCTCGTCTTTGCTTAGAACATAGCTTAATATTGTTTTATTTAAATTCTCATCCTTAATTTCTTGCTCTGCAAAAGCTTTTATTTGACGTGTTGGAATTGTTATATTTCCAGAGCTTACATCATGCTCTCCCTTTAAGGTCTTAAATAGGGTTGTTTTTCCGCACCCATTTGCCCCTAATATTCCCACTTTTGCCCCATCATCAATTTGAGCTGAAGTTTTTTCTAACAAAATTTTTGATGCTATTTGTAAATTTATATTTTCAATTTTTATCATTTATTTACTCATGTATTGAGGATGTTTATTTTTGTATTTTTTTTCGAGCTCATAAAAACTCATGGGAACATCAACACTTCTATTTAATACTTGAGATGCCTCTGTGGGGGTAAAATAAAATTCATCAAAGTTATTTTCTTTAAGATTTTGTATTGGATGCGGTATATCTTTTAGCGGACTTTTTTTCATACGTTTTTTTAGCTTTTTGATAAACCTTTCCATTGTTTTATCATTTTTTACGCTATTATCGTTGTGGTAAAAATAATACTCATAATCAATAGAAGTTCCTTCTGGATGCCCTCTTTTTTTCTTATAAACAAACTCTTCAAACGACTTTAATATATAGTGATTTATTCTAGCTTTATCAGCTGATATGTGATAACTTAACATAAAACTTACTGGTTTATGATATTCGTTTACGCTTAAACCTTCTACTCTTGTATAATGGTTTGCTCCAAAAATACTAAAATCAATCACTTTGTCTGGCTTTACTATTGATTTTACGGTGTGGTTTAACTTCCCACCATGAGATGTAAAGGTTTCTGTTATTAAACCATCTTTTCTTTTGAATAGATTTGAATCACCATAATTCATCCATTGAAGACTTACTTCAGAAGCATACTCAAACTCTTTTAAAAAAGAAGGAATATTATTCTTTATAATTGGGACTATATATTCATCTAAATCTATTATGGCCAACCAATATGTATCGTCCTTATAGTCTTTTACAACTTGTTCATAACATTTTAATTGCTGATTTTTCCCTGGTTTTGGAATATAAGTTATTATGTTTTGGTTGATATATGGAGTTAGATATTCTTTAGTATTATCTGAGCTATCATTATCACATAAATAAAAATGCTCAACTCCTTGCATAAGATGATATTCTAACCATTCTTTTAGATATGGCTTTTCATTTTTCATAATAGCAACAACACTTAAGTAATATTTTTTTTGAGATAACTTTGTGTGATGTATTGATGCTATAACAACAGATAACAACAAAAGAATAAACAGAGTTATGTATTTTTTTAAATTACTTTTCAAATAAAATTCTCCATTATATTATGCTGATTACACGGATCTTTTACTAAAAGTGTGGTTAGTGGGGCTTTAGAATATTTAGCAAACAATATACCATGCCCTAAGCACAAACCAAAATTTATGTTAAATTCTGTTTGATGTTGGTTTAAGAACTCTGCTTGCGATATAGGATCACAAGATAAGCCTTTTAGTTCTTCAGATATTTCTACTGCTTCTAATTTGGTTTCTTTGCAATGTATCATTTTCACATCAAAACCTTCTGCTTCTAATATATCTTTTAATTTTTCTGCATATGAATAAACACTAAAGCATGATGCTATGCCTATAATTTTATAGTTATTTAATTTAAGAAAATTGATAAGCTCTTTTATTCTTGAGGAATTTCTTGATTTATCTGTTATACACATAAACTCTTTATCTTCTTTAGAATATTGTCCTTTTTGCATAATAGTCCTTTAAAGTGTTTTTAACAATTTGATTTTTATACTACAATAACTAAAAAATAATACAAGACAAATACTATTAGTTATTATATGATATTTTTGTTATTTAAATTTAGGAATAGTGCTATGAGTAAATTTTTATCCTTTGTTCCATTGAGTATGTATAATGTTGCGGCGTTTTTGCGTTCACAACTTTTTTTATTGCCTGTTTTATTGTTTTTCTACCAAGAAAACGGTCTTTCTGTGGGTGATTTTTATCTTATTCAGGGCTTGATTGTATTTTTTGCATTTTTATTTGAAATACCTGCTGGATATTTAGGAGATATTTTTCCTAGAAAATACATTCTTATTTTTGCTTATGCTCTATTTTTGGCTCGTCTTTTCTTATGGATTTTCTTTAGAGGATTTGAAATTATTCTTATTGGTGAATTCTTTTATGCTTGTTCTAAGGCTTGTTTTGATTCTGTTTCCTCTTCATTTATATATGATATCTTAAAAAAGAATAATGAAGAAGCAAAGATGGTTAAGGCGTATTCTAACTTTAATGCATCTATGTATATTGGAACGGGAATTGCAGCCCTATTAGGAGCTGGATTATATGAAAAACTTGGCTCTCATGTTTTGTTAATTGCTGAATTTATTATTTATTCTACTGCAATTTTATTGCTTTCTATGCTACCTAATGCTCATAGACCTATGAAAGAAAATGTTATCGCAATAAAAGAGCGTTTGAAAAAGTTTTGGGTGGCTGTTAGATATATTTTGAAATCTCGTAAGTATTGTTATTTGGTTTTATTTTCTGGATTTATGGTTGGTGTTTCTCACTTTTTCTTTTGGAGTTTTCAACCATTGATGAAAAGTTCTGGTATTAACCCTTCTGTTTCTTTAACAGATTTGGCTGATAGTATTGGTTGGGATGCTAGAGTATTTGGTGAGGCTACTTGGAATTATTTGGTTAGTCTTGATTGGCTTGACTACATAAAAGTTATGGGGGTTGTTATATTTATAAATAATGTAATTCGTTCTTCATTTAGCTATTTTGCAGCAAGTGTGGCTAAAAAGGTATCATTGTTTAAGCTAGGCAACATTTCATTTGGAATGGAAATTATTGGCTGTGCGTTATCTTTTGTTTTAATGAAAATGGGGCATATTACTCCTCTTAACTGTTTATATTTTATAATATTTTTATGTATATGTATTGGGCTACAATTGATGTTTACAATATCTCATATAAGTAGGCTTCATAGATTGATAAACCCTAAAATTCGCTCTTTATCATCTTCTGTTAATATGATGACGGGAAGACTTCTTACATCTTTGATGTTAATGGCTCCTAAGTTTTTACTCAAACAAGAAGGAACAACTGCCGGTATTGGAGTTATTGATATATTTTGGATTTATGCAATTGTATTTGTTCCTATTGGCTTGTACTTTATTTATAAAATATACAAATACAATGTGAACTCTGAGCACTCTTTGATGAACGTTGGAGATGATGAGGATTAAGTTTAATGCGCTTTTTTCATAGCTTAATACTTTTACCTTGTTTGGCAAGCAACGCCTTTGCTTTAGACATTGGATTAAAGATTTCGTCTGAAGAATCTTGGCATTCTTGGGGAGATTATATCCTTGGGCAAGACCTAAAAAAGGGATTTGAGAATTTGGGCGCTAACGTTACCCCTTCTTATATTGGTAATTTTTATGATGATAATGATACTGATATAGATGTGTATATGCACGGTTTTGTTCCTTTTAATCCTAAAAAAGTAAAAGGAAAAACGGATGTTATGTATTTGTATTATCCTCTTGAGACATCACAAACTCACAAATATAAAAACATAAAAAACGTAAATGAACCTGAGTGGTATTCTTTGCAAACGGAGTTGTGGGACTATGACGTGATTGGCGTAGCATCTTACAAATATCAAAAAGAAATCGAAAAACTAGGAATTAAAACGGTTTTCACCCCTCAATTTACAAATACTGATAAGTTTTTCTATGAATTTGATGAAACTAAATCTCATGATATTCTTTTTGTGGGAAGACCTGGATATGAGCGAATTAGTGCTAAATGGGCTATGGAGGAAGGTTTCAAGGTTTCTCTTTATGGAAGTGGATGGCAAAATATTGCACCAAAAGAGTTTTTTATGGGAGATTATATTGATAATTTAGAACTTCATAAATATTACTCTTCTGCAAAAATTGTATTAAATGACACAAGAGAAGATATGAAAAAATCTGGCTTTATGAGTAATCGTATATTTGATGTTACGGCAAGTGGCGGTTTTTTGATATCTGACTACATGGAAGAAATTGAGCATTTTTATGGCGATAGTATTCCGATGTTTAAGACCAAAGAGGAATTAAAAGATCTTTTGGATTTTTATTTAAATAACCCTGATGCTAGAAAAGAAAAAGCCAAGAAAGCTCAAGAAATAACATTAAAGTATTTTACCAATACAGTTGTTGCAAAAACTATTTTGGATGCCACACAAAAAGAAATTAAAGAAAAATTTGATTTTAACAAATATGTTTTAAAAATTCCATTTAATAGCAAATCTTTTGAAATTGGAGATTACTGGCTAGCTCAAGATTTGATTGAAGGATTTAAGCAAAATAACATAAATATAAAAGAATATTATTTGGAAAATGGATTTACGAAAGATGATTTTTATAATGAGGCAGGCAATATTTTATATTTACAATTTAAAAATAATTTTTATGAAAATGAGGAGTTTGAAAAAAATAAGATAATCTATCTTTATTTTCCGACCTTTTTACCTGCTAGGGGAAAATTTAAAAACAGTAATGATAATTTCATTTATAACACAGATGTGTTTCTTGATAATGATTTGGAGCGATTTGACCTTATTGCAACGCCAGCTAAAAATGTTTATCATCACTTAAAAGATTTGGGGTATAATACTACTTTTGTGCCTCAATTTACTAATCCTCAAAAATTTTATAAAGACGTCAACAAAGATAAAAAAACAAAATTATTGTTTGTTGGCTCTACATGGTATGAAAGAGAAAGTGTAAAATATGCTGTTGAACTAGGATATGATGTTGACGTGTATGGTCTTAACTGGTTTGGTAAAATACCTGAAAAATACATTAAAGGTGATTTTATTGATAATAAAGAGCTCCACAAATATTATAGCTCTTCTGATATTGTTTTAAGCGACCACGCAGAAGATTTGGAAAGTATGGGATTGGTTATTAACAGACTATATGATGCATCTTCTTGTGGAGCTTTTATTGTTTCTGAATATAGTCCGTATATTGAGGAGATTTTTGGAGACAGTATTCCTTTATTCAAAAACAAGGAAGAGTTTAATAACATTATTGAATTTTATCTAAATAATCCGGATAAAAGAGCTCAAAAAGCTAAAAAAGCACAAGAAATTACATTAAAAAACCACACTAACATTAAGATTTCTAATGATTTTGTTAAAATGTTTGATGATTTAAGAAAGGATAAACAATGAGAAAAAAATATGTAATTATATTTACAATCTTATGTTGTATCTTGTTTTTAGGAGGTATCATTGGTGAAAAGTTCTTTTCTCAATATTCCCTCAAAGGATTTTTTTTGGATAATCCTTTAGAAGAGCCTATTTATGTTAATATTGATAACAATTTAGATGATGTTGAATACAAGAAAATCTCAAAACTAATTTATAATTTAAGAGACAAAGGAATTGATGTAAAACTTAATAAACAAGATGATGCTAGAGATGAAAATTTAAGTTTATATGTAGCTTCATCTTATCATAACATGCCCCAAGTTAGAAATAAAAATAGCATCAATATTCTTTGGGTTCCTTATGTTTCTCCAAGTGATGATTTTGAAAAATATAGAGATTTTGATGTGATTGTGGTTAAGTCGATAGCATCTTTTTCTCATCTTAAGGCGATTAATGTTAGAACAGCATTTATTCCTGATGGAATAGATATAAAATCGAATAACAAAAAAAATAATGGCAAAGTGATGTTTTATGGAGACAACAAAGAATTTTCTCTTTCGCTTTTTCTTTCTAGAAACTTAAACATTGATATTTTTGGAAATAATTGGGAGCACACTGAATATAAACACAAAATAAAAGCTAAATCTGCAAAGAAAAGCGATATATTATCATATTTAATGGTTCTTGTTGACCAAAGTGATGAAAACATACATGAAAATATTGTAAACAATAAGGTTATTGAAATTTTAGAAATGGGGGCTGTTCCCCTTCTTAGATATAACCCTGGAATTCAAAAAATGTTTGGAGATACTGTTCCTATGTATTACAACGAAGATGACTTTTATGTTAAATTTAATATGTTGCTTAGAGAAAATAATAAAGTTTCGAAGATAAAACAAGATATTGAAAACGTGAGCTATAAGTGGAATTCCTCTATGGTTGCAAATAAATTTATTGAATTATTCCAAATTATGAAGCAAAAACGAATTTAATTAATAAAAAGTGCTTGCTTTTAAAAATAATTTATGTATATTTTTGGTGTCCTTGCTGTGGATACTTTTCCACGGCTATACATTAATTTTGTTGAGAATCCATAAGGAGAATTTTAAATGACTAAATATGAGAGTATTTTAATTGCTCGTCAAGACCTTGGTCAATCTCAAGTTAATGACATCGTGGCTACTTTGTCTGATGCTATTAAAAAAGAGGGTGGTGAGGTTGTTAATGTTGATAATTGGGGTTTGAAAAACCTTGCTTATCGTATTAAGAAAAACCGTAAAGGATATTATGTTGTATTAAACATTTCAGCTCCTTGCAATGCTATTTTTGAATTTGAGCGTTTGGCTCGTTTGAACGAAGATATCATTCGTTATATGACTGTTAAAGTTGATGAATTTAAAAATAAAGATGAAGAAACATCTTCTGAGGTTGAAGCTAATTAGGAGTATTTAAGAGATGGCAAATAAAACATTTTTTAAGAGAAAGAGTTTTAGTGACAATCCGAATTTTACGATTGATTACAAAGATACAAAGTTCCTTTCTCGTTATATTTCTGAAAAAGGTAAAATCATGCCTAGCCGTATTACTAACGTTTCTGCTAAGACACAAAGAGAAATTGCTCGTGCGATTAAACGTGCTCGCTATGTTGCTTTGTTGCCTTATGTTGCTAATTAAGGAGTAAGGCTCATGGAAATCATTCTTTTAGAACATATTGAAAAATTAGGTAAAATGGGTGATAGAGTTAACGTTAAAAGCGGTTATGCTCGCAACTATCTATTGCCTCAAAATAAAGCTTTGCGTGCAACAGATGCTAATATCGCTTATTTTGAAAAACAAAAAGCTGATTTAGAAGCTCGCAACCAAGCTTTGTTTGAAGAAGCTACAAAGAAAGCTGAAGAATTGAAAGGCTTTGCTGCTGTTCTTATTCGTCAAGCTGCTGAAACTGGTCAATTATATGGCTCTGTTAGCATTCGTGATATTGCTGCTGCTATCAATGAATCTGGTTTCTCTTTAGAGCGTCGTTTTGTTGCTCTTGATAAGCCTATTAAATATTTAGGTGTATATCCTGTTAAATTGAGCTTGCACCCAGAAGTTTCTCAAACTATCTTGGTAAACATTGCAAGAACTGCAGATGAAGCAAAAAAACAAGCTAAAGCTTATAGCACAGAAGAAACTGTTTCTGAAGCTAACTAATTTTTAGTTTTGAATAAAGTTAGAAGCGCCACAGCTGATTTGTTGTGGTGCTTTTTTTATTACTGCTTTACAAATTTGCGGTTGATGAATAACAAAATATCGTGAAACTACATGGTTTCCATACCAACGAGCATAACCAAACAGCAAAGCGTGTTAAACAAATAACCATGTGATTATCTTTTTTGGGGGGCTAGGCTTAAAATTCATAATCAAAAGAGATTTTTGGTGTTTATTTTTTAATTAAATAAATATTCATATTGCAATAGCGATTTTTTATTCTTCATAATGTATTTAAGGTTAATAATATTTATAACTTCAATGCTAATGTTTAAAATTAATTTATTTAACTAGCTTATTATTTTTAAACAATTAAACGATTTTAATGAAGAGCTTTATGGTTTATTAATCTTGTGTTTTTTATATATCTTAAGGTTTGTTTTTATTTTCAATAAAAACAAAATATAAAGGCCAGATTTATAGTCTGGCTCTTTTTTAATATTACAAAAAACATATATTTCTTATGCCTTTAAGGTTATCTTTTTATCCTTAATTGTTGCATAACCACCAAGAGGAATAGTTAGGATTGGAGAAGTGTGCCCGAAATCTACGTTAGCAATAACTGGAATATCTTTTAATTCTTCTTTGCTATGAATTATAAATTCTAAACCTTCTTTAGAGATTTTGGCATCTTTTAAGAAACGCCCTATTACAATTCCTTTTACATATTTAAAGTCTTCTTGATGAATTAGAGCTTGTAAATCTCTTTCAAACTCGGCTAAAGCATTTTGTGTTGTATCATCTTCGATAAATAAGATTGTATCTTCTGTAAATTTATGACGGAAAGATGTTCCTAACAAAAGATTATATGTGCAAAGATTTCCACCCTCTACTCTTCCTTCAGCGTTTCCGTCATTTATCACCCAATAGCCTTCATTTGCTTCAAAATCACGTTTATCTTGGTCTAAAAACCATAAATCATCACTCCAAATTTCTGCAGGCGTAACGTTATCATTACCATCTTCTATTAGCATTTTTATCATGTGTTCAAAGGTGTAATCACAACCTAATTTCATACCTAAAGTGCTAAAATGTGGCCCATAATAAGTTGTAAGACCTGTTTTTGCTCTTATGGCATTTGCGATGGCTGTAATATCAGAAAAACCACAGAAAATTTTGGGATTTTGTTTGATTAAATCATAATCTAAATATTTTAGCATTTGATTAGAATTAAAGCCACCAATTACGGTAAAAATTGCTTTAACCGACTTATCCTTAAATGCTGTATGTATGTCTTCTGTTCTTTTTTCAACTGATGTTGAGCCCATATAATCCCAATTTTCATCAGTTGTATTAGGAGCATACACTACCTCTAATCCTAAACTATTTAGTCTTTGGGTTGCGATTTCTCTTACATCTTGCCCTATTAGCTTTAGCCCACGTGCTGGAGCTACAATCATTACTTTATCGCCTTTTTTTAGCTTTTCAGGTATTATATTAGTCATTTTCTCTCCTTTTATTCTTCCCAATGAATGTGTTGAAATGTTACTGGTTTTATATCTGTTCTTTTTAATATACGTTTACGTATTTGGCCTCGAATAAAATCTTCTGCAGGATTTTTATGTGGCATATCAGATAAATATTGTTCAATAGTTGGAGTTAATTCTGTAATTATCTCCTCTTCTAAAAGCTTCCATGCTTTTTCTTCTAAGATATCGATAGAGCTTACTTGAAGAGATTTTAGTTTATAATCTTTGCTTATTACTGCACTAATAAATACTGAACAGTTATACATTATGCGACGACGGTTCTTTATCAAATCTGAATTTAAGGACACGCTTCGTAGTCTATCTATACCTAAAATATCTGTTGGTATTTCTTCTATTTTTTGAATTTTATTTGCATCATATAAACATACATCACCATTTTGTGCTGAGAATACTTCTGAAATTCCACAACTTAAGGCAAAACGTTTATGCTCTTTTATTTGTTTTTTATCTCCATGAACGGGTAAAACAATTTTAGGCTTTAATAGAGCATACATAGATTTTAGATCTTTTTTATTGGCATGACCTGTGGTATGAACAAGGCTATCATCTGTGGTGATAATATTTACGCCTTTTTCTAACATTTTGGCTTGCATACGTTCTATTTTATCTTCGTTACCTGGAATTATTTTAGAAGAGAAAATAACATTATCATCTTCATTTAGTTTGATATATTTACTCTCATCATTGGCAATAGTGGTTAGTGCACTACGATAATTTGCTTGAGAACCTGTACAGATATAAAGTGCTTTATCTTGCGTTATGCCATCAACTTCTTCGATACTATGAATATTGGTATGCTCTGTTAGATAACCACAATTTTTGGCATTTTTTATATTGGTTAACAAACTTCTTCCGACTACTACTGGTGTTCGTTTTGCAGCATTGGATGCTAAAATCAAACTCTCTAAACGCATTATGTTAGATGCAAAACATGTGGCTATTACCCCGCCTTCTAGATTAGGGATTAACTCAATTAAGTTGCTACGAATATCTTCTTCACTTGGTTGAGAACTTGATACCATGGCATTGGTAGAATCGCAAACAAATATATCTACCCCTTCTTTTGCGGCACGTCTTAGGGCCTTTTTATCTGTCTTTACCATTGATAGCTTGTTATCATCAAAGCGCCAATCTGTTGCGTGCATTATATTGCCATATTTGGTTTTAATGAATAATGCAGATGTTTCTGGTATTGAATGGGCTATTGATATAAACTCTACCTCAAAGGTGTCTAAAGAAACTATTTTGTTATTGTTTACAGATATTAAAGGAACAATTTCATCCATATTATATTCTCTTAGGCGTTCTTTTACTAAACCTAGCGAGAAATTTGTCCCATAAACAGGACATTGTAAAGATGGCCATATTTGTGCAATTGCTCCTAGGTGATCTTCATGTCCGTGAGTAATGAAAAGACCTAAAATATCTTCTTTATAATTTTCTAAAAAAGAAGGAGAGGCATAGCACATATCCATCCCTGGATAGTCATCATTTAAGAAACCAAAACCGGCATCAACTACAATTATTTTGCCATCAACAACATAGGCAAACATATTCATACCTATTTCATCTGCCCCACCTAAAGGGATAAAATATATTCCTTTTTTATTAAAATCACTCATTTTTCATTCCTTTTATATAAATAAATCTCCAGCTATAATTTTTTCTTCTTTATTTGTGTTTTGTAATATTAAATAACCATCATCATCTATTGCTGAAAATATGCCTGTTTTTGTTTCCTTTTCTGTTTTTATGTTTATGGTTTGTTGATAATTTTTAGCATATTCCAACCATTGTGTTTTTATTTTTGAGAAACCTTCTTTTTTATATGTTTTATAATTTTTATTAAAATTTGTTAGATAGTAGTGCAAAAATTCTTTTCGGTCAAGCATTATCCCCTCTTCTTGTAATGAAGTTGCTTGATATAAAATTGATGGTAATTTAGGGCTTGAAACTATATTTACCCCTATTCCTATAGCCCAAATATTATCTTTAATATTTTCTAACAAAACCCCTGAGACCTTTTTATCATTAAGCAATACATCATTTGGCCATTTGATTTTTACTAAATCTTCTTTTGATATTTCGCTTATACTTTGTGCTATACTTAATGAGATGATAAAAACTAATCTACTTAATTCTTGAGGTGCTATTTCAAAAGAGTAACTAAAATAAAGATTACCAAGCAGAGCCTCCCATGTTCTTCCTCTTCTTCCTCTGCCTTGGGTCTGTTTTATGGCGGTTATTAGATGATTTGGTTTTATATTTGAAATAGACTTCAACTCATCATTTGTTGAGGTGGTTTCTTCTAATTCATAAACTTCAAAATCTTCTATTGCATATTTAGAGGTATATAACATAAAACATATCCTTTAATTTTTCTATTATACCAAATGGATTAAAAGATATAGAAATAATCAACATTATTCCTATAAGAGTTATTAGTTGTACGGTTTTGTTTTCGGTATCATAACTTTTTATTTTTTGCTCAAAATAAGCAGTTTTTACAATCTCTAGATATGACTTGGCTAAAATTAAGAAAAACACTAATATTATGGATAAAAATAAATATTTTTCATATTGGAGAAACACATTGATAAAACTAAATTCAGCTAAAAAACCTGCAAAAGGAGGAAAACCTAAGAGTGAAAATATACTTATAAGAAGAGCTCTAGTTGTGTGAGGACGTGTTTGTGCTAAACCAGAAAGTGATATTTGAGCACTTAAAAACTCTCCTTGGCTTTTTAGGTTATAAAAAACACTATAAAGACCATTTAAGGTTAATACATAGAGTAATAAATACAAAAAAGCACTAAAAGTTGAGTGTTGATTAAAAAATGATAACAACATCAATATAACCCCAAAGTGATATATCGAACCATGAGTATAAATACGATGGAGGTTTATTCTTGAATTTGCACCTATTGCACCATAAATTATGGATAAGATAGATATGATTTCTAGGGACTGCATCAAATTATCTTTATAAGCAAATGCCAAAACTTCCTTATATTTTATCAGAGCAGACCAAAAAACTAAAGGCATTATAACTGCAAAATAATGAGAAACAGGAAGAATCGATTTTGCTATTTCCTCTTCCTTTACGGCGTGAAAAGGAACTATACCCAAAGAAAATAATAATGGCAATAAAAGTCCTATTGCTGAAATGTATAGTTTGAAATCGTTATTTGTATGACTAAAAAATAAAGATAATTCTTTATATTGTGTAAGATTATTACTTGTTATATAAATATATGAAAAGCTACCCAACATCAAAAACAATATCAAACTAAAAACAAACATATAGCGTCTGGATACTTCTTGAGATGAGATGTTTAAGAGAAAATAATTTATGCTTATCAAAATCGTATATGAGATAATAAAGGATATTATATTGATTGAAGAAATTAAATAATTTGATGCGATTAAGGATAAAAATATAAGAATTAGGTATTTTATACCGGTTTGATTTTCTGCACTAAACCACGCTGAAGACATGATTAGTAATTGATATGAAAACAAAATCAACAATACCTTAAACAACAATGTAAATGAATTGTTATCAAAATAAAATATACTTATTGAGCGATCATAAAAAACGATTAAACAAAAAAGCGATACCTGAAGCCAAATACGTGCTACTTTTGCATATACTTTGGGCGATTCATATGATAGCAAATGCAATATACATAAATGCAATATTCCTAAAACAAGAGATATCTCTGGAAGCATATATAAAATCTCTTCTAGCAATGCTATTCTCCTAAAATACAAACCATAAAGGTTTAAAAAATGAAAGGAATAATATTAAAATACATACCATACAAATGCCAAAATGCAAGTTCGATAAATCAACACCAAAAATACAGCTAGAAGTGGCATAAGTTTTATCTTTTTGTTTATACAATTCCTCTAACAATGCTACTCCGACAATAAATAAGGCAAACATTACAAATGTTCCCAATACTAGATTATAGTTAAAAATCTCAGATATTATAATAAAGTTATTCCAAAATAAAGGAGTAAACGGAAGGCCTATTCCGGCCAATATAAACAAAGAAATACACTTTGATGTTCTTGGCATATAGCATAAAATACCTGCTGAGCTATATATATTTAACTGTTTTTTTTGAGTTTCTACGTGACTTATTAAAAAAGAAAGAACTGATACTATGATTATGTATGAAAATAAAGAATAACCAATATTGTGCTTTAGGATATTGGTTGGCATAAAAATACCTATCAAAAACAATAAGTAATAAACTGTTGTATATGCAAACAACTTATAACGCATATCTTTATTGCTCAAACTAATCAATGCAATAAATAGCATAGTTATAACACATATAATTTCAAAAAATGGCGCATATACCGCTATGGTCTTGGGTACTGTATTTGGCCAAAAGCGAATAAAACCATATAACCCCATAAGTGGAACGAGATTACTTATTATGAAAACTAGTGGATTTTTTATACTTGAATTTATTGAGGATATCCAATAATGAAACGGCCAAATTGGCAAACGGGAAATAAAAGAAAAAAATATGCTAAGCCATACAACATATTCCATACGACCTTTTATATTAACATTTCCGGCGGTATTTAAGGGAATATTGTTTGATTTTAGGTTGCAAATCATAATTATGGCAACTAATAAAAGTATCGCACCAATTAAATTATAAATACTAAAACGAACTAGAATATTTTTTTTATTCAAGTTTGCATAAGAACTTACAAGAATTATCAATGGGGCGCTAACGGCAGAAAAGAATATATAAAACGATACAATGTCTGCGGCTATAAAATAACCATTGAGGAAGCTGATAAAAATCAATTCAGATGCAATTAATGTTTGTGAACGTGGAATATTTCTATCCATAAATATTTCTGCAATTAGAAATGAAATATTTACACTAAACAATAAAAGCATCGAAAAAATATCTACACCTAATAGTATATCGACATTTGGATTAGATAGCCAAGAGTATTTTTCAATAATTTGAATACCTGTTTTTGATGGATTTACCATTGAAAAAACATATAAAATAAGTAATGTATTTATCAATTCAGTCCATATTGCGACGTTATATACATTCTTATTGGAATAACTATTACTTTTTGCGGTGATTGCAAAAAAAGCACCACATAAGGGAATTAAAATAATCAAAAGCAATAAATGTAAACTCATGACATTACCCTTTTTAAGAATGGAATAACAAAAATAAGTATCCCTAAGATAATTGATAAGATAATATGAATATAGTTCTTTCTATTAAACTTAAAGAATATCGAAATACCGATTTTGTTAAATCGTGCGGTGATATTCTCAACTATTTTTTCTGAAAATACTGTATCTACCATTAGCCATAACATTCTACTTATATACATCAAGGGAACGGCTAAAATATAATAATATATTTGATTGGCTATACTACTTTCTTGCAAGAATTTGTTATTGTAGAATCTTCTTGTTGCACCTATATATGGAATCCATACAATAATAAAAAAGATGCTTAAAAAGATAAAATTGGCAACATTATATGCCTTGAAGTGATATGAAGCTAATACTATTATTAAAGCATTAAAGATAAAAGACCATACTCGATTAGAGTTTTTATTTAAATAATCTAATCTTCTTGCTTTTGGGGATGTGTAAATATGATTTAACACAATAGCTAAAGATAGGCTTAATATTATGCTTAAATAAAAAGAAAGCATTCCTCCTAAAGAAGATGATACATTATACATTATGGATACAAAGAGATTAGTTAATATTGCTAGCAATAATAAAATTACAAACATTATATCTGTATTTATTTCCTTAGCATTTATCATATCACTAACGTTATCTTGACGATTTTGATACAAATATAGCTTAAAAAACATCACGTTATATAGATATAGTATGATATAAAGAGATGATAACAATACCCCCCAACTAAAATCATTTTCGCCTAGAAGAATTAGGATTATCCCTAAAAATGCCATATTAAAATATACCATCTTCTGACGAATGTTATTTTTTAGCACAAAAAATACGGTACCAGTAAAAAATGTAAATATACTTAAGACTTTGTATAAAGGTAAAAACAAGTCTGATACAGTTAGGAGATTATGGAGTTTTACTAATAAGAGAATCCCTGATAATGGTGAAAACAGCACAGAAACAGTGCTCATACGCTGAAAACGAGCTCTGCTTAATTCTAGTAAATAACCATGAAAAGAAAATACCCCTATTTTTATGAATAAGGCAACACTTGTTACTAAACCGACAAAATCTTTGTGCCGACCTATTTGCTCATAAGTAAATAATTTACTGATGTCTAAGCTATTTATTATACCACTTACCATAGATAAAACCATAAATAGGCAAGTATCTGCAAAAAAATTATATATAACATAATGTCTTGACGAATCGACATCTTTCAATAAAACGTATCCAACAATATCTGAAACAAATATTGCAGTTATTAGTTGTACATAATTTTGCGCACAGATCAATAGACTTAAAGACACAAAATTGATTAAAATTAAAGAGTTAAATACTGCCTTACGCTCTTCATATCGGAAAATATTGTTATTAAAAATAGCCAATATACTAATTCCAAACAAGGGAACCAAAAATTGATTACTCGTAGGTGATGGAAAAAAGTCTATTGTTAAGACTCCAGACTTAGACTCGTTCCATACAAAGCTGAACCCTTGTTTTACCCCGTTTATAATTTGCTCTATGTAATTATATAATAGAAAAATTGAAATAAAAAACATTATCCATGCTATTATTTTATCCCAACGTACACCTCTATTTATAAACCCCGCAATACTTACAAAGGTCAAACACAGTAGAGTATTTATTACCATAACAATCCTTTAGAGCGTTTATTTATATATAGCTTATTTTATTAAGGCTTCAACATCTTTAATTATACGTACTGGAACTGTGTATTCACGCAAAACATCTTCATTTTCCACTTCAACGATTAACATTGATGACACCATTTTTAATGGTTTTCTTGCGCCTTCGGCTATATTTTTGAAAACTACAGCTCCATCTTTAGTACGATATAAAAGTGCAGTATCACCACCATCATAAATAAAACGTGGATTTTCTGGTGCACCTTGACGAGAATTTATGATAATTAGTATTTCTCCTTGCTTATTTTGCAAAATATCATACCTACTCTCTTGTTCTAGTTCTTTAGTTGTGGACATTTTCCCTCTCTTAATACATTGTTATTACGTTATTGTTTATTTCTTTATCACATAATAATTAACAAATAAACAGTTATTTTCTTTTTTTTTACATTTTTTTATTGACTATATAAAAAATATACTTTATAACTCCTTTTCAGTTGAGTTGAGGGCCCGTAGCTCAGTCGGTAGAGCATTTGACTTTTAATCAAAGGGTCATGGGTTCGAATCCCGTCGGGCTCACCAACACCGCAAAGGGTTTGAGAGATTTCTCAAACCCTTTAGTTTTTTACTAGTAAGCAAATAGTAAGCAGTAAACAAAAAAAGAATCTATAAGAAATTATAAATCATTTATTCTTTCAAAATCATAATCTTTACTAATTTCACCTGTTTCCATATCAATAGTTCTTATATTGGCAAAAAATTTTGACTTATAAATATAACTACTCGGAACGTGAAGTATGTTACCATATCCTTTTTTGTATGACCTATATGCTTTTACACTTTTATTTCTGTTATACATTTTAACGAATCTATTATTCTCATCACTCTCTATTTCCATTAAGTATAAATACTTTAATAGCTCCATAATTTTCTCTTCAGATTTTCGAGCACTTGTAATCAATAATATTTCCTCTTCAGATCTCCGCTCATATTGCCTAGAGACCACCCATATATTTTTTATTTTTTTGCTATTTCTCATATTATAACCTTTATTTTATAGAATTGATTATTAGCACTTAAATACTGCATATAATTTATTCTACAAGCTAAAGCAGACTATTCGCTCGTCTTTGTTGATATAAAAGGC
>JAFYXH010000002.1 GCA_017546315.1 Alphaproteobacteria bacterium
AATGTTAATTTGACTGCTGAAACCTATTTGTTCACCAGCCAAAAACTCAACAAGCCGTATAATAGAGTATCAATCAGTAGGTTATTCTCTAGTATATACAGAAAGTTCAATATTGAAGGAGCAAGTCATTTAGGTAGGCATATGTTCGTGTCTAAGCTTGTAAATAGTGGTATTAACATCTGCTTGGTTCAAAAACTCTCAAACCATAGAAATATTGGGACAACACAAAGGTACTTTAATTACAATTCTCAAATGTTATCAAATGCAGTGGAGAGTATCAGGGTGTAAAGACCTTTTGCCGATTGGCTTATCATATAGTTGTGTATTTTAAGACAAATGGTTTTGAACATAACTGACTATAAAAGACAGTTATGTATAACCATCAATTCTTTTGAAAGTCGCTTGAATATTGAATTACAGAGGTTTTTATGATTAGATCTGACGTGTAGACGACATCAAAAAAAACGGCTTGAGAATCGAAGAAAAAAATACTATTTTTCAATTATTTCAAAGGTTTAACATTCAATCTCCCGTCTCCTGCTCCATTTCTCTCCCACGAGTATATTCTTAGGAAATAAATTTCAAAAGTAGCTTCCTTTGTGAGTGATAAGTTGAATTTGTTTCTTTTTTTTTCTTTTAGCTCTTGAAATAGGGGCTTTTTTTATACTTTTTTCTATATGTAGGTAAAGCCGTAAAGGGTAGCTAATTGTCGACTTCAGTAGGTGCAATAATGCTTTGTTTTGATAGAACCCAGGGTTTATTTCAAAAATAATAGAAAATCATAACAATATATAACAACTAACTAAAATACTCTCAAAAAAATTGGGCTATCCCTAAATAACCCAATCAAAATCATTGAAATAAATGATAACTAAAAACTAGCCCCTCCCAAATTTGCTGTTAATCAAATCATCTAAAGGACGAAATTCTGGTTTATTATCCTTTTCAGAAGGATCTTTGGGAACTACTCGAACATGTTTTATTGGACCATGGTTTTTAGTCATAGCTTGAGCATTTCGATGGCGTTTTATTTCGCTTCTTTGAAGAGCAAATAAAGTTTGTTTTCCATATGTGCTAACATATTTTGTGTAATTAAGTATAAGATTGCCAATTTTTAATTTCTCAATAGTTGCACCTTTTGATGATGATGTAAATTTATCGCATTTTGCTTCACGCATTGTTTCTTCTAACATTTTTCTAAAAGCACTAACCGTCTTGGGGTCATCAAAATTTAAGTCAGGTGATTGTTTAGATAATTTTTGTTCTGCTTTTTTGAAAACTCCAAAGCTAAGTCTAAGGGCATCAACATTGTTTTTAGATTGAGTGTCGATTTTTTTGTCATCAGGAACAGTCTTATTGTGTTTTCTTATGTCTTTTAGAGCGTGTGTAAAAGATTGGTTCTGAGTAAAGGCTTGGAAAATAACAAATTCATTTAATTGATTAGATGGTGTTGCGTTCATGATAACCTCCTTGATTTGATAAACACAAGATGACTTTATCACATTTTAAAGGCTTATTCAAGATAAATAATTGTAATTTTTCTTGATTTTTTAATAAAAATACATTAAGTTGAAGCAAATTAACCAAAAATGTACAAGATTATGCAAGATTTAGAACAAAAAATAGGCTATGTATTCAAAAACAAAGCAATATTAAGGCAAGCTCTTACACATTCAAGCATAACCCAAGATATTCACTCCAATTATGAACGACTTGAGTTCTTAGGAGATAGAATATTAGGATTAACTATTGCCGAGATGCTTTACAATATGTTTCCCAACGAGCCCGAAGGTGGTATAGCTCGTCGTTTAGCTTTGCTTGTTAGCAAAGAAACTGTGTCTTCTGTTGTAATAAATTTAGGTATTCCACCGCTTATTCGTGTTCAAATGGAAGAAATACGAGAAAGTCTTAATGTTTTATGTGACATAGGAGAAGCCTTAATTGCTGCCATTTATCTAGATAGTAAAGATTTAAACACTGCAAGAGCATTTATAAAAAATAACTTCTGCCAATATATAGACCTAAAATCTCGTCCGCATAAAGATTATAAGACTCATCTTCAAGAAGAGGCTCATTTACAAGGTTGCACAACACCTATATATAATCTCATTCAAAAAACAGGTTCAGAGCATGAACCTCATTTCCTTGTAGAAGTTGAAATAGGGCTTAAAAAAGCTTCCGGAGAGGGTAAGAGTAAAAAACAAGCAGAGCAAAACGCTGCACAAAAAATGCTTGAAATGTTAGGAATAAAAGATGTCTAATGAAAATATCACCACAAGGTGTGGTTTTGTAGCTTTATTGGGTGCTCCAAACGCTGGAAAATCAACCATTACCAACAATTTTGTTGGCTCAAAAGTAAGTATAGTTTCACCCAAAGCTCAAACAACTCGCTCCACAATAAAAGGTATCGGTATATATAAAGATACTCAAATCATTTTCTTAGATACCCCAGGCATCTTCACCCCAAAAAGAAGACTAGACCGTGCGATGGTTGCATCTGCTTGGAATGGTGTGGGTGATGCAGATATTTTAGCCTTAGTAGTGGATGCCAAGAGAGGTTTTGATGATGAAACAAAGGCAATTATAGAAAAACTAAAACAAACATCTCCAGAAGTGTTGTTGGTAATAAACAAAATAGACCTTGTCAAAGATGAAGATCTACTTTCATTATGTAAGAGCTTAAATGAAGCTTATCCCTTCAAAGAAACTTTTATGATATCAGCCCTAAATGATAAAAAAACAGATGAGTTTTATGCTTATCTAGCCAATAATTTACCCCAAAGTCCTTGGTATTATCCCGAAGAGCAGATGTCTGATTTACCCTTAAAATTGCTCGCCGCAGAAATCGTTAGGGAAAAACTATTTTTATATCTCCGCCAAGAGCTTCCCTATGCAATCACCGTAGAACCAGAATTGTGGGAGAGAAGAGAAGATAACTCTGTTCGAGCAGAGATGACAATTTATGTTGAAAGAGACGGCCAAAAGCAAATAGTTTTAGGTCATAATGGCTCAATGATAAAGAAAATAGGGCAATCAGCAAGAAGAGAACTAGAGGAACTTCTAGAAGATAGGATACATCTTTTCTTATTTGTGAAAGTCCGTTCCAATTGGGCAGATGACCCCGCACGTTATAGTGATTGGAACCTAGATTTTAATAGTTAATAGTCCTTAAATTTTTCATATCTAAAAATGTTGACTAAATGACAAAAATATGCTACCCTAAAAGGGCAAATATATTATTTGTCATGCGTTTTTTCGCATATAGATATGAAAATTATTATAAATATGATAAAGGGGAGCTTTTGAGTTTTAAGAAATTAGAAGAGAAAGTATGATGTTAGCTTAAATTTATTTGGGTTAATGTTGTGTTTTTGATTCACTTTAATATAGGTTATTTAGAAGGCGATTTGAACTTTACGCTGAGGCTTCTACGAGAAGATATGATAACTTATACTTTAGTTAAAATAATTTTAAGAAATTCCTTTAGTCCTTTGTCCTTAATGCTTAAGAATATGGCAGCAACATTTGAACAAAAGTTTAAAGTATTCAAAAAGTGGTCAACAATAATATTACTCTCGTTAGGGGGAATTTTATTGATTTTATCCTTCTTTTTTGGGGAACCAACTGAAGGTGAAACTTCTTCTGAGGGCCCATCTGTGGAAGTAACTGAAGGTGAAACTTCTTCTGAGGGCCCATCTGTGGAAGTAACTGAAGGTGAAACTTCCTCTGAGGACCAATTTGGGGAACCAACTGGAGGTGAAACTTCCTCTGAGGGCCCATTGCTATTGTCTCTTTGGGGATTGAGTTTAATCGCCACAGTCGGAATTATTCACTGCATGTGGTTCGTGCCGACAGGTTATGTTGGCTACGCCACATTCCTGGGTAAGCTCATAAATAAAACTTATGAGCACGGTCTAAATTGGGTTATCCCGTTTTTGACCGATACATTCCTAATGGATACCACTATGGTGACCAAAAAGATTGTTGACACAAAAAAAGTGAAGACTAGAAACGACATAACATTGGAGTACACGCTGACATACCAGCTGGATCCAAGATTTGTACATCTAGTCTTCAAAGAAATGAAGGCCGACTACTGGAATACCCACCTCTCAACTTGGGTGGACGCTGTGTTTGACACATTCGTGTCACAGCTGTCTTATCAAGAATTTCAACTTCGTAAAGACGAGGTTGAAAAGATGTCTTCTGCAGTGATTGCAGAGGAAATTGATAAGAAGTGTGTTGCCATGTCAAATGGCTTAACACATAATCGCTCTACAAAGCGCTACACAATTGAGCGTAGAGTGGAAAATGTGCCCGCAGCTGAAGACCCTTCAAAGCTCATCGCTCTTGAGATGATTTACCTCAACGAGTATGACGAGTTGGTAGATGGCGTAAATTTCTTCAAATACGTTAATCTTAAGATTAACGACGTAAAATTTGAAGAAGATTACGAAAAGGCAATCGCTAAGGTGGCTGTAGCCCGCGCGAAGACCGTGGAAGCCGAAGAACTCTCCAAGCAAATGGAGATTCAGGCAAATGCCCGTAAAAAGGCAACCATCATTGAGGCTGAAGGGCAAGCTGAAGCCTTGAAGCTAAAAGGCGCTTCCGAAAACGAAATTAAGGAAGCTCTTGGGGAGATATTGAAAAAGAATCCTGAACTTATCAAAGATAAGTTAGCTGAACACTTCCCTCAAGTTTTGGGAGGAAATGTCAACCCAATGATAACCATTGAGAGTACCGCAGGGCATTCTTAATTTAGTGCTACTCCCCGATTTAAGGTTCCCAGTGCGTTATGCACTGAGAGCCTTTTTTTTTTACACCTTTATCTCAAAATTTATTTGATAAAGACAATCCAAGCCTTACATCTTTCAAGCCCTTATTTTCCTATCTTAATTATACCTTTACCAAATTTTTTTTCTAAACTATCCATAACTCTCCCAAGTCGGTCATCACTTTTTTTAAGCTCATCAAATAAATCATTTTGCATAACATCCCCATAAACTAATCCCAAAAGCGTAATACCAACACTTCTCCATATAATAAAAGGACTATATATCATATCTAACGCTTTTAAGGCACAAGGTATAATCTCTAATTCTTGATTTGAAGGAAATTCTAATTTTGTTTTTTGTGTAAATACCCTAAAATCTTTACTTCTAAGCATTACCTCAATAACACAAGCCCTAGCATTTTCTTCTCTTGCCCGACAAGAAGCTTTTCTTATATGTTTAATCAAATCAACTTTTAAGACCTCAATATCTGTTGAAAACTCTTTCAAGGCAGACGTTTGCTGAATAGAAATAGGGGATTTATGCTCTTTTTCTACCCGAAACAAAGAAATACCATTTAATTCATTTTTCAAATCCATACCGTGCTTATGAAAATTTGCCTTAATCCAATAATCAGGGCGAGATACAAAATCCCCTGCCGTAAAAATACATTCCTCTCTCATTTTTTCGCTTAATTTTTTGCCCACTCCCGAAACATCAGAAATCAAAGTCCCACTCAAAACTTTATTCCTTTTTGCATTTCCAATAGCATAAATTCCTTTCGTAGATTTAGCTTTATCACTTGCAAGTTTTGCCAAAGTTTTTGTAGTGGAAATCCCGATAGAAACAGGGATTTTAAGCTCTTTTAAGAGGCTCTCTCTAATCATTTTTGCAATTTCTATGTAGTTTGTGTTATATAACCGTTTAAGTCCGGTTAATAAAATATATGCCTCATCAATAGAGCAAACCTCAACCTCATCCGTAAAACTTTTAAGCCGAGACATAACCTTATCAGATATTTTTTGATAAAGATCATGGTTAGCTCTAATATATAAAATATCAGGATGACTATGCTTTGCCATAAAATAAGGCTCTCCCATCTTTAAGCCCAAAGCTTTAGCCTCTCTTGAACGAGATACAACGCAACCATCATTGTTGGATAATACCGCAACCGCTTTTCCCTCCAAACTAGGATTGAAAGCTCTTTCCGCCGAAACAAAAAAACAATCGCAATCAACAAGTCCAATATATTGTCTATTCATAAAAATCTCATTATAAAACTATTTAATCAACTTTATGTAAAATAGAAAATAATAAATAATATGTCAATAAATGTTTTGCTTTTGTTCTATTTTCTAAATTATAATCTTAAAAACTATATCTTTTTCTTGCTAAACAAATAAAAAACATTATCCTAACCACGAAAAAAGGAGATAAAAATGCAAAGAGTAGCAGAGTTCAAAAAAGTAAGTTATAATGAATTTTCTAAATCATGGAAAAATCTTTTTCCTCAAACAACAGAAGAGGAAATAAAAGATATTTATAACAAAATTTTATTGCCAACACGTGCTACCAAAGGCTCAGCAGGGTATGACTTTTTTTCTCCAATTTCCTTTAAAATCAACTCTCAAGAAACTATCCTCATACCATCGGGTATCAGAATTCAAATAGAGCAAGGTTGGTTTTTAGGAATTTTTCCAAAATCAGGCTTAGGTTTTAAATATCGTCTTCAACTAGATAATACCACAGCCATCATAGATAGTGATTACTATTATTCAGATAATGAAGGACATATTTTTATCAAAATAACCAATGACTCTAAGCAAGAAAAAGAGCTTGATATAAAACAATCTCAGTCATTTTGTCAAGGGATATTACTCCCATTTGGTATCACCTACCAAGATGATGTAGATGCTATAAGAAATGGTGGATTAGGCTCAACCACTAAATAATGTCATCTTATAATCTTTATAAAATAAAAAAAGCCCAAACCGATAACGGTTTGAGCTAAGAATTTTTAAGTTTCGGGAAACATGGAAATAACCTTTTGCTGGGAGAAAACAGTATTTTCTCTTATTTTAGGCACAAGTTTTATTTCTTTTGTTTCCATTTCCGTTTCATCTTTATTCCCAACAGGTATATTAGCCTCTTTAAGATTAAGTTTAGCTTTTTCATCTCTAGCTAACTTAATGTATTTGTCTGTTGTAATATGCTCAGGCAAACTCTTTGAAGTTTTAGCAAAATAAACTCCATATTCGTGAGAATAAAGCATCTCAAGTTTCACGTCTCCGGCTCTTGTTACGTCTCCAACATTAAGCGGTAATTCAGATAAATCATCAGCACCATACTTTTCAAGCAATTCTTCATCACTCCATTGTATAGGATACCAATAAGTATATTCATTCTGAGCATCATCCACCGCCCACACCGCACAAATAAATTTATGCTCGCTTTTAGAGAATAATTCCACCGGATAAATGTCAGGACAGTCAAGTTCGGGCGATTTAATGTTAATTAGCGTCTTAGCATCCATCTCCGTCCAAATGCCATTTATCTTTCTGATAGCCATTTGACCCGTAGAAGTATAAATAACTGCCGAAAAAGTATCATTCCATACAAAGAAGCGATCACTCTTCAAAAAATTAACATTAACAATCTCACACCTTTCAATAAAGTTTTCGTAGTCTTTAATGTAAAAAAGCCGGAAGAAAAGTGCAAATTTCTTTTTTAACAACGTCAAAAGCTTCCCAAAATAGATAAGAATAGTATTCAATTCCGTCTAATATTTCAAACTCAACCGGAAAAATCATTATATTTTCAGGAAATCCCAAAACGTTTACTAAATGATTATAAGCTTTAATGCTGTCATCAAAAGGGCATTCTTGTTCGTCAAAACTCAAAAACTGTTCAGGATTAAGATAATCCCCTAATAACATTTCTTTCATAATATATATATTAAAATTATACGTTAACTATAAAATAGTATATAGACAAAAATATGTGAGTCAATGTTTTTTTGACTAAATAAAATCTCTTTCTGTGGAGAAAGTAAAAAAAAATCTAACCGCTAAAATAAAATATGCTAAACATACCTATAATATTATAGATAAAAGAGGCTTTGTTTATATGGTAGCACAATACAAAAAAATATTAGTAATTGCGTTATTTTTAGCGATTTCATGGTTTATAGGTTTTATTTTTTTTAATAACTATATTTTTTCTCAATCTATGGAAGCAAATCATAATCAAACCAAAGAAAATACCAATACCATACATAATAATTATATCGAAAGTATGTTCAAAGAAGATGAAAGCAACTTTGTTCCTTTTAAGGTTTATGATGCTAATAAAGAATTTGATGTTCGTTTAATTGCTCTATATTTGCCTCAATATCATCAATTCAAAGAAAATAATGAATGGCACGGAAGAGGTTTTACCGAATGGAGTAATGTTGCCAAGGCAAAACCATTGTTTGCGGGGCACTATCAACCCAAACTCCCAATAGATGTTGGTTTTTATGATTTATCTCATCCAGATATAATGTATCGCCAAATAGAATTAGCTAAAAATTATGGTATATCAGGATTTGCTTTTTACTATTATTGGTTTTCAGGCAAAAAGTTGATGGAAAAGCCAGTATATAATTATCTAAATGATAAAAATTTAGATTTTCCATTTTGTATTCATTGGGCAAATGAGAGTTGGTCCAAAAAATGGGATGGCGGTGACAATGAATTGTTGATGAAACAAGATTTTTCAAGAAAAGATTTTGAAAGTTTTTCTAAAGATTTGTTTGAGTTTTTTAAAGATCCTCGTTACATCAAAATAAATAATAGACCTTTGTTTATTGTGTATCGTCCTGCTATATTTGATAAAGAATTGTTTGTGGATTTTACCAAGTATTTGAAAGAATACACAAAATCAAGAGGAATGCCAGAGCCTTATATAATAGCAACTAAGCAATTTGCATTTTTTGCAGAGCCAAAAGAGTGGGGACTTGATGCTGTTATGGATTTTGAATTAAATACAATTCCCAATCTAATCCATAAAAAAATAAATAAAATCAACGAAAAACATGAGTTTAATATATATGCATGGGGTGAATATATATATAAAGAAAAGATGCAACGAAAATATACATATAAAACATTTAGAACTGTCTTCCCAAGGTGGGATAATTCAGCAAGAAAAGCATATTCAGGTTCTCTAATTTTTGCTGATTCAACTCCTGATGTTTATGGAAGATGGTTAAATTACGCCATAAATGAAACCTCCAAAGAATTATCACCAGATGAACAAATAGTGTTTATCAATGCGTGGAATGAGTGGGGAGAAGGAGCAATGCTAGAGCCAGATATCAAATATGGATATGCTTATCTTGACACCACAAGAAAAGTCTTAGAAAAAACCTTCATCCCAAATAAAAATCCATATCAAAAATCAGGTGTGGCAGTATTAACTGGTGGCAGAAATCGTATAGCTCATGCAATTAGCTTGTTAAATCAAGGAATAGGTGAACATTTACTCATATCTGGCGTAAAGGTTGGCAATAATATGAAGATCCTAGAAGCTCGAGATGATGTGAAAATAGAAAGCATCATGCCTGTAGAATTAGGCTATAAAGCCAAAGATACTAAAGGAAATGCAGATGAGATAAAACAATGGGCACTCAAGCATAAAATAGAAAAAATATATGTAGTATCTTCTTTTTATCATATTCCAAGGGTGAGACTAGAGGTAGAAAATGTCATAAAAGACAAAGAGATAGAATATATTTCAACCCCATCAGAAGCCGTATCTGATAAATGGTGGAAAAACATAAATAGTTTTAAGTTTTTAAGTATGGAATATACCAAATTTTTAATAGTTTTTGTTCAATATAAAGTGTTAGGATTATAAAAATGACTAAATTAAAATTATTTTTACGTTCAACTATCGCAAATCTATATTTTTATCCAGCTCTAATGCTTGGGTTTGTTGTAGCAATATGTGTTGGTTTAGTATCTCGTCCCCAAATGGTTGCACTTTGGGATAACAAACTCCATCCACTTATTTTTAAGCCAATGTTGAAGTTGTGTGGTATAGAAATAGAAGTAAGAGGAAAACAATACATAAAACCTGGTTATATCTTTGCTTCAAAACATGAATCAGCTTTTGAAACCTATGCCTATACTGGTATAATAAAAAATTCGATTTTTGTTCTAAAGAAAGAATTGACCTATATTCCTCTTTTTGGTTGGGGACAAGCTTTATATGGTATGATACCAATAGATAGATCAGCTGGAGCCAAAGCTATGAAAGGAATGTTAAAAGAAGCTAAAAAAAGAGTACAAGAAGGACGAAATATAATTATCTTTCCAGAAGGAACACGTTGTAAACACCTAGAGGTTAAAGGCTATAAATCAGGTATAGTCTTTTTAGCCGAAGGCTTAGATTTGCCAATAGTTCCTGTTGCTCTAAATTCTGATTTATGTTGGTCAAAAGCATCATTTATTCGTCGTCCTGGTAAAGTAATCTTTGAATTTATGGAACCAATGAGAGTTTCTGACTATAAAAGTAAAAAAGAATTTATGGAAGCTTTACAAGATCGTATAGAAACAGCCTGTCAAAAAATAGCTTAAAATTTGTAAAACAAGGACCTGCTTATGACTACAGATATATTAGACTTAAAAAAAGAGTTTTTCTCATATATAGGTGATGAAGAGTTAAACAATCAATTGTGGAACATGTATCAAGAAGAAAATTTAACTTTTTCTCCCCAATCAACTCTAGAAATAATAGAACGAATGATAGATATTTTATCATCCAAAGATGTTGAGGAAACAAGAGATTTAAGAGAGCATGTTTGTCAAATTGTTTATTTAATCAATAAAAATAAAACAAAAGAAGAGATAAATGATGTCATATTATCTAAAGCAATGGATATAGAGCCATTAAGTATGTATGCTAAAAAATATCCATCAAGCTGTTTACGCAAATTAAGTACCACCTTTAGCAAAAAATATATAAAAGAGATGGTAGAAAAATACAAAGCAGGTCTAACTTTATATGCAGATAAAAAAATTAACTCTTATTTTTATTCTGATTATGCATTTTTACTATATTTACAATCACTTGATGCTAAAAAATTAGATGATGATATACTAAAACTCTTAAATCACGCTATCTCCATAAATGATAAAAATCCATCAGCATATTTATATAAAGGTTATGTGTATGATGAGTTTTATAAAGAATTTGGGCTGGATTATGAGGAAAAATTATCAATATGTGGAGAAATGTATGAAAAGTCATTATCATATGGTTCAGCAGTTGCCTCTAAAAAACTAAAGAAAATAAAAGAGCAACAGACGCCTAGTTGTTGGATAGAGCTCATGAATGCAGATATTCACCTAAAATCACTAGTAGCTAGTCTGGAAAAGAGTAAAGTTCAGGCATTTTCTATGTTATTATATGGTCCACATGGTAGCGGAAAAGAAGAATTTGCTAAAAAATTATTAGAAAAATTAGAATTAAGCTATGAAGAATATTCAATAGCAGATACAGAAAAAACTATTCAAGCCAAAATCAGAGAATTAAAAGAAGATAAAAAAGCCTATATAATTAAATATTCTGAGAGAATGTTCTTTAATATCCCAAATTCCATAAATACAACGCCAGATAGTATGTCATATTTACTACAAGATATATTGCGTTTAAATCAGCATCCAATATTTTTAATTGTAGATGACATTAATAAAATCGATATAAATTTGGCCTCATCATTTACCTTTAGAATTGGGTTTGATTTTATGGATAAAGCTCAAAAGGATATTGCATATAAGTCATTTTTCAAAAAAGAACCACCCAAAGAGCTAGATAAAATCACCAAATTAGTATTAGAAGATTTCTCAAGAACAGTAAGAAAAGCCAAAGCCCTTGGTTGTATGGATAATCAAGAAGAAGTATTTTCAATCTTAAAAGATGAAGTGAAATTTAAATATCAAGGTCAAGAATATACCTCAAATGGCAATAGTTTTAGTGATGAACTTATAAATTCAAGCATAGATTTAACCACCATAACAGATAAGTTGTGCTCATTAAAATCTAATTTTACCATGCTAATATATGGCCCTCCAGGAACAGGAAAGAGCTACTATTTACGATATCTGGCAGAGCGCTTAGGATGCAAAATGATTGAAAAAACTGCTGCAGACCTCTTCTCTAAATATCAAGGAGAACCGGCTCGAAAAGTATCCGAAATATTCAAACAGCAAGAAAATGAAAAAGCTATCTTAATATTAGATGAAGTAGATGAAATACTTAAATCAAGGGAAAGCCTAGAGGGAAATCAAGGTTGGAAAACAGATATGATAAATGCTTTTCTAACAAGCTTAGATCGTGCTAAATATCCTGTTGCTTGCACAACCAATTTCATAGAAAAGATAGATCCAGCTATCTTAAGGCGTTTCACATTTAAGATAAAATTTGATTATTTAACACAAGAGCAAAACGAAATAGCTTATAGTCATTTTTTCAAAAAGAAAGCACCTCTTGGATTAGAAAAAATCAAAAATTTAACTAATGGAGATTTTTCAACCGTAAAACGACAAAGTATTTTGTTAGATTACAGTCAAGATGATGAAAAAATATTAGAAGCACTAGATGAAGAAGTAAAAAGAAAATTAGGCGATAATTATATCGAATATGATAGTTTCGAAGGTTTTGATATTGATTTAATCAATACAAATCATGCAAAATTAAAATATATAGAACAAATAATACAAAAAGATGATAATGCCAAAATAGCGCTTTTAGGACCTGATGGAATAGGAAAAAAGACCTACATAAGATATATTTCAAAAATGTATGAAAAGACCTATAAGATATGTAATGATACAGATTTTTATACTAGGGGATATATAGATAGCCAGCTTGTAAAACAAGTGTTTGAAAGCGCAAAAGATGCTAAGTCGATTTTAGTATTTGATAATGTATCTGGTTTGACTGCAAAAACAAGTAATCAAGATGTATCGTTAACTCAAATTCTATCTAATATAACCAAAAGCAAAAATGTAAATAGTGAATTACTAGAGCAGATAAAAAAATATAAATATCCGATATTTATTCTTTCAAATGATAAAAATGATTTTATAAGTAGAGATAAGTTAAGAACAATAATAAGCCTAGTTGTAGAGTTTGATTATTTAAATAAAAAACAAATAAATAAATTATATCGCAAAACTTTTGGTGTATCTTTACCAATATTTGCATCAATTGGATATAAAAATCTAACTCCGCTAATGATGAAAAATATATCATCAACAATTAATATCATGGGAATAAATACCCCTAAAGATATATATAAAATATTTAATAAAGAACTTGAGAAAGAAAAGGAAATACATATAAAAAGAATATTTGCTAAAATTTTATTATGTGCACTAGGTATATCAAGTCTTCTTTATTTTATACGCTTGATAATGTAGATAATAATTAGAATTAAGAATAGGGGAGGGCTCGGGCTCCCCTTTTTTTGACATTTGTGTTTTTTTATGGTATATTTATTAAAACAAGTTTAGATATTTCAGGGAAATGGGTATGGTAGATGCTAAAAGTTTTAATAAATTAAATCATAATCTTCACCAAGATGTGGCAAATCTTTGGGATGAATGTTTTGGTGATTTACCAATACTTACCCAAAGGATGCTTAAAGCGTTTGGCACAATAAGCTCCCCCAAAGCCTATGCGCATCAAAAAATAAGAAGTATAACCCCAAAAGAAATAAAAGAAGCTGAAGAAAAAATATTTCAAAGAGATACATGTTTCAGGCAAGAAGATATACAAACCAAACAAGCACAAGCTATAACTGATAAAATACTCAAAAAAATGTCGAGTTCAAACACTCAAACCTCAAAATTTCTAAAAGAGTTCTTAAAAGATAAAAATGTGGTGGTGGTAGTAGATAGAGACATTGTAGATGATGCTTGCTTTGGAGGTTTTAATCCTGAAAGCAAAAATTTATATATAGAATTATGCGCAGGGTGCTTCCACTATCATTCCAAATACCCCTTAATTTTTAATGAGGCAAGTCTAGCAAAAACAATAGGACATGAAATAGGTCATGCCGTAGAACAGATAAACAGAAGTTCTAAATCTAAACCTCAAAGTGTCGGATTTTCATCAAATTCTTGGGAGGTGGAAAGTTTTTGTGATGCTTTTGGTAGTGTTTTAGCCTTACAAGCAGGATACAGTATTGCTCCAAGCATAGAAAAGATGAAAATATTTGAAGAGCAAGATGAAAAAAAACATAAACCAACAGACCCACACCCCACACTAAAACAGCGTCGGATACTAGCCGAATTTATAGATAAGGCATTTCCTGATGCTAAAAGAGAAATACCGCCTTTCTCAAGAGAAATAAGCCATGTAAAATGGGATGAAAAAAGAACAGAAGATAATAGTAATATAAAACCTGTAATCCCTCCATCAAAAGAACGGTAATTGCAAACAAAAAATCCCCTAAATTATTCAGGGGACTTTTTATTAACTCTAAAAAAACTATCCGATAAGTTTTTTCCACCAAGTTTTCTTTTCTTCCTTAGGTTCTTGTTCAACTTTTTGAGAAGCGTTGGTCTCTAAAGAATGAACATTTTCACGGTTCTCGCTAAAATTATCATTCTTGTAATTATCACGATTACCTTTGCGACCTCTCATACGAGATTTTCCACGTCTGTCAAATCTACGACGTTGACGGTGTCTGCGTTCGTCATTTCCTTCTTCGCTATTGTTTGTTTCAATAGTTTCAATTTCTTCTTCTTCGTCATCAGATGCATCATTTCTTTGGGTCGCATGTTCATAAGCAGAAGTTGCTGCAACTGTCTCTTTTACTTCTTTAGTAACCTTAGTTCTTTCAATTTTGTAATCAGAGATATTGCGAATAGAACTATCAGCAGAAACCACAATTTCAATGTTATATCTTTCTTCCAAATCAGCTAAAATTCTGCGTTTATGATTTAAGATATAAATAGCGGTGTCAGAAGGAAGCTTTGCTTCTAAATGGTTATAAACCTTTTTAATGCCTTCTTCTTCTAATGCTCTTAAAATTAAGTTAGCGCCAGATTCTGTTGTTCTTTGAACACCTTGACCTTTACAATAAGGACATGTAGTGTAGTTGCTTTCAACAAAAGAAGAGTGCATTCTTTGGCGAGAAATTTCCAAAAGACCAAATATGCTCATCTTAGCAACTTGAACTCTAGAACGATCAGTTTTAAGAGCTTCCTTCATGCGTTTTTCAACCGCATGATTATTTGCAGCCTCATCCATATCAATAAAGTCAACTACGATAAGACCAGCCAAATTACGAAGTTTTAATTGTCTAGCAATTTCATCTGCAGCTTCAAGGTTTGTTTTCAAAGCTGTTTCTTCAATATCCATCTCATGTGTAGCACGGCCAGAGTTCACATCAATAGCAACCAACGCTTCAGTTGGATTAATCACCAAATAACCCCCACTAGCCAACTGTACAATAGGATTATGCAGTTTATCAAGCTCTTTCTCAACTTGATAGTGTTGGAAAACAGGGATTTCATTTGCTTTGCGACACTTAATCTTACGGCTCATATTAGGAGATAATATTTTGCTAAAATCTTTTGCCATTCTATAAGCTTCATCACCATCAATGATAACTTCGCCAATATCCTTAGTATACATATCACGAAGAGCACGTTTGATTAGGTTACCTTCTTCATAGATAATGCTAGGAACTTTCATAGATAAAGCACTATGACGAATATGATTCCATGTTCTAATCAAATAGTTGTAATCTCTAATGATATCTTCACGTTTTTTATCTTCGCCTGCAGTTCTGATAATCATAGACATATCATCATTTAAAGGAAGTTCTTTAATCAAGTCTTTCAAACGTTTACGGTCATTAGCATTTGTAATTTTGCGAGAAACACCACCAGACTTAATTCTATTTGGCATCAAAACACAATAACGACCTGCTAAAGAAAGGTAAGTAGTGCAAGCTGCTCCTTTGTTTCCTCTTTCTTCTTTAACCACTTGAACAAGAACAGTTTGACCTTCTTTAATCACATCTTGAATAGTAGAGCGGTGGTATAATTTTCTAGCATAAATAAGCTTTCTTTGGATTTCTAGATAACGCTCAGTATCTTCTGCTTCGCAAATTTCATCATCTTCGCAATCATTGTCGTTGTCATAAAGTTTGCTATCATCATCGTCATCAAAATCATCACAAGAGCTAGAAATATCTTCAGCAATACTATCATCTCTAATACCACTAGCTTCTAAAGAAACTTTATATTTTCCTTTTGAAGAGTTTCCTCTTCTTCCTAAAAAGCGAGTACCACGACGACGACCTTTTTTCTGAGATTTTTCTTCATCACCTTCTTCTAAAGAACTTTGTTCATCAGAACTACCTTCTTCTTCATCACTAAATTCTTTAACTTCAGTTGATACAACTTCTTCTTGTTCTTCATCTAAAGGAACAGTTTCCTCATTGTCTAAATGTTTGTCGTAGCAACAATCACATTTTCCAAAAGAGCAAGCCTCTTCACTATGCTCTTCATGACAACAACAATTGTTATCATGAGCTTCTTGATTGCAATTATCTTCACAAGAGCATTCACAAACGCCTTTTTCAGCACAACGGCAGATACCATCTTCTTTACGGCATTGGCAATCAGCACCGCATCCGCAATCAGAAGTCTTAATATCATTTGAAGAATTAAGTTCACCATTTTCGCAGTCTTCGGTATTTTGAGCATTTTCTAATGCTTCAGCCTCAGCTTTCATGCGAGCTTCATATTCAGCTCTTTTTTGCTCACGTTCCAAACGTCTTCTTTCTCGTTCTGCTTGGCGATCAAGTTGATATTGTCTTTTGCGTTCAATAATTTCTTCAACTTCTTTTTCAACTTCTTGTTTTACTTCGTCAGAAACATTATAATAGTCAGGGTGAATTTCACCAAAAGCCAAAAAGCCATGACGATTCCCACCATAATCAATAAAACAAGCTTGCAAAGAAGGTTCAATTCTAATAACTTTAGCAGAAAAGATATTTCCTTTTATTTGTTTTCTAAAACTTGATTCAAATTCAACATCTTCAATCTTATTGCCATCAACAATCACAACTCTTGTTTCTTCAGGTTGTGTGTCATCAATTAACATTCTCTTCATAACGTTTTAATTCCCATTCTAATAATTATCGCTTAATTTTGTTTATAAACGATATAAAAATCCATTACATCCAAGATCTTAAAGCCTTAATAAAGCGTTTTTTTTATTTTATTAGTACATATCTTAAAAAAGCTATAAAATCTAATATTTGTTCTTTTTATTTTTTTTGCTTAGTTATTATTTTTCCAAAATGGTGCAAGGCTATAAAAACTCTACGCTAACCAGCACAAACTACCGCCGTTGCCATTGTTGGTTTATTTAAAGAACAAACAACACGAAGACTATAAAATGTTTTTTTTTAACTATCAAGCATTTTTTTATATCAAAACCTACAAAAGCTTGTATTTTTAAGGGAGTTTAATTTTAGTAAATAAAACCCAAATAACCACAACTTCAAGTCTACCTAAAACCATAGCAAAAGATAGGATATATTTAACAAAATCACTAAAATGTGAGAAATTGCCACTAGGGCCGGTGAGTTCAGTAAGTCCAATGCCTGAGTTTGTAATGCATGCGCTAACAGCACCAATAGATGTTAAGAAGTCAACCCCTGTTAAGCATATAATAAGACTAAACAATATAATAGCCCCAATAAATCCAAATACGAGCACGAATACAGATGAAACAATTGAATCGTCAATAATTTTATTTCCAATCTTCATCACAGCAACTTGATTGGGAGATAAAGACTTAATCGCATTTTTCTTAAAAAACGAAGTGATAACTTGCCATCTAAATATTTTAACCGAACCGGTTGTAGAGCCAGTGCACCCGCCATGAAAATAAAAAATAAGAAAAACAATGATAGCCCAATTTCCCCAGGCTAAAAAGTTTGTAGATGTAAGTCCAGTAGTAGTTATTGCAGATATTGTGTTAAAAGAAACGTATCTCATAGCTTTAATAAAGCCAATATCAGAGTTAAGACTATAAAAAATGCTAAATCCAAGAATATAAAAACACAAAAGCTTCAAAAATGTATTTACCTGAGTGTTAGATATAACCGCATCAAACGTTTTTTTCTTAAATATCAATATAAAATATGTAATAGGTAAAGCACCAATAGTCATAAATATTCCGATAACGAGTTCAATAACCGCACTATCAAAAAATGCAACAGACGTGTTTTTAGGGGACAAACCTCCCGTTCCTAAGGTTGACATTGCAAAACAAATAGCATCAAATTTGTTCATTCCTGATAAATTTAACAAAAAAGCGCATAACATATTAAGGATTAAATACATTATGATAATATCTTTTGCAATATCTTGAACTTTTGGTAAAAATTTTTCTTCAGTATCGGAGTTTTCCTTGTTAAATAGGTGCATCCCACCGATTCGAAGAAAAGGCATTAAAGCAACCGCAAAAATAACAATTCCAATACCGCCCAATCCATTAAGCATCGCTCTCCAAAATAAAACAGACCGAGGCTCAGCCTCAATATTCTGTAAAACAGTAGCTCCAGTTGCGGTAATTCCGGATGTTGCCTCAAACAAAGCATCAACAAAATTAACAAAGCCACCATTATTAAGTAATGGTAAAGCACAAACAAAAGGCATTAAAAACCAACAAAAAACAGTAATCAAATATCCTTGCAAGACAGAAATTCGTTCTACTTTTCCAAAGTTTGCTAAAAACATCAATCCGCCCAAAAATATAGCAGTAATTCCACCTTGTATAAAGTTATAATCAGGCGTTCCTGTATAATAATACAAAACAAAGCTTGGAACAAACATCATCAAGCCCAAGACAAAGATAATAAATCCGTTAATCATTAAAACAGGTTGCCACATACTCTATCTCATCAAACTAGTTTATAGTTTAAAAATATATACTTTAATCAAACATGCAAGAAAGAGAAGAATTTATCCACCAAACCTACCATGATATATACCACCAAATAAACATAGATAATAACGAAAACAAAATAAACAAACTAATAATCGCTATTTTAAGTTTATCAGAAAGGTTTTTTAAAAATTCCCCCAAAATCATTGCCATAATTGTCGTTAAAATAGCAACATACCTAAAATCTTGGTTGCACATATAAGGATGCTTTAGGCTAAACATTATCTGTCCAGCTAAAACCCCACCAAGAAGGGCTAGTAAAAAGTAAGTCATAAAGTTTTTATATTTTTTGAGCGCTAAATAAAAGACCCCAACCCAAATAATAGCAATCAATACCTTATATAATACCACAAAACACTCAATAAGCCAAAAAATAGCTTTTCCTCGATAAGAAAAATCCCATTGCCCAAACAAAGCAGTTTTAGTCATTGTTTCCCAAAGGTTAATCCCAAAATCATTGTAAAACATATTTTCATAAAAGAATGCCCTCAATGGAGAAAAACGCATAGCTATAGAGTAGTTCTCAATGCTTAAATGTGTCTGAGGAGGCACAAAGCCAAAATCAAGATTTAAAACCTTATATTGATATAATGGCCAAATGCTATATCCCAAAATAATAAGCAAAAAGCAAATAATTAAATCAAATAAAGTCTTTTTATCTCTATTTTTATAAAGTTTAAGCACTCCAACCACACCTCCACCGCCAATAACCAAAATTCCCGATAGTTTAGTAAGTCCCGCCAACATCACATAAAAAGCAATCATATAAAGCTTTTTTGCATCTCCATCTTTATGATACAATAATGTATAATATATAATAAGAGCCTGAAACAATAGTAAAAGCCCATCATTATTAAAGAACCCACCAATCGCATTATATATAGGGAATAAGGAAACAAAAGCCACACATCCAATATAAACAATCCCTTGGAAATTAATTAGCTTAAAGATTTTTGATGCAACAATGTAATATCCAAATAAATACGATACAAATATAATTTGCACTGCTTCAGAGGCAAAATCTTTAGAATGAGATATCAATTCTCCAACTCTAATCCCAAGGCCTGCAATGAAAAAATGCAAAATAGGGTGATATGATGAATAGCTAGGTCTTGTTAAAAGAGGATTTTCTTTCCAAAACATAAAATTATTATCCAAGATATACTCTATATAATTATAGCAAGAGGCAAAATCATACTGAACATCCCCAATTTTAGTATTAGAAACAAAAGAAAGATTGAAAAAAACAGCCGTAAAAATAAATATCTTTCCCAAATTTATATCATTTTTATATTTCGATAAATAAAAAGCCAAACATAAAAAGCTCAAAAACAGATAGCAAACTAAGTAATTTGGGTTGAAGAAAAACGTTAAAAGAAAGAAAAAAGCCCCAATACATCCTAAAATAAGTCTTTTTTTATGCTCAACTTCAAAAGGGTTAAATAAAACAATCTCGCACATTCCAAGTAATAAATTAGCTTTCAATATATCAAAACCATACATTTGGCTAAAAAGGGAATTAAGAAAAAAACTAAAAACAATAATTCCACCACTGATGAAGCAAGATATGTTATTCATGAGCCCTCTATTAAAAAAATCATTTAAAATCAACTAACAACTTTTTGTCCCTCAAGTCAAGAACTAAAAAAAATAATCCTTGAAAATCTTGTTATAAAAAGTGCTTGTAATGACTATGTTTTTATGATATACTTCCGATATAATTTATAAGAGGAGAATAAAATAATGGATTTTTTTAGTCAAAAAGACAAAAGAGAATTGAAAACAAAACACGTTAAAGATATTGTAAAAAGAGAATTAAATAAAATCAGAATATCTTTTTCAGAAAAGTTCTTAAACGCTAATTATAGAGATAACATCACAGAAGAAAGCGTAAAGTCTTTACATGAAGAATTAAAGAATATTTTTATATCAAACGATCAAGAAGACTTATATAACGCTCATATAGAAAATTTTGAACATTTCAAACAAAATGGAGATATTCAAAAACCAATAAATCTAGAAACAGAAGAATCTCAATTATTTTGGGGTATAGCATTAGGATACTATGCTTCCCATCCAGAAATTGCATCAAAATGGCAAAATCTAAATGAAGGAAATTGTCGCCTTTCTGAAACAACTTTATGGAAACGCATAGAGAAATCATCATATATGCAAAAAGAGTTAACCAAACACGCATATGTAGTAAATGACACTCTAGAAGATAAAAATACCAAAATAATATGGCATGAACATGGTTATCCAAACATCAGCTATTGTTTTATTCCAACAGAAAAAGTGATAGTAGATGATATGTTGTGGACACTTGTTTGCGGTACAGATGCAGCCTCAACTGCTATCAACCACGAGATAGCACACTCAAAAGGAACACAATTTACCCAAAGCCCTAAAATGGAGCAATTAAGTAAAGAGCAAGAAGGTTTTGTAGAAGAACTTTCTCGCCTAAGTTCTGCAAATGATAAAGATGAATGGATAAAGGTGGCTAAAAAGGCCGCACGAAACCAAATAGAATACGAATATCGTTTTCGCTTTTTAGATGAGCTAGAAAATATGTTTGCTAATAGATATTCTGTGGAATTTGGTGGAGAATACGATAAAGCTCACCTAAACGAATTAGAGACCGTCATAAATGTCGGTATCAAATATTTATCTCCTAAAGAAAAAGAAGCCTTAAAAAAAGAGATAGAAACATCTGCAGAAAGAAGAATACAACACGTAAAAGATATAGCCAGAAATAGTTTTTTTGCTAATAATGAATTAGTATCAAACATAAAAACGGATGATTGGCAATCAATTCACCTTTTCCCAGATCTTTTAACAGGTATTGATAAAGATGGTCGTAAAATGGGTTCTAAGGAAAGTTTTGAAAAAATCAGAGAAATTTGTGATCAGTTTGAGCAAAAGTGTCCTAGCTTTTATTTAAAACTCAATGATAAAGAATTATATGATGCCCGTATGACAGCTTTAAGTAAACAAAGGGTAAAATTAGTAGATGAATTCTTTGATATGTTTGTAGCTCATCATATGGAAGAAATATACCGAAATTCAGATAAAAATATCGAAAACACAATACAACAATTAGAACAACAAGGAAAGATATCTCAACAGCAACAAGGAAACAGCGGAAAAATTCCTCCTATGCCTCCGCAATCTAGTCAGTGCAATAAAGGTAATTGTTCTCAAGGTTCAACTCCATCTCCTACTCCTCAACAAGGTTCAGGTCAAAGTGGTCAACCTCAACCACAACAAAGTTCAGGTCAAGGAGGTCAACCAATCCATCAACAAAATAGTCAAGTAAATCCAAATAAACAAAACGGTCAAGGAGATAAACAAAACCAACAGCAAAATGATGGTCAAGGAGGTTCTAAAGATCAAACTAATGGGGGCAATAAAGAAAAGCAAGATCAAAATGGTCAAGGAGATAAACAAAACCAACAACAAAATGATGGTCAAGGAGGTTCTAAAGACCAAACTGATGGAGGTAATAAAGAAAATCAAGATCAAAACGGTCAAGGAGATAAAGAAAACCAACAGCAAAATGATGGTCAAGGAGGTTCTAAAGACCAAACTAATGGGGGCAATAAAGAAAAGCAAGATCAAAATGGTCAAGGAGATAAACAAAACCAACAACAAAATACTCAAGGTGGTGGTAATAAAGACCAAACTGATGGAGGTAATAAAGAAAATCAAGATCAAAACGGTCAAGGCGGTTCTAAAGATAAAGATGATCAAAATGGCCAAGGTGGTTCAAAAGATAAAAATCAACAACAAAAAGATTCAGGAGATAAAGGCAATAACTCAAGTGAGCCTAAATTAGATGAAAATGGTTATCCTGATAGTAAGAATTTTGAAATTGAACAAAAAAATGTTAATAAAGGTGAGGAATTAAGCCAAGATGAGAAAAATGAAATAGCTAAAAAAGCAGAAAAAAATGGTTCAACCGTGGAAGACTTAGCTAAAGAAGCAGGAGAGAATATTCCCAAAGAACAGCTTCCTCAACGTAGTTCTCCTCTAGAAAGAATCAAGTCTAGCGCAAAAGAAAATTCTAATGGAGATATAGATAATGATAAAGATGATCTATCCAAATATATTCCAGAGCAGGATGTTCCAATATTGATAACTCCAGAAAAGATGAAAAGATATTTGCAATCGGATAACGCTGGATACGATATCTTGCAAGGAAGTTATGACGAATATCAAAAGCGTGTTGCTAAATATAAAGATGAGATAGCTCGTATTAGAGTTTTAATTAAAAAGATTATAACTCAAAAGAAACTTGATAGTATCAAACATGGTCGAGCTCAAATCAAAAAAGAACAAACATTGCTTCCATATAATGGTGCTCAAACTCTTGATGTTTCTCGTCAAAGAAAATTAATTCAAAAAATACGTTCAAACGATCCAACCATCTCAGAGGATGACTTTAGACGTTTCTCTTCTAAACGAAAATTTAGAGAAGATGAAATTATTGAAAAGACAGAAATAGAAGAAAGTAATTTTGCATTTATCATAGATGGATCAGGCTCAATGGCCGGAGGACCTTTTAAAAGTGCTATGGCAACAGCTCATGTATTGTATGAGGCAACCAAATCTTTCAAAGAAGTAAACATATTTATTTATGTAATGGGACAGCCAACCCCTACAACAATTGCAAAGCCAGGAATGAGCACAAAAGAAATTGGAGAAAGATTAGATGCAGCAGAAAAAGAATTTGGCTATGGATGCAATGACCATATCGTTCCAGCAATGCAACAATCATTAGCAGATATTGCTGAGAATATGGGTAAAAATGCTAATTCAACCAGCGGTTTTATACATATATTCCCAATTACAGACGGCGGAAATAATGATTATGCAGGCTTAACCTCTAATCTAAATGGCGCATATCCAAATAAATGTATCAAAACTTTGATAGAAAATAACGAATATCTCACATTTGACTGGTTGTTTATAGATCAACAATATACAAACTACACCAAACCATTCATTGAAGATATGAAGAAAAAAGGATGTACTCAGTTGGATTATGTAGATGGCGTATTTTCTAAATATAAAGGAGATGTGGTAAAAGAAAAAATTGCCGATAAAGTAATCGAACTTCTAGCTAGGCGCATAAGGCATTCTCAAGTTAAAGAGAAAACTCAAAATGGCGTTAAGAAAAAATTAATTGAAAAAGGATTACAAGAAATTAAAAGATACAGATAGGCAACAAAAGTGTTGAAGAACATTAAAAAATATGATAAAATGATATAAATTGCTAAAAAGTAGGAGAGAAAAATGTCAAAAATTTATATGCACGAAATAGGAACAGAAAATTATCCTTTTCCTAAAGAAATAAAAAAAGGACCCAAAGGGGAAATTACTGTAGAATGGGCGGCATCAGATGAACAAGCATTCTATATTCCTACAATGCGAGAATGCACAACAGATGAACTTTATGGTATGCTTATGCGTGAAGTTGTAACAGACCCAACGTTGTTGCCGGATATGAAAGAGTTATTAACTCGTTTAGATAGAGTGCAAACTCCAGAAGATTGTAAGAGTTATGCTTATAATCCAGTCGGAGCTCCTGGTAATGGTAAAACATTCCTTATGAAGGCATTAGGAAAATTAGTTCATCCCAAAGGTGCAATGGTAATCAACTGTAAGAACGTAAAAGACGTTGAAGAAATATACAAGAAAACAAGTATTGGAGTATCTAAGGCAAGCAAGCGCAAACGTATTGATGCTCATATTCACATGGTAAACCTTGGAGATGAAGAACCATTAAAACCTGAAACAATTTTGCTTTTAAAGAAAAACTTAGGAAATAATGTAGTAACCCAAGAGATGCGAGAAGATAGAAAGATAACATCTATTGATTGGGAAGCAACCAATGCCTCAGCAGAAGTTATTGAGCTTGTTTGCGATAAATTTATGCATCTCGAAGGTGTAGACTACAAGGAAGATGCCGGACACGTAGGTTTAGTAACCGAAGATGGTCCATTGCTTCGTGCTTTAGTCGATGAAAAATCACCAGACTTTGGTCGTTTAGTTATCTTAGATGAATCTAACCGTCTTCCAGAAGGTGACGCCTTATTGACAATTCAAGCATTTTTCTCAGAGCCAGGAGCAGGGGAGCTAAAGCTAGAAGGTGGTGATGATAAAGTATTTACCATCAAACGAGATAAGATACCATCAACATTCCTTTTCCTAGGAACGTCTAACCAAGCGGTAGAAGAAAATGGTGATAGTGCCAGAAAGTTATCCCGTCCAGAGATTTCTCGTCAAGGTCAAGGTATTGATATTAGATTGATTTCAGAGCCTACAAAAGAAGATTATTTTTCAAGAACCCTAAAACACTTAACAGGTGTTCCAGCGTATTATACTTATATGTCAGATAGAGATTACTGGGATAAAAACCCTAGTGAATTAGCCGAAGAATTAAAACGTCAACGAACAATAGGTTTGACAAAAGAAGAAATAAAAGAAATTCCACAAGAGGAAATGTTTAATATCAAACATATTGGTAGAACAGTAAAAGTAGCAAGACAAGTTGCTGAATTGTTGTATAATACTGATAAATTGATTTTAGCAACCTCTAAAGATGGCTCACTACCAGAAGGCTATACGTCTTATTTAAGAGATGAGGCAGTGGTTGACCTTCGATACATCTTTAAGCTTATTCAACATTCAAAGATAGAGCAAGCTAAAAGCACTAAAGGTGGAGCTGCAATGTTTAAAAAGATTAAAAACACTCAACCAAAATCAGAAGAAGATGTTTTATTCGCAATGGAAAGAAGACTTAAAACTCGTGATAGAGCTCATATGCTCCATCGAGGAGTAAAGCTTGAAAACGAGTTAAGTCAAAAACTATACAATATGCTTATCCCTGAAGATATTGACAAGAAATTAAGAGATTCAATATCTCCTGAAGATGACTTCAAAAAAATTGAAGCTATTTGGGGTGGTTTACGTCAAAAAGCCAAAGGCTTGAAATTTCAGTTTGCAGGATATGAAGGACAAGATAGTGTAACTAATCTCTATAATGCTAAAGAAGAAGATTTTCCTGTTGCCGCAACTGAAGGCTTAAGAAATATGCTATTAGGTGCGATGAATGAGGTTTATAATACAAAATTTAAAGCAGAAGATGTCTTAGATGAAGAAAGTCTTGGAGAAGCATTGAAAATGTTGGGAGAAAATGGCAAAGAACGAAACTTTGTCATTCCAAACCTAGATAAAAGAAAATCATCTTTTGAACCTCTTAAAGCAGTTTATCTCGCTCAAGGAAAACAAAACGATGGCATTGAAAGAGAAGAATTGTTAACAGTAAACGAATTCGCAAATTCATTTATCTTAAAGCAAATGCGTTCACGCAATATGAAGCGTATTGCTAATGAAAAAGTAAATATTCCAGACGGAGTTGACGTAAATAATGAAGCCTTAAAAATCGCTAATGGTGAACATGAAATATTCCAAACCACCACTGTGATGTTAAATGATGAAGCTCAAGAAAAAATAGGTATGGCTCACATTATTTATAACAAATCAACAGATTATGCGTTTGTTCTTTCAGATTTTGACGTATCACCACGTGTTCGTACAGCATTAAGTGAAAATGGTGCATTTTTCGTAAACTGCGAACATCTTGAAGAAGAGTTCAAAGTAATCTCTAGTGAATTGAGAAAACAATTAGGTGGAGTTCAAGAAGATGCAATTGCTAACGCAATAATGCTAAGAATAGATTTAGATTTAGCAACCGTTTCAGAAGTATATGGTGAATTAGATAATTTCTTTCAATTTGTAACACAAGAAGACGGAATGTGTCCACCAGAAAAAGTAGATGCAGTAATGCTAACATCTAAAGAATTTAGCCAAAATATACCAATTCGAGATATATTAAAAAACAAAGGGAGATAACAATGAGTGAAACTTTTAATAAAGACGATATAGAAAGCATAACACTTCAAGCGATTTTTTTGCGCCCATATCAAGAAATGAATGGCATAAGGGTTTATCCTTTAGAAAAAGAAAGCGAAGAAGTTGTGATAAAAAATATGGAAGGATGTCAAGAAGTAAATGATTTGACTTCACTTTCTGAAGCATTGGCAGATCCAGATGTCAAAAAAGTATATATTCCTAAATTTGCATCCATTACTTCCAAAGGTATGAAAGGAGTGTTGGCAAGAGCAAGCTTAACCAAGAATATATATTGTGCATTCAAGGTTGTATTGTAAAATAATCAAAAATATAGTCTTTAAAAAACGAAAAGCAGGGAACTCCCTGCTTTTTTTAGTTAAGAACCATTCCGTGATGTTTTTTGATTTTTTGGATCATTAAATCCTGCATTTCCAAGCAATAATCAAGATAAGAGATGAATAATTTTCTAAAACCGGCGTACTCATCATCAAATCCCGGAAAATTGTGAACAGAATATGCAAGCATTCTAGTCAAATCCATAGTTTCTAACTTTGTTCCTTTTCCTCCTTTTGAAATAAAAGAAGCAATGTTAAAACTATTGATAGCAAGCATTTCTTTGTAGAAGCTGTCATCTTGAACTTTTAAGACGAACTTCTCAAATGTAGTACCACTTGCATCAAAGTCAAAATCAAAACAGAAGAATTTGGAAGAAATCAAAGTTTTGACAACACCTAATGAAAAGTAATCCGCCAAATCCTTAGAGTAAGGCCAAGCAAACACAAGAGCTTCTCCTAAACTCTTAAAGGAATGAAAGGTTAAGATGTTGATAAAATCAATCGAGATATCATCATCATTAAGTTCAAAAAACTTTTTTGCAATCTTAGGGCTAAAGACATATATATCAGAAGCCTCAAATTCGTGTTTTGATAAAATCTCATTGAAACCCTTATACCTCATAAGAGGGATACGCTCATCATCAGCTTTTAACAGTTGTGAAAAAGCTCTAGGAGTATCACTCAATAAATTAAGGATTTCCTCAGCCTGATTTGATGTCAATTTAGCATTCTCATCAAAGAGAAGCTTTTTCATTTCTTTGTAGGTCATAATTAAAATAATTGAAACATGTATAAAATATCAAAAGAAATTTACAGCAAAAAAAGCATCTTGTCAAGATTATTTTGGACAAAAATATAAATAAAGACAAAAAAAACTTGCTTTTTAAAATAAACAACATAAAATGAAACTCTAAAAAATCTTATTCTGTCGATAAAATTATACTGTTAATTTTTGTCTTGAGATTTTCATAAAATAAAATGTCCAACAATAAAATAAAAAATTATGAAAAATTTACGAAAAACAATCTCGTTTCTTGCGATTTTAATTGCAAGTATTTGTGTTTTTTCAAGTTGTGCTGGCGAAGATTCTAAACGATTACTTCAAAACCAACTTGTAAGCGATTACTTCTATCTATGGAGTTCTACTCAAAAAGGTGATACGATAATCTTTGATTGTCCTCAATCATTAAAAGTAAGTTATGGGGATGATGAGTTAACTTTTAATCCAAGTGCTAGCGTTAAACTTTATGTGGTAAAAGATACCATATACATAAATTCGACCATGGATATAAAGCCAACTCTTCAACAAGAAACCAATAAAAATTCTTCTTTTGGTTCTTCTCCAATAACTTATAAGTTAACTAAAAACTTTAACTTAAACGATGGTGAAGTAATTTGTGCAGAAGCAACCTATGAAGCTTATACATATTCTAAAGATGGTAAAGAAGAAAAACTTCCTTATATGTCAATTAGCTCCATAGACTTTCTATCTTCTAAAATAGAGCAATTTTCAAATTCAACCAGCTTGTTCAAAGCATTGCTTGATTTTGAAATAACTTGGAAAGAAGAAAATTCAACCCATACAGGTGAGCTTCCATGCACATTAGCTTACATTAAGAAACTCTCAACCAATACCCCAAAAGATGAAGAGCAAGAAAAAACTGATGAGTTGTTAAATACAAGCTACACTCAAGGAATAAATTGGAAAGATAATAGTAGTTTTACTCTATTTGTAGAAAAAAAGGAAAACTGGAGCATAAGTGGTCAAAAAATCACTAAATATAATTCTCCCACCCTTCAATTTTACTTAAATTCTAAAGAAAACAAAGTAAAGGAAGTCGAAAGTTTCAATTTTTCTCATCAAGAAGAAAGCTCAACAACTTCCAACAATCTAAGCCAAGAAGGATGGCAAATAACTAAAACAGAGATAACAAAGACCTTCAAATATTCTAATTCTAAAGATAGCTTTGAAGATACATTTGTATATCCAACATACACCACATCCTTAAACTTAGACGGTAAAAACTTTCCTTTTGAATTAAATTTTGTATTTAACGCAACCGCATCACAAACTTCTAGCATATCCACCTCTTCAACCAACATCACCAAGGGCGTATTAAGCTTTGATGGTAAAACATTAGAAAAAGAAGTTATAACAACTCTTAATCTAAAGACCTCTACCACACCAGAAGATGAAAACATTCCAACTCACGGAAAAATCTTAGGTCATTTCATCTCCGCAGTGTATGATCCATCAAGCAATATAACCAAAAGATGTGTGGTAATCCGTTATGAAGAAGGTTATCACTGGGGAATATGTCCTTATGAACAGTATTTTCCAGATGAATTTACTTATACTCAAAGCGGATTTTCTGGCTTTAATTCTGTAGCTTTTGATAAGCAAAGTGGTAAATATCGCATAGCAAGGGCAACAGAAAATTCATCAGCCATTTATTGGTATAGAGAAGACAATACTCTTATTTCAGGAATAGATTTTGTCAGTTGTAAAGTGTTAGGATGGAAAAATATCGTAGCAGGCAAATATAGCTACAAGATGAATGCTTATCAAGAAGAGCTATCATCAAACTCCTATACCCTAACCATCACTGCACCTGATGGAAGCAAAAAAACTTTCAAATCCCAAAAAAGAGACTAAAGAAGAAATCCTCTCCCCTTAAACAGGGAGGGGATTTTTTTGTTCTAAATGGTTGACAAGGCCGTTATTGGTTGCTATTTTTTTCTAACACAATACAAAGGAGACAAATATGACATCATTTACGGACAATCTAAAAGTTAAATCCCAATATTTCTTACCCAAAACCTTTCTTTCAAGATTAGCTGGTCAATTAGCTTCCGCAGAAATGGGTAAATTTACAACATTCCTAATTGATAGCTTTATTAAGCACTATAATATCAATATGAAAGAAGCAAAAATTACAGATACTACAAAATACAAAACATTTAATGACTTTTTTACTCGTGAACTAAAAAAAGGCGCACGTCCCATCGTTGAAGATAAAAAAGTAATAACAATGCCCGCAGATGGTGCAATAAGCCAAATGGGGGAAATTTATAAAGATGCCATATTGCAAGCTAAAAATCATTATTATAGCTTAGAGGCTTTGGTTGGGGGAAATCAAGATGATGCTAAATATTTTGAAAATGGCACATTTCTAACCACATATCTCTCTCCCAAAGACTATCACCGTGTTCACATGCCATACACCGGAAAGTTAGAAAAAATGGTGTTTATTCCAGGAGATTTGTTCTCAGTTAATCCATTAACCGCTCAAAATGTAGATAATTTATTTGCAAGAAATGAGCGTGTTGTATGTTTTTTTAAAAACGAGAAAATAGGGCGATTTGCTGTTGTAATGGTTGGTGCGACCATTGTTGCTAGTATAGAAACTGTCTTTGCTGGAACAGTTGCTCCAAAATGTGGCAAAGAGATAACTATCTACGATTACAGAAAGGATAATATTGTTTTAGAAAAAGGTGAAGAGCTAGGTCGTTTCAAGTTAGGAAGCACAACAATTTGCCTCTTTGAGCCTAAAAAAATAACTCTTGCCAAAGGGCTTACAAGCTCTACTCAAGTAAAGATGGGTACAATTTTAGGTGAAATAAATTCTAAATAAATTAAACCAACTTAAATTTAAGCCCCTTTTTTAGGGGCTTATTTTGTATAAAGAAAATTCTCAAATAGACCAACAAAGTTTTTTTACTTATTTACGACCTCATTAAGCAGTTTCTCCCATTTATCGATAATAATCTCTGGGCTATAATTCTTCATATCTTCTCTTGCATTTTTACCCATCTTAATGCGAAACTCTTTATCAATCATCAATGTTTTAAGTTTATTAGCAAAGTCATCAACATCCTCTGCTAAAAATCCATTATGTCCATCAACAATAACTTCGTTAATAGAATGAGCATGCTTAAACCCAATATGAGGAAGTCCATATGCCATCGCATCAGCAATAGCAAGGCTAAAACCTTCGCAATTAGATGGAAAAGCATGGATATCAGCACTTCTATATGTAGAAGGTAAGTCTTTTGTATATCCCATCATAAACACCTGATTTTGAAGTCCGTTGTTTTCGATATAATCCATAATTTCTTTGCCGTATTCAGGATATTTATTCAAACCATAAATCTCAACTTTCCAATCAGGGAAATCTTTAGCAATTTTATTGAATGCTTCAACCAAAACATGGGGTTGTTTAACGCTTTTTTCAATTCTTGCTATATAGATAATCTTTTTCTTTTCAACGCTCAAATCCACAATGTCTTTATCAGCAATTTGTTCAACTGGGTTTGCAATCACTTCAATATTCTTAGGTTCAAACCATTTGTCAATATCATATGCAAAAGAAGGTAATAACACATGAAAAGTATCAATTTTTTTGAAACTCTTTTTATATAACCATTTAACCAAGAAAGATTTTTTAAGATATTTATCAAGAATAAGTGGAGGCCAGTTATGTATCATCTGCACAATTGGAATATTGTGATTCTGAAATCTTGTAATGTTAAATAAATCTGTTGGAAAATAAGAAATGATAACATCAGGCTTTTCTTGTTTAATCAATTTGTTAAAACGAAAATAAGGAACAATAGCTTTTGCTCTAAAGCGGTGGTATAAATCAACAACCGAATTTTCATTTCTTCCACTTAAGTTGCAAACTCTAACATTTTTATGCAAAACAAATTGAGGAGACAATGTCCCTAATTTAGAATATGTATCACATGCAATAAGAACTTCATGTCCACGTTCAGCCAAAAGATTAGCTAAATAAATAAGCCAATTCGTATTTAATACATTTCTATCTCTTGCAAGCATTATCTTCATTGTTATAAACTCCATTTATTTACAAAAAAATCTTAAAAAATCAAAAGAAGAGGGCGCAAGCCAAAAACAAATGTTTGCTTCCTTAACTCCTAATTCCTTACAAATGCCAATTCTATGATGTCCTTGTAATATCTGGTCTTTAATTCCAAATTTTCGGTTAATCATCACAATCATTGGATTTTTTTCATCATATCCATTGTTTTTAATTGAATTATATAGCTCATTATACCTCAAAACAGCTTCTTCTTTAGATATTTGCCATTTTTTATTAGTCCATTGATAAGCATTTTCTCTGTTTCGTTCTCCTCTTGTAAGCTTTGCCTCCAAAAGCCTTTCAAAACAAACTCTAAAGCTTGTGTTGTTCTTAACATAAAATTTTCTTTTCAATGGTTTAATAAGTGTGATAAAAAATCCAATTATCGGATGATAGTCATTATAAATGACTTTTGTTTTTATAAAATCATCATTGTCTGCAGATAGAAGCATCTCTTTGCCACTAACTAAAAATACTCCATCGCTTTCAACTTTAATATAGCAAACGCCATCTTCAAATTTTTTAGCATAATCAATATTCTTAACTTCTAATTTTTTTAGGTCATAAGCCTTAATAAAATAAAAACAAGAAGATAAACTAAAACAAGCCATATCACCCATTCCTAAACAAAAAATATATATTCTTGAATATATTAAAACGTCAAGAACCGCAATTAAAATATCTAACTATTAACATTTTTTCTGTGAAGAACTTAAAAATACCTTGTCAAAAAGCTAAATATAATTCTAAAATATCTCATAACATAATAATCTTAAAGGTAAAATAATGGATATAAACTCCAAAAATTTAGCAGAAACAACCATTAAAATGTTGGGTGATCGCTGGAAAGTTCAGATTATCGAATGTCTTATGGATGGTAGCAAGCGCTTTGGTGAGTTAAAAAAAGAACTTGGAGATATTACGCAAAAAGTTCTCACATCAAATTTGCGCATGCTAGAAGAAAATGGTATATTAGTGCGTCATGTTTATGCCGAGATTCCTCCTCGAGTAGATTATACTCTAACAGCCATCGGATATAACCTAAAGCCTGTTATAGACTCTATGGTTGCTTGGGCTGAAGAGTATAGAGAATTATTGCTACAAGAACTAAAAGATATTGAATTAAGCTCTAAAGTTGCTCCCACACAAATTTAAAAAAGAGATTTATTCAAATAAAAAAAAAGCAAGGTTTTCCTTGCTTTTTCTTTTTGCAATTTTTTATATATTTTTATCTTGCTTTTTGGATCTTAGTATCCCCTCTAAGCTCAAAAATCTTTTTGCAATCTTGTCAAGATGTTCAAAACAAGGATTAAGCTTAAAAGTTTTAACCAATAAGTAATACCCAAAATCCCAAGTCAAATAAGGATTTTTAATATTTTTCTTTACATACTTCCAGTTAGAAGAAATTGCTCTTTCATATAGTTTTAGTACATCTTTTGGGCGTAAAACCTCTTGAAAATCTTTAAGCATATAATAGTTTGCAAAGAATCTATCATTATCAAGTTGAACTGTGTTTTTACTCAAATTGTTAGTTTCCTTTGGTACCAAAATAACATTAGAAAACATTCTAATAGCACCATTTGCAAGTCTTCCCACTCTAAGGGGTATTGTTTCATCTTGGATAAATACTCGCTCATCAGCGCCACCTGCTTTTTGTAATATCTCACGCTTTATGAGTTGCCCCATGCGTATAAAGTGCCCCCCAAGAACCGCTTGCATAGCATCGGGAAAATACTTATAAGAAAAGTTTTCATCCATTACTTCATTAGAAATAAGCCAAGGTTCTTTTCCTGTTTTAGTAAATTTGCCATAAACCATATCAGCATTATGTAAATTTGCTAACTCAATCATTTTAATTGTCGAATCTAATGGTAAAATATCGTCGCTATCAAGCATTCTAACCCATTTGCCTCTTGCGAGCTTAATTCCTTGGTTTACAGTAATGCTAATGCCGTCATTAACCTCTTTAGCTACAATCACAACATTTTTTATATTTTTTGTTTTCTCTCTTAGTATTTCAACAGATTTATCTTTAGATACATCATCAATAAAGATGAACTCAGGGTTTTTAAGCCCAGTTTGATTTAATAAAGCATCTAATACCGAAGGTAAGTAATATTCCTTGTTATAAACAGACATAACAAAAGAAACATCAATTTCTTCATTTTCTAAAGTATCGTTATTCATGAGCACCGACCAAAAAAATTAAACCTTTTACAAAAGACTATACAAACAATATAAAATCACAAGCTAAAATTTGATACTATTAACTTCTTTTCCCATATCATATTCAACAATCCTCTTAAGGTTACCATGTTTGTCAAATTCTTTTGCTTTACCGTTTAGTTTTCCTTTTTTACATTTGGCCAAAACTTTAGGTTTTTCATCCTCATAATAGCTTTCCGTTCTACCATTGCATAAACCTCTAGAAAAGTCTGCATAAGTAATGAGATGATTATCTTGAGTGTAAAATCTTTGTGGTCCATGTTGTTTGTTTTTAAGATAAGTTTTGGTGTGTTTTACTGCTCCATTGGTGTAATATTCTTCAAATAGACCATTCTTTAAGCCGTTTTTGTAGCTCTCTTTACGCAAAAGATTGCCGTTTTCATAATAAAATAATCTTCCACCACTAAGCTCGCCCTTTTTGTAAAAACTAACTTCTTTTTCGTTTCCATTGTCATAATATAAAACTACTTTACCATTTGGTAAACCATCTAAAAATTGACCGTTAAGAATGATTTTTCCCTTTTTATTGTAAGATAGATAAAGTCCAGAGATTTTGCCATTAACATAATGTATCTCATCTTCAAGTCTCATGGTTTTGGAGTATCGGTGATAAACACCCGTAATGGGTTTGTTGTTAGCATCATATCTCAAACCATCTTTTTCAACGGATGTCTTATCAGTATAAAGAGCCGTAAATTGCCCAACATGGCAAGCATTTAAGCATAAAAGTAATAACAAAACCCAAAATTTATTCATCAATACCTTCCTTTCTATGTAATAATGCTTATATTGTTCGTGTTAATAAAGAGTTAATATATGACTTTTCTAAATCAATATTATACAATTTAGTATTATGAAAGGAAGATTATGCAAGAAGCGTTATATACATTCACAAATGGTTTATATGTAATAGGGGTGTTTGATAAAAAATATTATGCCGGAGCATTAGTTGATTCTATAACTCAAATATCAGCCACACCTTTTCTTGTAATGCTTTCAATGATGAATAGCTCATACACTAAATCCTGTATAGATAAAGAAAAAGAGTTTTCATTGAGCGTGTTGCCAGAAGATGTAGATCCATTCGTTGTTGCAAATTTTGGTTTCCAATCAAGTAGTAATGTGAAAAAATGGGAGCAGATAGATTATGAAAAGCACGATTCCTTGCCCTTTATAAAAGAAGCTCTAGCTCAGATTAAGCTAAAAGTAATAGATAAAATAATTTATCCTCATAATACAATTTTTATATCAGAAGCAATAGCTTGTTATCAGATAAGAAATGGTAGGCCATTGACCTATAAATATTATCGAGAAAACTTAAAACCGCTCTGTCAAAAAGCTCTAGGCATGAAAGCAAATTGTAGTCTAAAAACTAATCCCAAAGAAAAATCAGAAAAAATAGCTAATCATTCCAAAAAATGGGTATGCTCTATTTGTCAATATGTTTATGATGATAAAATCCCATTTGAGGATTTAGACGCAAGCTGGCGTTGTCCTTTTTGTGGTGTTTCTAAAGAAATGTTTGAGTTAATATAAAAATACTCGTTGACAAAGCAAAAAATAAGTACCACCATATAATAAATGTAATAAACAAGAGGTGGATAATGGCAAAAGAAAAGGTTTGTTTGTTGACGGGAGCCGCAGGTGTTATTGGTCAGCGTGTTATCTTGAATTTGAATGCCCAAAAAATGAAGGTGTTAGCATTAGGTGAACCTGATGATATATTTGAGCCCTCGGTGTTAAAGACTAATCATATCCGCATAAATACATCTCTCCCAATAAGTAGTAAATCATTTCAAAAGCATGATGTACAGTTCTGTTTTGGTGATTTAAGTGATATATCGTTTTTAGCATCCATCTTTTCGCAAGCCTCGGCAAACGATATTGAAATAGAATATGTAATACATCTAAGCGCAAACCAAGAAATACAAAAAACATCTCCCAAAGCATATCATCCATTGTTTGGAGATACCGTAAATTTGCTTGAAGTAGCAAGAGCATACTGGCAATCAAATAAAGATGCATTTAAGTGTTTCTTCTTTGCATCAGATTCTAATAACTCTGTAAATGACAAAATACTAAAGTTGATGCAACAAGTATCAGATAAAGAAAATTTCCCAATAGAAGTGTATAATCCAGATGAGGTTAAAACAATTGGTGGAAATTACAAAGGAAAAACAAAACTATCATCTTTGTATCGTATCGTAAGTCCAGTGGCAACATTAAAAAAGGTCTTTTCAACTAACAAAGCTTACACATCGGAAAATGATGAGAAAAAGTATATAAATGCTCTATTGTCCGCTATTACTCAAATGTTAAAAAAGCACATCTAGCTAGCATATAAGCTATATGCAATAAGAAGGATAATAAACAAAATAAAGATAAACATGTATAAAGAGACTTTTATTCTCTTATATCTAAATAAATGTGCTAAAATAGGGGATGTTAACAATAAAGACATAACATAACTTGGATTGTGCGCTTCTCGAAAGGCAATTGTTTTTGCTCCAATAAGGATTGTGCTAATTATAATAAGGGTTACAATGTCTTTGAGTTTAAGGGAAATATTATTGGGTTCTTTTACTCTGATTTTAAACATAGTAAGATTATATATCCCACTAACAAAACATGCGATAAAAAGATAATAAATAATACCATCAAAAGTTTTTCCACCCATCAACGCAATATATCTTGTAGCAATACTCATTACACTAAGTGCAATAACCGCCGGATATAAGAATTTTTCTGCTTCAAATTTTATTTTAACCTTCATCATTTGCCAATAAAATACACTTATACCGCTAAGAATAAATAAAAGTGATAAAAACTCAGTAGGGTTTTGCGTTAATGTGATAAAATCATTAAATTCTATACCCCACCATAAAACAAGTGTAATAAGTACTGATGTTGCCATGAAGCCAAATGTACTATTTACGCCATACATCGAAGAAGACATAAATATATGGCTATCATAAACGCCGATTAAAATTCCCTGTAAAATAAGTAAAGATAGATACGCTCCATTTAGTTTTGTTGTAGTAAAATAAAGCAAAGGGGAAACAAATAAAGAAACGCCAAATCCTCTAATTATGCCAAGTAAATAGCCGTTGTAATGCTTCCTTTCATTAAAGTTTAAATATAAAGCATTAAAAATTGCATAAATAAAGCTATACACTATCCACATAAAAAAAATCCTCTAAAAAAATCCTCATAAATATAATGACTTAAAAAGAAAATTAAATATTTTATCTCAAAAAATAATATTCTTATACCAAATATTAACCAAACAAGATATTTAATGCACTCCATCAAGGTAGTTATAATTTTTATGGGTAAAATACTGATGAATACACTAAATAATGTTTTTGATAGGCTAAAGAAATCTGGTTTGTTTATAGTGTTGGGTATTTTATCGTTTTATTTTGCTATAAATGGTATCAAAGGAGATAGAGGTATATTTAAATACTTGTATCTAAAAAATAAAGTGGAGCTTGCTCTGCAAGAAAGAGCAAAATACCAAGCAATCAAAAAGGACTTGGAATACAAGGTTGCAATGTTATCAGAGGAATCTCTTGATTTAGATTATTTAGAAGAAAGAGCACGTATTGTTCTTAATATGGTTGGCGATGATGAATATGTAATCTTAGATAAAGATATTGATAAGCATTAAATTTTAATTGTTTTTTTATATTTATCTGCTAAAAGAAAAAAGCATTTTAAAAATAAAATGCAATAATGTTTTTAATACGGAAAATATAATTGATAAAACGCTATAAAAAACGCTTAAAAAGGCAAGTTATTTCTAATTATCAGTCATCGGAAGTAAATAAGATTTTTTCCGAAAAGGAATTTATTATCCGCTCAAATGGTCGTATGAAGGTTTTTAAAATCTCAACTCGTCTCCAATGGGTGGTGTTTATCGCTATGGTGGTTGTTGGTATTTGGAGCGCGTATTCTTATCAAATGTATAGCGTTTCAGATAAAATTATTTCTTATCAAGAAAAAAAACTAGATGAAACAAGGGATGCCTATGTTGACTTGATGAGTGATTTTTTAAGTGTTCATCACAATATCACTGGTCTTGTTGAAAATATCAATACAAAAGAAGAAACAACAGAAGAAAATATTGATGAATATCTGAAAAAAGCTCAAGTAATTGAAGAAAAGATAAAAAAGATATCTGCTCGTGAAAATTGGATTGATGAAGAAGAAATAAATGAAAAAAATGCTCTTAAAAATGCTTTAATCCATAAAGAAATAGCAATAGAAGAAAAAAAACTCCTAGAAGAGAAGGTAAAACACTTAGAAGAGGTTATCTCCTCACTTCAAGCATTTGAGGTTGATATCTTAAAAAGAATAGAAAGTTTATCAGGTAAAGAAATGGATAAAATCAAAACCTCTATTACCACCATCAATAAGGAGCTGAAGAAGAGAAATAAATATTTCAACCCGCTAGCAAACTCTAAAAAAGACAGTAAAGGTGGAGTTTTTGTTCCTGATAATTTAGGAGTGTTGCAAAGTGGTGAGTTGTCTCTTCAAGCAACTAAAACTTTCAAAGCCGTAGAAGATAATATCTATTATGCAGATGTGGTAAAAAGAGTGCCTATCGGGAAACCTGTTTGGTCTTATTGGGTTTCTTCTCATTTTGGTAAACGCTCAGATCCATTTAATTCTAAAAGCGCCACTCATAAAGGTATAGATTTAGCATCTAATAAAGGTAATAAAATAAAAACAATGGCATCAGGAACTGTGACCAAATCAGGTTGGGGTTCCGGTTATGGTAAAGTTATAGAAATAGATCACGGAAACGGTTTTAAGACTAAATATGCTCACCTAAATGCAATATATGTAAAAAAAGGAGAGGAAGTAAAAAGTGGTCAGGCAATAGGGGAGGTTGGGTCAACAGGGCGTTCAACTGGCCCTCATTTGCATTATGAAATTTTGTATGAAGGTGTTCCTATGGACCCAATGGTATTTATGAAAGCACTTTAAAAGGAGAGAAAAATGCGTAAATTTAGAAGAATATTATTCTTAAAACTAGCTCGTTTGATGCGTGGAGAAAAAAATATTGTTCCCTGCATCATTAGTGCAGGCACCAAAATTGTAGGCGACATCAAAGATGGTGATGTTATTCATATAGATGGCAAATTAGAAGGTGATATAAATTGTAAAGAGTTGATTATCGGACCCACAGGCTCTGTTGCAGGTAAAATATCTGCAAAAAGTTTAGAATTATTTGGTGAGCTTAATGGTTCGTTAGTAGTTGAACGTTTATCAATTGCATCAACAGCAAAGTTTATAGGGGATTCTGTTTATAAAACAATCGCCATTGAGCCAGGTGCTGTTTTAATTGGTAGTTGCAATAAGAAAGAAAACAAAGACTAAAATAAACTTAAAGGTGTTATAGATGAAAAATACATTAGTAGCTTTAGTATATGACTTTGATGAAACATTATCAACAACATACATGCAAGATTATGTTCTCATCCCAGAGTTAGGAATGACACCAAAGACATTTTGGAGGAAGGCTAATCAATGGTCAATAGATAACGGTGTTGATCAAATTACCGGCAGTATGTATTATTTTATGAAAGTTGCAAAAGAAAAGAAAATTCGTCTAACACGTGAGAATTTTAGATACTGTGGCACATTAGTAAAATATTATAAAGGTGTTGAAACTTGGTTTGAACGCATCAATGAATACGGTAAACAACTAGGTCTTCAAATAGAACATTATATTATTTCATCCGGCTATGAGGAAATATTAGAGGGTGCTTCAATTTATAAATTTTGTAAAGATGTTTACGGATGTAGTTATGCTTTTGGTGAAGATGGAACACCTGTTTGGCCGGCACGAGTAATCAACTATTCTACCAAAGTTCAATGTTTATCCAAGATAAATAAAGGTCTAGGAAAGCTTGATGATAAACTCGTAAATGAATACATGGAAGATGAAAAGCGCCGTATTCCATTTTCAAGAATTATCTATTTTGGTGATGGCATGACAGACATTCCATCAATGAAGCTAGTAAAAACAAGGGGTGGTAATTCGATAGCTGTTTATAAACCCAAAAGCAATCATAAGGAGCGTGCAATAAAACTCTTAAAAGATAAGAGAGTAAACTTTGCATTGCCGGCAGATTATTCCGAGGGAACTTCACTTGATACAGTTGTAAAAACAATTTTGGAAAAAATTTCAACTGAGCGTAATTTGGAGCTTTTAAAGAAGAATGAAGAAAAGAAAAAACTCCAAAAATAATCTAAAAGAGATTGATTTAGATTGCTATTTTATGGATAAAGCCCTTAAAGAAGCCAAGAAAGCATATCAAAAGGATGAAGTTCCCGTTGGTGCAATTTTGGTTTCTAAAGAGGGTGAGATTTTAGCCAGAGCACATAACACATCAGAGCATGGCAAAAGTGCTTTAGCGCATGCAGAAATAAAGGTTTTAGAAAAAGCTTCATCAAAACTTAAGCAAACACGTCTTTGGGATTCTACAATATATGTTTCTTTAGAGCCATGTCCAATGTGTGCTACTGCAATATCTATGATGCGAGTAAAAAGGGTGGTGTTTGGTGCAGAAAATCCCAAAGGTGGTGCAATACTTAATGGTATAAAAATATACGAAAATCAACCCAATCTCTATAAGCCAGAGATAACTCCATTTGTCTTAAAAGAAGAAGCCTCAACACTGTTAACAGAATTTTTCAAAACCAAGCGTCAAAAAGATAAAAATTAATATCTAATCAAAAATAGATTGACAAATTTTGTATTTTGAGGGAAAATATCCCTTCAAAAAACTATTTTTATAATCAATAAATTTTTATGTTTATGTATTTAGATGTTAAGCCGTCTGTCGTGTTTCAAACACATTACAGAATGGAGAAAATTCAATGTTATGCCAATGGCGCTTTTTCTGTTAATGTGAAGCGCCTACAAGATGGGGAAGATAAGTTGATGTTGGCTGATTATGAGGGTAATTTCTTATCTGCACTAATGTCAGCCCAAAGAGGTGTTTTGCTTTATGATTTGAGCTATATCCTTTTAGGTGAAAAGGCCGTCAACAAATTTTCCGGAAGCTCAACTGTTTTTAATGGTACAAATCCAACAGGTAAGGTTTATGACAAAAAGGGGCATGTACTTGTTTCTGGTTTTGAAGATTTTAAGGTCTATCAAAATGGGTGGTATATGTTGATTTTCAAAGATCATAAAGAGCTTTACACATTTGATGGGCGACTTGTTGCCAAAGACTTTATTGAATGTGAGGTCTTAACCAGAGGTCATTACGCCTTAAGAACAGATAGTCAACTTTATCAATTTGGTAATTACAAGGTGTATAACACAAGTTCAAAGCTTGTTGCGAAGTATGATCGTGTTGTTGCGTTTTTGTCAGATAATGTTGTTCTGCAAAAGTCAAAAGAAGATGAAACTTACACGCTTGTAAAAGGTAAAGAAGAGCTGATATTTGGTATTGTAGGCTACAAAAAGTTCTTTAACGGAAAGTTTGCATTAACATTCAAGAATGGTGCTTCGGCAATGTATGATGGTGAAGCTAATCGCTTGAGTACATATACTGGTAAAAAGGCAGTTTTTTTGCCTGATGGAACTTTTGTATCATACAGTCAAAAGATTGTTGATACAAGATATCGCTCAACAGGTTTGATGATAAAGGGTGAAATTTTTCAGTGTGAAGAAGCTTCAAATTATTTTCTTTTGACCAAGGAAACCAAAACAGAATTGTACAATGACGAAGGTAAGGTTATCGCAGAAAATGTTTTGCTTGCAAGCGTTTTGGGGAATTTTGCTTTGTTCCAAAAAGAAGACCGATATCATCTCTACAACCAATATGGCAAGGTGATTGAATTTAATGTTAGTTAAAACTAAAAAAGAAGACGGTGCTAATTATGGCGCCGTTTTTTTTGTTAAAAATATTGACAAAAATAATATAATAAATAAAATGATATTCAAATAAAATAATTATGTCTAACTAAATATTTATGTTATGGAATTAAGAGAAATAGAAAAAAGACTTAGATCCTTAAAAGCAAATCCCTGTGGAGTAGGTCAATACTTGTTACAACAATACTTAAATTTGCTCAATGATTTGTATGTAAAAAGACAAGCATTTACAAAAGAGGAAATACTAAAACATGCTCATCAAATGCACTATGTAGCAAGATGCACTCAGGATAAGATGTTTTTAATAAATCCTCCTCAAAATGCAGGGTTGTATTTTATGGATAATACTCACATTTCAACCAAAAGTTGTTCGTTTGATGCAAAGCCAGAGCTAGAGGCAACAGGTCTCACCAAACTAGGGACAATAGCAACATATCATTCCTATGGTGGGCATTATATGTTTTTACGCCCCTCTGTTGATGAAGCGATTTGGCAATGCCCAAAAGAATGGCAAGATAAAGCTGTTGCTTTCGAGTTTGCGATACCTTCATCTGTTGAGGTCGAAAGTGTTTATGATAGAAATCTGGATTTGCACATTCTAAACACAACCTTTTATGCAGGTGAAACTCCAAGAGCAATAAAAGAAAGAACCTATTATTGGTAAGATAAACCCCTTTGCTTGAGCTTGAAAAAAAGTTCAAAGCAAAGGGGTTTTTGTTAAATAAAAGGATAAGTAAAAAAATAATTTTGACAAATCCATAATAATAAATCTTAATATCTCAAGGAGGGATAATGAGTATTAAATCTATCAATTTTCGTTTGTTGCTAATTATATTATCTTCACTACTTTGTGCTATCATACTATTTAAACAAAAAGAAATTTTTCATATAGATGAGCTATTTTCCTTTGGGACAGCAAATGGCGAGAATGGGGTGTATATATACAAAAAACATCGAAGAAATTGATAATAAATTGGTAGATGGTAAAGTTTTTAAAGATTATCTGACACAAACTCCAAATAGTTCTTTTTCTAAAATGATAAGTCAGTTAAAATATGACTGTCTATGCCAACATATTTTATATTGCTTCGTGCGATAACTTCTTTTTTTCACCAACAGAGTTTACTAGAACCCCAGGAGTTATCCTAAATTTAATAGTGCTAGTGTTTCTGATAAGTACCTTTTATTATCTTATAAAAAGAATAACTAAAGATAAAGATCTCGCTTTGTGCTCAACGGCTTTGTTTTGTTTTTCTCCATTTGTGATATCACTTGAGGTATATATACGAATGTATTTATTGCAGATGGCAATGGGTGTCTGTCTAATTATTAAAGCTTATGATATACTTCAAAAACATTCTTCATTAGAAAAAAATAAAGATTTCATAATTTTAACATTAGTCTCGAGCTTAAATATATTAACGCATTTTTATAGTATAATATTTTGCTTTTCACTAACGTTTGCCGCTTTTGTTAGTTTGATTTGTGAAAAGAGATACCAAACGTTAAAAAAAATCCTCATTTCGATGTTAGCATCTGCGATTTTGTCGTATATAATATTTCCTGATATGCTCCAAATGGGAACACAAGGAGAAAGAGGAGGGCAGTTTGTTTCTATGGTATATGAATATTCCAAAACTCCACTAAAGTTATTAAAACAACAGCTCCCTCTATTTATTACTAGTTTTTTCAAAAATACGGAAATATTCTTAATTGTTTTAGTTATAAGCTTGTTAGTCCAAAAAAAATATCTATCAAAAAATAATAATCAATTGCTAAAAAGATATTTGGGATTCTTTGTTATTTTGTTTTTTACTTATGGGATATTGGTTGCAATGGTTATGCCTAATATGACCTCATACAAAATACGCTATTTTTCTCCAATAATTCCACTTTATTTTGTGATATTTACAATCTTGTACTCAAATCTTTGTGATGAATTAAAGCTTAATAAATTTATCTCTTGTGTTATTTTGTTAATCATAACAGGTGTTGTCGCATATAAAGAGGCTAATAATTTTAATAATTCTTTTTATTTCAATGGGACTGTGAATTCTCGCAAAGCAGAAAAAGTGGTTAAAGATGCAGATATATGGTGGGGACTAGGTGGAGGTGCAAGTCACTCATGGATAATACATAATTACGTAGACAAACTCGCAACATCAAGAAAAGTTTGGACACTAGTTGATTTTGATCATGAGGGATTCTTAAAATTCGCCAAAGAAGGAAAAGAGGCAAAAAGATATGCTTACCTAATGATGCCTAAAACTCAAGAGCAAGCACCAACAGGCGGTGAAGAATGGGTAATAAAAACAACACAAAGACAGGCTTATTACATGTTTACATTAAAAAGTGAAAAAACTGCCGCCATGGCTTTTGAGGCCTCAATATATTTAGTTTGCCCATACTAAGTAAAATGTATTACATAAAATTCGTTTTTAATATCCAAGGTGGAATTGATATTTAGGTTGGACGTAATCAAGATCTTCTAAATTATATGGGAGTTTTTTGTTTTTGCAAAAAATGTAAATATTGTTAGGTGAAAAAATAAAATCATTACCGACTTCTTTTGTAGTTAATTGATATCCCTTTTTAATTTCAATAGGTTCAAGTCGCAATAATTTATGCTTATAAAGTAATTCAATATTTGTTTTCCTCGCTATGGCATTTGCTATTTCTTTGTATATTTGTTGTTTGTTTGCTTTAATTAAACTAAATTGCTTAGATTTTATATTAAAATCTGTTGTCAATTCTTTCATAAAATCGGAATATTCTTTGTCGTTGTTGCATTGGTTTATAATAAATACCTTCTTTTTCGCCCTTGTTAATGCGACATAAAAAACTCGTCTTTCTTCTGCAAATTTAATGGTAGATTCTTGGTATTTTACAAAGCGAAGAACTTTCTCTTCTTCAACTTGATTTGGAAAACCCCACTCGCCATTCTTTAATAAAACAAAAACCACATCTGCTTCAATTCCTTTTGCTTGATGAATAGTCATTTTTTGTAATTTTAATTTCTTTTCTTTTATGAAATCATTTGTTAATATTGAAAAATTATTGAAATCAATTTTGTATCTACCCAAAATTAAAAAAGTTAATTCTTTATAATTATTTAACTCAAAAATTTTATTACAAATTAATTCTTCAATAGAATATTGTGTATGTTGATAAGCTTCTATCGTCTTGCTATCATTAGATTGATCATAAGAAATTAATTGTGTTCCATTTAATTGATCTTTATTTTTGGTTATGAATTTTTTTGAAATGTCAACAATATATTGGTTAAATCTATAAGTGATAGGCAAAAATAATTGTCTGGATTGAGGAAAGTATTCATTGAATTTAGAAAAGAAAGAAACATTACTACCGTTAAATCCATAAATAGATTGCCAGTCATCCCCAACAGAAAATAACTTGCAATTGCTTTTATTGATAAATTCTCTAACAAAATTAAATCTTCCACGATTAATATCTTGGAATTCGTCAATAATTAAATATTTATACTGAAATTTATCTTCTGAACAATTCTCCAAAAAGCTTTTGGCTTTAATAATCATATCATTGAAATCAATAGTATTAGTATCAACTAATTTTCTTTCATAATTATCATAAATTTTTTCAACTACATTTAAAAAGAGGCTGTCCCTACGGCTTAGATTTTCGGTTTTCCTAATTTCATCAAACTTATCCTTAGTAAACCCGCTAGTTTTAAATAATTCAATAAATTGATAGTATGTTGATGTAATTTTATCTAACCTTCTTTTGTTGGAATTATTTTTAAAGAAGCTTAACAAAGCATTTTTTGCCTCGTCATTATTCAAGGGAGACAGCACAACGCCATTGCTTGTTAAGAGATTTGATAAGTTCTCAAAAAAATTGTCATAAGTATTAAAAAATGAATAGCTCTCAATTAGTTTGGTGTTAAATTTTTTATGAAGTTCTCTTTTATCAATTATATTATTTATATATTTACATGCTTTATCATCATCTAGCCAAGGGACTGTATAGTTATATGTTTTATGGAAATTATCTTCGCAATAATTCACATTTTCTTTCAAATTAACGCCAAAATGCTCTAAATAAATGTCATAATCAGTTAAATGAAAGTCAGGAAAATATCTAGAGAAATTAGTCTCTTCACTACTTCTGTTCTTGAAGTAATTATCTTCATATATGTAGTTGATTTTGTGAAGGTATAAAAAATTTGCAATAAAAACTTCTTCTTTACTTTTGACTAATTCACCTTTTAATGTAAATAATCTATAATCAATTTTATTAAGTATTTTATTTAATATTTCTTTAGATTCTTGGGTGGAGATGTTTTTTATTTGTTTGTATTTATCTTTTAGTTTATCATCAATAATATGTTTTGAGAAATTGTTATCAAAAGTATTATCATTGGAGTAGTTGTAAAGCATTTCAGAATATAAAACATCACAAAGCTCTTTGCTGTCATAATTAAGAATTTGTTCAATTTCATGTTTTAGTAAAATATTCTCATTATTTTTATAAGGGGTAATGTTGTTTTTATTTTCAAAAACATCCATTGCAAAACGATGGAAAGTCTGTGGTTCAATGTTTTTAATGTCTTTTTCAGAAAATCTTCTTTTAATATCGTTAACAGAGTGATTACTAAAAGAAATAACTTTAATATCTTGGGGTGATATTTTTTTCACATCAAGTAAATATTTAATTTTACCAATAAGGGTTGATGTTTTTCCGCAGCCAGCTCTAGCAATAACTTGCATACAGCAATCATCTATAAAAATACTGTTTAATTGGTGAGAATTAAGTTTGTTCAGTCCTGAATTTACTAAAAAATCATGATATATTTTAGGAGCGTCTTTTAGAAATAATACATTGCTTTTAGATATAATACTTCGAATATTTTTGCTTTTATATTTGTTATGAATTTTTAAAAGAATAAATTGTAAACCAAATAAAAGGCCCAAAAATCCAGTATTATAAATTCTATTGATAATATCTTCAGAAGTCTGAACGAGTTGATTTTCTTTGTTGTTATCGCACCAATCATTAGCAATGTTTTGGAAATTATTCTCAAAAATATAAATATCTCTAAAAATAGCATTGATCTCATTCTTTTTGTTAGCTAGATGGTTAAAAATTGGAACTGTGAATTTCATTTCTTACCTCAAATAAAGATAACAAAAAACCACCCTGAAGGGTGGCTTATAAATGGTTGCGAGGGAAGGATTTGAACCAACGACCTTCAGGTTATGAGCCTGACGAGCTACCGGGCTGCTCTACCTCGCGATAAAACAAACATCGCTAACGACAAGAGATATATATGCTATAAAAAAATAATTGTCAATAATATTTTTTAATATTTTGCATTTTTTTTTTAAATATATAAAAATTAACACATAATCAACCTTATATTTTAAGGAAAATCCTATGAGTGAACTAATTAGAAATCCCAAACGCAAACTTGGCATTATCGCCGGAGGTGGTGATTTGCCTCAAAAGTTAATTCAATATTGCCAATCTATAAATAGAGATTTTTTTGTTCTAGCTATTAAAGATAATGCAAATGAAGAGCTTTTTTCTTCAGATGTACCTCATGCTTGGATACGAATAGGCGAGGCAGGAACAGGTTTTAAGTTGCTAAAAGAAAAAGAGGTTAAAGAGTTAGTTTTAATAGGTACAATACGTCGTCCAAGTTTCAAAGATTTAATTCCAGATTTAAGAACTACTTTGTTTTTTGCTAAATTAGGAGCCAAATCGGTTGGTGATGATGGCATATTAAGAGCATTAGTTAAAGAAATAGAAGAAGAAGGGATAAAGGTTGTTGGTATTCAAGAGGTGATACCTGATTTATTGGCGCCAGTTGGTCTCTTAACTAAAGCATCCCCTAACAAAGAAGATGAAGAGGATATAAAACGAGGTTCAGACCTAGCTCGAGAATTAGGTCGCTTAGATGTTGGGCAAGCAGTTGTAGTTCAACAAGGTCTTGTTTTGGGTTTAGAGGGTATAGAAGGGACAGATAAGCTCATCATTAGATGTAAGGATTATAAGCGCCAAGGAAAAGGTCCTGTACTTGTAAAGCTAAGAAAACCCCAACAAGATATGCGCATAGATTTACCAACAATCGGTGTAAAAACAGTAGAAAACGCATATCAATCCGGTTTTAAGGGAATTGCTATACATGCAGGCAATACTCTAATCGTAAATCAAGAAGAAACCATCGCATTAGCAAACAAATATAAAATGTTTATCAAAGGTATCATTCCAACGGAGACTGAATAATGCTTATATACCTAATAGCTGGAGAACCATCAGGAGATATGTTAGGAGCACGTCTAATGCGCGCTCTTAAAGAGAAAGATAGCAATATAACCTTCAAAGGAGTGGGTGGCGATAATATGCAAAAGGAGGGTATGGACTCTCTGTTTGATATTACAGATTTAGCAATTATGGGATTAGTTGAAGTTATACCTAGTATTCCTAAGGTTTTGCGACACATAAAAAATACCGTTGAAGATATTAAAAATCAAAAGCCAGATATTGTAATAACCATAGATAGCTGGAGTTTTTCTGCAAGAATACACAAGGCCTTGCGTCGTCAAAATATAAAAGTTCTTCAACTTCACTATGTTGCACCGCAAGTATGGGCATGGAAGAAACGTCGTGCCAAAACAATGTATAAATATATAGATCATCTATTAACATTGTTCCCTAATGAACCTCAATATTTTACACCATATAATTTACCAACAACCTTTGTGGGGCACCCCGTTATAGAAAGCTCTATGCTAAATATCAATACCAAAGGCTTTAAAGAAAAGTATAATATCAGTGAAGAAAAACAAATAGTATTACTCCTTCCTGGTTCTCGCCATAATGAGGTTGCCAATTTATTGCCAACGTTTTTAGAAACAGCTAAAACCCTACAGCAAGAAAATCCTAATTTATACTTTATCATACCAACAGTAAAAACTGTAGAAAATAGAGTAAAAGACATCCTTAAAAATAGTTCATTAGATGTTTTAGTATTAAACACACAAAAAGAACGTTATCAAGCAGCACAACTAGCAAAATTAGCAATAGCTGCCTCCGGAACAGTCGCACTTGAATTAGCAATAATTAACGTTCCACATCTTGTTGCTTATAAAGTTCCAGCTATAACAGCGTGGGTCGCTCGTCATTTTACTAATATAAAATATGTCAATTTAACTAACATATTGCTAGATACTCCAATTGTGCCAGAGCTTTTGCAAGACGATTGCTCAATAACAAAATTAACAGAAACCGCCAAACTTTTACTTGATACGACATCCTCATTATACCAAAAGGAGATAGCATCATTTGAAGATTTGCGTAAAACTCTAGGTTTAGGTGTGCTAAATCCTAGTCAAAAGGCATCAGAGATAATCTTTAATTTGATAAAAAATGGATAAAATCTTATGATATGGTGGTTAAAAAAGACATTATTACGCCTAAAATTATACGTAGAAGATTGCTATTTACATGAGGCAGAAAGCTTAATAACTTGGTACGCTGTAAGTTTTGCATTAGGTGCAGGATTTTATTTTGCTTTTCCGTATGAATTGTCAGCTTGGGTTGTTGTTTTATATTTAGAACTCGTACTAGTTTTACTGTATTTATATCGCCATAATAATAAGCCTTTTAAGCTGTTTACATATCTTCTTCTATTTATGCTAGGGTTATGTGTTGCCAAATCAGATGCAATGCATAGAGCTAAAAACATTGAAATCGATATAAATGAAACAAGTTACCTAAATGGTAAAATTAAAGTCTTAGATCATAATTATAACAATCGTCCACGCGTATTATTAACAAATGTAAATAACTATGAAAAGGACTTAAAAGGGGATTTTAAAATAAGTTTAATTAAAGACGAACCTTGGATGAAAGAAGGAAAATGTGTGGAGTTAGTGGCAAAACTCCCTAAAGATTTTACACCAAACCCACTAGTAGGAACATACAATCAAGATAGAAACAATTTTTACAAATCAATATCTAAAGTAGGTTATAGTATAAGCCCTGTTTTTGAAAAAGATTGCAAAAGAGATGAATTTTCTATTTTCAAGAAAATATCTCAAATACGCTCATCCATAAGAGATATAATCAATCAATACACATCACTTGAAACAGCACCCATCATCACCGCATTAGCCATAGGGAAAACAACAGATATCGATAAACAGATGTATGATAATTACCGTACTTCCGGATTAGCGCATTTCTTATCTATATCAGGTATGCACATGACGATAATTGCATTGCTTGTATTCTTTATATTTCAAGTGCTTTTATTGCCATTTACTAAAGGTCAATACGATTTACGAAAGCCAGCATCAGTTCTTGCTATAATAACAACATTTCTTTACTTTTTAATATCAGGGCAGAGTGTGTCTTGCATAAGAGCATTTACCATGACAACCATAATCTTATTAGCCGTCCTTCTTAATAGAAGAGCTATTTCTTTAAGATTATGGGGATTTGCACTGATGGTTGTTGTTGCTATAAATCCAAGCTCTGTTGTGTCACCAGGTTTTTTAATGTCATTTTCTGCAGTATTAGGTTTAGTTGCATATTATGAAAAAAATGAAGTTCGTCTTCATAAATGGCTAGATAAACAAAGTTTTTTAAGAAAATTAGTAAGTTATATGCTAGGTGTTATAATAACAGACTTAGTTGCAAGTCTAATGACACTCCCATATAGTCTTTACTTCTTTCAGCAAATAGCTGTTTATACCACCTTAGGCAATATGTTAGCCGCTCCAATAATAACATTTTATGTAATGCCTGCTTTATTGTTATTCTTAATAAGCTATCCTTTAGGTTTATCAAAATTTAGCCTTCCAATATTAGAAAATGGCATAGAAATAATAAACCACATAACGACATATGTATCTAATCTCCCCGGAGCAAATAGTGGCTCAAATCTTCCTCTGTTATCAAGCTTTGGTATTCTTCTAATTACATTAGGAATGCTCTGGCTTTGCATTTGGCAAGCAAAATGGAGAAAATGGGGACTACTAGGCATAATATTGGGTTTGTCGACAATGTTATTTTACTCTTCCCCCGATTTTGTTTTTGATAAAAATGGTTCAACTTTTGCATATAGAAACAATCAAGGCGTTCTAACTATGTCAAAATGGCAAAAAAATAAATTTTTGAAAAAAGTATGGCAAAGGGATAATAAAGTAGCTCAAAAAAATGTAAAAGACACAACAATTAAATGCAATTCAGATGCTTGTATATATAAAGATCGCATAGAATTTAAACCTAATAGCGTAAAACTAGATGGTAAAAGCATTCCCTTAAAAGATGGTGGATATATAAACCTAAAAACAGGCATCCACTACTATCAAAAAGAAAATAACAGACTTTGGAATAAATAATTACATTCCTTTTTGTTTCTTTAATTCTTCAATAACTTTATCAAACTTCTTTCCTGCAATATCTGCAGTAAAATTCTTTAATGTTATTTCACGAGCTCTATTTGCCTTTTCAAGTCTTTCTTTTTCATTTTTAGGATCAAGATAATATCTTACAAGCTCAACCAATTCATTTGGTGTTTTCCACATAGGAACACTATCGCCATACACTTCTTCAACTTCAGGAATATAATCAGATATAACAAAACTTCCACATGCAGTAGCATCAAAAATGCGATTACTAATAAAGTTTAATTGCTTCATATCTGGACGAGTGTCGTTTAACACAATTTTTGCAGAACTATAATATTTTCTCAATATTCTATTATCAATACTCTCAGCTTTTTCTAAACCACTCCAATTTGGTCCATATATATCTACCTTTATATTATTCGCTAAAAGAATAGGTATCGAAGGCCGATCAAAATATCTTGTACCAACAAATAAAACCTCAGACTTCAACTCATCAACAGGATCAAAATAAAATTTATTAGTATCTGTAAATTGTGGAATGTAATGAGATTTTATTCCTATTTTTTCTAATCCTTTATGCACGTATGAAGAGGCAACTACAACACCATCAAACATCTTTAATTCGTGTTCAATTGAAGAAATATACTCATCAAGAGATATTGAAAAGTTGCTGTCTTTAAAGTTGTCAATTGCCGGATAAAGTAGATAAATAATTGATAGCCCTTTTTTATTAAGGTCTCTCTCAGAAAAACTAATCATACCTCGAATAAATATATTCGTTTGCCCAATATGTTGCATTATAGAAGCAGGATTAGAAATACTTTTATATTTAGATGTTATGTTTTTTAATAAATCATAACTAAAAGAAAAATCACCATTAGAATATTCAGACGGCTTAGAAGCACACCAAACATCAACCATATTATCAATAACACTGGGGTTATAATCTGTTTTTGTTAAAATACTAATAATTATCTCAGCTATAGCATCGGGGGTAAAATAATTATCAACAATGACCTTGGCATTACTTGTATCAGTTTGGTTTTCAAAGAAGAGGGCAATGTCATCATAAGACGAATAAACAATTATAGAATTGTTAAAGAAAAATGTTAATAGATTAAATTTGTGTGTCTCTTTATATGTCGTAATCGGTATATTAGCACTCGCAGCTGCAAAAAAGAAAGGTGAAATGTCTAAGGAATTAAAATTAAGGTATATATTATTGGCTGCGATTCCAGAAATATTTCCTAAATCTTTCATCAGCTCAGATGAAACTTTCTCGTTGGCAAGAGTATATTGTTTGTATCTTATATTATGCTTTTTTAAGTATGAAATAAAATCAACAGCCTCACCAATCACCACCCAATAACAATTGGGGTTATTATCTTTAATGCTGCAAGATTTTTTAATTTTGCTTTTGCTAGCCGCAAACATCGGAATATAATATATATTACTAATTTCTTTTTCTAAATATGAATACAAGTCATAAGTGCTAACCAAAATATAATCAAATTTTTTAATATTAGAAATACTAATACTATTTATGCTTCCTAACCATAAAATATTTATGTTATCTTCATTTTTAATATCAGGAATATCTGAATTAAAAAAGTTGGATATATAAAAATCAATATTTTTGTCTATATTCTTTTTTAGTATTGCATTTTTTTTCATAATCCGAATAACTTCATTCAAATTTTTTTCTAAAAGATGGTTATCGGAATATACAATATTTATAACATTTCTATTTGCGTACATAATAAAAAAATATATACAAGAAAGCATCATCAATAAGCATAATAGAAATCTCTTTTGTTTATTAGTCATTCTATTTTACTTCCTTAATAATATCTTCAAATTTTTTCGCCGCAATTTTAGCAGTAAAATTCTTTAATGTAATCTCTCTAGCTCTATTTGCTTTTTCTAACCTTTCATTTTCGTTTTGGGGATCAAGATAATACTTAACTAAAGAAACCAATTCCTCTTCAGTCTTCCACATCACAACACTATCGCCATAAATTTCTTCAATTTCCTTCATGTAGTCAGAAATAACCAAACTTCCACACGCACTAGCATCATAAATACGATTACTAACAAAGCCTAATTCTTTCATCCCATCTCTCGTATCATTCAATACAATTTTAGCAGAGCTATAATATTTTCGTAAAATTCGATTATCTAAATACGTTTTTTGGGCCATTCCATCTGGATACCCAGGACCGTAAATAGAAACAGGAATATTCGCATCGTTTAATATATGAACAGCTCTTCTGTAAAATGCATTTAATCCAACAAACAAAATATCAGTTTTGAGCTCTTCATCAAAGTCAATAAAAAATCTATCAGTATTAGTAAATTGAGGGATGAAAAAGGCGTTTACTCCAATATTGTTAAGAGTTCTAGCCAATCTTTCTGAAGACACAACAATTGCATCGAATTTATCTTTGAAGTCTTCAAATTTTTTAGCATATTCATCATAATTTTCAACAGCTTCTTTATTGTCAAAGTACCCAAATTGAGGGTAGGCAATATACAAAATATTCTTTTTTCCTTTTAAGTCGTTGTCGCCAAAAGATAAAAATCCTCTAACAATAATATTTACATCTACATTATACTTCATAAACGAATTAAAATATGTAATCCCAAAAAGTTCATTATCGTTTGCTAGATTACTCAATAAATCCGTTGCAAGCCAATAATCACCACTACCAATATGACCTGTTGCAACTCCTAAGTCAGCATTAAATTGGAAAATATTTTCATCACTATTTTCTTCAATATTGTTAGTTGCACTCTCAATCCTTTTAAGAGTTTTTTCTAAACTAAATTCAATTTCAGAAAGTTTCTTGGCAGCAATAATTCGTTTTTGAATGTTTTTATCCATATTGTTTAATTCATCAATAAGGATACTAACTCCAGCAGTATCACTTAATTCATCATACATCCAAAAAGAAACAGCATCATTGAAAATATTTATACTTCTAATATGAAGAGGCCAGTCCCAACGTGTAGCAATCGGAATACCATAGTTAATAAGCTTAAAAAATACCAGATGCAAATCAAGAGAAATATCAAAATTATTTGTTTTTGTTGTAAATACAGCCTTTAGCCTCGGTAAATCATTTATCAAATCAGATACGTTGTCTAAACTGTAAAGTTTGTATTTCAATTTTTTTAAATTTAATTCATTTATAATCTCAGGAGCATCACCAATGATACCGAATATTTCATTTTTATTATTTTTTCTTAAGTGTCTAGGTTTACTAAAATCGCCCATTGGTAAATAATAAGCATTTATACTTTGGGCTCTTAAAAAATTAACCAATAATTGCGAATTTGCAAATACATAATCATATAAATCAAGATAATTAACATTAAGTTTCTCCTGACTACCTAACCAAATAACTGAAATGTCAAAATTATCCTTATCTGGAGCTTCTACCTTGTCTTTATCGCCAAAATTAGCAATTCTTAATTCGATTTTTTTACCCTTAAAAGCTTTGATATCATGAAGTCTAGATGTTAAATAGTAAACATTATCCCTAATATAAGGATCGACATCACCTTTAATTTCGATGTTGTTTTGGATAATTTTATTTTTTAAATCATTCCAACTATGTTGTTTTGAAACCCCATACCAACAACCAATTAAAATAACAAAAACAATTAAACACAAAAAATAAAGACGTCTAGAAATCATGATATTACCATAAAAAATTACTTACTTTTAAAAGATGAAACAGTCTCTTGAACTAACTTATCAATATCTTCGTAAGATATTTTTTGACCAGCATGAGATTTTAGTATTTCTTTTACTTGTGCTTCAATATTCTTTATGTCTTGAGGGGATAGTTGTTTTTCGAGCCCTATAGTTTCAACTTTTTGAGTTAAATCTTCATAGAATCTGATAGTTGCGTTTTGTTTTTTCCAAGTATCAAAACAAGCTCCAGAAACCACTAACACCAAAACCCATAAAGCAATAGACAGTTTTTTAAATTTATTTATGATTAATTCATTGTCTTTTTCATAAATTTCATCATTTTCGTTAGGTTTGCCAAAAATACTTTCTTCTAAAACTGTTGGTTGAGATAGTGTATGAATAATAAAAATACCCCACGCAACAATCAAAAGCAAAGCAAACCAACCAATGAAAAATACACTTGCTAATAAAAGTGCACCCAACATCAAATAAGCTAAAGGTTTTTTATTTATATCATGAAAACGTCTAACACTAACCGCAACTGTTGGAACCAAAGTAGCCAATGTCCAATAATATGCTAAAAGTGGCATATCAATATATTTTCCTAATGCAAACATTACAAAAAACAAAATTCCGCTAGCAGTCATATAACCCAAAAACTCTAAACGAGTAGCTCTACCGTGGAAATAAAGATACTTTTCACTAACACCTCTAATATAATAATCAAAAGCATCACCCCATGCACTAGACATATTCTTTTTATCTATTTTAGGTTTTTGCGGTTTTTCTGCTTTTTTATTTTTTTCAATGTTATTTTGATCAGCCAAAATATCTTTATCTTTTAATAACATATTAAATACTCTCCTCTTGCTTAATAATAATTTCGTCTTTGTTTTCTATTTTCTTTTTTCGCTCTCTTGTTTTATGTGCCGATGTTTCATCAACAGCTTCTTTCTCTTTGTTTTTCTTTACTTGGTGATTATAAAAGAAATCATACATCTTAAAATAAAGAATAGAAACAAAAACCAAAATAAAAGCACGCACAAAAGATGCAACAAACACATTGATATATGTCAAAGCAAACATCAATACTAATAACAAAAATACAGATATTGCAGTTGTAAATGAAATTCTTAAGATATTCCCTTTTGTTTTGGCAAAAGTCATCAATAGAGATCTGTTTTTACCTGTAATTTCAGAAACGAAAGCAAAAGATGGTATCAGGAAAAAAGTATTAAATAACAAGAAAATACATAAATATTTTCCTAACATCCAAACGCCACTTTTAAGGAAATTATCAATAATCCCAATCATAACCCCATCAAGCATCATCTTGAAAAAATGAATACCACTATTGATAACAAGTGTAGTAATTAAAAGGGCAATCAAAAACAAAGCAATAGCTGTTAAAAATCTTAAACCTGCGGAGATAAATATTTTTTTATCCCATAAAATCTGTTGCTTAAAATAGCAGCCAGCCGCAAAGTAGAAAAATAAATAATTGTATAACGTAGAAACAATGAAAAAGGATGATCTACCAAAAATAAGGGGCAACAAACTTCCTAGAAAATAGAAAAATGTCAGAAAGAAAAATGCGAACAGATGATTTGACATATAAAGATATGTGTTTCTGTAGACTTTTCTAACTGACAATTTTTCTTTCATATTTTCTTATTTACCCTTCTTATTCATGTATTCAGATAACCAATGGATGTTATATTGACCATCAATAAATTCATTTTGAGAAATAATCTCTTCATGCAAAGGAATAGTAGTCTTAACACCCATGATGATAAATTCTTCCAATGCACGCCTAAGTCTCAATAGGGCAGCATTTCTTGTTTTTGCATGAACAATCAATTTTGCAATCATGCTATCATAGTAAGGAGGAATGCTGTATCCAGAATAAATCTCAGAGTCAACACGGATACCTAAACCACCAGGAGCATGCCATTCAGCAATTTTTCCAGGGCAAGGAGCAAATGTTTCAGGATCTTCTGCATTGATACGACATTCAATAGCATGACCTTTGAATTGAATATCATCTTGAGTATATCCTAGTTGTGCGCCACTTGCAATTCTGATTTGTTCTCTAACTAAGTCAATGCCAGAAATAGCTTCAGTAATTGGGTGTTCAACCTGCAAACGAGTGTTCATTTCCAAGAAATAGAATTTGCCATCCTCATACATAAATTCTAATGTGCCTGCATTTTGATAGCCAATTTTTCTAATCGCATTACAAACGATGTCGCCAATTTCTTTTCTTTGAGATTGGTTTAAAGCAGGAGAAGGGCATTCTTCAATAACCTTTTGGTGGTTTCTTTGGATAGAGCAATCACGCTCACCAAGATGAACAACATTACCATATTTATCTGCTAAAATTTGCATTTCAATATGGCGAGGTTTTTGTAAATATTTCTCCATATAAACAACATCAGATGGGAACGCAGCCTTAGCTTCAGCTTTTGCCATAGTAAATGCTTCTGCAATTTCATCATCAGAGTATGCAACCTTCATACCTTTACCACCGCCACCATCTTTGGCTTTAATGATTACAGGGTATCCAATCTTATTTGCCCATTCTTTAGCATCTTCTACGCTTTCAAGAGCGGTAGAACCAGGAGTAATAGGAAGACCTGCTTCAATAGCAGCCTTTCTTGCTGTAATTTTATCACCTAAAAGGCGCATTTGTTCAGCAGTAGGTCCGATAAAGGTGATTCCATGCTTTTCAACCATTTCAGCAAAATCAGCATTTTCAGATAAAAATCCAAAACCAGGGTGAATAGCATCAGCGCCGGTAATAAGAGCAGCAGAAATAATAGCTGGCTTATTAAGGTAAGATTCGCTAGACCTAGCAGGTCCGATACATACAGCCTCATCAGCCAAACGAACGTGCATAGCATTAGCATCTGCTTCAGAATGAACTGCAACGGTTCTAATACCCATTTCTCTGCAGGCTCTGTGAATTCTTAAAGCAACTTCACCACGATTAGCAATTAAAACTTTTTCAAACATTAGATTTATTCCTATTTATTTATATTTAAAAAGCACTTATTCAATAATTACCAAAGGTTCGCCATATTCAACAGGATCGCCTGCTTCAACTAAAATTTTAGAAACCTTACCGGCTTTGTGTGCTTTAACAGGGTTGAAAGTCTTCATAGCTTCAACCAAGCAAACTGTATCACCTTCGCTAACACTGTCGCCAACTTTTACATAGTTAGGAGATTTAGGGTCAGCAGATAGATATACAACACCAACCATAGGAGATTTAACTGCATTAGGGCTGTTTGTGTAGTCAACATCCAAGCCAGATTGCTCTGTGCTAACAGTGCTGACAGGTGCGCTCACAGTACTTGCAGGAGCTTGCATAACTTGTGGTTGAGCAACAAATTGACTAGTAGCCATAACACCACTTGGATTTCTAACTAAAGAAATTCTACATCCCTCGTCTTCATATTCAAGTTCTGTTAAGTTTGTTTTATCCAAGATTTCAGCCAGTCTGCTTATTATTTTTGTATCCAATGGATTAGACATAGTTATCCTCTCATTAAAAATTAAATTCTTTATCTTTGTAAAGCCGATACTCATAAATTACAAGCATTTTCTGTTTATTCTCCCCAATAATACACAAATTTTAATATTTTTGCTGACTTTTTATTCTGAACTTAATATTATCCCTAAAGAATATTTACTACACACAAAGAGGGATTGTTATGACTGATTTACAAAGCATTTTAAGTAATTATGGAATAAAAGGAGAAGAAGTATCTATCACAAGAGGGCCTTTGTTGGAGATAAAGGAGTTTAAATTAGCTCCAGGTTCAAAAATAAAAAATCTATTATCATTAAAAGATGATATAAAAAGAGAGTTAAAGGTTTCATCATTAGATATATTACAACATTCAAGCAATTCATCAGTGTGTTTTGAATATCCCTTATCTTCTTTTCAAACAGTTGACTTTAGTCAAATATTAAATAGTCAAGATTTTGTAAATGCAAAAGATTGTTATTCGCTTCCAATATGTATCGGTGTAGATGTTTATGGTCGTCCCCTTATAAAAGATTTAGTTAAAATGCCTCATTTATTAGTTGGTGGAACAACCGGTTCTGGTAAATCAGTTGGGTTAAATACTTTTATTATGTCTTTAATTTCTTCTAAAACTCCTCAAGAGTTAAAGCTTGTTTTGATAGATCCTAAAAAGATAGAGTTTGCAATATATAACAACCAAGAATACCTCTATTGTCCGGTTATAACAGAGGTATCTGAGGCTTTATCAATTCTTTCTCATCTGGCAGAAGAAATGGATAAACGTTATGATTTATTTGGTAAAAATTTATCAAAAAACATTATAGAATATAATCAGAAAACAGCTAAGAATATGCCATACATAGTTTGTGTGATAGATGAATTTGCAGACCTAATGGCACAAAATAAAAAAGTAGAAGATGATGTGAAACGCCTAGCTCAAAAAGCAAGGGCGGCAGGAATACATTTAATTGTAGCAACTCAACGCCCATCAGTTGATGTGATAACAGGCGTCTTAAAGGCTAATTTTTCAACACGTATATCTTACAAGGTTGCAAGTTCTGCCGATTCTAGGACGATTCTTGATGGGACTGGTGCAGAAGACTTAGTTGGGCGAGGGGATTTGTATTTTCGAGCGTCAAATGGTGAGTTAATACGTGCCCATGGTGCATATATTGAAGATGATAAGATAATATCAATCTTAAAGCCTTATGCTTGCGCCGTAAAACCATTAAAACTAAAGGAAGAAACTTCCTCATATTACGCTCAAAAACAAGAAACATCACCAAAAGAAAAAACATCTCTTTTTACAAGATTTGTAAACTTTTGGTTTAAGTTGCATCAAAAGGATAGGGATTTGATAATTAAAGGAATAAAATATATTTTTACCATTGTTGTAAAAAATATAGATAAAACAAACAAAAAATCCTCAAAAAGAAGGAAATAATGCTTGTAAAACCTCTCATTTTTTGATATAATTTCAAGAAATGGAGGGTGATATGAGCGGTAATAATTCTCATTATATGGAACTGAAGGATATCCCATCTCTACCCAAAGGGTGGGTTCGTTTAGTTCACCGTTGTATTGGCACAAGTATTGGAAAAGATGTTATCGCAAATATTAAGGAAAATGGTTTAATATTTAATAGAAGAGTAACAGAGATATCTCCGTCCCAGCGAGGTGGAGCGTATGATTCCCCAGGATACATGGTTTCAGTGTATAATGAGGAATTGTTTTGGCAAAAACTAGAAAAAGATGATTTCTATATCTTTGATGATGCAAAATATGCAGATACTCAAATAATCTTTGATATGCCAATGGATGAGTATTGTTTTCTCGAAAAATATGGAAGAGTAGTAGTTGGAAAGATTGATAAAAAATACATATCAGGTGTAATCCCTAACTATAACGGACATAACAAAAAAATCACTCTTCCCAAAGAAGATGTTCAAAAAGCAAAAAAGATTTCAGAAAATAATCCTCCTGCAAATATTGAACCCATAGGTATAGATAATCTAATAAATAAATTGCAAAAACGTTTCGAAACTATAACCAAAGAACGCATACTGCATTCTATAGAAGTAGAAAAAGAAAATATAATCTATGAAATAAATGAAGAACTAAAAGATAGAAAGCTCAAGACTTTTGTTAATATTCCATCAAAAGATAGATAATTCTAATATTCATTTCCTAAATCAAAATCGCTATCATCTGTATCTTCAAGCATTGGAGTTCCATCATCTCCAATAACTCTTTGATTGTTGTTAAATTCAAAGTCAGGTTTCAATGCTTCAATAATTACTACCTTATCATCTAATGTTGCAGGTTTACCTGTTTTAGGGTTAACTCTAACAAATCTAATACCTTGAGGTACTCTAAATTCCAAATCTGTTTTATTCTTCAAGGCTTCATTCATAAAGTCGTAAAAAATTGGAAGAGCAGCCATTGCACCTGTTTCTAGCTTACCTAAAGTCCTTGGTTCGTCAAAACCAACATAGATTCCAACAACTATATCCGGTGAAAATCCCATAAACCAAGCATCTTTATTTTCGTTCGTAGTGCCAGTTTTTCCTGCTAAATTCTTTTTCAGAGATGCAAGACGAGCACCTGTTCCTCTTTGTACAACACCTTGCATAATAGATACCATCTGATAAGCAGTTAGTTCGTCTAATACCTTTTTTCTCTCATCTGTAATAATAGGTAGACTTGCATCTTCGTTAAAGTGCGCAACCTTGCAACCTAAACATTGGCTATCATTGTTCTTGTATAAGCTTTTACCATACCTGTCTTGAATTTGCTCAATAAGATAAGGGGAAACTTTAAATCCGCCATTAACAAAAACGGAATAAGCGCTAACCATGTCAATAAGTCTGGTGTCTGCAGCACCTAATGACATAGAAAGAAGATGGGGCAGGTTGTCCATAACGCCTAATCTTTTAGCCATCATAGATACTTTATCCATTCCAATATCTTGAGCTAATCTAACTGTCATTAGGTTTTTAGATTTTTCAATTCCTTGGCGAAGTGTAGTTAACCCGGAAAATTCTTTTGAGTAATTTGATGGTTTCCAAAGAGGCAGACCAACACCTTGGTCAAGCACAAAAGGGGCATCCAAAATTAAATCAGTAGGTGAATATCCTAATTCCAAAGCAGTAGCATAAACAAAAGGCTTAAAAGTTGATCCAGTTTGACGATAAGCTTGAGTTGCTCTATTGAATTGTGATTTATTAAAAGAAAAACCACCAACCATAGCCAAAATCTTTCCATTGTGAGGACTCATCACAATCATAGCACCTTCTACATCTGGAACTTGACGAAGCTCAAACACACCTTCTTTTACTTCTTCAGTGTAGATAGCGTCACCTTTTTCTAAAACATCATTTACTTTTTTAGGCATTTCGCCAATACGTTGATCTTTTAGATTCTTTCTAGCCCAAGAAATAGACTTTAAGTAAATCTTACCTTGTTTGCCATCCTCATTTTCAACTAATGCTTCACTTGCATTACTACTCAATACAACAGATTTCTTCCAAGATGAGAGAGCTCCCTTAGGTAGTTCTGCATTTTTTAAGCTTTCTTTATAGTCTGTTGTCAAATCAATCTTTAAGCCTAAATTTCTATAACCATGTCTTCTGTCATATTCGATAAGACCTTTTTTGAAAGTTCTAGAAGCAAGCTCTTGAAGTTCAGGGTCGACCGTGGTTCTAACCATTAAGCCACCTTGAAAAACAGCATCCTCACCCATGCTTTTTGTGAGAATTCTTCTAACCTCATCACTAAAATATTCGCTATCTTTTAAATATCCAAATTGCTTATCTTTAACAATCAAAGGTTTTTCTTGAGCTTCTTTTGCTTCTTCTTCAGAAACATATCCGTCTTCTCTCATTCGCTCAATTACCCAATTACGTCTAGCAACAGCCGCATCATAACGTTTTTTAGGGTTGTAGTTGTTTGGTCCTTTAGGTAAAGCCGCCAAATATGCTATTTCTTCCAAATTTAACTCATCTAAAGATTTGTCAAAGTAATTAAGACTAGCAGCTGCCACGCCAAAAGCTCTGTTTCCAAGATATATTTCATTAAGGTAAAGTTCTAAAACGTGTTCTTTAGTATAAGCTTTGCTCATTCTATAAGCCAAAATTGCTTCTTTTATTTTTCTAGTTAAAGATCTTTCAGAGCTAAGCAAAAAGTTTTTTGCAACCTGCTGTGTAATGGTTGATGCTCCAACAAAGCGTTTACCTTCAGCATAATTCTTTACATTTGTTAAAACGGCTCTTGCAATGCCTAAAAAATCAATTCCAGGGTGGGAGTAAAAATGTTTGTCTTCAGCTGCAATGAAAGCTTGTTTAATTCTTGTCGGGATTTTGGATTGTGGAACAAAAATTCTCTTCTCAACTGCATACTCCATCATAACTTGACCGTCGCCGGCATATAATCGAGTAGTAACAGGTGGTTCATAGTTAGCAAGCTTAGAGTAATCAGGTATATCAAAGCCATTGCTTTTAAACCAAACAAAAACACCAGCCACAAGCAAGACAACAGCTAAAAAACCAATACTAATCAAATTTACTATTATTTTATACATAAAAGTTCCTTACTAACCCCTAAAAAAACTTACCATAATATATTTTTTATCATTTTTCTTGTAAACTTCATTCTCTCTATTATACCCAAAAAACAATAACAAACCAAATAAAAAAGGCTTCCTTTTTTAAGAAAGCCTCAAATAAAATATATTAGTTAAAAGACTTCTTCAAATTATGAATACTTGCCTTTGCATCATCAAAAGCTTTTTTGTGTTCTTTTCTCTTTTGGTCTAATTCATTCTTTTTTTCGTTTATTTTGTTTTTGCCTTCAGCTTTTTTAGCTTCAAGTTCTTTTTTCTTTGTCTCTATAGCTTCTTTGTGAGTATCTTTTTTAGCTTCAATTTCTTTCTTCAAAGCTTCTTTTTTATCTTTAATTTCTTGTTTTTTAGCTTCTACTGCATCTTTTTGAGTAGCTTTTTGGGTTTCAACTTGTTGTGCAACTTCGCTTGCTTTGTTAGCGGTCTCCAAAACATCAAAAGCCATCACGTTAGAACTAAACAATAAAGCACCCAATACTAAAGAAAGTTTTTTCATTATATACCTCCAAAAAATAAATTACCTCATAACCATAAACCTTAAAACAAATATTTCAAGTATTATTATAAAAATCCTCATGTTTCTTTAACTTTATATTAAAAACATTCGCTTATACTTAAATATCAAAAATAAACAAAGGAAACTAAAATGAGCGAAAAAAGAAGAAAATCACCAAACTCAACTTTCTTGGATGAAACGTTTTATTATGACCACAAAAAACTTGTCTATTTTGTAGTTTTTAATGTTTGTCTTAATCTTCTTATTGGTGCATTTCTGCAATATATTTATAATGAAAATTTATTAACATCAAATATTTCTCTTTTTCTTGCAATCATTGTAGAAGTTTTTGCAATTCTTGCACTTATTGGTTCTTTATTTGTTGCAATTCACCCATTAAGAGTTGCTCATATAACTAAAGAAGATATAACCATAGATCATAATCAGCCGCTAAAGTGGGAAGATATTGAAGAGGCTCAAAAAAGATGTTTTGTGTGTCTGTATCCGCTAGAGGTAATAGCCCTTATTGTTAAAAAGGATGTTAAATATAAACTCACATTTATGCAAAAAATATGCCAGTATAAAGAGTTTACCGCCTTTTCAATTCCGTTATATGCTATGACACCAAAAGATGTTGAAAAAATAAAAAACATCATAAAAGAAAAATGTGGATACGATGATAAATAAAATAGGGTGGTATATCCACCCATTTTTTTGTTTATATAAAGTCTCGCCAAGAGTATCTTTGCACTTTACTATAATCAGCCTAAAGTTTGATGTTTAATCGTAAAAAAACTTTATTTTTTATGCTCTACACCTAAAACGCATCTCATATTATAAGATATTTAATGCTAAAAATTAAAAATCCTTTATAGCCTTTCGAAAACTAATGCTCCTTAAGTCACTAGGTAAAACCAGGCCTTGTTTGTGGCGATTGCTAAATAAAACAAAAAGAGGTTCAACTTTTTTATTAAAACGATCCAGCCAGTATCTACCATCTTTGTCATCAATGGCAGTTTCAATGTAGGCAATTGTTAATCCGTTGTTCTCTTCTTCCCATAGTTCTTTTCTGTTAATTAAATTCAAAAAGGACCACTTATTCATCACTGCAACCAAAACAGCGTTGTTGTTTTTAATCTTCTCTTCAATAACAATGTTAATTTCATCCAAACTAGGGTTGTCATTGCTTTTATCAATTCCTAAAAGAGATATACTCAAGCTTAGCATAAATAAAATACACAAAATTCCAAAAACTTTTAGTTCAATCTTTTTAAGTTTAATCAAACTATTCGGGGAAACAATATCTTCTTTGATGTTTTTCTCAATCCAAAAAGGATATCGATACCAAATAAATGCCGCACCACAAACAGCAAGAGCGAAAGAAACACCTCCCCATAGATTTAAGCTAGAACATAAAAACCAAGCATTAAGCCCTAAATAAACAGAAGTCCAGAGAGTGTTAAAGACTCTTAGCTCAAAACTTTTTCTTAAACCTAATTTATATAAACCTAATCCCAAAATAATTGGTAGCATTACAACACCACTTAAAAATGCTAAAATATCAAGCAATTCAGAAGAAAGATTATTATTGCTTAAAATTAAATCCCAAAAATCAAATCCAACAAACACAACAGAGCTTATGATAATAGGTGTAAAAAATCCTAAAACAGCCCCGTGCTTCAAGATATTCTTGAAAGGTCTAAATAGTTCAAATTTCATATATCCAAGTAATGACATCAAAATAGAACCACCCCAAATCACTCCAATAGAACAGAAAATTACCTCACTAACAAAACTTGAGAATTCTTTTCTAATACCTAATGCAAATAAACTCCCAATTAAAGAAAATAAGAAATATCTACCACAAATAATCCATCTGTCATCTCTTGAGCAAATAAAACTAATCATCTTAATAAATATGTATAAAACGCCAAATAAGAAATTAGCACCAATTCCCCAAAATATTAAGTTGGTTTTAAGTGTTTTATCGTCAAGCACATCAAATTTAGGGTTAAAAGTTGGTTCGACAATTTTCCTAAAGTTAAACAGATCATTAAAAGAAGCGCTAATTGCAATTTTATCAATCATTAAATCATTATTTTCGCTTTTTTTAACATCAAAGCTTGCGATAATTTTATCTTCTTTAATTTGATACCTTGGGTTCAAGAAATTAGTTTGTTTATCATCCTCAACCATAACCGCAACATTGCTGAATTTCCTTTTTGTATCAATAATAACATTAAGGACTTGGTTTTTGGTGTCATAATATACATTATTTAACTCTGCGTTTTTGCTCTTTTCTTGTGGAATATGTGCATGTGCCTGAGTTACATGATTATAATAAATAGAATCTTTGTCTGTAACTCCTTGTTTAACCGTTAAACTGTGTTGAGTTTTATATTCTTCGCACTCACCTTCAATATTACATAGCTCAAAAAATAAATCTCCGCTAATAACAACATCTTTGTTTAAATCCGTTCTTTTAATACTAAACGGAAAACTAACATAATCAACAAAAACCCTTTTAGCAATCCCATCTTTTTGTACACCATAAGCAAGAGGTTGGTAAAACTGGTATTGGCTAATATTGTGGTTTACATCTCCGTTTTCACTCAAAATAAACTTAATGATGGCACGATTGTTCATAAAGTCCCCATTGATATAATACCCATCAGGAACTCTAATCTGAATAACTCCGTTGAATTTATCTTTGTCCTTTAGAGTTGCAGTATCAACCAGAATTCTTGCTCGCAAATCTTTATCGCCGATAAAGGGTTTTTCTGCAGAGCCATCATTGAATTTAGGCATTTTTTTTAAGGCTTTAACAACCCCTTTAATATCAAACTCTAAAAGTGCAATCGTTAACTCATCAACCTCAGGACTTGGTTCATAATTCTTATCTCTTCTTCTAACAGGCTCCCCAAGTTCGCCTTTATCATACTCAATATATTTATATGGGTTATAAGATATTTTATACTCTCCTTCAGAAGATGTTTTCTCAAAATCTTCATTTTCTCCAATATAACTACCATCATATGCAACCTCAGGAGTATCTTTGGGAGTGTATTCTTTAGCTTTTAAATTGTGTTTTAGTTTTCCGATAATTTTTTGGTATTGCCGTTTAGATATAACAAAAACTTTTAACACATCCCCAATATATTCTAACTTTTTTACATCAGTATCTGGGTAAACAGCTTGTAAAAAGGGGGAGATGTCTTCTTCAATTTTGTCGTCAGGATAAAGTTTATCAATCAAATATGGTAAAATCAAAAGCTCATAAAATTTATTATTTGCTATAACTAAACGTTCTTTTTTTTCAACCGGTTTATCGCCTAAATCTCTAATAATATATTCACTCTTAACAGTTTCTTTAATGTTATCAATATTTTGTAAATTATCTTCTATTCCCAAAGCGCAATTAACGTTGAAAATAAAAATAAAAATCCCTATATATAAAATAAATTTTCTCATCATATTTTTTTACGGTTGACTTATAACAATATTAAGATATGACAGATAATATTATCACATTTAACAAATGTAAACATCTTTTATATGAAAGACACAGGCTACCATGAACAAAACAAATAATGATACCTCAGTATTGAATTCACTAAAAGAAAACAATCTTACAGGAAAGCTTTTGGTATATATTGGTGACACCACAGATGAACTATATAATCAATCTGTTGTATATATTGCTGAAAGTAGTTCAAATGGCACAAAAGGTATCATAATAAATAAATTATTGTTCAACACAGCAACAATCGAATGCAACCGCTCTTCAAGTGATAATACAGCAGAAAAAGAATATAAAAATGTGTATGAAGATTTGTATCAAGGAGGTCCTGAAAATCCTGCACATGGTTTTGTTTTATTTCCTAAAGATGATTATTTGTCAAAAGATCCTAATGCAAAAATAAATGGAGATATTGCAATATCATCATCGTTTGGTATCTTGCAAGAGATATTAGATGGCGTTGGTCCGAATTCAAAAATAATAGCAATGGGGCACTGCAAGTGGGAGCCAGGAGAGCTAGAATGGGAGTTGTTTAATAACAAATGGCTTATCGTTAAATCTGATGTAGATTTAATGTTTCACACATCTCTTTCAAAACGTTGGGAAAAAGCAAAAGAGCTAAGCTCAATAGATATGCGTTCATACATTCGCCAAAGTGGCACTGCATAAAGCATGCTTGTTTTATGGAAAATAAAAAAAAAGATAAAGAGTTTTTGTTTGCTTTAATATTTGATTCTTGCGACTAATCCGTTGTATTCTTTTATGAAATCAAATTCTTCAGCAGTAATTAAGTCGCTTAAAACTTGAACTTTTTCTTTGTTTAAGTTTTCAATCTGTAATGAAATAATAGCAGTCTCATCAGTTGCTTGTCTTAACTGTCCATTAAGAAACTCAATAGTTTCTTCAATTCTTTCAACTCTTTCATAAACTCTATACATGTCAAACATTTTCTTAACTCTTATAAGAAAAGCTTGAGGCTCCCAATTCATTTTATAAAGCTCTGCTTTAAGTATTTTAGGACAAGGGTTAGGAAAACCGCTATTAACAAAATCAATTAACATATCGTGATGTTTATTGTTCTTACTAATCTCTTGTATGGTGAGTAATAAGTGCATATACTCAACATCATCAAATTCACTAGTGATTCTAGAAATTAAGAAATGAGGTTTATCATATTCACTGAGTTTTTTATAAAAAACAATGTGACTAACAAATAGATATATAATCAAACTAAACATAGAAGCATACATTAAAGGCTTCGCAAGTTTGCGTTTAAAAAATTTCCAAAACTTCATTTTTTTACTAATTTTTGTCATGTGTGATACTCAAAAACAATTAAACACACATACAGTATATGATAAAAATAATCGTTTTTCAATAAAAATATATAAAATTATTAAATATTGTTATTCCGGCTTTTGTCAAAACTTTGAGCAACAGCTCTAAGTGTCTTTAGATACTTATCAAAGTTAATGGGTAAAAAATCACAAATATAAGGCTCATCAACCAATATTTTAACGTCTTTATAAAAATTAGCCTCACATCCTAAAAAATGTCTACAAAATTGATGTCGTGTAGCATAGATGTTGTCTATATTGTATCCGATTCGCACTAATAGCTCTTTTTCGTCTGTAATTTTGCTTAAAGTTCGTCTATCATACCAAACTCCAAAACCTTTACACGCAAGCTCTTTCCAAAAAAAACCTACCCCTGGGTCTGGTTTTAGAGTGGGCGAAATATCTGAATGCCCCAAAATATTCTCTCTTTTAATTTTGTGCTTCTTAACAAGTTTGTTCAAAAGATAAACTAAGCTTTCAAATTGTTTTTGAGTAAAATCAGATTTTAATTGTCCAAGAGTAGGCGCTTCAAGCTCAATTCCAATAGAATATTCGTTTAAAGATTTTTCCAAACTTCCATTCCAACTGCTAATCCCAGCATGATAAGCAACAAACTTGGTGTCAAGATTCTCGACAATATCTCCATTTTGACCAATAATATAATGTACACTCAATTTATATTCATCAAGTAGCTCTAATTGTTTTTCTATAGAAAATGCAGAACAATGTAAAATAATATATTCAATATCACCCGTTCTTTTTCTAAAGTGTTTGCTATGTACTTTTTTAATCTCAACATCTATCATATTTTCCATCCTTTACTATAATTTAAGAAAAATATGCTTAAAAAATACTTTACAAATAAAAACCATTAGTTCAAATTATAAAAAAAAATAAAAGGAAATATCTTAATGCGCGCAGAATTTTATACTATAATAAATGAAATTAAAGAAAGTGCCTCTATCCTTCGGAGGTTTCTTTGACTATGATAATGCAAAATTAAAACTCGAAGAACTAACTCATCTTGTAGAAGATCCAAAGCTTTGGGATGATCAGGAAAGAGCATTAAAGCTAACCTCAGAGAAGAATTTGCTTGAGGAAAATCTTGTTTTCTATGATGATTTAATAGATTCGTTGAAAAATTCTGAAGAACTCGTGGAATTGGCTGAACTAGAAAATGATGAAGATATGTTAAAAGATATCTACGCTCATCTAGAAAGCTTAAAGCAAGATGCAAAAGAAAAAGAGTTGTTGTCATTGTTGTCGGGAAAATTTGATAAAAATGATGCGTATTTAGAAGTTCACTCAGGGTCAGGTGGAACAGAAGCTCAAGATTGGGCAGAAATGTTGTTAAGAATGTATTCTAGATGGGCTGAAAAACATAAATATAAAGTATCTTATGTAGAAGAAACAGAAGGAGATGTAGCTGGCCTTAAATCTGCAACCATAAAAATATCAGGTATGAATGCTTATGGTTGGTTGAAAGGTGAAACAGGTGTTCATCGCCTAGTTAGAATATCTCCCTTTGATAGTAACGCTAGACGCCACACGAGTTTTGCCTCAATAAACGTATATCCGGTTGTTGATGATAGTATCAATATAGAGCTAAACCCTGCAGATATAAAAATGGATACATATCGTTCATCAGGTGCTGGTGGTCAGCATGTAAACAAAACTGAATCTGCTGTCCGCTTAACGCATATCCCATCAGGTGTAGTTGTATCATGCCAAACAGAACGCTCGCAATTTGCTAACAGAGATCAGGCTATGAATATGTTGAAAGCTAAATTGTATGAAATAGAGCAACGTAAAAAAGAAGAAGAGGCAGAACAAAAGTGGGAAAATCAAGGTGATAATGGTTGGGGGTATCAAATTAGAAGTTATGTTTTGCAACCATATAAAATGATAAAAGATTTAAGAACATCTGTTGAAACTTCAGATGATAAATCGGTTCTAGATGGTGAAATAGATATCTTTTTATCCGCTTTCTTGGCTAAAAAAGGTTCATAATCGTTATTTCTTATCTTCTATAATTTTCTCGAGTTTTTTGATTTTCTCTTCAAGTTCAGATATTTTATCTTCAAAAGGATCAGAAGATTTTGCGTTTATACCATACGCCATAAACTCTTTTGCTTTTGATGTGTCGTTTTTGTGCGCTGCAACACCTACAACGGTGGTGTTAGCTTTAACATCTTTAACAACAGTAGCATTGGCTCCAATTTTAGAGTTTTTACCAATATTGATGGGGCCAAGAATTAATGCACCTGCACCAATTATTACATTATCATCAACAGAAGGGTGGCGCTTTTCTCCTTTTTTAGAATTATAGCTGGAAGTACCTCCAAGGGTGACACCGTGATACATAGTGACATTATCACCAATTTTAGATGTTTCACCAATAACAACTCCCATGCCATGGTCAATAAAGAAATTTTTACCAATCTTTGCAGCAGGATGGATCTCAACTCCGGTAAGCCATCTTCCAAGAAGAGAAATAAGTCTGGCTGAAAGTTTCCAATTTTTAGTCCAAAGCTTATGAGATAGTCTGTAAATGAGTATTCCATGATAACCAGGGCTACACAAAAAGGCCTCCAATCTAGAAGCGCAAGCAGGGTCTTTAGCTATAATCGTATCAAGTTCAGATAAAAATTGCTTGAAATTTGATTTCATTTCTGTTAAACTCCTAATGTATCTTAAATCCAAATTAAGGATTTCTAGTATAAGATATAACCTAAATAAATGTAATCAAGGGTAAAAAGAGTTATACAATGGTAGAAGTAATAATAAACGGTCATGCCGGAAGATTAGAAGGTCGTTATCACAAAGCTAAAAGAGATGATGCTCCAATAGCACTTATTCTTCATCCACACCCACAATATGGTGGTACGATGAATAATAAAGTAACATATGCTCTATTTGCATGTTTTAAAGATTTAGGCTTTTCTGTATTGCGTTTTAACTTTAGAGGAGTAGGGCGTTCACAAGGAGAGTTTGAGGATGGCCCTGGAGAATTATCTGATGCAACGGTTGCTCTAGATTGGTTGCAAGCAAATCATCCTGATGCTCGTCAATGCTGGATTGCAGGATACTCATTTGGTGCATGGGTTGGTTTGCAATTGTTGATGCGTCGTCCTGATATCAATAATTTTATTGCTGTTGCTCCACCTGCAAATGAGAAAGATTTTTCATTCTTAGCGCCATGTCCAACATCTGGTCTTATGATACAAGGTGGGCTTGATGATATTGTTAGCCCTAAAGTTGTTGAACAATTAGCTTCAAGATTAAATTCTCAAAGACATATTGATGTTGATTTTGCTCTAATTGAAGAGGGTGATCATATGTTAAATGGTCATTTAGTTGATTTATATAAAGTTGTAGGTCATTATGTTATCGGAGCATTGTCTAAAAAGGCTCCTGCTAAAAAACGTCGTGGACGTCGTAAAAAATCAGAAATTCAAGAAGCGTTAATGCTAGAAGGTCGCTCATCTGATGCTGATGATGATATGTTAGATGACGAAACAGATGATTATGATGACGATTACGAAGATGATTATAATGATGATCTTTTAGATGATGAAGATTAAAAATAAGCCCCAAATTAGGGGCTTTTCTTTTACACGTATTTTAAAAATAAAAAAACTCCTTTTCAGGAGCTTTAAATAAATGGCGCGCTCGGCGGGGTTCGAACTCACAACCTTCTGATCCGTAGTCAGATGCTCTATCCAATTGAGCTACGAGCGCTTGAACAAGAACACTTATAACTATACTTTTTACATTTGTAAAGCATTTTTTTTAACTTTTTTTATTTTTATTTATAAGTGTTTGTTTTTTAGAGGTATTTTTTTAGTTCGAATTTGTTGATTTGTGGGATTTTAAACCCTAAATAATATATGTAAACAAAAGGAGATTTATGAATGGAAATAGAATATATTTATCCTAATGATAGTCGGAGTATAAATGAGGAAATAAGGCAAATAAAGAAAGAAAACACTCTTGGATGTCTTGTTATGGGGTTATTTCTTTTAAGTGGTTTGTTTATCTTTTTAAGTATTCTTCCTGCAATCTTGTTGGTAGTAGGGTACTCAATAATCTTTTTAACTGTATATATAGTGTATAAAGCTTATTTGGAGGATTTTGTGTTAAGTCTTATTCAGCGAATTAGGCACAAATAAAAAAAACTCCCAAATGGGAGTTTTTAAGAGTGGTGGCCAGAGAGGGGTAACCCCCGACACGAGGATTTTCAGTCCTCTGCT
>JAFYXH010000003.1 GCA_017546315.1 Alphaproteobacteria bacterium
AAGAAAAAGAGGAAAAAAATCAAAATAATAATGAATAGTATTAGTTTTATATAATAATCTATATCCTCACACCTTAACACCTTCAAACTCGTCTAAATGTTCGATTACAACGTTAGGTATTTGTTTATAGTCATTACATTGGATTAGTTTATCAAAAGGAGCTTTTACTTTATATTCAAGCACTTTACCATTAAGTTTGCAGTCAGATATTAAAAGTTTAAGCAACTGATTTTTGCGAGTAGGTGAGGCTTTATCAAAAATTTCAGAGATATTGCAACTCATAGACATAACTTTGCAGATGTTTTCTTTCATTGAGCTATCTATAGTTTTATATTTTTCTGCAGTAGCTTCTAATTCTTGACGTTGTTTAGCAATTTGCTCTTGTTTTGCTTTATATGTTGCTTGAGGTAGCTTTCCTTCTAAATAAAAATCAAGCAAAGCATCTTCTTTTGTTTTTAATTCAATATAGGCTTAAATTTGTCTACTAATTGACTTTGTTTTTAATAATGGTTGGGCTTGGATTGCAGTATTCCAAGCCCTTAATAAAAGAAACTTCGCTATTGTGAAGTATTATAATGGTAGTTATTCGGTAGTTGAAGTTTAGAAAATAACAATTTTCCGAAAATTAGACGTAAAACCATTTGATTTTTATAATAAAATAGGTTATCATCTGCCCACTATTAAAAATAATTATGTCGAACTATTTAAATATTATAAATTATGCTTACAAACAAAGAAATTGATGCAATGAACATTGCTTTTGATTTTAGTAATCAGTTTGTCGTTGCTAAAGTCCCTAAAAACTACAAAAATGCAGAAAAATTTGCTTTAGAGTGTGTTTATTCTCTTGGTCCTTACATTGCAGATAAACTTAATACCGACTATTCAAAACTCGTGTTAATTGCAATTAGCAAGAACAACAAAGTTGTTGTTTATTCTGTGAACAGTAGGCACAGAGATTGGCTTTATCATTATTTTCAAAGACCATCTCTTATGTATGTTCAATTCTATGATGATATTGAACCGGAGTTGATTATTGAAAAGATAAAAGAATTGTATAAGTAAATAACCTTTAAAAACTTTTTGTTATGATAGTCTGTGTAATTATTGCGATTTTTTTTGCCTTGCTTATAGTACTCTTTGTTGCTGACTTGCAGACAGGTATAGATGATGCTAAAGAGCTTTCGTTATCAGTGAAAAAACACACTAACTGTCTTAAAAAATTTTCAGAACATTACGAGGAATTTGCTGAACATTACGAGAAATTTGCTGAAAAACTTCATAAAAAAACAGTTCTGCAATAAAACCAATAATGAGGAAAATGTTAATTCAAACAACTTCTAATCACAAACCCCTCATAATTTTATTGTTGTGAGGGGTTTATTTTATTCTTTATACTACAAATTATCTTTATATCGGTAATAAATTGGTTTAGTAATTCTATATTTTTTTAAGAATTTCACATACACGAACTTTATTTTTTAGTATTTATTATTGCAAGAAAATATTTTATTATCAATCCAACCTTCACATAGCTATGCTACAAGTCAAACCTATGCGAATTTTTGCAGAGGTTGCTTTTTATGCTTAAAAAAGGCTGAAATATGCTAAGATATTGAAAAATATAAAAAGCAAGTTCGAAGATACTGCAAAACTAGCCTTCAAAATATATTCATCTTCGAACTGGCTTAAATGCTTGTAAAATAACAAAAAAGTCGCCATTTCTAGCGACTTTTTAACTCTGGCTGGGGCGGCTGGAGTAGAACAGAAAAACCTGCTAACCACCTGTTATAAATCCTTATTTTTTATCAAAAATCACATTTTTCAATAATTTTATCATCAGTGATATGAATCACTTGTATAGTAGGCAAACCATATTGTCAAGGCCTTATTTGAAATTAATATCAATAGTGCTTTTTGTTGGGCTAAAAATTCCTAATTTTACCATATTTTGACCTGAATTTGTGCAATTACAGTTTTTAATCACTTTTTTATAAATAGTTTTAGATGAAACTTAATTTTGATTTCTGGATGTGAGTTGAGTTATAATGTTTCTGAAGGGTAATAGTGTAGGAATATCCACTATTACCAGATATTCCCCAAGAAACATTGTGAGGTGTAGCAATGCTCCCTCATTCATCTATTAAGCAGAGTGGTATTGATGAATACTGCTATTTTAACCTATTGATAAAAAACATAAGGAGAAAATATGAAAGCATTTATAACACTAAATCCTCACATTGAGAATTTATCTAAAAATAACCTAATAAAAACATTTAGATACATATTACAGAAATATTATAGAGGTAAATTAGGTGCTAGATATTCAAAACATAAAGACAAGCAATATCAAATATGTGTATTTCCAGAAAATGGCTCAAGAGATTTCAAACAACCTCATCTCCATATAATAGTTCAAATTCCTTGTGATGAATTAGAGGAGTTTTATTTTTTTATAGCATCTAATATGAATGGCTATTATCCATCTCTAACAACTAATTGCCAAGTGATAAACAATACAGAAAAGGACTTTGTAAATGTGTTGGGATATTGCCTAAAAGAGCAAGGTGAATTTCTAGTTAATGATGATTTATTTGAGAGAGATTACATAGTTTAATCAAATAAATATTATTAAAAGGAGTTAAAATGGATATTCATTTAAAATCATTAAAAGATAAGATTAAATCCTATATTAACAGAAATAAAGAGATTGATAATACTTTGCATAATTCAACATCAGATAATCAGGAAGAAATTTTAAGCAAGGAAAAGCAAGATAATAATAATGAGATTAGGAAGGCAAGAACTGAAAAATATGAGATTGAGGCTCTTAATGAAGATACAGATTATATCAAAAAGAGTTATCAATATTTGAAAAAGTTAGGGCTTGTAAAATCTCAACATCAATTTAGCACATACTATCTCAATAAATCTCAACATTATATGTCTATGATATTATGTGAAGGAAGAAGACCAGCAGTGAATACACTTTATAATTTGCTCCAAAATCTCAATTTAACTTATGACCTTTATCAAGAATATGATAAAAATGAGGTGGTTGGTAGGAATTTAATATCTTTGATTGAAAGAGGGGATAAGATATTAAATAAAAGAATTTTGGGTTATTACAGAAGGTTAGAGGGATTTTAGTTTTTTTATCTAATGTTTTGTAATTTAACAAGATTTTTCTGTGGAAGATAGTTTATGAAATGTTGAAGATAGTTGATATGTGATGTAGTATTCTGCATATTTTGGAGAAACTATATGACAAATATACTACATGCAATTTCAAATTTTTCAAAGTACAATATTACAAGTATTGGAACTCATTATAAAAATACTATAAGGATTCAGCAAGTTGGAGATTCTTTAGAGTATTTTATAAAGGATTTATTGGCTGATACCTTAAATAAAAGTATGAGAGAAAAGGATGAAAAGTATAGTGAATGCTTTTCTTATTTAGGAGGAACAAATAATCCTCCTGATTTGATGATAAAAAAAGGTGATGCTTGGGAGATAAAAAAGATTGAGCATACAGGTGGTCAGATTGCCTTAAATAGTTCTTTCCCCAAACAAAGACTTTATAGGGATGATTCTTTTATAAACAATTTTTGTAGAGATTGTGAAAAGTGGGAAGAGAAAGATATAGTATATGCAGTTGGGACTATTGATAAAAAGACAAATGATATAGCATCTTTATGGATGGTGTATGGTGATTGTTATTGTGCAAATAAAGAAACATATAATAGAATTAAAGAAAAAATATCAAATGGTGTAAATGATATCAAAGGTGTTGAATTTAGTGAAACAAAAGAGTTGGGTAGGGTTAATAAAATTGACCCATTAGGTATTACATATTTAAGGATTAGAGGTATGTGGGGAATTGAACACCCAGCAAATGTTTTTGGATATCTATTGGATAATCATGAAGATAATATTTTGAATGTAATTATGCTTAAAGAAAAGTTGATGTCTTTTGATACTAAAGATATTGATTTGATTAAAGATGATGAAAATATAAAAATAAATGAGATAAAAATTAAATGTCCTGATAATCCTGCTTTATTGATGGATGCAGTACATATATCAATAAAGAGAGGGTAAAATGAAGTTGTTATCATTGTTTGCAGGATGTGGTGGTCTTGATTTAGGTTTTAAGAAGGCAGGGTTTAATATTGTTTGGGCAAATGAGTATGATAAAACTATATATCCAACTCATAATATAAACTTTCCAGAAACAAAGATGGATACAAGAAGTATTAGAGATATACCATCTAATGAACTTCCTCAAGATGTTGATGGTGTTATTGGGGGTCCTCCATGTCAATCATGGTCTGAAGCAGGAAAAGGATTAGGAATTGATGACCAAAGAGGACAACTTTTTTATGAATATATAAGAGTTATTAAAACTGTTAGACCTAAATTTTTTGTTGCAGAAAATGTTTCAGGTATATTGCATGAGAAACATAGAGATGCAGTTAATAATATTGTAGAGGCATTTAAGGAATTAGGGTATAATGTAAATTATCAACTTGTGAATGCCAATGACTTTGATGTTCCAGAAGATAGATTGAGGGTTATTTTTGTTGGATATAGACAAGATATAACTGATAAAATATTTAATTTGGAGATTCCTAATAATAGAAGATTAACTCTTAAAGATTGTATATGGGATTTGCAAGATACAGTTATGCCTGCAAAGGATAAAAATAAAACAAATGGTGATGCTCTAAAAATCCCTAATAATGAATATATGACTGGTGGATTTTCTACTATTTATATGAGTAGAAATAGAGTTAGAGGATGGGATGAGCCATCATTTACTATTCAAGCAGGAGGTAGGCATGCTCCTATACATCCTCAAGCCCCTAAAATGATAGAGGTTGATAAAAATAAAAGGATATTTGTTGAAGGTAAAGAAAATCTCTATAGAAGATTATCAGTTAGAGAATGTGCAAGAATACAAACATTTCCTGATGATTTTATATTCCAATATCAAAGTTTGGCAGATGGATATAAAATGATAGGTAATGCAGTTCCTGTAAATCTAGCATATTATATTGCTAAACAAATAAAAAATGATATTCAGATATTGGAAAATGCTGCTTAAGTATGATTGGTGCTAGAAAAATCCATTTAGTATTAAAATATCATTGGTATGATAGTATTGAGAATGGCTCTAAAACACATGAGTATAGAGAGTATACTGATTATTGGGTGAAGAGATTATATCCTTTGGAGCAGTGGGGTATTGTTGAATTTCAAAGAGGATATTCTAAATATCCTCCTAAAATGCTATTCAATATAAAATCAATAAAATTGCTTGATAGTGGAATTACAACAGATTTACATTCACCAAATAAAGTTTTTGATATAGAGTTAGGTGAAAGAATAAATGAATAAAAATACATAAAAATATTCATTATCTTATAACTTCCTGATTTAAAACAAAAAATATTTTTCCCTGTAGAATCAATAAATTACTTGACTAATTAAATGAATAACTATATAATAATTATATATAAAGTTATTCATTTTTGAAAGTCAAGACAATGTTAAACAGAGCAATATTAGAACCAAACCAAATTAAAGCAATCTTCAAGCATATTGAAACAATGAGAAATGGAACTCAAATTAAAATGATGTTTCAATTCAACTACCTTGCAGGAATGAGATGTATCAATTTTGCATATTTGCAACTTAAAGATATATTAGATGATAATAATGAAGTTAGAGATATTGTTTTTTTGACACCAAGCAAAAATAAAGGAACTAAATCAGCAAAATACTATATCAATGATGAATTAAAGAAATATATCAAAAAATATATTACAAATTTTGACTTAAATAAAAGAGATGCTTATCTTTTTACAAGTCAAAAAACAGGTAAGCCATATAATAGAAATTCTATTAGTAAGATTTTTACTGCAATTTATAAAACATTTAATATTGAATGCTCAACTCATTTTGGAAGAAGAAACTTTATTACTACTCTTTTGACAAATGGAACAGATATTACAACAGTAAAAACATTAGTAAATCATAAAAATATACAAACTACATCAATTTATTATAATGAGAATCAAAATCTTTTGAAGAATGTAGTTAATAGTTTAAGTATATAAAATGATAGTAAGATAATAAAATATCATTATTCAATAATAATTTATTAACCTATTTGTTATTATGATAAAATCATATTTGATAAAACAAGTATGATTTTTTTATAATTTTAGCATAAATGGGAGGTAATAATGACTAATTGTAAATCTAATAATAATTCAAGTGTTAAGCCAATGATTTTGAACTTTCAAGGTTTTGATAAAAATATGGCAAAGGCAACAAATACAAAGAACAGAATGGCATCTATTAAAGAAAAAATTTCTGCAAGTATTTTGAGCAATATTAACTATGAAAAAAGTGGAACACAACTTTCTGCATCAATGAGAATGTTGAATGATACAGATACACATACAGTTATTACTTTGAGATGTGGTGCATATAAAGTTCTTCAAAATACAGTTTTGAAATCTGAATATAACCACTTACAAATTTTGGAAAGTTTGCAATCTATGTTAGATGCAGGTCAATTTGATGAACAAATTACTGCATATATGAATAAAAAATTCAAAAAATCTTGCTCAAAATCTGAAAAAGCAAAGATTGCTGAATAGTTTGTGAAAAAATAGAGGGGTGAAATAACACCCCTCTATAATTGTTTTTAGTTTATTATTTTAGATATTTGTATGAACCAATCCTATTGACTTTTCTTAATCCTTCTAGAGTGCTTTCCAAACAAGGGTATTCAATTTTGCAGATGCACTCATATAATTTTTCAATAGGAACTTCACCACCATAAACTTTTTCACCAATATCATTTCCTTCCCATCCACAAAGGGCATTTTGATATTCTCTAGAGATGTTTGCATCTCTTAAAGTTGGCTTTACTGTGTGTCTGAAAGAGTGAAAAACTTTACTGCTATCATCTAATCCAATTTTTTTAGTATAGTATTGGAAGAAATTACTAACTGCATTAGCATAGTGGTTTTTCTTGCTATATGATAAATTATAAAACAACCTATCTTTTTTTAATGCTCTTGCTTTTCTCATTACATCTAGAATACCAAATTCTAATAATATTGGATGGATTGGAACTCTTCTTTTAGATTGTTTGTTTTTTATATGTTGGTCTGGTCTTTCATCTGTAAGATTGAAGAAGTATATATCATTCTGAACCATAACATCATCACAATATAATTGGCATATCTCATTCAATCTCATTCCACTATATAAAGAAATTAGAGGAATCCAAAAGTTATGGAACTTGGATATATCATTCATTCTAGGATATGTTTTAGGGTTGAAGATTGTGATTAAATCATCTGCATTAAAAGGTGTTCTTTTGTTTTTCTCTGTTTGTTTTGGTATTTCTAATTCTTCTTCAAGTCTAATAGTTAGATAGTGTCTTTTTCTAGCAAAGGTTAAAAACTCTTTGAACATTCTCAAATATTTTTTAGCAGATGTCTGTGAGATGTGGTCTTCATTTTCTTGTGCTAACATTTTTTTTAATGTTAAACCTTTCTTTTTAGATTTTTCAGCCCATTTTTTAGGAAGGTTGAATACCTGAACAGATAATTCTTTACAATCCTTGTAGTTTAGGGTTTCAACATATTTCTTCCCAATAATCTCAAAGCAGGTTTCAATGCAATTTCTATTCTGTTCAATAGTGTTGTCAGATATATTGCCTTTCTGCCTTTTTTTTGTGAGAGAAAATTCATCAAATATTTTAGTCCATAAAGTTTTTGTAGATGCTCCATAGGTTTCATCTTGTATTTCTTTATCAAGCATTGATAAACAATGTTTAACTTTGGGGTTTATTCTATTTGTTAATGGAACATCATTTTCAAGGCTATTGAGTTTTTCAAAGCCATATTTTTCAACACCCTTTAAGCAGGTTATTAAAAGTTTCTGCCATCCTTCTAAAGGCTCTTTTTTTGAGATTAGAGCAAGGTCTTCTTTTTGTATGGTGCTAATTAGTTTAATTATGGAATGATGTGTGCTATCCTTATGTTTTAGGTCTTCAAGATAACCCTTGAGATATACTTCAATGCAATTTAATTCATAATTATTATCAGGGGTGTTTGCTACAATGGTGTTTCCATCTGTTTTTTGGGATTCTTCTGCAAAATCTGAACTTTTTAAATCTTTTAAGGGTTGTTTCTTGGGAAACATAGAGAAACTGTCATTTTCATAATTATGCTCAAGAATATCATCATAGTGAAGGGTGAAGAGGTTATCCAATTCCCTTAATCTATGAATAATGATTTTGTTTATATCTGCCTCATCTAAAACAAGTTCTTTGTTTTTTAACTGCATATCAATTTTCCTCAATAACATAATCTTGAGGTCTATTTTATAACTTTCTTTCCTATAATTCTCAAGGGCAGAATAATAGTCATTGGTCTTCAATGAGTATGAAAACATTTTTGTAGGTGATAGGTATAGTAAATTGTCAGGGATTTTAGCCCTTATATAATAAGTTGAGTTTCTTCTAGTTAATCTATCAAACCTCTTCATAAAATCATTCTCCTTGTGGATAACTTTGATTCCACTGGATAAAATGATTGCTAAAAAGTGATTTTTTGAGGTGTAGGAAGTGCATCAGGGTAGTGCATCACCTGCCAAAATACCAATATGTTGATATTAGGTAATAAAAAAAGTCCTTGAAAATCAAGGACTTTTTTTATTTTTGGCTGGGGCGGCTGGATTCGAACCAACGAATGTCGGCACCAAAAGCCGATGCCTTACCACTTGGCGACGCCCCAAACTTTTTGTGGTAAACTTGCTCACCGCAAGTAAGGATATTTATATTCCAAAAAAATATAATTGCAAGCTTTTTTTTCTATTTGTTGAAATTTTTTTTTATTTCTTGGGATAATTATGTTAACTATCTAATATATAACAAAAAAATAATATAGTATAAACCCAAAACTTTCTTTACATAATAAAAATAACCTCATATAAAATCCACAATATTGCTAAAATAAAAAGAGGGTAATTATGATATTTTTTTCAGAGTTTAATTTTAAAGAACTAATTGGTGCTTTTGTGGTGTTATTAGCAATTTGTGATGTTCCAGGCAATCTTCCAATTGTCTTGAATATTCAAAAAAAGGGGATTCATATAAGTGCTCGTCGTGCTTTCTGGTATTCATTGTTTTTGATGGTGTTTTTCTTTTATGCTGGTGAGGCCTTTTTGCACTTATTTGGGCTAGATATCTCATCTTTTGCAATTGCTGGTGCATTGATTATCTTTTTAATAAGTATAGAAATGATTTTAGATATTAACCTCTTTTGCGAAGGAACAGATATATCTAGTGATGCAACACTTGTTCCAATTGTTTTTCCGCTTTTTATTGGAGCAGGGGTGTTAACAACTCTTTTATCGATTCGTTCTCAATACTCAGATATCAACGTATTATTAGCAGCTTTCTTAAACTGTGTTATGATTTATTGCACAATAAAATTATCAAGAATGCTGAAAAAATATATCAGCCAAACATGTATTTATGTGGTAAAAAAGTTCTTTGGAATGGTGTTGCTTGCAATATCCGTTAAATTGTTTATTACCAATATCACACTTCTTATCTCATCAGTCCAAGGTTAAAAACTTTAAGTTCTTTGGTTGAAACGTCTTTCGAATAACATCATAGAAGGATACTTTAGAGGTTGTGATGTTTTTGTTTTTTCATCCTTTTCAGGGGTGCTAGCAACTAATTGATTAACTTGTCGTTCAAAAGTCTTACGCTGAACTTTGAATGCATTCTTAGTGCTTATTTTGCCATCTGCAACATTGTTGAGCATATCTTCAATGGCGCTACTTTTGTAGCGTTCGACAATGTTAAAATCGATGTCAGCTTTGCTCTTTTCTTTTTCGTCATTGTTGTTAAATTTCTCTTTTGCTTCTTTTGCTCGTTTTTCAATTTCCATTATTTGTTCTAAAGAAAAGTTTTCATCAGCTTTTAAGCCAAAATCATAACGAAGTTGCATTAATCTAGCATATACCTCTTTAGATGTATCAAGATAAGAATCAAAAAATACACCATCCTTTAGCTCAAGGCCATTGTTGTGAAAAAAATTTTGACGCTTTTTTTCTGATGTAGGCTTGTTAGATAAGTCACCTTTGTCTTCATATATATCTTCAAATATTTTAACAGAGATATGAGGTGTGCTATCAATTTTCTCATTTTTAGGAGTAGTGTTGGTATTTATTTTTTCACCATTCAATATTTTATTTACGTCTTTCTCTTCACTTTTTAAATTTAGGCAATGTGTAAATTCATGAACAACAAGGCTAGATATTCTAGGGCAGGTATCTTTTTCAGAATTATTCTTTATCTTATCAATATCAAGAAAAATTGCAGGTTCTTTGATGAATTTACAAGAATATGCTAAAATATTTTTCTTTGGGTCATTAGTAGAATATAAATCTTTTACATAGGCTATTGCTTTTTCTTCTACTGTTTCTCCACTATATTTGTATCCATATTTGTTTTTTATAAGATTTAATGCTTCATCCGTAAAATGAAGTTCGCCTTTCTCTAATGCATCAATAACTTTATCATACCCTCTATCGGTAATAAATACTTGAGCATTAGAAAGTTTTTTCTCAATATCTTGATATTGTTCTTTGCTTAAATGTCCATTATTATAACGTTCACGCATCCAATCGCAAAGCCATTTGACGCCTGTCTCAATTTCTTTTTTATCGTTTTCATCTACTTTATTAGCCATGTCAAATCTCCCTCTAATATCCTATAAGTGTACCTCTTTTTTTTGTTTTAGTCAATAAAAAACCCCTCAATAAAGAGGGGCTTACATTAGAGAGTGTACTCGTCTAATGCTTCTTTCATAGTTTTCTGCACTAAAAGAGCTTCAGTATTACTGCAAACCGCATTGATGATTTTGTCAGTAATAAACTTAGCATCTTCAACAGAATGTTTGTCGATTTTCAATGGTGTCCAAGAGGACTGATAACCTTGCAAAAGGTCTTTCCATTGTTCACCGCAAAGGGTACAACTAAAGCCAACCGCAGGAGTTTGGATAAATGCAAAATCAAAAATATTGGCATCACAAACGATGACAATGTGTTTCAGATTTTGTGCGTCAGCTTCACAAAGGGCAAAGTCAAAAAAAGCTCTTGTGTCTCTTCTTTTGCTTTCCTTTCTCAAAGCAGAGTAGGTTTGAGTTGTTGGGGCAAGAAAGCCCAAATTGGCGATTTTAGCTGTCAAGCGTGATCTGAATTCGTTTGAAGAATAAATACAATCAGGCTTGCCAAACTTTTCAGTCAATGCTTTTGATAACAAATAAACCCGTTCTGCCATCTTAACCGTAAGTCCAATATCATTCTTGTCAGACTCACACTGGCGGACAAATGTTAAATTTACCATGTCTAATAATATTAAAAAAATACAAATGAAATGAAATTATATTGTTTAAAAATAAAAAAATCAAGTAAAATGTGGTTAAAGACTTAAGGTTAAATATAAAAAAAGGAGGTTTCCCTCCTTTGATAAATTATAAGCCATTGTTTGTTGTTGTGGGCTCAATTGGTAAATAACCAACACCGCCAAAGTATTTTTCCATAAATGTTGGGTCTGTTCCCATAACTGGTGTGCTGTCCCTAGAAATTACAATGTCTTTGCCATTTTCTTTTGTGAGTTGTATGAGTTTTTTTACTTTTCCATCAGGGGAGAACTCAATAGCTACAACATTGCGTTCCAATTCTTCAGGTGTAAAGAAAGCCATTCTTTTAATTGTTGAGTTCATATAAATCCAAGTTCTTTTATCAAGGGAAGAAACAGCGCTTGGTGAGCCAAGTATATTTCTAACTTGTTCTTGTGTCATCCCTTGTTTTATGTTTAATATATCATTTTTAGATGGCATATTGCCTTCTGTCTGGTTGAAATATTCTGTTGAGCATGAACACAAAAATAAAATACATGCAAGAGTAGAAAAAAATACATTGTGTGTTGACATATCTTAATCCTTACCTTTATATAAAATTAACAATTATATAATTCTATAACATAAGGAAAAAAGGAATGCAAAAAGATTTTTCTTATCCTCTACAGATTGATGAATTAGGAAGTGGTGAGCAAAGCTATAAACTAGTTGCTACCAATGAAGAGCTTGAATTTTTAACAGAAGTTCTAAAACTTCCAGCTGTGCATAGTTTTGAAGCTTTGATAAAGTTGAAGTTTCATAAAAGGCAATCTAAGCTTATTGTTCAGGGGGCTGTTAAGTCATGTGTAAGTCACGTAAGTGTTATAAGTCTAGAGCCTTTTGATAAAGAATATTGCTCGGAGTTTAATCTAATCTATGATACAGAAGCATCTTATGAGGATGTTAAGGAGCTAGATGTGGATATAATGGCAGATGTTCCAGATGTTGTTGTGGATGGTAGAATAAATCTAGCAGATATTGCAATAGAGCAATTGGCGTTAGTTTTAGATGATTATCCACGAAAAGAGGGGGAAGAGTTTGAGGCAGTAATCGAAGATATATCTCCAATCGTAAATAATCCATTTGCGATTTTGGAAACGCTAAAGAAAAAATAAAAAAATTATTTTAAAATATGTGGATAGTTGTATAAATTAAACAAACACATAAGAAAATAGGCTAAAAAAATGCAAGTTTTTAAAGTAAAAACACAAAATAAAATCAAATAACTAAAAAAAACACTTGCCAAATATAATTTTTTTATATAAAAACAAGTCCAACATCCGTTTTGTTACAGTTATATTGTTTCATGGCGGGTAATTTTGTGTCAAATAATTTTATAAAGAGTTAAGGAAATGGCTACACCAAAGAAGAAAACATCACAATCTCGTCGCAATATGCGTCGTTCACATGATGCGTTAACTCCAAATGCATATCATGAATGCCCAAATTGTGGAGAGTTGAAGAGACCTCATAATGTTTGCCCAAAGTGTGGATTTTATGATGGTAAAGAAGTTGTTGCTCAAAAGGCAAAAGACGAAGAGTAATTATATAACTTATTTTTATGGAGCAGGTTTTGTCTACGAATAATCTGGTCATATCAATAGACGCTATGGGGGGGGACAATTCCCCCAAAGTAGTAATAGAAGGCTTAAATCTAGCACACAAAAGAAATCCAGATATTAGATTCTTAGTGTATGGAGATGAGAGTAAGGTTAATGAAGAGATGGATAAATATCCATCCCTAAGAGAGGTGTGTCAGATTTTTCATACAGAAGAATTTGTTCATAACGAGGATAAGCCGTCACACGTCATAAGGAATCGTGCGACCAGCATGTATCAAGCCGTTGAAGCTGTTAAAAAAGGCGAGGCTCAAGCTGTTGTGTCTGCAGGTAATACTGGGGCGTTGATGGCTATTTCTAAAATGCTCTTAAAGACAATACAAAAGATACATCGCCCAGCAATTATTAGTATGATGCCACATCAAAATGGTCGTTATGTTATGTTGGATCTTGGCGCAAATACAGAGTGCGATGGTATCAATCTTGCAGAATTTGCAATAATGGGGAATATTTTTGCGAAATATGCTCTAGGCGTAGAAAAGCCTAGGGTTGCATTGATGAATATAGGTGCAGAAGAGATGAAGGGTAAAGGTGAAATTCATGTTGCTGCACATATCATCAAAAATATGCACTTAGATATGAATTTTATTGGTTATATAGAGCCACACGATATTCCTAAAGATAAAGCAGATGTTATTGTTGCAGATGGTTTTAGCGGTAATATTGCTCTAAAATCCGTAGAAGGAACATGTAATCTAATTATGCGCTTGATAAAGCAGTCCATTAAGGAGTCTTTCTGGGCAAAATTAGGTATTCCTTTTATGATTGGAGCTATGAAGAAACTAAAATCTAATGTAGATCCAAGGCTTTATAACGGTGCAATGTTTGTAGGCTTAAATGGTTTATCCGTAAAAAGTCACGGAGGAACAGATGCATTTGGTTTTTCAATTGCAGTCGAAAATGCCTCCAAGTTAGTAAGAAAAGACTTTATTGGGTCGATTCGTAAAGAATTAGAAAATGTTGATTTAGACGAACTTTCACAGGAAGCTTGCTATGAAGTGTATTAGAACAAAAGTAATTGGAAGTGGACACTATCTCCCTGCCAAAGTATTAACTAATGATGATTTATCAAAAATGGTAGATACCAATGATGAGTGGATTAGCACACGTACTGGTATCCGCTCACGCCATATCGTTGCAGAGGGGGAATTAACATCAGATATCGCCCTTAAAGCACTAGAGATGGCTATGAAAAATGCTAACATCAGCAAAGACGATTTAGACATTATAATCGTTGCAACATTAACACCAGATAACACAACTCCAACAGTTGCAGCACGTATTGCAGGTAAATTGGGTGTAAAATCAGGAACACCTGCGTTTGACTTAGGTGCAGCTTGTTCTGGTTTCGTATACGCAATGACAATGGCAGATAACATGATTCGTTTAGGTCAAGTAAAAACTGCTGCTGTAATTGGTGTAGAAACATTATCAAACATTGTAAACTGGGAAGATCGCAACACTTGTGTTCTTTTTGGTGATGGTGCAGGTGCTGTTATTGTTCAAGCATCAGAAGGTGAGGGTACATCAAAAGATCAAGGCGTACTTGCAACAAGAATTTACGCTGATGGAACACAATATGATAATTTAGGAACAGATGGCGGTATTGCAACAACAAGAACCGCAGGATATGTTCATATGAACGGTAAAGAAGTGTTCAAATTTGCTGTAGGTGCAATGAGTGAAGCAAGCCATGCAGTATTAAATGATGCAGGAGTAACAACTGCAGATATAGACTGGTTATTACCACACCAAGCAAATATTCGCATCATTTCTAGCGTTGGTCAAAAATTAGAAGTTCCAGAAGAAAAAGTGATTGTAACTGTTGACCATCATGGTAATACATCAGCAGCATCAATTCCACTAGCAATCTCAGAATCTATTGCTAACGGTAAAATTAAATCAGGCGATTTAGTTTTGATACCTGCAATGGGAGCCGGTTTCACCTGGGGTGGAATGTTAATTAGATTTTAGTTAAAAGCATTGTATAACATTTTTTTGATATTGAAATTTATCAAAAATAAACTATGCTTTGATACTAGAATATAACAAGGAATTATTTTTAGGAAAGGTATAAAATGACGACTATTACACGTGCCGATATCGCAGATACAATTTGTGAAGAAGTAGGTTTATCTCGTAAGGATGCTGGTGATATTTTAGATATGGTTATAGATGAAATAAAGCTAGATTTATCTCATGGAAATGACGTAAAAATCTCTACATTCGGTTCTTTTTTGCTAAAACGCAAAAATGCACGAATTGGTCGTAATCCAAAGACAGGTGTTGAGGCAGAAATTACTCCACGTACAGTAATTTCATTCCGTCCATCACAGACCTTGAAAACAGCTGTAAACAAAAAGTAATTTTGCAGAAATTGATAAAGGCACTAGTAATTAGTGCCTTTTTTTAAACAAAAAGAGGTGAAAAATGGGAGTGAATAAATCAAAATCAGCATTTAGAAGTATTGCAGAGGTGACAGAAGATTTAGATATAGCGCCCCATGTATTGCGTTTTTGGGAAACTAAATTTCCTCAAATCAAACCGATGAAAACCAAGAGTTCTCGCAGATATTATCGTCCTGATGATGTTGCGATATTAGAACTAATCAAAGAGCTCCTTTATGTTAGAAGATACACTATAGAAGGGGTGCAAAAGCTATTTAAAAATCGTTCAGTTAAAGATATTTTAGGAACAGAGATATTAAAAGACTTTTTTGAAGAAGAAGAGATTGCAGAAGAATTACCTTTCAAAGAAACCATAAAACTTGCAATTTCAGAATTAACTTCCATAAAAGATGATCTAAAAAAACTTGTTCAAATATAAAAAAAATAGGTGTGAAATGTCCAATCAAGAAGAGCGTTTTATTGATATAGAGATGGCTTTATCTAATTTAGAAAGAATTGTTGAAGACTTAAATGAGGTCATAATAAAGCAAGGGAAAGATATAGCATTTCTACAAAAACAGAATAGATATCTAACAGAGGCAATAAGGAATACTTCTAATTTAGTCAAGCCTTTAGAAGAGGAAACTCCTCCACCACATTATTAAAATGAAATAAATTTATACCTAATTTATCTTAAAAAAAAGAGTACCTTTTCCAGGTACTCTAAAATTTTATAGGCATAATTAATAAACTCAGCTAAAACATATTTTATACTAAAATCAGCCATTACAGTGTTTCCAAATTTAACATACAAATCTTTCAACACAAAAACCGCAAGATATAAAATAAACAAATTAACAGCTAGCAAAACAAGCCTAATAAAATAATACTCTTTGGGCATTAAAAAGCAAATATCGAAAATACGAACAAATTTTTGAATAATCAATGCCAAAAGTCCGCCATACAATGATAAACAAGCAAGTTTATCCAAGTCGAAAAAACAAAATACTAATGATAGTAATATTAGGAAAACAAACCATCCATAAAGCATGCTTTCATAAAAACTGGCTTTTTCTTTTATTTCATCCATAGCATAACAATAATAACATATCGATTCTCTTTTAGCATAAGTGAAAACTAAAATCAAATATTATTTGCTAAAAAAAAGACGCCTCAAAGACGTCTTGTTGTAAAAACTAGATTATTTTGTTAAACAGCCTTTTCCATCTAACAGCCTTAAGCCAGCTGATAGGATTATACCATCTAGCGCTATCATCATGAGAATAGAATAAAAATCTAGCTTTTCCTTCAATATTTTCAAAAGGAACAAAGCCAACATCTTTTCTAGAATCATTAGAATTATCTCTATTATCTCCCATCATAAAGTAATTACCTTCAGGAATTTCGAATTCAATAGTATTATCAACAATCTTAATATCATCACTTAATTCTAAAATATTATAAGATTTTCCATTTGGTAAAGTTTCTTTATATTCAGTAAAATCAACGGGAACAATCACATATTCATCAATTGTATATGTGCCAACTTTTTCCCTAACCGTAGGAACTCCATTGATGTGTAATCTACCATTTTTAACTTGGATTTTATCTCCAGGCAAACCAACAATACGTTTAATATAATCTGTACTATTATCTCCAGGATACTTAAAAACAACTACATCACCTCTTTGTGGAGCATCAGCCCAAACTCTTCCCTTAAAGGTAGGAAAACTAAAAGGAAAAGAGTGTTTAGAATATCCATAAGTATACTTAGAAATAAATAAGAAATCGCCTACTTCTAAAGTAGGGTACATAGAACCAGAAGGAATTTTATAAGGCTCAAACCAAAAAGTTCTAATAGTCATAGCAATTATAATAGCCCAAAAAACAGTTTTAAGTGTCTCACCAAGCGATTCTTCTTTTTTTAACTCTTCGGAATGTTCTTTAATCATTATATAAAATCCTCTAACAAAACAAAAACATCAACTACACTAATCTTAAACCACTTATTTTCAAGTGAAATTTCATATTTCTCCCCATACTTTGTCTTTGTATTACTTAACAAAAAAACTTTACAAAACAATATAAGAAACTAACATGTCATACATCAAAATAGAAGGGATATTGTAAATAAAATGAAGTCATATTTAAAAAACAATCAAAGTATTGCACTGTTTTTAAGTGTATTTGTTGCATTAAATATCACTTTTTTATACTACAATTTCATTTTTTTCATAGGTAATCACGATTGGGATTGGGTAAAGGGAACAACTCAAGTTTTAAGCTTAAACACTGGTTTGTTTGAGGCACGTTTTGCTAAATTCATATTTAATACCATGCTTTTTTCAGGGCATATTTTCCCCATCATAAATAATATAGTTTCTTTTTCTTTCCTATCAATAGGAGCTGTATTTATATGTAAATACCTAAAAATAAATAACCTTATTCATTCCATAATCATTTCATTATCTTTAGTTTTATCTCCTTATATCTTAGGATGGCTTTATTTCCCGATTAACATACTAGGTAATTTTTCTGCCATAGCGTATATATCAGGCGGTTTGCTTCTTTTAGAAAAGGATAATAAATTATCTAAGATTATAGCCATATTACTATTCATATTGGCTTTAGGGGTATATCCAAGCTCAATGGAGATGATATTCATTTTATTTACCTGTAAAAATATCTTAAACCCCAAACAATCAAAAACCAAAGAGCTAAAAACTTTATTCTATATAGTCCTTTCGCTAATATGTTTCAAAGGGGTAATATATACATTAGTTAAATTAAATCTTAGCATTCAAGATTATTATAATATGCAATTAAATTCTGTTTCTTATATAATAACACATATTCCAACCTATATAAAACTTTTCTTTAGCCAATTATATACCACACTTCCATTTTTTCCTCTATCATTAAAGTTAATAGGTATAATAATTGTTTTATTAGCTTTTATTGCTTCGTCTTTCAATTTAACTAATATAATTTTATGGATGATTATTTTTGTTTCCACAATATTAACATCAATATTAACCGCCAATATAGAAGAAACAGCTTTTATGCCACGAGTTAATTTTTATGGTCTAAATTTTCTTTTTGCTTCTTCAATAGCAGTATTGTTATCATCATCTAATAAATGGAGAAATTTAGGATATATCTTGTCTTTAATCTATTTAATAATATCAATAAATCAAAATTTATATGCTCAAAAGGTTTGGTCGTTAGGGTTAAAAGCAGAGACTTATCTAACCCAAAGAATAACCAAGAGAATAGAGGATAATAGCACCCAACTTCCTCTTGTGCCTGTTTTTACAGATGAACTATCTCTTCGTCCAAGATATTACCATACCTCATACCAAAAAAATAGTCCATATTTACTCGAGCGTTCGTTTATTGTTAGACACATCCCCTCAGGAATGTATAATTTTTATTCCCCAACTCAAATATTCTATGGATACTCGCAAATAAGAGATTTATCACCATCATTGTATCAATATCTAAAAACAGCAACCCAACCTTGGCCACATCAAAATAGTTTATATATTGATGACACCTATGCGGTTATAATGTTGACCACAAAAGGAATAACAGCCATCAAGCATCAACTTCCAAAATAATTTTAAATTCCCTCTTGAATTTTCATCTCCTAAAAACCTACATAAAAGATATAAGGAGAAAACACATGAATATAGATAAATTTACACAAAAATCTCAGGAATTGATAAAAAAATCAATAGATATTGCCATACTTGCAAAAAATCAATTTGCAACCCCACTACATTTGTTAGAAGCCATCCTTCAAGAAAAAGATCCTGTAATTTTTAATCTAATAACAGAAAGCCAAGGAAACTTAAATAATATAATCAAACAAACATCAGAAGAATTAAAGAAATTACCCGAAGTTTCAGGTGAAAATATAGAAACATCATTTTCTAAAGATTATAATACTTTGTTGCTAGAAGCTGAAAATTTAGCCACACAAAGCAAAGATACATATATAACAATAGAGCGCTTATTTCAGGCCTTAGCTCAATCTTCAAACAAGGCATCAGAAATATTAAGATCAAATAATATAAATCCTAAAACCTTAAATGAAGTGATAAAAAAATATCGAAATGGTCGTATAGCAGATAGTCCAACTTCAGAAGATACTTTTTTAAGTTTACAAAAATATACCATCAATTTAACTCAAAAAGCCAAAGATGGAAAATTAGACCCAGTAATCGGAAGAGACCAAGAAATTCGTAGAACAATTCAAGTTTTATCTCGTCGTCTCAAAAATAATCCTGTTCTAATTGGTGAACCAGGGGTTGGTAAAACAGCAATCATAGAAGGGCTTGCAATGCGCATCATCAATAATGATGTTCCTGAATCTCTAAAAAATAAACAACTTTTATCACTAGATATGGGAGCATTGATTGCCGGGGCAAAATTTAGAGGAGAATTTGAGGAACGTTTAAAATCTGTACTAAAAGAAATAGAAGCCCAAATGGGAAAAATTATCCTATTTATAGATGAAATGCACACAATTGTAGGAGCAGGAGCTTCAGAAGGTTCAATGGATGCATCTAATCTATTAAAACCAGCTCTTGCAAGAGGTGAACTCCATTGTATTGGAGCAACCACCTTAAATGAATATCAAAAATATGTTGAAAAAGACCAAGCTCTAGCACGTCGTTTTCAACCCGTATATGTTGATGAGCCAAATGTAGAAGAAACCATCACAATATTGCGTGGCTTAAAAGAAAAGTTTGAGCTTCATCATGGTGTAAAAATTCAAGATCAAGCTTTAATAACATCAGCCATCTTAGCTAATCGCTATATAAAAGAGCGTTTTATGCCAGATAAAGCCATAGACTTAATGGATGAGGCAGCAGCATCCATTCGCATGAGCATAGATAGTAAACCTGAAGAACTAGACTCATTAGAAAGAAAAGTCTTATCATTAAAAATAGAAAAAGAAGCTCTAAAAAAAGAAACTGATATTTCATCCCAAAAACGCTTAGAAATTTTAGAGGAAGAACTTGCAAATCTAGAAGAACAAGCTCAACACTTAAATAGCCTTTGGCAAGAAGACAAGAATACACTTCAACAAATAACCGAATTAAAAGATAAATTAGATAAAGCCAAAAATGAAGTCAAAATATCAGAGCGCAATGGCCAATATGAAAGAGCAGGGGAATTGCAATATGTAATAATACCAAGTTTGGAAGAACAAATAAAAAAATTGGAACAAAAAGAAGATAAAAAAGATGTTCAAACAGTCCAATCTGAAGACATAGCCAAAGTCGTATCCAAATGGACAGGAATTCCAGTAAATAAAATGCTCGCCTCTGAAAAAGAAAAATTATTAAATCTTGAAAATTATCTCAAGCAAAGAGTAATAGGGCAAGATAAAGCAATTTCCGCCGTATCAAATGCCGTTAGACGTTCTCGTTCTGGTATATCAAATCCTAATCAACCAGTTGGTTCATTTTTATTCTTAGGCCCAACAGGTGTTGGTAAAACAGAGTTGGCCAAAAGCTTAGCAGAATTTTTATTCAATGATGAAAATGCTATATTAAGAATAGATATGTCAGAATATATGGAAAAGCACTCAGTCTCTCGTCTTATAGGCTCCCCCCCAGGATACGTTGGTTATGAAGAAGGAGGAATACTAACCACATCAGTTCGTCGCCGTCCATATCAAGTAATATTGTTTGATGAGATAGAAAAAGCTCATCCTGATGTGTTCAATATATTGTTGCAAGTTTTAGATGAAGGCCGTCTAACCGACAGTAAAGGGACAACAGTTGACTTTAAGAATGCAATAATCATCATGACTTCAAACTTAGGAGCATCATTTTTGATAAATTCTAATTTAGATGATCAAGAAAAAGAAATAGAAGTTATGCAAAGTCTTCGAGAAACATTTAGACCAGAGTTTTTAAATCGAATAGATGATATCGTTCTATTTAATAAACTAACCAAAGAAGATATAGAAACCATAACAGAACTAGTCTTAAAAGATATAGAAAAAAGGCTTCAGTATCGTGAAATCACAATTACATTAACTCCAACCGCAAAATCTTGGATAGCAAATAATGGCTATGACGAGATCTATGGAGCAAGGCCTCTTAAACGGTTTTTGAAAAATAATTTGGAAAATCAATTAGCTATCCTATTGCTTGAGGGAGAAATATCGGATAAAGAAGATGTAATAATAGACATTTTAGATGAAAAATTGGTTGTAAATAAAAAAAATGACAAAACTCTTTGACTTCTGACAAAAAAAATGATATACTGCCTATTACTCAATCCTAAAAGATAATTGGGAGCTTAAATATAATGGGCAAAAGAGAAGAATTGGTACAAAAATTAAAAGAAGATACCAAACTAGCTTGGGAATATATAATTGAAAACGCTGAAGATTTTAGCGTTAGAGAATATTTGTCTGCCAAAAATAGAAAAAGACTAAAAAAACGCATCAATAAAAAAATTAGAAAAAAATATCAAGAACTCCCCGGATTGTATAAAAGAACAAGTAAGTTTTTTCCAAGGTTATTGAAAAAAAGTAAAAAGCAAATATCGAAATATGCCAAAGAATACCTTCAATCTAAAAATTTAAAGACTGCCTATAAAGTAGTAAAGGATACAACTTTATTTTCAGGAAAGGTATTTGCAAGTTATGTTATTTTTTCTCTTCTTTTAACCAATGATGAGTCATCTTCTAACTTAAAGCCTGCACAAGATTTGTATGAAAAAAATAAGCTAACCAAAGAGCAAACAGATGCTTTAATAGATAAAAAAATGGCAGAAAGAAAAAGAAAGAATATAGAAAAAAATAAAAAAGAGTACTATGAAAAGAAATCCTCACAAGACACTATTTCAGTTAAACCGCCTAATAAGTTAAATGACGAAATAGAGTATTTAGCAAGTTTTATGAGTTCTTTTTCTTCTAAGCCTGAAGTTAAAGATATTGAACAAGAAGTTCAAGCAAGATACCTTAAAGCTAAAGGGGTAAGTGTAGGAGAAAGCATAAGCTTAAGCGATTTAATGACTAAAGCAAAAGTCAATGCAAGCGACATACAAAGTGCAATTAGCAAAAATCCAGAGATATTATTTAAGCTAATTCCTGGCAATACAAATAAAAAATTAGCTAAAGCAGCAGACCAAAAACACGGTATTATGAGAGGAGATTGCTTGGCCGGAGTTCAAGATATATTTGATAAAGCAGGTCTTCAAAACATAATTTCGGGAGGAGCACCCAATTGGCCTAAGAAACTAAAAGGCTGTAAAAACAATTCAGCATATAATGCTTATGTTCCATTAGAGAAAAATGGCGGATTTATAATCGTATCATTAGAAAATAAGGCTTACGAAACAGAAAAAGGTTCTAAAGAAAATCGTGAAATGCAAGAATTTTGTAAGAAATTGATTCCTGGACAAATTGTTATTACAGACAATAAAGTTCCAGATGAACAAGAACATAGAAGTTATACACGTCTACAACTAGAATACGGAACAGGTGGAAAGGTTCATGGGCACATAGCTGTAAAAGATAACCAAGGTTATTTTAAAAGCGATGGCACCGAGCCTCGAGGCCCCAATTTCACAAGATACGGAAATAATGTTAAATTTCCTCTATCAAAAGATATTCATATTCCTAAAGATATAGCCCTAGAAATAATAAAAGAATCAGAAGAGATGTCACGCCTAAAACAACAAAATAAAGAAACCTATACTGCAGAAAATATATTCCATTTTTGGCAAAACAACTATCGAGGTTAGTTCAATTATAAAACTCTTTACAAATCCCTTAAAATATGGTAAAATAAGCCATAATTGAGGCTATTTGTATAGAGGGAAGAATGGAAAACAAGCAAGGTTTCATAGATGAGCTAAAAGAAGATGCTCGTACAGCTTGGAATTATATCAAGAAAAATGCCTATAAAATAGGTAGTTATGCCTTGTTGACCTTAACACTTTCAGGAATAACAGAAGCAGAAGATAAAAAACTAAGCCAAGTTAAAGAAGAATACAAAACATCATTATCCAAAGAACAACATCTTTCCAATAAGTTAGAAAATAAAAACGATACTAACAAGACAGCAAATTTTGAAACTTTTATGAATATGTTTCAAGAAATTACTCCCGAAGCAAAAGCAGAACAAACATATGCTAATCTAAACAAAAATAGCGTCGTTCCTCAAAAGTTTAGCCTTGAGGAGTTGATAGAAAAAGCAGGCATATCCAAAGAAGATATCCAAGTTGTTTTATCAGAAAACAAAGAGTTATTCAAAGACCTAACCCCTGGAATAAGAGCAACACGACTAGCACGATCAGCCGATAAAGTAACTGGTAAAAACAATGGAAATTGTTTATATGGAGCTCAACAAATATTCCAAGGAGCACATTTAGGTGAAATTTTAACCGGTGAAAATCCTGATTGGCCAAATAAAATAAAAGGATGTGCTTATAATTCAGCCTTTAATGCTCATATTCCCTTAGAAAAGAGTGGAAAGTTTGTTAATATTACTCTTGAAAATACTGCATATAACAAACCAAGTATTTCAGCAGAAAATCAAGAACTAAAAGCATTTTCTCGTCAATTACCAGCCGGTGCAATCATAATCACAGATAACAAAGTAGCAGATGAGCACTTGGGAAGAAGATATAAAGATCTAGAAAAAATGTATGGAAAAGGTGGCAAAATCCATGGTCATATAGCAATCAAAGATAATTTAGGTCTATATAAGGAAGAGGGCGTAGCTTTAGCTCCTTCGTTTTCTCAATATGGTAAAGATTTTAAAGTATGCCTCTCCACAGATTATATCGTATCAGAACAATTAGCTAAAAAATTGATAGCTCAAAAAGAAAAACGCTTAAATAAAGAAAAAGAGCAAGAAAATCAAAATAAAAATAACTTTAGCGTATTGCAAATGAAAGCTCAATCAAATGGGGTAGGCTATGGCAAATAACCAAACATTACCTAAATCGTTTGAAATTATAGATGAGCATCTCCTCATAAGTAATGATATAACCAAATCAATTTATGAAAAATATTCTGATTTTGGAAGTTTTATCGTCGAAATCTCACAAGATATCGAAAAATCTATCGAAAAGATAAATTGTCATCCGAGATTAAAAACACCCCTAAATAAACAAGAAACTAAAACAATCAATAGGTTAAAGATGATAGCTCATTCAAGACAACAATATTTTGAAAAGCACTTCACTTATCATCAACAAAATAATGATATAGAAAAGAAATATCTTCAATTAGAAAAAGAAACCAATAACCTTGCAACTATTCCACCAATAAATATAGAAAAAAAACTACAAGAAATAGATAAAAAAAGGCAAAAATTACTTTTAGAAAAAAATAAATTAAAGAAAATTAAACAACAAGATAAAAGACAAATAGCAATAAAAGAGCTCTTTTCTGCACGAAAGAGACAACTAACTTATTAAATTACCACAAAAAAAGGCTGTTGCATAAAACAACAGCCAAATCAATTACTTCAATCGATCTTGAATAAAACGCATAGCTTTAACAGTATATTTCTTTCTTCTATAAACAAAAGAAACATCTTCTGAAGAGAAATTATATGCCAACAAAAAGATTTTGCGTTTATCTTCATTAGTACGAGCAAAAGCAATAACTTCAGGATTATCAATACCCTTGATAAAGGTTACATTACCAAATTCACCAAAAATAGAATTTTTGCGTTGTTTGACAAGCGTTCTAAAAAAGTTCAACAAAGAAGTCTCATGTTTCTGATTAGATACAGCAAGTCTGTATTGCTCATCATCCGGCATCAAAGCCATCTTACGAGTAGCATCATTAACGTTATCACTCATAGCAAAACCAGCACGAGCCGCATCCCAAGGCATTCCAAAATTGGTCCAAATATTAAGTGGATCATTTTCAGGATGTTTGCACTTTTCAAAGTCTTTAGGGTTAGAAAGCCCCAATTCTTGACCTTGGAAAATACAAATACTACCCGGAAGAGAGAGCAAAAAATGCAACAACATCTTCTTTTGCAAAATACTAGGATTTTTGCCAAACACACGAGAAGCTTCACGCTCAACATCATGACTACTAGTTGCCCAATTAAGCTTTACTCCATTTTTCATCAAAGATAAGTCTTTTGCGACATGTTTTCTCATATCATCAACATCACCACCATTGAGCGCCCCAGTAAAATAAGCATCAACACCACAATCAGCAAAAAAATCTTCAACACGCTTTTTAGCCATTTTGCTTGTTGCTTTATATCCAAACTCTGCTAACAAAGTCTTAGGATTTTCATAAGAATTACACAATTCTTTCAAACGATTGAGAAAATTCTGTCCGCCAATAGTTTGGCAATCATAAAGACGGTCTTGTAATCCTTTCTTAGTTTTAATCTTAAACACGGGATTATCACGAAGCATAGGATCAGGAGCATAGTGAACAGCAGCGTCCAAACGGAAACCATCAACCCCTAAATCAAACCAAAACTTAGAGATTTTCAATAATTCATCCTGAACATCCTTATTATTGATGTTAAGATTAGGCATAGAATAATCAAAGCTGTGCATATAAAACTGCTTACGCTTATTGTTCCATTGCCAAACAGAGTTGCCATTAGAGTTCCAAATCGGTTCCCAGTTGTTAGGTGCAATAGGCTTACCATTATCGTCAAATCCCAAAGCATCTGCCCAAATAAAGTATTCATCATAAGGTTTGATGCGTTTAACACTTTTTTCAAACCAAGGATGCTTACAAGAGCAGTGGTTATACACCTGATCAATAATCACACGAATACCCTTAGAATGATACACTTTGCACAAATCGACAAAGTCATCAATTGTTCCAAACATAGGATTAACAGCACAATAGTCCGTAATATCGTATCCAAAGCCTGTACCACCAAAAGGGTAAAAGGGGGTAATCCATATAGCATCAACACCAAGAGAAGAAACATAATTAACCAAGGCACTCACACCTTTTAAGTTTCCATAACAACCTTTATAAGGATCGCTTGCGCTACCTTTAGCATAATTAAATGTAAGCGGGTAAATTTGATAAATCACCTCATTGTTCTTCGTTTTCATAAAGAATAAATTTAAAAATTACACACAAAAATATTTATAACTGATTTTTTCTATATAAAATATTTTATCTCAAGTCAAGTTTAATAACATATTATATTTAAACAAAAAAATCCCCTCTATATTCATGAAAGGGGATTTAATTAACGTAGTAAAATCATTTAAGAAAAGATTGAAGCTCATCATCTCATAAATATCTCTTTTAACCTCAATTGATAAAATAAAGAAGTATATTCCTTTCTTACCAATAAAAACGTAAGAGAAAACGATATTTTCTAAAATTTATGGGTCAAATTTTCAAAATGAAAAATTTCACACACTTCAAGTCCTTTCGGTTTATGACGATAAATATCAAACTGTACCTCATCACCAACCGCAGATAAAGCTATTTTAGAAAACATAGTTCCCTTAAATTGAGTTAATGAACGAAAAGAAATTCCCGATGTTTGATAATAGAATTCTTCACAACCATCTGGAGTTTCTAATAAAAGAAACACAACAAGCTCAGAACCTCCTTTTAAGGTCACTGGAGCACTAACAATTTTGCCAGTAATTTTTTCAAACTTCATACATCATAATATTTTAATTGTTAAACATAATAAATTTCAAGCGATACAAAATATAAAAGACTTAATTAAAAAAAGCAAGACAATATTATATTAACATCAATGCGTTGCTATTTGAGGCATAAAATAATATAACTGCTTTTTTTAATAGTTCTACCCCCATCTTCTAGAAGTATAACTGCTCTTACATCAAAAAGATAAAAGCATCATCGTGAAACGAAAGTTTATTAAACAAAATCATTCCATGTGTCCAAAATAAACTTATAACAATACCTAAAAATAAATACTTAAATCTGATATCAAGAGGTCTAAGATAGTTCAACATATTCTTTATTTCCTTACAACAATTATACTTAATGATATAAAAAAAGTATAATCAAAGTAATTAAAATATCATTTTTACTTTCAATAAAAACAATGCCCAAATCAACCCCCAAAACAATAAAAAACGCAACATTAATATTCTTAAAATAAAAAATCCCTTACAATTAAAAAATTGTAAGGGAGAGTTTTTCTACTTCTTTTTTGCATCATTAAGACATTGTTTCTGGCGTTCTTCTAAAGCCTTATTATCTTTGTAATAGATAACCCCAAAAGTCAAAATTACAATAATTATCAAAACAAGGGGAACGTATGGACCACTCAAAAAGTCTACAAACGGACCTTTAAGAATTGAAACAATTTTTTCCATAACACAAAGTTTTTAAGAGTACTTAACTAAGTTTTCCAAAGCCAAGAGTATCATTAACAAAACTACAGATTTCCGCATTGATATAATTACTCTCAGTTGATGCATTCAAGCCTAAGCGCACCTTATCACCCACAGAAGATACAGCAACGTCAGAAAATACAGTATTTTCTATATTGATATAAAGGTTCTGTGTTGTGCTATAAAGTTTTTTACGGCCGATATTTTCAATATCAACCACAACGAAAACAACAACATAATTAGCCATTGGCACAACAATCGGAGTGCTTGCAATTTTACCTGAAAAAAATTTCAATTTTAACATAATTCTTAAATTTTAAATAATATTACATCATAATTTTTACCAAACGGCAATGCTAAATCATTTTATTCTAAGAAGCAAATACTTTTTCGCATTAAAGCATTATAATATCTCACAATAACAAAATTGCGGATGCTTAATACTTAAAGTTTCACCATCATCCCCTATATAATAATATGTATAATGAGCTTTTTCTTATTTAATACTATTTACAATAGAAGACGAATTTACAATGCTTTTTGTCTAAAAGGTGTTGACAAGATGTTTTCTTTATAATATTACAAACCATAAAATTAAATTATTGTTCCACTAAAATTTTCTTATTATGAATATTATTGGATGTATTGTAGTAGTAGGTTTTTTTATTTTTTCTGCCTATGTGTTCTTTGAAGCTTCTAAGCCTGTAGATACAAAACGCTTGGAACAAATATTAGATGATGCGCTTGATTCATTGGAAACATCAGAAGCTAAAGAAAAAAAGGAAAAAGGCAATTCTAAGTCTTCTAATGGCGGTTCTTGTTCATGTTCATCTAGTCGCCATCGAAACACAGTGTGAGTTAATGCTGTAATGCGTAACGAAGTTTTCTAACAAATACCTTAAGCCGGCTTTCACGCCGGTTTTTTTATTGAAAGTACATCCAAGCAAGCGCTCCCTTTTTTTGTGTCTTCTTACCTTACGCTTCTAACCACAAAAAAAAGAGCTCTCTAACAAAAGAAAGCTCTCAACAATGGTAGGCGCGTGGGGCTTTTATGAATAAAACAATTTGGGGAATTGTTTTTATCATGAAAGAGTAGTCATTGTAAATTTTGCATAGACGAGCAGTCTATAATGCAAAATTATATCAATGATTTGTCCGAAGCGAAGTTATTTTGATGTAATCAAAATACTACGAAGCAAGCGAACCCTTTAGGGGGCGAACCCTGTAAGCCACAAAAAAAAGAGCTCTCTAATAAAAGAAAGCTCTCAACAATGGTAGGCGCGTGGGGCTTTTATGAATAAAAACAATTTGGGGAATTGTTTTTATCATGAAAGAGTAGTCATTGTAAATTTTGCATAGACGAGCAGTCTATAATGCAAAATTACATCAATGATTTGTCCGAAGCGAAGTTATTTTGATGTAATCAAAATACTATGAAGCAAGCGAACCCTTTAGGGGGCGAACCCCGTATGCCACAAAAAAAAAGAGCTCTCTAACAAAAGAAAGCTCTCTACAATGGTAGGCGCGTGGGGGTTCGAACCCCAGACCCACTGATTAAGAGTCAGTTGCTCTACCAACTGAGCTACGCACCCATAATCAAAACAATACATACTATAATCAAAAGATTTTTAATTGCAACATTTTTTTTATTATTTTTTTATTAAAAACGAAACAAATTAGGATTGAAGTGCTAATTTATTGATTTTAATGGATATGTTGTTTTATTTTTCTTTTTGTGGTTATGAATAAAATAAATAATCTCTACTTATTTAAAATATTCCCAATCTCCTTTATACGAAGATTATTTGATTGATAAAGTATATCATATTCTCTTCAAAAGCACTAATGTTACATAAACTTTATATATTTATTATATAAAAAACTTGCAAAATAAAACACTTGTTATTAGTTTTAAGGAGCAAAATATAAAGGAGAAAATATGCAAATTTATAAAGTAGGTGGCGCTGTTCGAGATAAACTCTTGCATAAAACAAGTCAAGATAATGACTATGTTGTAGTAGGTTCCACTATAGAAGAAATGTTATCATTAGGCTATACCAAAGTAGGTAAAAGCTTTCCCGTATTCTTACATCCCATCACTAAAGAAGAATATGCACTAGCAAGAAAAGAGATAAAAAAGGGCTCACGTCATCAAGATTTTGAATTTATTTTTACACCATCAATCACTCTAGAAGAAGATGCAATTCGTAGAGATTTTACTTGTAATGCAATATATGAAGATACAGCAACAGGAGAACTGATTGATTTTCACCACGGCATTGAAGATATCAAAAATAAAGTTTTGCGTCATATTTCTCCTCATTTTAAAGAAGATCCATTAAGGGTTTTAAGAGCCTGTAGGTTTGTTGCAACCCTAAATTTCTCTTTAGCTCCAGAAACGATATCAATCTGCCAAAAAATGGTAGAAGAGGGGGCAATACAGCATTTAAGTAAGGCAAGAATATTTCAAGAATTAGAAAAAGCATTAAGTTCGCCATATTTTTACCGATTTGTTGAAACCGCACGTCAAATAGGACTATTGCAAGAATTATTCCCTGAGGTAGAAAAACTCTGGTCAATTCCTGAAAGAGAGGATTATCATCCAGAAAAAAATACCGGAACACATACACTTTTAGCATTAAAATCCGCAAACTCAAAGGATGCGGTGGTAAACTTTTCGATTCTTCTTCATGATATAGGTAAAACAAAAACCGATCAAACATTGTGGCCATCACATCATTTTCATGAAAATTTAGGCATAGATTTAGCAAAAAATATATTAAAACGCATTGATGCGCCTAAAATATATCAAGAGTTTATACCATTTGCTATACAAAATCATATGATAAGTCATAGTCAAAAATTAAATAACCCCAAAAATTTAGCTAAAGTTGCTCTTTTCTTAGCTAAGCATCAAAAACAAAATTATTATCTTCGTTTTATAGATGTTTTAAGAGCAGATATAAAAGGAAGAGCAATAAAAGACTTAAATAATGAAGATAAAGAATTTCAAACCTTTATATCAATGTTTGAAAGGTATTATAACGCATCTCTTAAATCAAAAAACAATCTTATAGAAGATTTTCCCTCTGTATTAGAAAAGCTAAAAAATAAACAAATAACAAATGACGAACTAAACGAAATAGTGGAAAAAGCCATTATAAAAGAAGCTAATTTTACTTAAAAAACTCTTGGTGTAAAATTTAATTTTATCTTTAAAAAAATAAAATCGTGTTTAAAATAACTCAAAGAATTATTTTTAACTGACAAATTATTTATGGTGTTGCTATGGTAAAATCGCTAAAACTTGCTTTATTTTTAACTGTTTCATTGCAAACTCTTGCATTTGCAACCGAGATAACCACTAGTTCAACACCTTATAGTTTAGATGATGAAGTTGTAGAAAACTATAAATTAAAAGAAAGCTTAAATGAAGCTATATCTCCAAAACTTGAAGCATCTCAAGAAGAAGCAAATGCCAGCTTAAATAATGAAAATCCATCCACCATAGAAAAAGCAGTAAATAACGAAGTTAAAGAAGAAAAAACTTCAATAGCTCCAGAAGTTGTAGAAGATGTTCCCCAAATAATAACCGAGACAATCGAAGGTGGAATATTAGAAAAGTTAGTAACTAAAGAAGGCTTGGTTATTGCTGAGAAAAAAATAATCAATAATGAAATAGTTGAACGAGTATTAAATGAGTATCACCCAAATCATGCTCTTGCACGTAAAATAATTTCCAAAGGGGAAGAAGATGGTAGCTTTTATGCAGAAGAATATTATCCAAATGGCAAAAAGGCCTCAGAAGCTATTTATATAAATAATTTCACCAAACTTGGTATAGAAAAGAGGTTTGATACCAATGGAGTTCTTCGTCAGGAAATTCCTTGGGTAGAAGTATCTCCTAAATCTAGCAAAAAAAATGAAGAAAGAACAAGCAAAAGGGAAGGTTATCTAAATACCTATTATCCAAATGGTAAAATAGCAGCATCCTTTGTTGTTGGTCAAAAAGGTAAAAACGTTTTTTATTCTCCAGAAGGAAGCGTAATAAGAGAAATAACAAATGCAGAACTTCTAGATTTCTCAAAGCAAGATTTATCAGCTAATTGTGAAGATGTTATTTTAGAATTAAGCTTAGAAGAATTAGTTGAGCTATATGAAGACGAAGGAGATATCTCTTATAATAAATGTGGTCTTCCATATAGAGAAAATTTCATCTATGAGATAAATAATATCAAGGGTAATAAAAATGTAAGAATAAGTTATGACGAATTAGGAATGATAAGACGTCTAACTCCTTACACAGATGGTTATAAAAATGGCCTAGAACAAAAGTTTGATGCTCAAGGTAATTTAACTGCTGAAATTTCATATAAAAATGGTCAAAAGGAAGGCTTTGCAAATGGATTTTTCCCAACCCGAGAAATAGCATTCAGAAAAAGATATGAAGAAGGAAAAGTGGTTGGTGATTTAACTTGTTACTTCCCAACAGGAGAAGTTGCTGCAACAATTCCTTATGTAGATGGCAAAAAAGAGGGAGTTGCTAAGGTTTCAAGTCCAACCCCACAAGAAATAACATTCAAACAAGATAAATTAGTTAATGCTCCATCAACTAAAAAAAGAACTCTTATCTCAAAATTAGGCAATTTCTCACAAGAAGATGAAAAGTGCCTCCAATTAGGTGAAAAGATAGCAAACCTCGATTTAGCAATAGAAGAAAAAAGAGCATCAATAGAAGATGCACTAACCATCATTCCACCACAAGGATGTGAAGATTTCTCAAAATTCAAAAGTGAGCGTAGCAGATACGTATGTTATCATGAAGGCAAGTTAAAAGCATCATATCCACCAGCATATAACAAGGGACATTTTGCAACACTTACATATTTTGATGATAACGCTATTAAAACCCATGACATACCTTATAATAGGAAGCAACGTCAAGGTGTGGCAAAACTTTATGCTCCAAATAATAAGGTGCTAAAAGAAATAAGCTATAATAAAGATGAACTATCAGATACAAGTCGTACTTTTTATGACAATGCAGAGATAAAAGATTTGTATTACATCTCAGATGATAAACAACAACGTTTATACAATAGCTATACAGAAAACAGTCAATTAGAGTTCAGCTTAAGTTATGTTAAAAATCAAAAAAATCATGCTTATTTGAGCCAAAGTGATAAAAATAAAGATATTTATATAGATTTTTATGACGATAAAATAGATGTTGTAAAAGAAATAAACCAAAAATCTCCTCAAAACTATATTGAATATAACCTAAGTCTTGGTGAGTATGGTGTTTATAAAGATGGAGAGATAATCAAAGCAGGTAAAATTTGTGGGTTAGATGAAGTATCACAAGATATAAATATCATAACCCCAACAATACCAACAACACCAATCATTAGCCAAGAAGATTTACCTTTAATAGAAGATGATATTTCTCTTTCTAAAGCCGAAGAAATAGAATTGTCATCAAATAACAACACAATAAACAACATTGAAAATGTATCTTCTCAATTAGACCAAACACTAGTTCCAACCAAAGAAAAAGAAGAAGAGCTAGAGCTCAAAGCACAAAATATTGGTCCAATATCTAAGCCAAATATCAATACCCTAACAAAGGTGGTTGATAAAGAAACAAAGGATGCAAAATCTCCAACAGTTAATGATGAAGAAACAAAAACTCAAAAACTATATTATCCTAACGGTAATATCAGAAAGATTGTAAAAACCAAACAAGGAAGAACAGAAGAAATAAAAGAATTCTCTAAAACAGGTCTTTTATTGACAGATATGGTTTATAATCAAGATGGCATACTCATAGAAAAATATTATGGAACAGGTGAGCTACGTCGCAAAACAAGAAAGAGTTATCATGATAATATCATAACATCTTTCACCTCAAGAGAGGATTTCTATAATACCGGAAAGCCACGTTTCAATGTTTCTAAACAACCAGGGACTTTATTGTTTGAAGATAAAGAATATTTCCCAAATGGTGAACTTAAAAAACAAACCAAGCAGTTATCACCACTACATTTTGTGATAACAGAATATAACGTTAACCAACAAAAAATCAAAGAAACAGAAATTTATGGTATAACCACACTCTCAAAGACTTATGATCAAGACAACCTAATAGAACTAACATTAAATAATGAGAAAATATCTAATAACTTAATCTCAAATAGTTCATCATTGCTCAAAGATAATTCTAATATATATGGTGATGGCGGAGCATTAGTTGCAGATTTTAAGCATATAGATGATTATGATGTTATCTCAGAATATTATGAAGACAAGAAATTAAAATCAGAAATAATCTTATATTCAAATGGTGAAATAAGCATAAAATCATTCTTAAAAGATGGCACATTAGATAAATTCGCAAACCTAACACCAGATGGTAAGCTCTATCTAGAAAAGCCAGAAAGACGTGTAATTCCATCATATAGAGAACGTTATTGGGTAGATTATAACAATCCGAAGTGGGTAGAAAATAGTGATAAATATTCCATAATCTCGATAGGTGTACTAAACTTAGATATGGTATCATACATGTTAGCAGAACTTAAAATGGAAGTTCCAACTATGATAAAAAAGATATATTCGCTTTATTAAAAATATTGACTAATTGCAAAAAACAAGTTAGACATAACACTTCAATAAAAAGTATTATGTACAATTTTTTTAATTCATATAATTATGGAAAAAATAAGTATTGCAGAAATCGAACACTTAAGAAGTCAAGCAGTTGCTGAAAAACAAAAACATCGTTCAATTTTAGGAGAGATTGCTTCCCAGGAAAATACATGGTTAGCATCAGGACACAACGGTATGAAAGAAGAATTTCAATTAGAAATTCTCGAAAGAAATCGCCAAGACGAAGTTAAGGCTTTACTTGTAAGTTTTGCACAGTCTAATCAAGAAAAAACAAGAAGAATGCTTTCACCAAGTTTTCAATTAAAACTTTATGAAAAGCGCAACATAAGATTTGATTTGGTTCAATTTATGCTTCAAGAATGTCTTCTTTGTTCAGAACTTGAAAAGTTGTTAATTGACGCTAGTAGCCCTTATATTTCAGATAAAAAATCTGGAGAAGGGGAGGAATATTTGCTTAACCAATATCTCGTAAAGCTCATAAAAGATGATGTGAAAACATCTTTTGATGTAATCGAAAAGTATATCAAGTCTCACCGTTTCTCGCCATCAGCAGAAGAATTGTTTGTTAAAACAATATCTTCAGTAAGAAGTGGAAGAGATTCAATAATTGATGCGACAGAAAAGCTGTTGAAAGATTACATCAGAAAGTATGGTGAATTGTGTGAAAATGCAGAAAATTGCTTGATAAAGAGCAATCATCACAGTCTTATCATGTATTATCTAGAAAACTCAAAACAGAGTTTGTCTTACAATACATCAGTAGATTTGCTCTGCAAGCGTGGTAATAAGAAAGAGGTTGAACTTTATTTCAGACGTTTCGCATTACTCTAATCTAGAAAATCTTCCTTTTTTAAGGGAGATTTTTTTTAACTTTATTTTCCAAAAATGTAATAAAATAAGCTCTTCAATTCCTTTTTGTTTGCTCTAAACCTTGTCAAGAAAATAGGTGTTGACAAATAAACAAAAAAGAGCTACACTAAAACTCTACAAATAAAAGTATGTTTAATTATTAAAAAAAACTTTATGAAGAAGATTTTGTTTTTAGTAGCAATCTTTGTGATTGCATGCGTAGTAAACACTGCTAGCGCTCAGCAGGTAGAAGTAGTTAATCAAGATTTGTTGGATACTCAATTGGTTGAAATTGTAGATACAGATACTCCCAATCCGATTGATATTGCAGAGGCTGATTACTTCTGGTTCAAAACAGATGGATGTTGGTACAAATTTTCGTGGGACGGGGCGAGCCTCTCTGTTCTGTATGTATATGTGTCCGAAAAAGATGGAGCGGCACCAGTTCTTGCTGAGGGTTTTTTCCAGTACACACTAGATAGTGGTGGAAAAATCAACCTAACAGAAATAACTCCTGCTATATATGTTCAAACTTTTTCAGCCCGCACAGGCTGGAAAAATAAGGAAGCATATTCAGACTATTGGGTATTAGGGGGAGTAGAATACAAGAAGAAAAGTACTCATTATTCTGATATGGCGATGGGTGAAGTCGCAACAGAAGAAGATACATTTCTTTATGATTACGATCTTCTGATTGAAAAAAACAAAATCAGCTTGAAAATCTTAAGTTTCAGCATATCTAATCCAGAACAGAAAAGGATTATTTATGAACGAGAGTTTATAGCTGATTAACTCTTAAAAAAAAGCCCCCTTAATGGAGGGCTTTTCGCATTTAAAAAGTCTCAAAATAAACTTTATCTTTTTTAAGTCTATCTTCAGGAACTTTGGGAGTCTCTTCAGGATATCCAATAGTTACAATCGCAACAGGAAGCATAGTTTCAGGCATATTGAACTTTTCTCTTAATCCACTAACAACCATCGGCATAGGAGCCGCTCCACAGAAACATGCGCCCAAGCCTTTAGCATGGCAAGCAAGCAAAAGATTTTGAGCAGCTAAAGCTCCATCAATTTGTGCATAGTTCCAGCCTTCCTTAGGGCGATTAAAAGTTTCTTCCATATCCGCACAAACAATAATTGCACAAGCAGCATCTTTTGCAAAAGAAGTCCATGGCTGTAAAGCACGCAAACTTTTCAAAGTTTCTTTATTTTCAATAACCAAGAAATGCCAAGGTTGTTTGTTATGAGCAGATGGGGCATAACTCGCCGCTCTAATAAGTTCATAAATCTCATCTTTAGTTAGTGTTTTTTCTGGATTATATTTACGAATAGAACGACGACTCAAAAGTCCTTCATATAATTCCATATTACTTCTCCTAAAAAATTAATTAACTTGTTTCTTGAGCTCATCAATTTTTGGTAAAACCAAATGAATAATCAAGAAAGAAAAAATTTCGTTTACTTTTTTATCCATATTAATGATAACCTTAAATATTTCATCATTAATATCATCCATTTTCTTTATTTTATTGGCAAGCATATAATACGCCTCAGCCAAATCAGATAAAGAATTTATAAGTTCACCTGCAAAGCTAGGAATATCAAGGCTTTCCAAACCGCCCCAAAATCCTTCCACAAAACCACATTCAATCTGTCTGCTTCTTTGATTGCATAACAAAATCAAATCTTCTTTAGAGCCTTTTAACGCTTTAGGTAAAACAAGTTCATTGTTTCTAATCTGAACAAACATTTCATCCCAAAGTCCCATAAAGAATTTGAAGAACAAATTAGCTTCATCCTTGGTTTCAAGTCTTGGTTGCATATTCTCCTGAAATAAAGAAGAAATAACATCCGTAGGTCTCAAATTTACATTAGGCGAACAAATAGCACCAGCAAATTTAAGTTTAACCTCATAAATATCAGTAGGGCATTTATAATGGTTTAAAAAATTTTTAAACTTATCATCCCCAATATATACATTTTCACTTTGCATTTTAATTCTACTTCATATATAATGTCTAACATACTTGAATATAATTGGAGATTTACAAATTGTCCACACTTAAATTATCGTTATTATTTTTTATGTTAATCTTCTTAAATGCGTGCAATCAGTTTGCTCCATTTGAAGATAGAAGAAGAGAGCCTGCAACAGAACGTATATATGTTGGTTCCTCAAAGCCAACGCATCCTGTAATTTGCTATAATCCATTGTTTCATAATAAAAACAAGGTAGAAGCTTTAGCTCAAGGAGTATGTTCAAAAAATGTTCCAGACTCAACTGCAACCTTAATAAAAGACGATTCTTTTTCTTGTAGATTATTTGTTCCCTCCAAAGCTTATTATGAATGTGTTGTTGATAAATAGCATACATTCATAAAAAAAACAGGAGATAAAAGATGAATATATATGTATTTGATATGGATGGAACATTAACCCCTGCACGTCAACCAATGCAAAAAGATTTTAGTTTTAGATTTTTACCATGGTTGAAATCAAATTTAGCATACATTGCCGCAGGATCAAATTATGAAAAATTAACCGAACAGCTTCCACCAGATGTTGTATCATCATTTAGTGGTATTTTTAGTTCCATGGGCAATGTTTATCACAAAAAAGGCGTAGAAATATATAAAAATGAAATCAAGCTAGATAAAGAAATGCTAAAATCATTAGAAAGATTTCGTAAAACAACAACATACGACGGCAAACTATACAATAATTATATGGAACTTCGTCCAGGTATGTTAAACTTTAGTGTCTTAGGTCGTAATTGTCCTTTTTCTGAGCGTGAAAAATATCATGAATGGGATAACATACATCATGAGCGTGAAAAAATAGCCAAATACATGAACGATAATTTCAAAGACTATGATTTTAGTCTTGGTGGTAAAATTTCAATCGATATAGTTCCAAAGGGCTTTGGAAAAGAGCAAATTGCTCACGTTATTCGTCAAACTCACCCTAATGATAAAATAATATTTATCGGAGATAGAGTAGTAGAAGGCGGAAACGACTATACATTAGCTCAGGCATTGCACGCTATGGAAAACACAGAAGTTGTTGCCGTAGAAAATCCAGAAGGTGTATTAGAGTATCTTAACCTCTAAAGGCTAACCATAACAACCCCTACGATAATAAGGGCATAACAAATCACCTTTTTTGCCATAATCAAAGGGGTAATGGTTTCTTTAACTTTAATCCCGAAAACGTATTCTAATCCCAAACTTATAATTAACAAAAAAATGGGAGCCGTAGCGTTAATAGCAGAAGATACCACCGCAGATAATTGGGATAATCCATAGATACAACAAGTTGCTCCTAAAAAGCAAAACAACTCATTAACACAAAATATTTTGGTATTTTTTCTGTATTCATTAAATGCGGATTTAATCATTTTATTGTGCTTTTTGTCAAACAAAAATAAAAAAGGCAATAAAGAAGACATCGCATTAACGTATATCACCATATTAATCCAACTACTATCATAATTGAAAGCATATTTTTCTAACACCACATAAAACGCTCTTAATAAAGAAACACCAACCATATAATAAAAAGCTTTATTAAGCTTGAGGCCATAAAAATCATTTATACTAAGCACAACTGATGCAAAAATTATTATTCCAAATCCAATATACTGAAAAATATTTAGTTTTTCATCCAACAAGAAATAGGTTAAAACAGGAATAGTAATCTGTCCTAATGAAAAAAGGGCAGACACAATAGATGTATCAATTTCTTTCATCGCCTTATAATAAGGGAATAAATACATAACATCAATTACCGCAAGTATCAAATAAATCAATAGCATAAAAGGAGATACAAGGGTAGGTAGGCCAAATATTAGCAATAATGGCAAAAACAAACAGTTCATCAATGATATATAAAAGATCATAGTAACTGGATGTTTAAAAATATTATTAGAAAGTTTGCATTCAATAATATTAGCAAACGAATAAAAAAATGGTGCAAATAATGCAATAACTAAAACAAACATACAAAACCAAAAATTATTAAAGATACTATTATAATAACCTCAATAATTTAAAATGCCACAAAAAAATCCCCAAAACTAAAAGTTAAGGGGATTAAAAGCAAGATTTTTAAGAAAGTTCTCTCATCAACATACTTCTAAGAGACATGTCCTTATCACACAAATACGATAAAAACATCCTAAAGTAGTTGAATTTTTCCATCTCTAAATCAGCCGGCTCTTGTTTGAGAAACTCGATGAGCTCATCTTTGATTTCATCATCACTTTTCCAAAGGTCAACAACAAACTGAACATTGTTGCCAGTAAAGGTCAAAAACTGCTTATTTACAACCGAAGGTTCTTGAGTAAGTCCAACAAGCACTCTGCCAAAAGCAAGCTTATTAAAACCGTGTCGCTTTAAGGTTCTGTTATAAAAAACATTTCCTTCATCAAACAAAAGCACATCATTACCTTTTTTGTATAAAGGAATATTTGCTTTTTCACACTTCTTGTGATTTTGGCAATCAAAGAAATCTTCACCGATTTGGTAAAATCTCTTGTTATAAGAAGCATTTACACCTTCTTTTTCACCAATAAGCTTAGCTTTTTTATCATAGAGATAACATTTATCTCCAGCCATTGCAAAAAAGTCACCATTTTCCAAAAAAATGACCTTGCTCAAACCGTCAACGAGCTTAACTTCCTTGAAGTGATTGTCAAAGAGCTTTGCAGTTCCATCTTTGTATAAGACATAAACAAAACCTTCGTTGTTGTCTTGCATTTCTGCAATGTTGTCATACTCGCCAACATAAAACAACTTTTTCAAATCAAATTTGTTAGCCTTGCCAAGATAGCACTTATTTTGACATCTAGTAGCAATAGTATTGTAGTTGAACCAAAACTTGCTGATAAGCTTAAATCCTGAACAACAGCGCGTATAACCTTTTTCTCTTGATTCAACCACAGCAGTGTAATAGCTTTTTTGGAAAACAAATTTCATCTTAATCTTTCCCTTCGGGCTAAACAAGTAAACATCTTCTTTATTGATTCCTATGATACCGTATCCAGACATCATAAAATACGCAAATTCGATATTGCTAATGATTTGATGAGAGGAAATCGGATCATAAAGAAAAATGTCTTCACCAATGCTATGAAGAATAAGTCCATTATGAAGAATTCTTGTATAAGCATCCTTAGAATAGAGCTTTCCAAGAGTTTTCCAATAATCACGAACAGTTGCTTTAGACAACCCCTCAAAATCTAACGATTTAATTTCACACATAAAAATAAAATTTTTAATTAAACATATATATAAACACTGAAATTATATAATATACAAAAAAAATATTTTGTCAATACTGCTTTCTAGTATTATAAATTTTTCTTTTTAATCACAAAAAAAGAACTCACCAACAAGGAGAGTTCTTTACATAAAGCTTTAACTAATTAAAGCTTGCGAAAGTTTATCAAGGTATTCCACATCTACTTTAGCCTCAAACAAATATTTCTCATGGAATGATAAATCTTTAGTTATTAAACAAGGATAAAACCTATTATTATACCAAAAGACAAATAAAATCTTATCATCAATATCATAGCAATCACCACTATCACTAGGGTAGAAAGCCTTTTTTCTTCCATTAAAGATAACATAAGGCTTAATAAAGAGCACATAAGAAAATACCTCTTTTAAGAGTTTGTCATTATACTCAGAGATAAAACGCCCTTTGTGAGTTTCTGCAATCAAGCTATCCTCAAAAACAACAGCATATTTTCCAAGAGGCTTAATTCCTTCAGGTTTGCCTGATTTTAACAAAACCAAAGGGTTGTCAAGATTGTTGTTTTCAACATCACATGCTTGATAAGCCCCATATTGGATAAGTTCTGATATGCCATTATTATAGTAAACAATAGCACGTCCGCGGCATAAAAACTTAAAATCACTAACATTTTTAAGTTCTTTTGTTTTTTTCGTAATATCTAATATAAAAACATCATTTCTAACATCTCTATATGAAAAATTACCTCGATTATCCGCACCCAAAACAACAACTTGACTATCAAGTCTATAAAGTTTTACCATACACTCTTCGCCTTCATCAGGAGCTTTCGTCAAAAGAACTGAAAGAAAAACATTTCCAACTCTGATTATCAAGGCCGAACCATCAACAACGGTAAGATGAGCATGCTCAATACATTTTATCTCAAAAAAAGAAACTTCTTTATCAAGATAATACACCACAATACCGCCTTTGTTTACATCTTTAACAATGGTATATCCTGTGTTAAATAAAACAAAAATATCTCTCCCATTATTAAAATCTAAACGCAAAATAGCATTTTGGTCATAAATCTTAACTCTCAAGTTAGATGTTGAGGGGGCTTTTTCATGTGTTGCAAACCACCCATTTGGGAAAAACTGCAAACAACCATCAGCACTAAACTGATGGTTCGCAAAAAACGCATAATACCTAGCTAAGTTTATCATAAATTTTAATTTTATGGTTATTATACACTTCTTTTCTTAAACAAAGTCCCCTTAAAAAGAGGGGACTTAATACTTCAATTTAATGAGTTAGCATTTCTCTTAATCGCTTAAAATACAAGCCATCACCAGCAGCATCAACTTTTTGACAATCTACAAATGATAAAGGAAAAATCATCCCTTGTGAGTAGATGATAGCCAATTTGGTTCCCAAACGGAAGTTAGAAGCAGCAGCATTCATAAGCTTTCCGCCAAGATAATGTCCAACACCATACTTGTTCACAATTTTGTGAGAGAACAATAAAGTTCCGTCGCAAGTGATGTTTTCAACACTAGGCTCTTCCTCACCGATGATGTCGCCTTTGAAGTTCAGCAACAACTTTTCTTCAAAACCAATGAAATTAGCTCCTCTGATTGTGATACCGTATGTTCTATGTGCAGTAGCAAGCAAATTGATATCTTTATCAAAAAGACAACAATGATGGAGATATCTAGCGATAAAACTACCACTTGGCAACATATCAATGCCTAACATATCACAATTAGGATAGTTTATTTTTGATGTGACATCTTCATTTTCCTTGAAAATACATTTTTTACCGGAACTTGTGTCAATTACATAAATTTCACTATCAAGCGAAGCGTTAATAGATTTGGGATAACATATATCACCCAAATTATTGATTATCTGAGGTTGCTTATCTCTAAATACTCTATAAATGAAAACTTCATCTGACACATTATTTATAGTGCGTGTGAGTATCAAAGAGCCGGAAATATTTGGTTTTAAAGTGGTGGCACACTTGATTATGTAGGGGCTATCAAGTTCTACGCCATCTTTAGCGAAAACAGTGATTGCACTAATATCAAGTTTAACAATCATCCCATTGGCCAAAATTTCATAACCAAAGCTAGCATCACTATGGTAAAGAGTTTGCAACAATTCACATTCAGCGGAATAGATTTCAATGTATTCAGCATAACAGAGAGCGAAGTTAAAGTTCTGAAAGAACTCCACTCTAATTACATTTTTGCAATTTTTCTTTGAGAAAAAATCCCAATAATTTTTTAAATTCATAAGCTAATAATTTAATTAATTAAACATAATTCTTAAATAATTACGAACTTTGTAGCAGAAATGATGTTTTTTGTCAATATAAATTATTATTAACGGCTAAGAGCTCGGAGTGTAAAAAAAAATAAATGAAATTCACCACAAAAAAAGAGGGCGACGAAACCCCCTCTTAAAAGTCCTAACAAACTTTTTACTATCTTTAAGTCAAAACTCGATACAGAAGTTTGGTTCCATCATGCAAGGGTAAGGAACATCATCAAACTAAAGGTAAATGTGTATTTAAGCCCGCAATTTACCAGCGTCAACTTCTAAGTAAGAAGGGAAATCACGTGTTTGAGATCAAGTAGCATGCAAAATAAGCTCAAAAAAAGAGGGCGTCTAAGCACCCCCTCATAAAAAGTCCTAACAAACTTTTTATTATCTTGAGTAGAACTCGATACAGAAGTTTGGTTCCATAACTTAAAGTAGTAAACATCATCAAACTAAAGGTAAATGTGTATTTAAGCCTTCAATTTACTTTGCGCCAACACAAAAAAAGAGGGCGACGAAACACCCTCTTAAAAGTCCTAACAAACTTTTTATTATCTTGAATAGAACTCGATAACCAAGTTTGGTTCCATCATGCAAGGGTAAGGAACATCATCAAACTTAGGAACAAATGTGTATTTAGCTGTCAATTTACCAGCGTCAACTTCCATATAAGAAGGGAAATCACGTGTTTGAGATTGAACAGCAGCCAATACAACAGCCAAGTTCTTAGATTTTTCACGAACTTCAATTACATCACCAGCCTTAACAATGTAAGAAGGGATGTTAACTTTTTTACCATTAACAGTAACATGACCGTGGTTTACAAATTGACGAGCAGCAAACACAGTTGGAACAAACTTAGCTTTGTAAACCAAGTTATCCAAACGAGACTCTAACAAGCCAATCAAGTTTTCAGCAGCATCACCACGTCTTCTGATAGCTTCTTCATAATATTTATGGAATTGTTTCTCAGAAATGTTACCATAGTAAACTTTTAATCTTTGTTTAGCATATAATTGTTCACCGTAGTCAGTAGTCTTTTTTCTTCTTTGACCATGTTGACCAGGAGCATAATTTCTTTTCAAAATAGGGCTGTTTGGATCACCCCAAAGGTTGTGACCATAGCGACGGCTATTTTTCTTTTTTGCATTAACAATACTTTTCATTTTATAAAGATCCTTATTAAATTTAATTTATTTATTTTTGTCCCGATAGTTTTGTCTCACTGCATCTTTAAGCAAATCACTTCACCAAAGCACACGCAAACGGGGTATTTGCTACCCTCTTTTTCGGAAGTAGCTTGAAAATAACGTTAATATTTTTATTTTGCAAGCTTTTTTTTGCATTTAGTAGAAGTTTTTTGTGATTTTGCTAAGAATAGGCTCGTTTATTCCAACAAGTTCACCATTCTTAAGTCTTAATTGTTTGTTCATCCTGCTTGCTAACTCCATATTATGAGTTGCAATAAGAGCAGAAAGACCAGTTTCTTTAATAACATCAATCAACATCAAAAATACTTCTTCAGCAGTATTTGGGTCTAGATTACCTGTTGGCTCATCCGCTAATAGTAGTTTAGGGGAATTAGATAAAGCTCTAGCAATTGCCACTCTTTGTTGTTCCCCGCCTGAAAGTTCTGCAGGTCTATGGTTGAGCCTATGTGCAAGGTGAAGTTTTTCTAAGAGCATAACCGCTCTATCTTTTGCTTCAGATTTATCTTTTCCTGCAATAAGCATTGGTAACATGACATTTTCAATGGCGCTAAAATCTCCCAATAAATTATGATATTGATAAACAAATCCAATATAATTACTTCTCAATCTAGTTCTAGTATCATCACCAGACTTACTAACATTAACACCATTTATGATAACTTGCCCAGATGTAGGTTTATCAAGGAGTCCTGCAATTTGAAGAAGAGTTGATTTACCAGCTCCAGATTGTCCGACTAAAGCCACAACTTCTTTTTCCTTAATTTCGAGATTAACCCCAGATAGAACCTCAAGATTTTGCTTACCTTGATGATAATTTTTTACAACATTTTTAAGTTCTAGCACCATATTATTCATAACGCAAAGCCTCCACAGGATCCATTTTTGCAGCCCGATATGCCGGATACAAAGTTGCAACAAAAGAAAGAGAAAGCGAAATCAAAGCAACCATTACCACAACATTTGTTTCAACCTTTGCTGGTAATTGTGATAAAAAGTAAATTTCAGCCGCAAATAAATCACGCCCCGCAACAGTTTGTAAAAACTGCCTGATATTTTCAATATTATCGCAGAACAATAATCCTAAAGCAACACCAATAACGGTACCAACAACGCCAATCATCGCTCCATCAAAAAAGAATATGCGCATAATAGCACCTTTAGAAGCTCCCATAGTGCGAAGCACTGCAATATCACGGCCTTTATCTTTAACAAGCATAATAAGTCCTGTGATAATATTGAATGCTGCAACCAAGATAATAAGTGTCAAAACAATAAACATAACATTGCGCTCAACATCAATCGCATTAAAGAATGCTGAATTAGTCTGCCTATAATCATAGATGTAAGCTCTATTATTAGAATTTGCAATTGCATGACCAATAAGCTCTCTTGTATAGTCAATATCAGCATCATCTCTTAAAGATACATCAATCATACTAACGCTATCATCAAAAGAGAAAAACTTCATCGCTCCCTCTAATGGCATAAACACAAAGTTTGCATCATATTCATACATACCAAAATTAAAAGTTCCGGCAACTTTATATGTTTTCATCCTAGGGACAGTCCCAAACATAGTAACCTTTCCTTGAGGAGATAATAATGTGATTTCATCTCCTTCAATAACACCAAGCTTGTTTGCAAGCTTATAGCCAAGAACAACAACATCCCCCTCAAAGAATGTTAAATCAAAATTCTTAAATCCTTCACGAAGTACAGCCTTTTTCTTGATATCATTTCCACGAATACCTCTAACCATAACGCCTTCTGCGCTATTTCCTGCAGTTGCTAGAAGTTGTTTTTCAATCATTGGTATAGCAATATCAACCCCTTTAATTTCACTTTCCAAAAGTTTTACAGCTTCTTTATAATTGCTAAATGGGTGATTTGTAATACTAACAATGCTAATATGACCGTTAATTCCTAAAATTCGTCCCAATAGCTCAGACTTAAAACCATTCATAACCGAAGTAACAATAATAAGTGTTGCTACCCCCAAAGCTATACCAATTCCAGCAAAAGATGTAATAACAGATATAAAACCTTCTTTTCTTTTGGCTCTTAGATATCTAAAAGCTACCATACTCTCAAATTTAGAAAACATGCTCAATACTCCTTTTATATTAAACCATATAATCATAAACCATATATGCAAGCAACTTTATTCATCTCTCCACAAAAAAGCACCCCAAATCAAGGGGTGCAAAACTTTTAGCCTAGAGTAATTTGTTTAAGAGTTCATCTGTTTTAATCATTTCAATAAAAAAATCATCACTCATCAACTGTGTCAAATCACCATTCCAAACAAGCTTGTCTTTTTGAGCGTCTTTATCTGTTTTGAATATTTCAATTTTTTCGCCCCGCTTAACGGCGTAGAGTTCACCAATAACCACAAAGGCATCCACATTCAAAACCAAAGGATTTAAGTTTTTTTCAAACACCGAGATTTTATCTTCGCTATAGCAAATCATAAATCTGTCATTTACATCATCAACCACAATCTCATAATTAGTTGTTGTGATATTGGTGCTGTTTTTGTCATAAAGGGCAAACTCGCCATTAAATTTTACGACATACCATCCGTTTTTATAAAAAAAGACATCCTCAAAATCAGTTATCACCACTTCGTTTTCGCTATTTACAAGTTTTCTTTCCTTCTTTTTATCATAAAAAGCATACCACTGATTGGCAAAACAAGTAAATTTCTTCAAAGAACTGGCAAGTTTTTTCCCGTCTTTATCAAATAAAATAAAGCAGTTCTTGACTTTAACTTCAAGCAAGCACTCGTGTTCAAAAACACTCAACACATTATCTGCAATTTTCTTTTTATTTGCGTCAAATAAAGCATTATCCAACAAAAACATTTTATTGAAAAATACCTTACTAACCCCATCATTACTTCGTTCCAAAATGTTTTTTTTATCATCTGGAACAAAACCACAGTTTTTATTTTCCATAAACATATAATTTTAATTAACAAAATAATAAATTTGAAACATGCACTCTATACAAAATTTTTTATAAATCAAGCAAAAAAACTAAAAATAGCTAGCACTTAGCACAAAAGAAAAAGGCACGTTTCACAACGCACCTTTATCAAACCCCAATTAAACCAAAGAAACGGAAAATTTTTATAACATATCTTTGTTATCTTTGCTTCTTGGACGGGCAACCTTTTGAGAAGACAGATTTGCAGATTTATTCTTAAAACCTGAACTTGTATTCTTGCCCAAAAATTCAACAGTAGTTCTTGGGAGGTAGTCGTGCAAAAAGCGTCCTCCTTCAACAGCTGCTTTTTCTTTCATCTTCTTGATGTCCTTGGTAAACAAAACAGGAATAAGCACTTTGTGTCCCATGTCATCTTCAAACAAATGCAGATATGAAGCTTCAGTGTCGCTTAACACATATACTTCAGCATACCAGCCAAGCTTGTTTATAAAATGAACCACTGCTTTTTTCTCAGTGTCCAAATAGCACCAATGTGCCTTTACTTCACCACCTTGCTCAATTGCTTTTATATGGCGAAGGACAACATCAATAAATGGAGTACTTGCATCAAACATCGTTTTATCTTCCATTTGGAAAACTTTTTCCGAAATGTTTGATTGGGCACACTTGTCAGCTAAGTTGCTGGCAAAATCATACATTTTGCCTTTGCCGATAGACAATGGATGATGAAACAAGAACTGGTTAAAGTTCTTTGCTTGCTTACTTGCACCTTTTCCCCAACTATTGAATAACTTACTACAATTTAAAGACCACTCCAATGTAGTCTTAATGTTCTTTTTTCTCATAAATATATAAAAATTATTAGTTTTCTGCCACAATATAACAGTATTTGGGGATTTTGTCAAATATTTTTTTTACTAAAATCGTGATAAATCTAAAAACAGGTCTAATACATTGATAAATACCAATAAAAAACGCCACCCGAAGATGGCGTATAGGAGTTTTTAAAGAAAATAACTATTTAAGATTGACAATATCATTTGCAATAGCATCAGATAATTCACCAATCATAAGGCTAAGTGTATTAACATACTCATCATATCCACCTTCAAACGCATTTGCTTTATAAAAATTTCGAGATTTAATAAGCTTTCCATTTTTATCTCTAATAAAATAAGACGCATCTAGTTTTGCATATTCGTCAAGTCTTCCAATCAAATCCTTAAATTCAATCGCCACATCATATTTGAAGTTTTTTCTAATTCCTGACTGGTTTTCAACCATAGCATTCTCAAATATATTGCTTAAATTGTCGTTGATTGCTTGTTGAATGAGTTTATCAACACTTCCACCCCAACGATTAAATTCATCAATATTTAAGATATAATCCTCTTTTCCTAAGGTTGTAATCTGAGGTCTAGCCATAATATTTGGCAACATAACATTGCTAATTCGAATAGTATCCTTAAAGTCTTTATACGAAACCTTGCTCTCTTTAACCCCAATAGGCTGGTAGAAATTAGGTTTAGAACTCATACAACCACTCATCATAATCATAAAAAGCATTATAACAATTTTTTTCATCTTAAAAGTCCTTTCCAGTAATAAGTGCATTAGGATACATTTGTAAATAATCCGTCAAATTTTTCATAGATTGAGCCGCTGCATTAAAGCTCTCAAGCATCTGAGCAACACTAACAGCGTTATCTTCCATTATCAAATCAAAAGCTTCAGCCGCATTTCCAACTTCTTGAGCAGCATCTCCAATTTCTTTTACCATTTTGGCGGTATTGTTCTTATTTTCCACCAAAATTTCATCCACCACATCAAGTGTTTTATTAAGTTTGTTTAACAAAGGAGGTAAATTCTTGTTAAGAGCCTGAGTAATGTTATGAACATCTTGAGCAATTTTAGCTACCGGCATAACTTTCAAAGTCTTAGAAATTTCAGCAAAAGGGGAGCTAACAGTTGGTATTTCATAAATATCACTATCCTCATCATGCACAATAGCAATCGTATCAGGCATCATATCAAGTTCCACAAGCAACTGCCCCGTAATCATTGAGTTAATAGACAACTGAGCTCTTAATCCATCATCAATAAGAGTATTAAGTATTTCTTTTCCGTTTTCCTCACTATTGACTAAAGAACGACCATTATAAATCTTAGCATAAACCGGAATAAGAAAAGTCATATCCTGAAGATTAGCCTCAATTTTAATCTCAGAAACTTCACCAATCTTAACCCCTTTGAATAAAACAGGAGCTCCAACATCAAGCCCTTTGGTTGATTCATCAAAATACATCACCACTTCAGTTTCATTATTATTGAATTGAGATTTGAAAAAATATCCCAATACCAAAATCATCGCCAAAGTACTCAAGCAAACGAATAAACCTATCATTTTAATATTTGGTTGTTTTATCATTATTCAGTTCCTCTAGTTAAAAAATTACGGATTTCCGCATTTGGTGGGTTTCTAAGTAGTTCTTTAGGTTCACCTCTTGCTGTAATGTTTTTAATCCTTCTTTCCAAGAAAATAGAATTACTTCCAATTGCAAAGATAGAGCTAAGTTCGTGAGAAACAATCACAAACGTAGTTTTCAATGTTTGGTTTAATTCCAAAATCAAATCATCAAGTTGTTTAGAGCTAACAGGGTCAAGTCCTGCAGAAGGTTCATCGCAATAAACAATTTTAGGATCTAAAGCCAAGCTCCGAGCCAAAGCAGCTCTTTTTTTCATTCCTCCAGAAATTTCAGAAGGATAAAAATCATCAAAGCCAGCAAGTCCAACCAGTGATAATTTATATGAAGAAATCTCCTCAATTTCTTTTGGAGAATAATTGCTGTAAAGTTCAAGAGGTAGCATAACATTTTCCTTCAAACTCATAGAGGAAAATAATGCACCACTCTGATACATAACTCCGCAATCTTTCATTATCTCCTTTTTTTTGCTAAAACTTGTGTTTAAAAACTCTTTTCCCTCAATTAAAATATTTCCTTTAATAGGGGTAACAAGTCCAGTTAAAACCTTAAGTAAGCTACTTTTGCCACATCCACTTGCTCCCATGATGAAAAAAATATCTCTTTCTTTTACCTGAAAATTAAGATTATCAAACAAGACAAAATCATCATACTGAACTCTTAAGTCTTTAACAGATATTATATTATTCGTCATAAGTCCATAACCTCCAAAATTACGGTAATAATACCTGTTGCAACAATCATCCAAACAAGCGCATAAACAACCGCAGATGTTGTAGCTTTACCAACACTATCCGCATCCCTTTTAACTTCTAACCCCGCATAACATCCACTAATGCCAATAATCATTCCGTATACAATACTGTGGAATAAACCAATCAAAATATTGTTTAAACTAAGCACGTTAGAAGCGTAAATAAAATAATTACTTGAAGATATTCCCAAAAACACAACCCCAACAATACTTCCGCCCAAAATTCCCAAAAAATCAGCTAACAAAGTCAAACTAGGTATCGTCATCACAATAGCAATAATCCTTGGAGCAACTAAATATTGAGAGATTTTAATTCCTAAAGTTTTTAAGGCATCCACTTCCTCGTTAACCACCATAGTTCCAAGTGTCGCCGCAAATGATGAGCCGGTTCTACCTGCCATTACGATTCCCACCATAATAGCCCCCATAATCCTAGTCATCCCAATACTTACCATACTTGCAACATAAATCCCAGCACCAAAGCTCTTAAGTTGAATTGCCCCAACAAAAGCGATAATAAGCCCCACCAAAAAGCTAACAAGAGATATAATACCAACCGCTTTATAGCTACAATCTTCAAGAATAAAGGCAAAATCTTTCTTTCTATAAACTGCAGTTCCACCCAAGAAGTCAAGCACCGCCTTGAAAGCCTCAAAAGTAAAATCCATACATTTAGTTATTTTCTTGTAAGCTCTATAACTAAACTCTCCAATTGCTTCTAATAAAGAAAGGTTGTTTTTTTTAGTTTGAGGGGCTTCATTTCCCGTTTTCTTAAAAGATAATTCTAATATCTCTTTTATCTCTAAGGGCAATAAGCTAATACTAACCTTAAACCCTTTTTTATCGAGATTTTTTACAATAGCATAAATCTTTGCTCCAATAAGGGATGAATAAGAAATCCCCTCATTGACCATAACAAAAATCTCACCACTTTTATCTCTAAGCCATTTTTCAAATATAATTCTATTTTTTTCGCTATAAAGTTCTTCTTTTATCTCATCAAAATCTTTACCGTCACTATCTAAAAGACTTTTTTCTTCTTGTTTGAGATTTTTTTCATCCTCAATAAAGATAAGCTCTCGTTTATTATTTATGTCTTTTAAGGTTATAGTCATTGTTTTCTTCTTTATTATTGTTTTTACGCCTTGTATTATTATCTATAAGTTATCTCAAATTCTACATTCAAACCTTTTTATCTTTTATTTATCAATCATTCTTTTTAATTTTAATCTTTCGAAATAAAACCCCAAAAAAATCTTCACCTCATCCCCTAAAAAGAATGCCTAATACACTCCAGCAGTTTGCTTACAAACCTCAATAGCAGAGAGATTTGCTTCTTCATGAGCATCTCTAAGTGTTTTACCATTTAGTATAGAGCTTAAAAATGTTCCCGCAAAAGCATTTCCCGCCCCAAAAGCAAATGTTTGGTGTAGCCTAGAGTTTTTAATTGCACTATATTCGCCATTAGGTCCCCAAATTTTACTTTCTTTAGCAGTATCACCCAAAATCAAATATAATAACTCAAAATCTTCCTTAATCTTAAGGCAAATATCTTCATTACTACCTTTATAGCCCAACATATTTTTCAAAACCTTAAGCTCTTCAGAATTGAGTCTTAAAATATTTGCTCTTTCTAGCAATTTCAAGATAATATCTTTAGAGTAATAAGTTTGTCTTAAATTGATGTCAAAAAATTTGTAAACAGCCTTTGTTGCTTCATCAATCAAATCCAAAATAGTGGACATAGAATAAGAACGTCTCAACGCTAAAGTTCCAAAATATATTGCATCAGCTTTTTTTACACATTCTTCAGCCGCATTTGTATATGGAATATAGTCCCAAGCCGCATTTTCAAGAATATGCGCTACACAACTATCACCATTTTTAAAAATAAGAACTCTTCCCGTAGGGTATGGAGTAACAGCAAGCACCGGATTTATATTAAATTTATTAAGTTCACTAACAACTTCACGTCCCAAGTCATCAGCCCCAATAGCGCTAATAAGAGAAACATCAGCTCCGTGTTTTTCAGCATAGCACAAAAAATCAGAAGGAGCACCTCCAAGCTTTCTACTATCGGGTAAAATATCATATAAAACTTCCCCAATTCCTGCAATATGTGGCTTTTTCATAACTGCAAACTTATCCAAATGTAAAAAAAGGTTAATAAAATATTAACCTTAACTTATACTCCTTTTTTTCATAAGTCAACATTATAAATATTTATTTAACCTCAAGTTTAGACTGTCATCAAGATATTTTTTGGCGCTTTCATAAGATATTTTACAAATTTTAAAGTCAGGTCCTTGTCGATATTGTGAAGGATATTTATTACACTCTTCAGAAACCTTGTTATAATAAGATATAATAAAGTTAGACACCATTGGTTCTTGTTTATAAACATCAATATTTTTAAGAAGTGTTGGTTTTCTTAATATTTCACCATGTTCACCAACCGCTAAAGCACATTTATATTCAGGTAAAAAGTACTCACAGAATAAATTCGCATTGTCGAAAGCAAGCAAAGTTACATCCTTTGGAATAAAATTCCTAATATCATTAACTGCATTTTGATAATGATGGTCGAAAGATACTGCTTTAATATCTTTATATGTAAATATCCCCCCCACTAGCAATATTGTAAAAAGTGCTTTTTTTAACATTTCTGTATTAGCAATAACAAGTGCACCACATACATACCAAATAAGAGAAAAAGTATTAACATATCTAGATGTAATCATAGGTCTTACCCAATATGATAGTAAATAAAGCAACAAATAGCTCAAAGCAAAACTAAGAACCGCCACCAAAAATAATCTCTTAATCTTTGAAGAGTATTTTTCAAAATTAAAACATCCCAAAACAACCACCAAAGAAAATGATGATGCAGAAAATACCGTCGCAATAAAATAAACAGATTGCCAAATCTCAGGTTGTAAAGGGTCGATAAAAAATCTGAAACTAAATTTCACAAACTCTTTATTAACATACCAATATTGGCTAATATCTTTTGCCGTAGTAAGTGGAATATAAAGCCAAGGGCTAAACAAAATAGCAACACCCAAACTTAAGCCCAAAAACTTTTTACCTAATTTTGCAAAGTTATTATCTCTTATGATGATAGCCAATAAAAGTGCATATAAAAACATCAACCAAATAGCCACATAATAGTGGGAATAAAGTCCTAATAAAGAAGCGATAAAAAACTTAACATAATCTTTAGAAGAAGGGTTTCTAGTTAATCTCATTCCCCAAATAAGGGCGCAATAAATAAGAAGAGAAGACAGCATATAAGTTCTAGCTTCAAAAGCAAGCCAAAAGGAAACAGGGTGAAGGGCAAGTACCCAAAGCATCCAAAATGAAACTTTGTCCCCATAGTCTTTTCTAACTTCAATAATTGTAAAAATCTGAGCTACAATCAACAAAATATACGATGCAAAATGTGCTCCAAAAATTTCATATTTGCTAGGAAATAGGGCAATAACCCCTTTAAGATAAAGGTAATAAAGCGGTGGTTTAGAGTCTTCTGTTGTTAGCAAAACCCACATATCAGCAAAGCTATCTTTAGCCATCAATACAGAATAAATTTCATCTGACCAAAGGTTAATATTGTTGATTAACACTCCATAGAACAAAGCCGTTAAAACAACAATACTCCAAGCCTTAACCGGAAAATTATAAAAAATGAAATTCCCCAAACTTCTCAATTTTTTCATAAACCCATACCTCCCAAAATCAAGCAAAGAATAACCAAGGAAGTTTAAAAAGTCAAGTAGTTGGAGCTCATCTAATTTAATAACTATTCAAAATTATTTTTAAGAGTTAAATAAATATTTTTTTTATTATATTATATATTTTTTCTTTTGCTTCTTTTCTTTTTTAATCGTTTACGTTCGGTAATGCGTTCGGTAATGCGTTCGGTATATTTTATATTTAATCCTTAAAATCAATATGATAATATCTTAAAGTTCTCAAGCTATTTAACCTTATCAATCAAGATAAGTTAAACAAATTTAGACATATCAAAAAAACAAAACCCCACAAACAATGCGAGGTTTTATCTTTACTTATTGATAGATTTTACCAATATCTTATCACTTTGTTTTTCTTCATAACAGATAACATCACCAACTTTTACCTCAAAGGCAAGTTTGAAGTCATTTCCATCAAATACAGAGCAAGACAAGGTTTTCCCGTTTTCAAGCCAAATAAAAACTTCTCTATCGTTGTCAATCTTTACAACTCTAACAACTTTCGTTCTAATCATATACATTTTTTTGTTTTTAATGAATAATCAAAATGTTAAAGCATAACAACTTTTATTCTTTCCAACCAATATCTAAAATCTTTAGTTGATTATAAATAACGGTATCGCCTTTTTCTAACAAAAGAGCCGAAAGTTCATCGCTTTTATTCAATGCAAATGTTAAAGACTTACCATTTTCAAGCTTCATAACCACATAAGTAGTATTAGATAAATCGCCATTATCGTATTTATAACTGTCGCGCTGAACGCCACCATGCTTGTGAATCTCCACAACTACAGAACGTTCAGACGTATAATAGCTCTCATCAAGTACTTCATTATCTAAATTACTTTCCGCCCCACCACAACATTGGGTAAAAAGCAAAATGCCAAAAATAGCAAACAATACAATCATTAAAAAGCTAACAACTGTAGCTAAACGAGCATCATTTCTCATAATACATTTTTTTAAGTTTATATAAAAAAAATAATCAAAGCGTTAAGCTATATCAACTTTTATTTTTTCCAATAAATGTCCAAAATTTCATGTTGATTATAAACAATTGTATCGCCTTTTTCTAACAATAGACAGTTAAACTTATGAGTGCATTTATTACAAGGGAAAAAAGTAAATATATCACCATTTTCAAGCAGCATAACCACATAAGTAGTATTAGTAGGAGAATATCCGTCATAACCATAATAACGTGCCGAGCTATGAAAAAGCTTACCGGAATGTTTGAAAATACGCTTAATCACAGATTTTCTTCTTATGTCATTACCTACATCTTGTCCGTCTCTAGAGTAAGAACCATCATATCCATCATTATTGTGAGGTCTAATGCTAGAAAGATGACCGGAACTGTGATATATACTACTTGAATTACTACTAATCCTATGGTGAACTTTTGCATTCAAAACACCATTTGAAGAACCATCACCGCATTGGCTTAACAAAAACACAGCAAAAATACCAATAAAAATCAAATAAAATCTTTTCATAGTTAAAATAATTTAAATTAAACATCATAATATTTTTTAAGACTAAAACATATAGCCTAAAAAATATTTTTGTCAACATTGTTTTTGAAGTTTGATTTTTATTACAAAAAAGCCCCCTGCAACAAAAAGTTGCAAGGGGGATAGGTAATTAATCTTTTTTCCAAATAATGTCAAGAACCTCATTTCCCTTGTATATAACCGTATCACCAACATTCAAAAAGTGTGCATATTCTACTTCATTATAAAAAAAATTATGAACTGTGCGCAAAATGATTTTATCTCCATTTTCAAACAATAGCGCCTTGGTATCCAAATCATTGTTAACAGTAGCAACTCTTAACACCACAGATTTCTTTTGCACTTTCTTTGGCGCTTGAAGAGATTGAGTCGGGTTAGAAGAATTACGGTTAGAACGTTTAGCTCTAACGGTCGCATGATATCCAGAATTAGTAGGTACTCCGCCTATACGAAATTGAGCATTCAAAACACAGCTTGAAGAACCATCACCGCATTGGCTTAACAAAAATACAGAAAAAATTCCAAACAAAACTAAATACAATCTTTTCATAAAAAAATAATTTAAATTAAACATCATAATACATTAATTGGACTATATCCTATTAAAAAAATATTTTTTGTCAATATTTATTTGCAAAAAAAGTCCAAACTTAGAAATCTGGACTTTTAACTGGTGGAACAAACGAGGATTGAACCCCTGACCTCTTGAATGCCATTCAAGCGCTCTCCCAACTGAGCTATAACCCCAATAAGAAGAGCATAAAACACAAATCATAATAAATTAAGCTTTTTTTAATGCCTCCAACGCCTTCTTATATTTATCTTCAAATTTTCTAAAGCTTTTCATCACAAAGGAGCTGGGGATTATTTTAGCTTTTTTACCTGCATATTTATACAAAACCTCCACAAGCATAACCATAGCCAATGTATCTTGCTTGCAATATTTCAACAATGCGCTAAACATCTTTTCTTCTTCCTCAATGGTCTTTTTACCTTCCAAAAATAAGAGATATTCATCCATAGCCTCACCGCCATTTGCAATTTCCATATCGTTATAAGATAAATCACAAAACGCCGGCAATACATATTTAATAGAAGAAGAACCGTTTTGTTTATAGCTATATAACGCTTTTTGCTTAAAAGGCTCAAACAAATCAACCATTCTTTCGTTTATCTTATGTAAATCTTGGCTTAAATCAGAAAATAAATCGGCAAGTTGTAGGTTTATCGTTTTTTCAAATGCTTTATTATAAACAACAACACTTCCACTATCGCCTAAATTTTCAACCAAAAATTCCGCCAACTTTCGTCTTGGGTCAGTCTTTTCCTTATGCAAAAACTCAATATGCTTAACCTCGCCATTTGGTTTTTCTTGAATATGGAGCGAAAATTGGAAAGGAACTTTAGAATAGGGTGATGACAAGTCAAAAATAGGAACCGCCGATTGCACAGTTTCATAATCCAAATAATACAAAGGATAACAAAGCTCATCAAGCCACTCATTTATTTTTTTGTCATCAACATATATAGATTTATTAAGATAAGCATCTCTTTCAATCAACTGATTATCAGTCGTTAAGTCTTCAACTTTAACATCTTCCACCAAAAAGCTATTATTTTTTAAATAAATTTTATCTGCTTTTTGCGCCCTAAATAAATCAAAAATAGAATATGAAGGCAACTCTTTAAGGCAATAATTACAAAACGGACACTTAAAACACTTTGCCCCGATATTTTCTGCAATTTCATCTTTTTGTGCCTGAAGTTTTAACACTTCTGCAATGCGCTCATTTATATTTGCCCCTTTTTCTGCCACAAGTTCTGTTACATCTTCAATCTTAAACATTTGCATGATATCAAGCTCGCCCATTCTGACATAACTGCTATCAATATGGCACACCTTGCATTTTTTTATTTCATAACCGGCATTCTCAAACACATATTTTTGGAAACTTAAATCATCAATATAATAGTCCTTAACACTTGTTGCCGACTTAATTTCAATCAAATCCCAAGCATTGCCGTTTCGCTCTAATACGTCAATTCTGCAAAAACAACCGTTATCAAGCTTAGCTGTTGCTTCATAAAGAATATTATGAGTTTTGCTAAGTTCTTTAGTAAGCAAAGCACCTTTATCCACTTTAAAGTGTTCTGCTTCCACCATAACTCCGCCACCAAACAAACCGTATGCCAAATTATGGATATTTTCACCCAATTCAAAGTTAGCCAATGTTCTTTGGTCATACTCTTGCTCTAAATCTTTGCGATTTTTCTTAAGCCAAAGAGCCTTAATGCAGTCAAGCCCCATAATGTAGTCAGATTTAGATAACCTCATAGTTCAATTCCTTTTTTACTAAAATTATCCATATTTTGCGTAATTTTTTCGTTAATATTCCTCACTTCTACCACAATTTGCCCCAAAAGTCAATCAACCGTAAAATAAAGTATGTCAATTTCTGACACGCTACTTTTTATCCCTCTTGCAAAATAAACCAAATAGGTTATAAATCTCATTAGAGGTTATTTACACCAACTTGTTAGCCTCATAAAATAATTAACTAAAAAGGATGCAAAATGATTATAATAACATACACCAATAGTAATAAAGCATATAATGATATGCTTACTAATCTTAAAATTATCTCTCAAAAACTATTAGCTTTGCATGATTGTTTACCAATTACTTGGAAAAAACACCCAAGGATACGTGATGATAAAATAAATACAATCAATCACTTATAAACACAAAGGAAACAAAAATGTTAAAATTTATTCTCCATTTTTTCCCAATTTTACTACAAATTAAAGAAATAAAATATTTTATTACACCATCTATGGAAATCCCTAAAAGTGGAATATGCTACACATTAGGAGGATTTTTCCATAAAATATACAAAAATAAAAGAGCTTTCCGAAAGACTACCCCCAACACCAATCTTATCATAATCCTTCCAAATCACATAAATCTAAAACAAGATGACTTGCCAAATAAAGTAGCGCACATCTTTTTAGGGGCATATCAAGAAGATAACAATATTTACAATAAATCATCTCAAACCATAGAGTTAGAGGACAAACTTGATTCAAAATCTTTAAATTTTATCAACCAAATTATACAAAAAAATAATCTCCAAACCTTAATCTTAAAAGAACTTAAAACAAATAAAATCTACCAAATAAAAAGGCGGTAAAAACTACCGCCTCAAAAGGAAAAAAAGAAAATATTATTCAATACAACAGTCAACCGCTTTTTTAACAAAAGCTTTCATCTTTTCCATAGCAGTCTTAGGTTCTTCAACAACAACCTCTTGCATGGCTTCTTCTTTTGCTACTGTTTCTTTTGTTTCTAGATTCAATTTTTCAGTAATTCTCTTAACATCCTCAACGCTATCTTCAATCCATTTCATTTCGCTAACGTTAAGCATATTCATATTCAAACCCCAAAATAGGCAATATAAATCATAAGCTTTATTGAACAAATCATAAGCTTCATCTTTATTACCCAAACTTTGTTGTTTTGTTCCAACTTCAATCAAGCGCATAGAAGATGCAAGTAAATGCTTAGAAATGCACCAAACTTCTCCCTCATAAGATGGGATGATTTTTAGCATTAACTTCTTTCTTGTTTCTCTAACATCTTCAATTAAATCATAAAAAGAGCTTTTTGCTGTTTTGGCACCCGAAAATACTAAGTGCTCTTCAATAGAAATCAAGTTCATAATAGCAATAGTCAAATCCTGATCAGAAGATAAATCCTTTGGATTAACCTTCTTAGAAGCATCAATTCTTTCAACAAATTCTTTAACATTTTCAGCTTTTTTCATCATAAAACTCCTCAAAATTATAAACTACTCAAATCAGGCAAATAAGGCTCACAAAGAGCAATATAAGAAAACAACTTAGCAATCAAGCACAAACTAACAACCGGCACAACAACCTTTTCAAAAGGAAAATGAGCATGTCCACCATTTTTTTTCTTCATCCATTGATAAAATTCTGAAGAATAGTGCAAAACAAGTGCTCCAACAATTGTTGCAAATAAGAATGGATCTATCCAAAAAATAAGTATAGCTTTAGGCTGATAGCTGAGCTCAGGCAAGGCATAAACAAATAAAATCATCAAAACAGATGAAGATAGCACAATAAAATCTCTTCCTTTAAAGTTCCAACCTTTTTTATCCATCCATTTTAATGTCCAATATCCTAAAAGAGCTAAAAAAGCACCACTCCAAACAGCAACAACACTGTCATCAACACCCATCTTGCGAGCAATCCCTAAAGACGCTCCCACAGCAACAGTGCACACCGCACAAGCAGGGTTAGCCAAAGCATTATTGATGCCGAAAACTAAAGCAAACATTGCCATAAGCAAAGATTTCATTATAATATACTCCATTATTTATATCAAAAACTACACAAAAATATCAAATATATATAAACTAAAGTCAAATATTATTTAAGACTTATAAACGTTTCTAATAGTTCAAACCTCTAGTTTTTTTTGCCAATATTTGCCAAAAAATATCTGTTTTATAAGTTTGAGCAGTAAATTGATGATTTGCACCCCACAAAAATACCGGCATAATAACAACTCGTTTATTTAATGTGTAAATATCATCAGTAACAAGATTTATTTTCTTTGCTTGAGTTGTATAGAAAATCCCTCTATAAAATTCTGTCAAAGGTGTGAAACTGCCAATAACCATAAATCCTATTAAAATAAACTTATAAATGTCTTGTTTTTCATCAATCAAAGTCTTAATAGCATAAACCGTTATAATAATCATAACAGGAATTGAAGCTCTCATACAAAAGTTATTTTGTTGGTCAACCCTTAAAAAAGGTATCAAAAACAATAAAACTATACTCAAATTAAAGAACAAATCCTTCTTAAAGCGAGAATACATTACCAAAATATAAAGTAAAAACTCTAATATATAAAACAATATAAGTCTAAAAGGTGTTGTGAAGCTAAAAATATAGTAATAGCCATATATCCCTTCGCTATTTGTAATAAAATAAAGAATAATCAAAGGTAATAGCCAAAATGCGCCAATTATATTGCTAATAGAGAAAATATTTTCAAATACAAAATCCTTTTTATTTTTACACTCAATTATTTTTGAAACAGTATATACAATCATAAACAGACCAATAGAAGCAGTAGGATAGGGGGAAAAAAATAAAGACAAAGCAATTAAAAACCCAAAGGTCTTAATATTCCTCTCATTATAAACTAACAAAATTAACAACCCCACAGGTATAAATTGGTTAAACACCCAAAATAAAGAAGTGGTATGAGATGAATACTGAAGAACACCAGACCACCATTCTAAATGATGTTCAAAAGGAGGGATGATTGTTGAGAAAAAATTAAATCCAATGATATCAAGCCCCGAAAAGAATATAAAACCGATAACCGCAACCAAAGTATGTTTGAAAATTTTAGCTCCACAGCCTTTTATGATATGCAAAAACAAAAGAACTACCCCAAATACGGCATATAGATATAGAAAAGCATTTGCAAACATAAAAGAAAAACTTTTACTCAATCCCAAAGCAATAGCTAACTTCCCAAACAACGCAGGAACTAACCAAAATCCCATATAATAAACGAGCGGTGTATTGGCTTTATCATAAAACACAGGCCATTCATAGTTAATTAAATCACGAAAAACCGCATTTCTAAAATGGTAATCAAATGATTGATAATAAAAATAACCGATTCCAGCACAAAAGCACCAAATCAAACCCACAACAATTATGAATATCCACTGTTTTTTATCAATTACCAAATATTCATCATTATTTTGAGGAAACCCCTTATAAAACGCCAAGCCAAACAATAAACTAACGATAAAGCTAATCTTAAAATCAAGCCAAGTAGCAAAAAATATAAATAAAGGTAATGCTAAATAAATATAAGATAACCTATAAAGAGTTGATGTTTTCATTAAAATATCCTCAAAACATTCAAAAAGGGGGATAAATCCCCCTTAAATAAATCATTATTATGCAAGTTCTTTCTTTTCTTTGGCTAAAGATAAAAAGATACTACCAAATAATAAACCAAATGTAACCGTTAAAGAATGCCAAGATTCTAGATGAATACCAAACACAGGCAATAAAATCTTAACTCCAATAAAGATAAGAACAATAGCTAATGCAGATTTTAGATATTGAAATCTATGAACAGCAGCCTCAAGCAAGAAATAAAGAGCTCTTAAACCTAAGATGGCAAAGATATTACTTGTATAAACAATGAATACATCTTGAGTGATACCAAAAATAGCAGGAATACTATCAATAGCAAACACCACATCCATCAATTCAATAATGATAAGAGCAAACAATAAAGGGGTGATATATTTTTTACCATTTTTAATAGAGATAAAATGAGCTCCATCAATTTCATGAGTTACTGGTAAATATTTCTCAACAGTTTTATAAATTTTGCTATTTTTAATGTTTTCCTCACTGTTTTTTTCTTCTTCACCATGTGCCATCATTTTAGCCCCAGTATAGATTAAAAATACAGAGAAGATGTATAAAACCCAATGGAACTCACTAATGATTGCTGCACCAACGCTAATCATTAAAGCTCTCATAACAACAGCACCCAAAATACCCCAGAAAAGTACTCTATGTTGATAAATCCTTGGAACGCCAACAGAACTAAATATAATAGACATAACAAAAATATTATCCATAGATAAACTTTTCTCGATTAAAAAGCCTGTATAGTAATCCATCGCAGCATCGCCACCTTTTTCATACCAAACAAAAAGACCAAACAAAAGTCCAGCACCAATATATGCAATACAAACCCACAATGTGTGAGCAAAACTAGGGATTTCGTTCTTTCTATTAAAGCAAAATAGGTCTAACGCCAATAAAACGATAACTGCAATTCCAAAAAACACCCACATCAATTCCTGAGATATAACCTCATGATGGGTAAACATATCTTGTAATTTTTCTAACATATCAATCATAAATCCTTAAAAAACTTATATTTCTAGATTCCAAACAGTGCTAATTATTTCGCTAACATCTGTATATTCTGGCTTCCAACCCAAAATTTCTTTAGCTTTTGTTGCATCAGCAGTAAGCTTAGCAGGATCGCCAGGTCTCCTTTCAGCATAAGAGTAATTGAGTTTCTTGCCAATAACTTTTTCAGTTGCATCCACAATCTCTTTAACGCTAGTCCCAACACCTGTACCAAGGTTAATAGCATAAGAGTTGTTATTTTGAAATAAATTTTTTAAAGCCAAAGAATGAGCTTTAGCTAAATCAGAAACATGAATATAATCTCTAACGCAAGTTCCATCCTCTGTATCATAATCATTTCCAAAAATAGAAAATCCCTCACGTTTCTCAGTTGCTGCTTCCATGATAATAGGCATAAGGTTTTGAGGATTTCTCTCTTTTCCTCTAATGCACCCATCTTTATGGTACCCAACGGCGTTAAAATATCTTAAAGAAATATATTTAATTTTGCCAAGTTTGTCAAACCACTCCATGTTTTCTTCGATAGCACGTTTTGTATAACCATAATAGTTAATAGGTCTAATAGGGTGCTTTTCATCAATAGGAGTATATAAAGGCATCCCATAGACAGCAGCAGAAGAAGAAAATACAATATACTTAATATTGTTGTTAGCCATAGCATTCAAGATGTTTATAGCCCCAATGATATTGTTTTTAGCATAAACTTCAGGATGTATCATAGATTCTCCAACAGCTTTCTTTGCCGCCAAATGCACAACACCATCAAAACCTTGCTTCATAACATCATTTAATAATGCCTCATCTAAAATATTTCCTTTAATAAAAGTAGCTCCATCAAGAACATTAACGATATCACCGCTAGATAAATCATCAAAAACAACGACCTCAAATCCTTCATCCAAAAGTTGCTTTTGCACGTGGCTACCAATATAACCTGCGCCACCAATAACTAAAATTTTTTTATTCATACTAAATCTCCGAAATTTATATATGGAAGTCTCTACCTCAAACTTTATCAAATTAAAACCACTTAGCATCTTTATCCACATAATCCACAATAATAAACTTATTTTGATGACTTTAATCATAATTAAGCAGTATGAAAGGACATCAATATATAAAAAGGATTCTTAAAATGGACGAACTAGACATCACACGCTTACCACGTAGCACCGAAGCAGAACAAGCACTCATTGGAGCATTATTGGCTAATAATAAAGCCTATGAAAAGGTTTCAGAATTTTTACGTGCTAATCATTTTTCAGACCCAATTCATTCCAAGGTGTTTGATGTTATGGCTCGCCTAATCCAAAAAGGTCATGTGGCAGACGTAATAACTCTAAAAAATTTTTTTGAACAAGAGGGAACATTAAATGAAGTGGGTGGAATCCCATACCTCATTAAATTGTCAGAGGCTTCATCACCATTAACAAATGTAGAATATTATGCTCAATTCGTTTATGATAAGTTTTTAAGAAGAGAGTTAATCTCAACCGGATATGATATTGCAAGTGAAGCAATGAATGAAAAAATAGATGAAACAACTGCGCTACAAATAGAAAAAGCAGAAAAGCGCCTTTTTGAATTGGCAATGCACGGAGATGGTCAAAAAGGTTTTCAAGATTTTGGTACTTCATTAAATCAAGCTCTTGAGTTAATTGAGAAAGCATACCAAAAAGAAGGTAAGGTGTCAGGTCTTTCAACTGGTCTTGCGGATTTAGATAAGAAAATGGGGGGGTTAAACGATTCTGACCTTATTATTCTTGCAGGACGTCCTGCGATGGGTAAATCAGCGTTAGCCATGAATATAGCTTATAACGTTGCAGAAACAATGATGAATAGCGAAACAATGGATCCACATTCCAAAGGGGTAGCCATCTTTTCACTTGAAATGTCAGCCGATCAGTTGGCATCCCGAATATTGGCAAGTATCACCGATACTTCAGGTCATAAACTTCGTAATGGTGATATGGAGCTAGCGGAATTTAATCGAGTTGTAGCGGCAGTTCGTTCATATCAAAAGCTCCCACTTTATATTGACGATACACCAGGTATTACCATTAACACCATCAGAACTCGTGCAAGACGTTTAAAAAGAACACATGGATTAGGATTAATAGTTATCGACTATATCCAACTAATTAGTGGTTCAGAAGGTAAGAAAGGTGAGGGCAACCGTGTACAAGAAGTTTCTGAAATTTCTCGTGGTCTAAAAATCTTAGCAAAAGAGTTAAAAGTTCCAGTAATAGCCTTGTCCCAATTAAACCGAGGCTTGGAGCAACGTGATGATAAGCGCCCACTCATGTCAGACTTGCGTGAATCAGGATCAATCGAGCAAGATGCTGATATTGTTATGTTTGTGTTCCGTGAAAACTATTATATTCATAATGCTGAACCAAAGAGAAATACCGGTGAAAGTGAGGAAAACTTCCAAAAAAGAACCGAAGAGTGGCAAATAAGGGATAGAGAAACCGCAAACCTTGGCGAGGTGATTTTAGGAAAACACCGTCACGGCTCAACCGGAACTGTAAAACTCTTCTGGAATGGTGAATATGCACGCTTTAGTAATTTAACACGAGATGAATATCTCCCAGAACAAAGAGGTTAAAAGTGAAACAATATACTAAAGAACAGTGGGAAGCAATTTGCAGAAGATGTGGTAAGTGTTGCCTAATAAAACTACAAGATGATGAAACAGAAGAAATATACTACACTAATGTGGTATGTAAGTATTTTGATGAAGAAACAATGAGTTGTAGTGTGTATAATGAAAGAACAACTCTTGTGCCCGAGTGCTTAAAATTATCACCTAATAATGTAGATAAACTTTGCTGGATGCCCAAAACTTGCGCATATCGTGAATTGTTTGAAGAAAATCCATCTCCCATAAAAACAACTATAAAGGGAAGATGCGTAAAACAAACAGACATAAATGAAGACGATATAGAAGATTATATTGTAGATTGGGAAGATCTCTAATGACAAATGATGATTATATAATAGAAGACACATACGACCCTGAAGAGCGTTTTAGAGATTTAAGTGATGTTGAGCCAAATTTTTGGGAAAACAAAACTTTAGAACAGTTATCTAAACGAGAATGGGAACTTTTGTGTGATGGTTGTGGTAAGTGTTGTTTAAATAAAATAGAAATAAAAGGAAAAATATGTTTTACAAATACTTACTGCCGTTTTTTAGATACAAAAAGCTGTTTATGTAAAATTTATGAAAATCGTTTAGAAAAAGTTAATGATTGCCGTGATATAGATATCAACGCTATTAGAGAAAAACCACGTTGGTTGCCTAAAACGTGTGCTTATGTGTTGTTAGATGAGCATAAACCGCTCCCCTCTTGGCATCCGTTAATTACTAAAAAGGCAGCTTCAGTTCATGAAAGTGGTTGTTCTCTAGTAAATAGGGAATTGGTAAACGAAACTGAGGTTGAAGATTATGAAAATCACATTGTTAAGTGGGAGGATCTTTGAAGTAGACGCAGATCTAGGTTTTGATATGAAAGTTGTTCATTCAAATCGTTCTCGTCGTCTAACGCTTCGTATAGATAAGAAGGATCGTATTGCGGTTCTTACGATTCCTAAGTATTGTTCTCGCAAAAAGGCAGTGTCATTTGTAGAAAGCCATCAAGATTGGGTTTTAGATAATTTGCGTAAAATTCCTGAGTTTAGGAAATTTCAGAATAATGAAGAGATAAGTTTATTTGGTAAAACATATCAAATAGTCCATACCGATATTCGTGGAAATACAAGATTAGATAGAAAAAATAAAATCCTATACATATCCGGTTCAGAGGAATTTTTGCATAGACGAGTAAAGGATTTTATTAAAAAATTAGCTCATCAAGAGTTTGAAAAGCGCTCTAAAGATGTTGCAGAAAAAATAGGTAAGACTGTTCATAATGTTTGTATTAAAGATACTAAATCTCGTTGGGCTAGTTGTTCAACCTTAAATAATATCAATTATAGTTGGCGCTTAGCTTTAGCTCCAGAATATGTGATACGTTATATTGTAGCTCATGAGGTTTCTCACCTCAAACATCAAGATCATTCAGCATATTTTTGGGCGCTTGTAGAATACTTGGAAAAGGATGCAAACAAAGGAAAAGAGTGGTTAACAGAAAATGGTCATTCGCTATATATGTATAAGTAAATGATGTAAAAAACATTGTGAAAAAAATATGTTTATTACTAGAAATTTAACAATTATATTATAGACTACCCTAAAGCTTTCAAAAGGAGAGAAGATGTGCAAAAAGTGTCAAAAGAAAAAATAGCAAGAGCCTATGCCGCTTCTTTGTTAGAGGTATCTAACTCTCAAGGTAAAGAAAATATCGTAAAGCAAGAATTAGAAGCAATTGATCAATCAATTAAAAATTCACCTCAAGAATGGGGTATGTTGTTAAATCAACAAGATAGAATATCTGAAAATGAAGAGATAATAAAAACGCTTACCAAAAAACTTAAAACAACAGATTTGATGTTTAATGTTTTGAATTTGCTTAATGAAAATTCAAGATTATCTCTTTTGCCTAAGGTTATAGAAAAATATAAAGAGCTTTATTTTGAAGAAAAATCAATCGTAAGTGTAAAAGTAGAAACAGTTATTCCATTAACAGCATCTCAAGACAAAAAGCTAAAAAAAGTATTAGTAGAAAAGCTAAAAAAAGATGTTGAAATAACTTATACGATAAATGAAAGTATTTTAGGTGGATTGCGCATTAGCTATGGTACATATCAAATAGATGATACGCTTTCAACAAAAATAAATGAAATTCAAAAGAAATTAAAGGGCTAAGAAGATGATAATTAGCTGTTTTATTAAGAGAGGTATATAGATGGCGATTAAAGCAGAAGAAATTACCGCAATTTTGAAACAAAAAATTGAGAATTGCAATTTTGATGCCAAATTGGAAGAAACTGGTCGAGTTTTATCCGTAGGAGATGGAATTGCAACAGTTTATGGGCTATCAGGCGTTGAGTATAACGAGATGGTTGAGTTTGCTTCTGGCGTAAAAGGTATGGCCTTAAACTTAAACGAAGACAGCGTTGGTGTTGTAATCTTTGGTTCAGATGAGAGTATAAAAGAAGGAGATGCTGTAAAAAGAACCAAAAATATTGTGAGCGTTCCTGTTGGTTTTGAGCTATTAGGAAGAGTGGTTGATGCTCTAGGAAATCCAATTGATGGCTTAGGTGCAATAAAAGCAAAAGAATTCTCAAGTGTAGAAAGAAAAGCCCCTGGAATTATTGAGAGAAGAGGTGTACATGAGCCTGTTCAAACAGGAATTAAGGTAATAGATTCTCTTATCCCAATCGGAAGAGGCCAAAGAGAACTAATCATTGGCGACCGTCAAACCGGTAAAACATCAATTATCGTTGATACAATTATAAATCAAAAGAAAATAAATGATTTAGCAGAAAACAATAAAGATAAGCTATTTTGTATTTATGTTGCAATTGGTCAAAAACGTTCAACAGTTGCTCAAGTTGTAAAAACCTTAAAAGATCATGGTGCGTTAGATTATACAATTGTTGTTGCCGCAACGGCATCAGATGCAGCTCCGCTTCAATACTTAGCACCATATTCAGGTTGTACAATGGGTGAATACTTTAGAGATAGAGGAATGCATGCCGTAATCTTTTATGATGACCTAACCAAACAAGCAACGGCATATCGTCAAATGTCATTGTTATTGCGTCGTCCACCAGGGCGTGAAGCATATCCTGGAGACGTGTTCTATCTACACTCAAGATTACTAGAAAGAGCAGCTAAATTGGATGAAAAACATGGTTCAGGTTCATTAACCGCAATCCCCGTGATAGAAACACAAGCAGGAGACGTTTCAGCATACATTCCAACCAATGTGATATCTATTACCGATGGTCAAATATTCTTAGAAACATCATTGTTTTATCAAGGTATTCGTCCTGCAGTAAATGTCGGCATATCAGTAAGCCGTGTGGGTTCAGCCGCTCAAACCAAAGCTATGAAACAAGTATCATCTTCAATGAAACTAGATCTTGCTCAATATAGTGAAATGGCGGCATTTTCACAATTTTCATCAGATTTAGATATTGCAACCAAAAAGCTCTTAAATCGTGGTGCAAGATTAACAGAGATGTTAAAACAACCTGTTTACCATCCTTTATCTCTAGAAGAAGAGGTGGTTGTGTTATATCTTGGTTCAAACGGTTATCTAGACGAGCTAGAAGTAAAAGAAATAAAAACGTTTGAAGAGTATGTTCTTTCTAAGATGAAAAAAGAGCGTTTAAGCATCTTAAAATCAATAAGGGAAGAAAAAGCAATAAAACCTGAGATAAAGACAGAGTTAGATGAATATCTAAAAGAAATATTGCAAGAGTTTATCAAACAAACTCAAAATAGCAAAGAAGAGCTCATAGCTTAAACAAACGAAAGGATATTAAACTAATGGCAGGCTTAAAAGAGCTACGTACCCGAATAGAGAGCGTAAAATCTACCAAAAAAATAACTTCAGCAATGAAGATGGTAGCTGCTTCAAAATATCGTCGTGCGGAGTTGACCCTCCAAAAAAGTGAATTATTCCAAAAAATGATGATAAACAATATCAAAAAAGTTCTTTTGGAATTAAAAACGCTAGAAGAAGAAAAAAACATCCATTTCGTTCTTCCTAAGATGTTAGTAGAACCTAAATCGCCCAAAGTTTATGGTTTGTTTGTTCTGTCATCAGATAGAGGTTTATGTGGTGGTTATAATACCATGATTGCAAAAACCACTATAAATCGTATCAAAGAACTTGAAAAAGCCGGTAAAACTGTCAAAGTTTTTTGCTATGGAAAAAAAGCGGTTTCAGCTCTAAAACGTTTTGGTTTAACCCAAATAGAACAAATACATTCAACTGTAATAAAAAAGCATCTCACCTATGAAGAGGCACTTTTTTTCTTGCGAAATGTATGGGAAACCAAAATGCACTATAAACTAGATATTTGTGAAATAGTATATAGCGACTTCTTAAGTGGGTTAAAGAGAACTTATTTATCAAAACAAGTTATACCGTTTGATATAAAACTAACTAAAGAAGATAGTCAAATAAACATGCAAGGAAATGCATATTATGACTATCTTCCAGACAAAATTGCTTTATTAAAAGAATTATCAAGTATATATATGCGTACCTCAATTTTTGAAGTATTGATAAATTCACAAGCATCCGAACACGCAGCTCGAATGGCTTCAATGGATAATGCAACCAAAAATGCAGAGGATATGATACATTCGCTCACATTCAAATATAACAGTCTTCGTCAATCAGCAATAACCACCGAGTTAGTAGAAATTGTTGCAGGCGCTGAGGCTATGTAGTATATAAAAGGAGAGATTAAATGGCACCAAGATCCAAAAAAGAAACCCCAAAGCAAGATGCGAGTATAAAAGAATTAGAAACGTTAATCTCTAAAGAAGACAGCCTTCTTTTAGGAGAAATACACCAAGTTATGGGTGCGGTAGTTGACGTGAAATTTCAAAATTCCAAGTCATTACCGGCTATTCTAAGTGCTCTAAAATGTATCAATCAAGGAAGAATACTCGTTTTAGAGGTTGAGCAACACTTAGGGGAAAACATTGTTCGCACAATTGCGATGGATACAACAGATGGTTTAAGCCGAGGTGTAAAAGTTTATAATACAAATAAGCCAATTACTATTCCTGTAGGAAGAGAACTATTAGGTCGCATAATCAACGTAGTAGGGGACGAAGTTGATGGAAGAGGTGAGATAAAAACCAAACAATACTTCCCAATTCACCGGCCAGCCCCTGAATTTATTGATCAAAAAACAGAGCCAGAGATTTTTGTGACCGGTATTAAGGTGATAGATTTGCTTGAACCATACCTAAAAGGTGGAAAAATAGGTTTATTTGGTGGTGCCGGCGTTGGTAAAACAGTGTTGATTATGGAGCTCATTAACAATATAGCCAAAGGTCATGGTGGGTATTCTGTATTTGCAGGCGTAGGCGAAAGAACTCGTGAAGGTAATGACCTTTATAATGAGATGATAGAAAGTGGCGTAATCGACCTTAAAGGTGATAATTCTAAGACCGTTCTTGTGTATGGTCAAATGAATGAACCACCAGGAGCACGTGCAAGAGTAGCTTTAACAGGTCTAACAGAAGCTGAATATTTTAGAGATGTAGAAAACCAAGATGTGTTATTTTTCGTAGATAATATTTTCCGTTTCACTCAAGCTGGCTCAGAAATATCTGCTTTGCTAGGCCGAATTCCTTCAGCCGTTGGTTATCAACCAACATTAGGAACAGATATGGGGGCCATGCAAGAGCGTATTACCTCAACCAAAAATGGTTCAATTACCTCTGTTCAAGCCGTATATGTTCCTGCAGATGACTTAACAGACCCAGCCCCAGCTACAACTTTTGCTCACTTAGATGCAACAACCGTGTTATCAAGAAAGATAGCAGGACTTGGAATTTACCCTGCTGTTGACCCTCTGGATTCAACAAGTCGTATCTTAAATCCAGATATCGTAGGTCAAGAGCATTATGAAGTAGCACGAGGCGTTCAAGAAATGTTGCAAAAATATTCTTCTCTTCAAGATATTATTGCAATTCTTGGAATGGATGAATTATCTGAAGATGATAGAATTGTGGTATCACGTGCAAGAAAAATTCAAAAGTTCTTATCACAACCTTTCTTTGTGGCAGAAGTCTTCACCGGAAAACCAGGGCGCTTTGTTAAATTAGAAGATACCATCAAAGGCTTCAAAGGTATTCTTGAAGGTCTATATGATGATATTCCTGAACAAGCATTCTATATGGTGGGTACAATAGAAGAAGCTCTCGAAAAGGCAGAAAGCATGAAAGGAGCTGCATAAAATAATGGCAAAAGACATTGACTTAAAAATCTATATGCCCGAAAAAATCGTATTAAACGAAAAAGTATATCGTGCAGTTCTTCCTTTTGATGATAAAACAATAACAGTTCTAAAAGATAGAGCTCCAACTCTAATTGGTTTAGATATGGGAGTAATACAAATTTTAGATGAAAATAACTCGATTATAGACGAATGGTTGCTTGCAGGTGGGTGTGCAGACATACACTCAAACACTTGCACCATATTAACTGAAGCTTGTTTTAACAAAAAGGAATTAGATTTAGTCAAAGTTAAAGACTTGTATAAAAATTTTGCTAATCCATTTTATAAGTGGCTTATAGAATTTTTTGAAAAAGAAGAAAGAAAAGCTATCAAAAAGTAATAACCTATCTTTAGCCATCTAAAAATAAAAGTCGTCATTGAATAGGCGACTTTTTTGTTATATGGTATAAAAAAAATAAATAGACAGCCAAACAACCTTAATCAAATATTTCCAGCAAGAAAATAAAAAAAGGTCTACATAAAAGAATAGGGGTTAATATCAACATCAATCCTAACATTAGATTTAACTTTAACCATGCTAAGCCATTTTTTCAAAACTTCTTGAATATTAACATTTTTAGCCGTTTTTAATAAAAGTCTATACCGATATCTTCCACGAAGTAAATGAAGTTGCGCAGGAGCAGGTCCTAAAGTCATAATATTTTCCATCCGAGGAGCACATTTTCCAAGCATATAAGCCGTTGTTTCAGCAGCTTCGCAATTTGTCGAACTAACAATAATAGCCGCCAATTTTCCATAAGGAGGCATCTTAAGCAAAAGTCTTGCATTCTTTTCAATATCAACAAAACTATCTCTATCATGTTTAATAACCGCATCTAAAACAAGATTATCCGGATAAAGTGTCTGAAGATACACTAAACCTTTCTTTTCGCCACGCCCCGCACGACCAGCAACTTGTGATAACAATTGAAAAGTTTGCTCAGAAGATCTCAAATCACTTCCCATTAACCCAAGGTCCGCATCAATAACGCCAACCAAAGTCAAATCAGGGAAGTTATGCCCTTTGGCTAATATCTGTGTTCCAATCAATATATCAACTTCTCTATCTTGCGTCTTTTTAATCACATTAGATATTTCTTTGTAGTTTGTAGTGATATCACTAGATAAAATCTCAACTCTAGCATCAGGAAATCTGTTCTTTACTTCTTCCGCAATTCTTTCAACCCCTGGACCACAAGCTGTTAATCCATCCTCAGATGCACAGTCAGGGCAACGCTTAGGGGTAAACATTCTAAATCCACAATGATGGCATATAAGTTCACCACTAATTCGATGTTCCGCAAGCCAAGCAGTGCAATGAGGGCATTGTATTCTATGTCCGCAATCACGGCAAATCATCAAAGGAGCATAACCACGCCTATTAAGAAATAGCATCGATTGTTCACCTTTTTTTAGATTGTTTTTTAACTCATCAACCAAAGTAGGGGTAATAAACGAAACGCCCCACGTTCCTTTTTCTGGTTTGTCCTTCTTTATATCAATGATTTTAATCTCTGGCAAAACAGCCTTAGCAAAACGCTTGCGAAGTTTAACAATGTCATATTTTCCTTCTTCTACATTCACAATTGTTTCTAAGTCAGGGGTCGCCGTAGATAAAACAATAGGAATTCTCTCTAAGTGAGCTCTAAGCACTGCCATATCACGTCCTTGGTAGTTTACTAAACTCTCCTGCTTAAAAGAATGATCATGGCTCTCATCCACAACAATAATTCCCAAATTTGAATAAGGTAAAAAGAGCGAAGATCTAGCCCCCACCACCACCTTTGCTTTTCCGTTGATGATAGCTTTCCATGTTTTAGCTTTTTCCTTAAGCGGTACTTCAGAGTGCCAAATAAGGGGAATAACACCAAATCTTTTTTCAAAGCGTTTAAGCCACTGCGTTGTTAACGAAATTTCAGGAACCAAAACCAAAACCTGTTTAGAAAGTTCAAGCGCTCTAGCTACAGCCTCAAAATAAACTTCTGTTTTACCACTACCCGTAATACCGTCTAAAAGAGTAGCTGAAAATCCATTATCTACTTTAACAACCAAATTTTGAGCCGCTTTTTCTTGCTCATCAGTAAGTTCTACCTTGTTAGATAAATTTACAATTTGCTCAATAGCTTCTTCATTAACCAAAATTTCTCTTTTATCCAAAAATCCGCTCTTAATCATAGCATTCAGCACATTTTCGCTAACGCCAGTTTCTTTTAAGATAACATCTTTTTCAGCTTCTGTTCTATCATTGAAAAAATCAAAAACAGCTTTTCTTCCGCTACTTATTCTAATTCCATCCAAATTTTCATTTTTTATTTTTAAGCTATAAAGTTGCACTTTTTGTTTAGGTAATTGGTTAGACGTTTGGCCAAGAACCATCTTTAAGACCATTCCTTTAGGAGCAAGGTTATATTGCGCAACTTTTTCAATAAATGAAAACAATTCATCAGAAATAGGGGGTAAATCAAATACCATTTTAATTGGTTTGATTTTTTTATCATCTATTTTAGCTGTTTTTCCAATTTTATATATAACACCAACGAGTTCTTCTTTACCAAAAGAAACTAAAACCATTTGACCGATATTTAGTTCGCCATCAAAACTATAATCAAAAACATCATCAAAAACTAAAGGAAGAAGAACTCCATATACCGCCATAAATAATTATTCTCCGATAATAAGGGTATTATTTTTAATTCTAACATTAACCTTGCTATCTTTAGCATAATCTAAAAGATAGTAAAGTGGTGCATAAGAAGAGATATTTTCATTAACTTCTTGGTTGTTTAAAATTTTATTTATTCCGTCAAGCTTAGCATTATTTAAATTATTTTCAGAACTAACCTCAATTTCTAATGCACTATCGGTCTGATTAACTATAATTTTTCCACCTTTTATAATAACATCGGCCATCATCATAACCGAAGGCATAATAAACTTAAAAATTTTATGAGTAGAAATATTTAACAAAAGCTCAATCTTATAATTAGGATTTCCAATACTAGATAAATAATCCTCACAAATAAGCTTTAGCTCATCTAAATCTTTAACACTAGCTGTCGATAGTCCAAAACAAAGTCTGAAGAACTTTAATCTCTTACTCAACACCGAAGAGCTAAATCCCAAAATATTATTAACATCTTCTAAATCCTGTTCATCGCCTTCACTAAGAATCTCAACAGCATTACAAACAGCCCCTACATTTCCAATCAAATCATGAGATAAGCGAGTCGCAATAACTTCAGCCAAAAAAGTCATATCAATAAATTCCTCTCAAACAAAATTAAAAAGTATAATATTCAGTATTTGCAAGTCTTGAATCTTCATTAAACATTCTAGAAGAATCAAGTCCAATTAACAACGGATCCATAAGCTCGAGCTCACCGGTTTTAGCTTGCAGGTATGGTTTTTTTCCACCCATTCCCCATTTAACTTCAGTAGTATTGTCAGGTCTTCCATATTTGAGGTCAATTCTTCTCCAAAAATCAAAAACTTTAATGTTATTGATATAAACGTTTTTAGAAGCCTTGCTCTTAGACATTGGAATATTGCTCTTATAATGAATTCTATAAGACATATTATCCGTAAAAGATGACGTAAAGTTGATTTCAATTGTTTCTTTGGTTAAATAACGATTAAATACTTGTTTTTCAACGAATTGGTATCCGTGGTGTTGAGCAATCCTAATAGCACAAACATTAAGTCTTTCAAATCCAACAACTCCATTTAGTTTACACAATTCTTCAGCACGCCATTCAATAAAGTTAGGGATTTCCATAGTCTCAACAATCTTTTTATATCCTTGTTTCAGAAGAATACTCTCAACTTCTTTCGGAGACATTCTAAGTTTTACACCAGAAATATCAAAATAAGCCGCATTAGATTTTTGAACCAAACTATCTTTTTTTACCTCAAAATCATCATCTTTGTCTTTATCTTTTTCAATAAGCTCTTTTTTGCCATGTTTAAAAAGACTTTTAAGCCAACTCTCATTAGCATTAGCATTCGCATCAATTTTTACTTCGTCTTCTTTTTTAACTTCTTCAGCTTTGCCTGTAATGATATCCGTAAAAGATAATCCCTTCAATTTATCTTCAGTTTCAACTTCTACAGTTTCGTTTCTTTTTTCTTCTAACAACAAATCCATCTCCGATTGAGCAACCCCAAAAATCGGATGGCAAATAGAATAAATCCCTAAAATAAAAGCAAAAGTTGTGTGTTTACTTTTCATCATCTCTCAAAAAATCCTTAAAATCATCATCATTATAACTATGATTTTTTAAAAATCATCTAATTTTTAGTATTTACAAACCAAATAACAACAATTATAACAACAAAAAAGCAACAAAAGGATATGATATGCATCAAGTAAACGTAATAGGGGCAGGGCTTGCCGGTTCAGAAGCCGCTTGGCAACTAGCTAATCGTGGTATTAAAGTAAATCTATATGATATGAAACCACATAAAATGTCAAAGGCTCATCATAGTACAGATTTTGCAGAATTAGTTTGTTCAAATTCGTTTCGCTCAAGCGATAGCGACGCAAATGCGGTTGGCTTATTGCATTATGAAATGCGTAAACTCGGCTCACTAATTATGGAAAGTGCTGATATAAATAAAGTTCCAGCAGGTGGAGCATTAGCCGTAGATAGACAACGTTTTTCTTCATATATAACAGATAAACTAAAATCACACCCCCTAATTACCATCAAAGAAGAAGAGATAACAACTCTTCCCTTAAACCAAGAAACCCCAACCATCATAGCAACAGGTCCATTAACATCCGATTCTCTTGCGCATAGCATATCAGAAGCAATCGGTGGTGAAAAACTTTCTTTTTATGATGCAATAGCACCCGTAGTATATAAAGATAGTATAGATTTTACTAAAGCTTGGTATCAATCTCGTTATGATAAAGGAGATAAGTTTGACTATATAAATTGTCCTCTAACCAAAGAAGAATACTATTCTTTTGTTGAAGAGTTGATAAATGGTGAAAAAGTTGAATTTCATGATTTTGAAAAGCCAACATATTTTGATGGTTGTCTGCCTATAGAGGTTATGGCAGAACGGGGTTCTGATACACTAATGTATGGTCCCTTAAAGCCAGTAGGATTGACTAATCCTAATAGTGATGTAAAGCCTTATGCAGTGGTGCAACTACGTCAAGACAATAAAGAAGATACTTTGCGTAATCTTGTTGGTTTTCAAACAAAATTAAAACATAGCGAGCAGGTAAGGATATTCAAAAAAATTCCAGGATTAGAAAATGCCGTATTTGCAAGACTAGGTGGAATACATAAAAATACATTTATCAAATCGCCAATCTTATTAGATGGATTTTTACGCTTAAAATCTTCACCTAACATTATGTTTGCTGGGCAAATAACCGGAACAGAAGGCTATATAGAAAGCACTTCAATTGGTCTTTTGGCAGGTCTTTTTATGTCATATTTGCTAAATAATCAAACTCCACCAACTCCGCCAAGGGATACTGCTTTAGGGTGTCAATTAGCGCACCTTCAAGATGATACTTCAATCAATAATTATCAGCCAATGAATATCAATTTTGGGCTTTTCCCAGAAGTTGAGCCCATTATAACAGCTCAAGGCAAAAAACGTTATCTCAAAGGAGCAGATAAAAAGAAGGCTATAACTCAACGAGCAAAACAGAGTTTGGATAGGTGGTTAGATGAACTTAAATGATATAAAAGATGTCAATCTACCTCAACTTGATATCTATTTACATATTGTTCCCACAAAACATAGATATTTGTTTTTAGACTATATAAAGTATATAAGTCTTTTAGCAAAAAAATGTCTGCAAGAAAATAAAAACCAAGAAAAGTCGCTATCTTTAATTCTTAAAGCAACCTCTAAAACATGGAATAATAATTTTTTGTTAGGTCGTCTAAAGCAATATTTTATCAAAGAAAATCTCTCTCTTTCCTTGATAACAGAACCAATAGAAGGTTTTTCCTGGGTTGCTAAAAATCTTTATGAACTAGATTATATTAAGTCAACTCCGATGTTTTTACAAATAATCTCACCAATATCACGTTTGATATCGGTCCTAAATAATGGAACTCCAATTCTCTATCAACCATTGTCAAATTTGATTTTTGCATATTTTTCTCTGTACCTAAAAGAAAACGAAGATTTAATAAAAATTTTTAAATCTAATAAGATAAATATAGATATTAAAGCAATAGATAAATATTTAGAAAATATTCAATTAGAAACAAAATATATCTTAAGCCTAAAAATGAGCCTTATTCTAAAGTTGAAATTATGTGTTTTAGTTGGTGCTTATAAACAGTTGATAGCAAAAAATAATAAAAAAATAAATTTTCTTTTTTATCTTAACTCATTTTTATATGGTTTGTATTATACTCTAACAATAAAAAGAAAAATATAACATCAAATCAACTCTAAAAGTAAGGAAAATAAATGAGCTCTATTGGTAGAATAGTAAGAAGAAATCACTCAGCAGTATTTTGGTGCACAAGACATTATCCTAAAGTAAAAAGGGAAGCTGTCTATACTTTGTATGCCTTAGTTAAGCATTTTGATGATTTAAGCTCAAGTAATTTGTCTCAAAAGGATAAAAAAGACATATTAACCGCATGGCAAAGAGAAATTTCAAATATTTACGATAAAAAAGTTCCAGATACCGATATCGGTCGTAAAATATATAAAAATTGCATGCGCTTTAAGGTCGCAAGAGAGTCGTTGCAAAATATCTTAGATGGTTTTTCTATGGATTGCCCAAATCCAATTCAACGTCCAAGCTTGAAAGAGTTTGAAAAATATTGCCAAGGTGTTGCCGAAATTCCAAGTTTTTTAATCTTAAAAGTAATTGCAGAGTTTGATGAAGAAACAACTCTTGCTTTGAGTAAAGCAATCGGTAAAGCCGTAGAAATCACTAATATCTTAAAAAATGTAAAGGAGGATATGTTAAACTCTCATATTTATATCCCGGGGGAGTATTTATCTCAAGCAAATATTCCAAGTACTTTAAGTCCTAAAGAAGTTTTAACTCATCCAAATCTTTATGTTGCTCGCCAAAAGTTAGCCAATATAGCTCGTAGCTCATTTGCAGAAGCATATCGCTTGCTAGAAGAAAATAACAACAAAAATTCCAAACCAATCGTATATATGCTAAACTTGTACAATCGTTATTTTGAACTTATGGATAATAGAGGATGGGAAATAATATCACCTAAACCTGAGCTAAAATTTAATGATCGTTTTATGCTCATAATCAAATCTTTACTATTTCATGGTAATTAAACTCATATATATTATTCGTTGATAAGTCATTAAAAAGTTTTGCTAAAGAGATAAATCATACTATTCTACAAAAGGATATAAATTAGTATAAACTTTATTAGGATAGAAACTTATGACAACAAAGAACTTATGTGCAACATTATGTTTAGCACTTCTTACTCCTATCTCTGTTATGGCTGAAGCAAGCTCTTCAGTAGTAGAAGCAAGAGATTATTCACTCAAAGCCAACATCAAACGAATAGCATTAGAATATAGCGAACACAGTGTTTCTAACAAAAACGATCCTAATTATCCAGATAGCTATAGTTCAGATGAAAAATCTAACATTGGCGGTACACTTGATGCTAATATAACTTATGAAAAAAATAATCTCGTATGGATAAACGGTCTTTTTGCTGAGTACGGCAAATCAGAAACAACCGAAGATGGTATCACAACAGAAAATGAAGATAAAGATGAAATCTTACTCTATACTGACTATACTCACAAAATGTGGCAATTAGAAGAGGGGATAGTTGGTCCATTTGCTTATCTCGGTTATGAAACAGAGTTTACAAGTTTTGATTTAGGTGATGAATCTTTCCGCACAAAGATTTTGCGTGCTAAAACCGGTTTGAAACTTTATCAAGGTAAATACTTTAAGCAACTCTATCTAGCATTAGTAGAAGAAAATGATATGACTTATGATAATAATAATATGAAAACTGGTGCGGAAATTGGTTATGAATTTAATTATGCTCTAAATCCAGAAACAACATTCATCTCAGATGGTTATTATCGTAAGTTCTTTAGCTACTCAGAAAAAGAGCCAACAGATTTTGAGTATAAGTTAGCATTTAACAACCGTATTCAAACCAAACTCACCGGAGATTTGTATTTAGCTCCATTCTACAATTATGAGTTAGCTCAAACAAGAGGAGCTAAAAGTTCACGAGCTCAATCAACCTTTGGTCTATCTTTAACGTACAACAAAAGTTTTGATTTACTCTAAGATTAAGGAGAATCTCACATGAATTATTTAGCATTAGAGCAAAAGCTAATAAACTGGTATAACAACATTCCAGCAAGCCTTAAGAAATCATTTTGGATTTCCTTTATGCTAATCAACATAGCCTTTTTGTTTCATACAGCTAACTTCATGTTTGGAGATCATGACTGGCTTTATGTTAAAGCAGAAACATATTGGAAGGAGGGCACATTTGAAGGAAGACCCTTGCATTTTGCACTCCAATCCATATTGTTTTCAGGGCAAATCTTGCCAATATTAAATAATTTATTTTCCTTTTTTGCGTTAACATTAAGCTCAATAATGTTAGCCAGATATTGGAATATTCCTCTTACAACATTAAACTATACTTTGTTTGCAAGCTTTGTTGGCACTATTCCATATACTTTAGTTTGGTTATATTATGCTAAAGATGCCTTAATCAATTTAAGCCTTCCGCTTATTGTTATGACCTCATTGTGGTTGTCAAAACAAAAAGGAAGAACTAAAGCACAAACTCTAATTTTACATTTCACCTCTATAATGGTAATGCTATTTGCATTTTCATCATATATGGCAGTGATAAATATGGTTGGTATTTGCGTTCTAGGTGCGATGATAATCGATTATGCGTATCACAATAAAGATGTTCCAACCATAATCAAAACATATACCCCAACCATAGTAAATGTTGTAATAGCCCTAATTTTATTTCAACTTTATATGAAATTATATCCAATAACATCAAGCTATAATACTAAAATCATACCATTAGATTTTGTAGCTCAAAAATTTTTCATGACAGTAGAAGTGATGTTTAAGCAATTTACAGCAGTTCTTCCTTTCATGGAATACAAATATAAAATTTCTTTGCTAATAATGACAGTTTTGGGTTTATTATCATTTGTTTCAAGTGTTAAAGTTTCTAAGCTACCATTAAGTATATTGGTATTATTGGTTGTTTTATTTGTATCTAAATTTGCATATTTCATAGCAGATGAAAGAGGAGAAATTCTTGCAGAAATGGAAGATTTTGCTTTTGTTCCACGCTTAGATTTCTATGGTCTAGTTTATGTATATGCCTTATTTTTAGCATTTTTACTATCTCTTGCCAAAGAAAAGCTACAAAAGGTATCATGTATTTTGGTTGCAATAGTTATTTTTATGTCTGTTGTTAGAGATACTTATGCCTTAAAGACTTGGAAGCTAGGGTTTGATGCAGAGATGAAAGCTCATGAACGTATTGTATCACGTTTAGAAAGTCATAAAAATTTTAGGACCACCCAAACATATAAACTTTTGCAAATAGGAACATTATCTTTGCGTAAAAATTTCTATAAAACTCAACCTAACGAAAAAATAGGTCTTGATTTATTAGAAACCTCATTTACTCCAATATATATGTCTCGCATAGTTTATAACTTCTATTACAACAAAGATATCTTTCATAGCAACATTATGGAATATGAGTTGTCAGAAGAGGCTAAGAATTTCATTTTATATGAAGCAGAAGCTTGGCCTAAACAAAATTCAATATATGTCGATAGCGATACAGTAATAATTGTCTTATCCGAAGAAGGATTGGAAAAATCTAAACAAAAGATTCGCCAATAAACGACAATAAAAAAAGTCCCTAAGTAAAACTTAGGGATTTTTTTATGTATTAAACTAAAATTATTAGCCTAATTTTAGCATATTTTTCACATCTTCGAAAGATGGATATTCTACATCAGAGCTGCCAAGCAAAGCGTATGTAGGGTTAGATGTGAAAATATTTTGTGCAATATTTTGTAAATCATCTTTAGAAACAGACTCAATTTTTGCCACAAGTTCTTCTGTAGGGATAACACGATTAAACAATAACATTTGTCTAGCCATAATTTCAGCCGTAGTTGAAGAACTTTCTAAAGACATCAATAAACTAGCCTTAATTTGAGTTTTTGCTCTATTAAGTTCGCAATCAGATACTTTCTCATTAACAAGTTTTTTTATCTCAGTTGCAACCACTGGCAAAAGCTTGTTTAACTCCTTGGGCGTAGTTCCTGCATAAATACCAAACACACCAGCTTTTTTAAGAGCTTGGTTAAAGCTGTTAATAGTATAAACAAGACCTCTTTTTTCTCTAATTTCTTGGAACAAACGAGAAGACATTCCTCCACCAAAAATAGTAGATAAAATAGAATATTTGTAATAATCTTCACTCAAATAAGATGCACCTTCAAAGCCTAAAACCAAATGAGTTTGTTCTATGTCTTTATATTCAATTTTAGCACCACCAACATATTTTTGCTCTAAAGAAATAAAGGAATTATCTTGATTAACCCCAGACATACGTTCCTCGATCATTTTTACAAATTTATCATGATCAACATTTCCAACACAAGCCACAATCATATTATTTGCAGTATAGTGTTTTTTCAAATGAGCTCTTAAACGTTCTGCTGTAAAGTTTCTAACCGTATCAATTGGTCCCAAAATTGTTCTACCAGATGCCTGATTAGGAAATGCTGTCTCTTGAAAATAATCAAACACCAAATCATCAGGAGTATCTAAAGATTGTTTAATTTCTTGAACAACCACTTCTTTTTCTTTAATCATTTCACCATCATCAAACAACGGGTCTGTGATAAAGTCGCAAATAACATCAGCAGCTAATTCTAAGTCATTTTTAAGCATTTTTGCATAAAAACAAGTAAAATGTCGAGATGTATAAGCATTAGTAGCACCACCAACATTTTCAATATCTTCAGAAATTTGTAATGAATTTCTTTTTTTAGTTCCTTTAAAAACCATGTGCTCAATAAAATGAGAAATACCATTATCTTCAATATTCTCATCAGCTGAGCCAGTATTGACCCAAATTCCAAAAGAAACACTTTCAATTTGCGGACGTGGAGCAGAAATAACCTTTAGTCCGTTTCTTAGTATAGTTTGCTTAATCTCCATAAAATGCCTATCCTAAAATAAAATGGTTAAACTCTTTGACCTAATATTAAAAGCAATATAATATTCCAAAAAATAAATCAATAGAAACGAACACATCACTTTAATTTTTTTTTAAAACACATAAATGTATATATACATATAACATTATAGTTTTAGTTTAGGAGAAATAAAATGAATAGATCCCCCCATTTTGCTGTAATTTTATCAGGTTGTGGCCGAGCAGACGGCTCAGAGATACACGAAGCAACCCTTGCACTTCTTGCTATAGATAAAAGCGGATGCACATATTCTTGTTTTGCCCCCAATACCCCTCAACGTAGTGTTGTAAATCATTTCACCTCAACCAATACCAATGAAGAGCGAAATGTCTTAGAAGAATCAGCTCGTATTGCCCGAGGAAATATAAGAGATTTATCAGAATTAAAAGTTGAGGATTTTGATTGTATTTTGCTCCCCGGAGGTCTTGGAGCTATAACAAACTGGTGCGATTTTCAAACCAAAGGTATGGCTTGTGACGTAAATTCAAGCTTAGAAGAAGTCCTAAAAGAAGCTTATGTTAGCCAAAAAGTTATAGGGGCAATGTGTATAGCTCCAATGCTACTAGCTAAAGTATTAGGACATCATGGCATAACAATTACAATCGGAAATGATAAAAAATTAGCTCAAATAATAACTGAAATAGGTGCAAAGAGTCAAGATTGTGATGCGATTTCATCTGTTGTTGATAAAGACAATCTCATAGTTACAACTCCTGCCTATATGCTTGCAAATTCAATAAAAGAGGTGGCAATTGGGGCAGAAAGCCTAGTAAACTCAATGATAGAATTGGCAAATAATCGTTTGATGACAAAATAAAAAAATAGCCTTCATCTAATAGATTATAGCTAAATCTTTCTTTAATTACTAAGTGATAAGATAAAGGGCTCATCTTTGTTGCTAAGCATTAGCAATATATAATTTTTCTAAAATTATCCCTCAAATCACCAATATTTGGGGGATTTTATTTTGTTTAAAAAAATACTTGACAAAAAAGTTAGAATATATTATTTTTTATGTCGATACTTATAATTAAATTATAGTTTATGTTAAAAAAACTTTGGAATGCTATCATCGCGAGATGCGAAGGTACTTCAAGAAGAAAGCAAGAAATTGCTCAAGGTGTAAAAGATGGCAGTGCAGATTTTGTACCTAAAAAACCTATTGAGGAGATAAACGATTGGATGAAAGACGTCAAATTGACGCCATCCCAAATAACAGATATATTAAATAGGGAAAAAGAAGACAGGGTAATGCTGGAAGTTTTGCGTAATAACAAACTAGATCCAGCTCAAGAAGAAATACTAGTCTCCAAAAGAAATACCTTACTGTTAGAAACTTACATATCTCCCCAAGGTTATCTCGAGCCATCAAGAACTCTATCTCCCAAAGCAGAGTTCGCTTACATCTTATCAATGCTTGATACTAAAAAAACAATCGGCATTGAATTGTTTAAGATCTACGTAGATAATGCAAAAAAGACCATTATGACAGATGCTATTCTAGAAAAAGCATTAGAGGTCATAAATGCATCATCAGACGAAACAGAAAAGACAGAGTGTTTTGCAGCCAAATACCTTTTATCAAAAGCCTATTTGAACGAAGAGCAAGAACAGTATTTATTGAATAACGCAAATCCAGCGTATATAGACGAATACATCAACTCAAAAGCACTCTATCACGAAAATTCGCAAATTTTGCTCATTGAAAAGTATTTCAACTTGGCAAAATTGCATCAAGAACAGTATGGGTTGCGTGCAAAAGCATTACAGCTATTTCACGCAAAGCGCAAAGAAGAACTTCAACTCCTTCATCCAGAAGGTGCTGTTCCTTGAAAAATTAAACCCCATATGTGTTTTGCACATAATGGGGTTTTTAATTGAAAAAAGTATATGTTTTGTGTAATATTATTAAAAAGGAGTAAACATGGACATTTTTAAACCACAAGAGCATCTTTTAGGAGCTCGTGTTGTTCTTATAAGAAGAGATGATTGCTATGAAGAAGAAATGCTTTCAGCAATTAACGAAAGTAGAACAGAATTGCGAGAGTATCTATTTTGGGTAGATAACACCAAAGACCTATCTGATGTGAAAAAAGCAACTCAAATCTTTCAAAAGCAATGGGATGATAATGTAGCTTGGGGGTATAATATTTATCAACGAGACACACTTGAATTGATAGGAACAATTAGTGCTCATAACATACAATTCAAGAATCAATCCGTAGAACTCGGCTATTGGTTGCGAACTTCTAAAACTCATCAAGGGTATATGAAAGAAGCCATTCACGTACTTGAAGAAGAGTTGTTTAACCAAGGTATTCATCGAATAACCATCTGCTGTGATGTTTTTAATAAAAAATCATCTAAAACAGCAATTAGAGCAGGGTATAAGTTTGAAAGTGTTGCCAAAGAAGCAGTATATCACCATACAGGCCTTCATGATTTAGAAACTTATGTAAAATTTAATCCTTGTCATCAAAGAGGATTTTAGTCACAAAAAAAACACCGCCTTATTAAAAGGGGGTGTTTTTTTTGTAAGCTTTACTGGATGATACCAAATCCATAATTTCTTATCAAGACTTCTTTGTCTATGAATGCTTTTTCTTTCTTCCCAACAAAAGAAAAACATCCATTATAATAAGAAATGCTAGATTGCGGTATGACCTCAATTTTGTCATAGTTGTCGTTTACTAGCCTTGCTGTCATCAAGTCAATGTAGGAGGCCCCTGACTCTTCAGTAATCACAACCGGCCTTTGTCCTCTTTCACAGCAAAGAATTCCAAACTGTAATAAGGTTTTATCTTCCTTATAAGCCAAAGATAACAAAGATAACGAAATACGAGGCGATACCTCAACAATGTCAAAGACATTGTGTCCAACTTGTAAAGAGAGAACTTTTGTCATAATTTTTTTAATTGGTCAAAATTTTGCTTCCAAAATTCTTAATCAAAACATCATCAGAAATACTCGCCTTAATCAAAGAGCTTGAAAATTCAAACGTCTTATCGCAATGCTTAACATTGCAATCAAAAAAGTTTTGTTTCAAGCCTCTAGCAGTGGCATTTTTTTTCTTGATGCCATCAGACAAGTCAATATATTCATCAGTCCCTGCAATCAAAGCAACAGGTTGACTATCAAATACACCATCATCATCCGAAGTTTCTGCAATTGCCAAAAGCAAAGCATCTTCTTTAACCCCAAAACGTTTCGCTAAAGTCTTAAGCGAAATGAAACACTCTCTTTGTGGTAGTTGTTTACCATTTTTAAAAGCCTTATTCTTACTCATAAAACACAAAAATTTTAAAATTGAACATAATACTATTTAAACTTCTGCTGTTCTATCATAAGAAAAATAATTTTTCAACTTTAAAATTGCTTTTGTCTAAAATATATAAAAAAATCCCAATTTAACAATGTGCTAAATTAGGATTTATAATTAAAATTTGTGATTTTTCAAAGTGATAATTGTCTGTAAAATGGTTAGCCAAATGTTTTTTTGTACAATTCTTTTAACTCAATAGAATTAAGAGTATCAAGCTTTGTAATTGCAAAGTCCGAAAAATCGTCATTAATTTTTCTTAAATAATCAATCATAAGCTCAACCTCATCTCTTTTAAGTAGCGCTTCAATAGAATGATCTCTTAACCCATATCGTTTGATATAAGTTTTTAAATTGTTCGTCTTGGCATTAAGAATAAATGCACTTTCAACATCTTTTTCCAAGGCAACATAACCAAGATTACCATAAGCAAAGCAACTTTCTTCTTTTTTTCTTAAATAAAGAAGGATAATTCCATCAAAACCACGTTCAATCAGTGTGATTAACGCATCTTTGGAAAATCTTGCCTCTGTAATAATCATAGAAATCAATTCAGCACTTCCGTATTTGGTTATGGAATTTTCTAAATTTTGAGAATAACCTTGTTTTTCCAAATAGTACTTAACCAAATTTTCAAGTCCACGCTTAAAAAGAATTTCCGAAAATACATCTGAGAGCTGAAATTTATTTAATATAAATTTCAATGCTTCTCCATTTCCATATTCAAAAAATTCTTTCTTTTCGTTTTGAGGTAAAAAGATACTTTTTAAAGGTGAAGCATCATTCTTTAATGAAAGGAGTTCTTTTATAGATTTTCCCTTAATGTCCCAAATATCAAAAACATCATCCGTTGCAGTATTATCAAAACAAAAATCTTCAACATTTTCAAAAGGACCATTAACTTCTAAAACATAAACATCTCTCCCATCATCAGATATAGGATGCTTCAAGCATTTGCCGTCTGCAAACACAAAAAAGGGATAACCAATATCATTACCCACTTTGTTAAATAAATTACAATTTTTCTTCATAATATACAAAATAATAAAATTAGAACCTCCAATACTAATGTGATATTTTTTTATGTCAATGTTATAATCTTAAAACAAAAAAAAGGCTACCCAAATGGATAGCCTAAAAAATAATCTTTTTTATTTTTTAATAAGAACGTGCATATATAACATCTAAAGTCGCTTTTTTACCGCTAATGAGGCAAACGCCTTCTTCACCGCTTTGTTCAAAAGGAATAGCACGAATGGTAATACGCAACTCTTTCAATGTTTCAATAGTTTCGTCATCTCCGCACCATTTTCCTTTCACAAAAGAAACCTTAGGTGCATTCTTATTATTTTCAAGATATACGTTAGAATTACTAAAATACTCTCTAAATTCTTCAGGAGTTTTAATATCTGTTCTAATGTTGTTGTTTAATCTTTCTTGTGCTCTTTCAAACATAGTATTTTGAATCAAAGAAAGCTTATCGCTAACACTATTTACAAACTCGTCAAAACCTTCAAAATTTTTCCAAGTATTCTTATCGTTAATATTTAAACGATTGCGCCATAATAGAGCATTCTTATCCAAATCTTTAGGTCCAACTTCGATAATGATAGGAGCGCCTTTTCTTGTCCACTCCCACATTTTATCAACACCATCTTTTAGTCTGTTGTCGAGTTTAACCCTAACTTTTTCACCACCAAAAGAAGCATCTTTGAGTGCATCTTTAAGTTTATTTGCATAAGCTAAAATCTCTTCTTCTCTAGCTTTGTCTTTCAATAAAGGTATAATAACTACTTGATAAGGAGCAAGTTTTGGAGGAACAACCATACCTTCGTCATCAGCGTGTGTCATAATAAGACCACCAATCAAACGAGTAGATACACCCCAAGAAGTAGTATAAGCATACTCTTGTTCATTGTTTTGATTAACAAATTTGATATCAGCAGATTTTGCAAAGTTTTGTCCTAAAAAGTGAGAAGTACCTGCTTGCAAAGAACGTCCATCTTGCATCATAGCTTCAATACAATAAGTATTAACAGCTCCAGGGAACTTATCATATTCAGGTTTTTTACCTGTCAAAACAGGCATAGCCATGTCATTTTCGCATAAATCTTTATAAACATAAAGCATGGTTTCAGCTTCTTTTTCTGCTTCTATGAAGTTTGAGTGTGCAGTATGTCCTTCTTGCCACAAAAACTCACGAGTTCTTAAGAATAAACGAGGACGCATTTCCCATCTTACCACATTTGCCCATTGGTTAATCATAACCGGCAAATCACGATAAGAGTGAACCCATTTAGAAAAAGAGTCTGCAATAATTGTCTCAGATGTAGGGCGAACAATAAGGGGCTCTTCAAGCGGGCTAGCTGGAACTAATTTGCCATCAACCATAGTCAACCTAGAGTGGGTAACCACTGCCATTTCCTTAGCAAAACCTTCAACGTGTTCTGCTTCTTTTTGGAAATAACTTAAAGGTATGAACATTGGAAAATAACAGTTTTCATGATTAGTTTCTTTAATTTTTTCATCAAGCAAACGTTGGATTCGTTCCCAAATGCCGTATCCCCAAGGTTTAATAACCATACAACCAGGAGATGAGGAAACTTCAGCCATGTCTGCAACCGCTATCACGTTTTGATACCATTCCGGATAGTTTTCTTCTCTAATATTTTTAAGAGCCATAACCAAATGTCCTTATTTTAATGTTTAAACCTCCGCAATTTAATACCAATTTTTGCAACCTGTCAAGAATATTTAAGTGTATAAAATAAATCTATTCTTTAAAAATTTTTAACCCAATACTATATAAAGGATGAAATATATCAAAAGGAATATGAAATGAAACGTATATTAGGACTATTTATCTTAGGTTTGACATTATTTTTAAGTGCTTGTAATGAAAAAACTTATACAAACAGAATTTATGTGTTTTCACAACCAGGTTGCGGTCATTGTACAAATGCTCATCATTATATGGCTCGCTATTATAAAGATTATGATATAAAAGAATTAAATATACGTGAAGGCTCAAATATGGGGTATATGCTCCGTTATGCTAAGAAGTTTAAAGTACCAGAGCAAACATTGGGAACTCCATTTATCGTAATGGGGGATAATTATGTTATGGGTTGGGGTAGTGAACAGATTAAAGAATTTAATAAATATGCAAAATCATTCAAGCCTAAATCTTCTAAGTAAAGAGTAAGTGTAAAACACAAAAAACGCAACTCCAAGTGGAGTTGCGTTTTTTTGTGTTTAGTGATTAGCTAAGTGCTTTAATCAATTCAATCATCTTTTCATTACCGCTAGAAAAGATGTATTTCTTTTCTTTTTTGCCCAAATTATTGATATTACCGATAAATTCCTTCATTAAAGAGAAGTTGAGGGTCTCAGCAATATACACATAGAAAGGGTACGATTTAACCTTTTGTTTTGCAAGAAGTCTGATGAGTTCTGCATTATTAAGGTTGATGATAGCCTTCTGAGTAAGGGTACCTGGTTTCTTTTTCTGAATAAGCATCTTTGCAAATTCATGGTTGCGAGTGTTTCGGATTATAAAAGCCGCAACCTCGTCAGAGGGGTGGCAGTTGTTGATGATACACTTCGTAATTTCATCGTTGTTAAGTTTGACGATTTTAAAATACATTTCATCAGGAAGGCGTTCCTTAGAGCAAGAAAGCATTACCTTAATCGCCTCAAATCGCTTGTTGGCAATAATTTCATCTCTTTCACTGAAAGATAAAAGAGGGCTCTTTGCAAGAATTAAGATGGCTTTGTCGTCTGCGTTCTTGATGATGTAGCTCTTTGCATAAGCAGACAAATCTGACTGTTTCTTGACCAAAGCTAGAGTCCATTTGGGATTGTTGTACTCAACAATAACATTCTGAGCAGCCCAACCGATGCGACGAGATAGCAAAAGGTTGATGAGTTTGTTGTTTTGAGTTTCCGCAATAAGCTTTTCTACAAACCAATAAACATCTTTCTTCTTCAAGAGTTTTTCTACATAGTAAAAGTTGTTTTGTGCGATACTTTCCTTAACGAGTTTTATTTGCTCGTTTTCGTTAAAGAGCTTTTTCAAAACGTTTACGCCAGATGTTTCATTGGCATCGCCGTTGAAAAGTTTTCTGTAACGATTGGTTAACTCCTTGTCTCCAAAACGTTCTACTTCGTGCATCAAATCTTCTTGGTGCTTTTGGTCTGATAAATAACCAAGAACATCTACTCCATTCTGGAATAGAATACTTTCATCGAAATTTTCCATTTTTAAAGTTATTTTTTTGTTAAACATAAGGCAACACAAGCTTAATCCTAATATAGATAAAAGACAGTATTAAAAAAATCAAACCTATCAAATGCCAATAATATACATAAACTTACATTGCTAATCCGCATATTTATCATAAAAACCTATAAGAGTCAACCAAATTCTAAAAGGAAATATTCTTAAAAATTGTGCAAACAATGAAAAAATAACTTGTTAAAACGTTAAAATAAAAATAAATTTCTACTAATCTCTTTACTCAAAAGAGGATTTATGTTTAATATCAGGGAGATAATGATGAGTGATAAAACTATGAAAATCGTTCTATCAGCCCTAACATCAGTTTTGTTAGTGTTAATAGTATGTTTATTTGCTTTCAAAGGAAACTCAAGTAAAGCAGATCTTAATAAATTAGCGTTGCGTATTGGTGAACTCCGTCAATACAGAACAATGAGCCGTGCTGATGTAAATGGTGCTATGGAAAGAGCTTTCGGTCGTGTTGGTTACAATGTAGTAAGCTCAACAGAAGATAACTTATATCCAGCAACAGCAGAAAATGCTGGTGTAAACATTTATGTTCGTGGTTATGTTCCATTTAACGAATTGAAAGTTAATAAAAATGCAGTAAACGTTGTTTACATTCGTGATTTTGATGCTTTATATCCAGAAGAATTAGGTGCTTATGATGGTATTGCAACATCTTCTCGTGATTTCTATAACTACATAAGGGGAACAGGTTATGCTGGTGTATATTTACCAGAATTTACAGATCCATCAGTGTTCTATCCGAATGTAAAACCAAATCTTGAACGTGATTTGTTGTATGTTGGTGATAATGATCGTCACAGCCCTGCAATTACAGCTGCTTTAGAAGCTAAATTGCCATTGGAGATTTTTGGTCGTTTCTGGCAAGGAAATATTGATGAAGAATTCATTAAAGGTGAATATATCCATGATAATGAATTGGCATCATATTTCTCTTCTGCAAAAATCAATCTTGTAAATATTTCTGTTCATGAATCAGAATTAGGAATTATTCCTTCAAGAGTATTTGATATTGCAGCTTCAAAAGGTTTTATGATTGCTCCATATAATAAAGAAGTAGAAGCAACATTTGGTGATTCTATTCCTATGTATAAAAATGCAGAAGAGTTAAAGGCTTTGTATGAACAATATCTAAACAATGCTGAAGCTCGTGCAGAAAAAGCAGAAAAAGCATACAGAATAGCTGTTGCTGACTACAATGTTGACGCATTTGTTCAACGTGTAAATGGTTTAGTAGAGTTTTTAATCAACGAGAAAAAGCTCTAAATGAAAACTAAAACAGCACATAGATTATATGTTATCGTGTTGTTATTTATAACGGCAGTCGTGCTTTGCACGCTGCCGATTTTATTGGTAAAAAAGGACATAATATATGTTTATACCAAAAATCATCAGCCAGATTCTCGTGAGAGAGGTTTTATTCTTGAGCTAAAGAATTTAAGCTATCAAGTAAAGGTAAATCAAACGCCCACCAAAGAACAAGAAACTGCAATATGGTTTAAGATGCCACATAATATCAAAAATATTATGTTCAATAACAAGTTTAAATATAACTTTGTTTACAATGAAGAATATTATCCATTTGATTATGAGGGGTTAGAAGAATTACCAATTATCCTAACGCCATATCAAGATTTGTATGAACATTATGTTCGCTCCAATATTAAATCAGCTGTTTTCTTCTTAGGCGTTAATACTCGTGAATTCTTTTCCATAAATTCTAAAAAGCCCCACAAACTAGTTTATTATGAATATCGCAATAAAGAAACAAGTTTATATGAATATTTATCAAAAGAAGCTAATGCTTATTATTTAGGGCGTTTTTGGAATAACGATATTTCTCCAACAGCCTCATCCGAAGTTATTGCAAGCAAAGAAAATAAAATTTTATCTCAAGCAGAATTTGTTGTTGTAGATAATTCAAACGTTTATAATTTAATGCCGGAAGAAATGCTTAATGCAATTTCATCAGGAACTCCAGTGATTACTCAAAAAAATGGATATATACAACAAATATATGGAGATACCCTAAATTATATAGACCAGCCTCAAAAAATAGCTGATGTGTTAACTCAGTATCGGAAAAATCCAAATGAAATAAAAAACAAAGCCTTCAAAGCGCAGCAAATAACTCTAAACAAGCTATCATCAACTTTTTCAGCTAAACGTTTTGTAGAGTTATTAAATTGGCTAAAATTACATAATTCTTTATAATTATTTCAAGAAATCAGCTGTATCAAACATTTCATCATCAATCAATCTATGTTCGATTCCATCATATTCGATGGATTCCCAGTCAATATCATGTGAAGAAAGCCAGTCCTTAGTATATTCTAAAGTTTTATACTGTACAGAAAGATCGCTTGTCCCATGGAATAGGTATACCTTAGGTGTAGAACTAATTTCTTTTTCAAGCATATCTTTTCCGCAGATTATACCTGCAAACGAAAATACTCCCCCAACTTCATATCGTCTAGTAAGACCGGTATATAAAGCAAGCATTGCTCCTTGCGAGAAACCCATTATATAAGTGTTTTTGTTTGTGATTTTATATTGTTTTTGAAGGCCTGATATAAACGAGTTAAGCCTTTTAGAAACATTGCTAATTCTGTTTCCGGTCTTATTGTAGATATCAATAATTTCATCAATAGATGTTATTGGGTTTCTTCTTTTTCTTTCAGGGTCAACATCATTAAGAGCATACCATTGCTTTTTGTTAGGATTTCTTTCGCAAGTCATATCCGCAGATGGTATAATAATAAGTGTATTATTAAGTTCTTTTTCTAAAATTCCAATAGAAGGTAATAAATCCTCAATACAACTATTGTACCCATGCAAAAATACAATAAGCCTTTGTGCTTTATTTCCAATCAAAACACTCTGATATAAAAAGTCATTCAAAACAATTCTCCTAAAATATAAATACTAAATATATTATAAAAGGTTGATAAAAGGTTAATGAAATTATTGCTTTTTAATTCATAAAAAAATAAAAACAGCTTGACATTTGATAAAATAAGAACTAAATTAGAACAAAATTTAATTCCACAGGAGGGAAAATGTTAACACCTAAACAACATAAATTGCTCGTATATATAGATGAATTTATTAAGCAAACTGGTCATTCTCCATCATTTGAAGAGATGAAGGAGGCCGTGGGTTTGAAGTCAAAGTCAGGTATTCATGCATTGCTAAATTCTTTAGAAGAGCGTGGCTTTGTTCGGAAATTAGCTCATAAGGCAAGAGCTTTAGAGGTTATAAAAGTTCCATCTCAAACAAAAGAACAAGAATTACAAACTGCAAATGATAATTCTGAAACAGAATTTTCTCTTATGATTCCTCTATACGGTAAAATTGCTGCAGGAACTCCAATAGAAGCGATTGCTAATCCATCAGAATATATTTACATACCTAAAACATTTTCAACTCGTTCTGAGTTATATGCTCTAACAATCGAGGGTGAATCAATGATAGAAGCAGGGATTTTTGATGGGGACACCGCAATAATTCGTCGTGCAGATAGTGCAAGCAATGGGCAAATTGTTGTGGCATTAGTTGATGAAGAGGAGGCTACACTTAAAGTTCTTGATAAAAAGCAAGGAAACGAGGTTTGGCTTCTTCCATGCAATAAAGATTATGAACCAATAAAGATAACTGCAGATCGTCTAAAAATTCAAGGTGTTCTCTATGGTATAGTTCGTAAATACAACTAAGGAAAAATGATGACTAAGATAGCAATAATAACCGCTATGACCTGCGAATTTGATGCAATTTTTACCATGTATGATTTTAAATACATTAAAGATTATGCATACTTAAATCTAAATGGTAATGAAATTTATCTAATAAAATGCGGAATAGGTAAGGTTAATTCTGCCTTAAAAGCAGATTATGCAATAAGATTAGGAGCAGATGTCATAATCTCCACTGGATTGGCCGGAGGTATAGATAGTTGCTTAAAGCAAGGAGATGTCGTGCTAGCAAGCAAAGTGTGCTATCATGATGTATGGTGTGGAAGTCCTAATTTAAAAGGACAGGTGCAAGACTTTCCATTGTATTATACATTAGATGAAAGTTTGGCGCGAAAACTATACTCATTGGTGGAAAATAACTCTTATAAATATGGTTTGACTTTAACAGGAGATCAATTTTTAACAGATGTTGACTGCCTAAATAAAATTAAAACAGAATTTCCAGAAGCCTTGGCGGTAGATATGGAAAGTGCATCAATTGCTCAAACTTGTTATTTGAATAATACCCCATTTATATCACTACGTATTATTAGTGATGTAGTGGGAGTTGATAATCAAGAAGAGCAATATGAATCTTTCTGGAAGAATTTGCCAAATATTTCATTAAAAATGGTTGATGAAGTATTAAACAGCTTAAAAAACTAGATTGTTGTTTTAATAATAATTGTAATTTCACTCTCCAAAAACTCCCTCAAAGTGTAAACCTTGAGGGAGTTTTATTAAGATACGATATTAAATTTAGAAACCTCTAACCATAGATAATAATGTCATGAAAATATTATTTATAATAGAGGCAATAAATACTAATAAGAAGTATATTGAAGCAATATGTATTGTTTTATTAAGTAATTTTTGTGTCAAAATTGAAGGAACGCCAAAATCATTTTCAACTTTTTCCTCTTCTACAAAACCAGCCACAATAAATGTCTTAATAGAATAATATGTGTTTATCATGGCAAAAATAGCCGCCAAACTTCCAACAAACAAAAGTTTAGAGAATAATTCTTGAGACATTCCCTTACTATCTTTAGCTAAATAAGCAAAAAGTACCATTGTCAAAATATTTAAGATTGCGCTATATGAAATAGGGCCAAAAAATCCTTTCCAAGCTTTGCGTCCAGTGTCATGGAGTCTTCTTGCAATAAGAGCGATAAACGCTAATATCTCAACCAAAACCAAAGCAATAAAGATGCTTCCAATTAAAATGTCGTTAAGTTGATTAGCAATCAAAACAAGCAAACCAACAAAAAGTGCTGTAAAAATGAAATTGATAGCTAAAAATGACCAAAACTCAAAACGGTTTGTTCTAGCTTTATAGGAAAACATATTTTTATATCCCTTGATAAAAGCTTTCCAAGAGCTAGTGTTATCATTTTTTTCATCTTTTAATGCTTTAAATTTTTGTGCTTCAACTTTAATAGCTTTTTCTTTTATTTCTTTGTGAATTTTGTTTGTAAAGTCAAATCTCTTGCCTTTTTCTTCAGAGGCTTCTGTAGATTTTTTTGAGGAAGTGCTTCTTTCTGCTTTAGCAAGTTTCTTGCTGGAAGCAATTTCTTTTTTCTCTTCATTTAGAGCTTTTACATGTAAAACTTCGTCAATTGGGTTATAGTTGTCTTTATTCAAAACATCTGTAGCCTTATCTTCTTGTGGTTTAGATTTGCTTTTAACAGTTTTTGTTTTTGAAACCTTTTTTGTGGTATCTTCTTTTGCTTTAACTTCTTTAGCTAAAACTGCTTTCTTTGTTGGTTTCTTTTTTTCTAAAACCTTAGAAGTTTCCTCACTAGCTTTTTTAGTAGCCATTTTTCCCTCTCAAAAAAAATTGTATCACGCTACAAATAATAATAGCTAACATGTAAGCTTACAATAAAAAAAACCTTTAAATCACAGAATTTTTCTTTTAAATTATAATCTTAGGGGATTTGAATTTCTTAGATTTCTCATCAAATACAACTTTTAAAACAGAGGCATTTTCAAGTCTAATAGTTTTTTTCAAACAAATTTCGCAAAAAATTCTAATTAACATCCCGTGAGATATGATCAAAACATTTTTTCTTCCATCTTCATATAATTTTGTAATAAGTTTCATAAATCTTTGTTGCACTTCGCCAATGCTTTCACCAGATGGATATCTAACATCATAACGCTCAGGGTTAAGAAGGTCATTAAATGCCATATAGATATGAGGAAACTTAGCAGGTAAATCAGTTTTTTTAATTCCTTCAGCCTTGCCGAAATTCATTTCTCTTAATCTTTTTGTGTAATGAATAGGTAAATCTAAAGTGGCGCTAATAATATCAGCTGTTTTTTTTGCACGTTTTAAGTCGCTAGAATAAATTGTTTCAATCGCAATATCTTTAAGCTTAATAGCAGAAGATTTTGCTTGCTCGATGCCGACATCATTAAGAGGTATATCGTTCCACCCTTGTGAGCGATGTTCTACATTCCAATCAGTCTGTCCGTGTCGCATCAGATATAATATCATTTTACTTTATTCTTATCTTAATTAAATCTATTAACACTACATATCATTATTTCTTTTTGCAATAAAATCAAGAATAAAATCGCATATAATAACAGTTAGGAAGGATTTTTTTTGAGCGCACAAAAGAAAAATCCATCAGTTTTTGTATTAAGTGGTGAAAATTTTAAATATCTTTCACTATCAAATGGGTAAACATTTATATCTAAAATATCTTTCCATAGTTCTTTATGGTTAAGAACTTCAAAGTTTGGATGCTTTTTTAAGAATTTTTCAATTTGTTCTTCGTTTTCTTCAGGAAACACTGAGCAGGTGATGTAAATTAGCTCGCCACCATCTTTAACGTGATTAGCGCCAAACTCTAAAATTTCTTCTTGGGTTTTTGTTGTCTCTTCAAGTTTTTTGAGCGTTAACCTAAACTTTGCATCAGGAGAACGTCTCCAAGTTCCGCTTCCAGAACATGGTGCATCAATGATGAAACGTTGGAAGTCGTCATCTTTAACGTTTTCAACAAGTTTAATGTTTTTAATTCCAAGTCTTTCAGCTCGCTTGTTGATTTTGGCTAATCTTTTGGCGTTAATGTCATGCGCAAAAATTACGCCTTCATTGTTAAGAAGAGCTCCAATTGCTAAAGATTTGCCACCAGCACCTGCGCAATAATCGATAACTTTATGGTGTTTTTTTACATTACATAAAAGAGCTATGATTTGAGAGGCTTCATCCATAACCTCAATATCTCCATCTTGATAGGTTATACAGTTGTTAAGGTTTATTCTATCATAAGAACGAAGACCAATCGGACAAAGAGGTGTGTATGAGAAGAATAAACCTTCTTTTTTTAATCTTTCTTTTGCTTTTTCTCTGGAGGTTAGGTTAGCTCTAACATCAAGATATGCAGGTTCATTAAGGCTTTCAAGTAATCTTTTGTTGTCAAATTTATCAAACAGCCATTTAGGACATTCATATAAAGAAAACTCATTAAGGTCTTCAACTTCTTCTGCTTTCTTTAGTGTTTCTTTCTCAAGTTTTGAGAGCTTCATTGGGGCATATTCTTCACTATTAAATAAAAGCTCTAAGTCTGAGTTGATGAAATGAAGCCCGACCAATAATCTTGCATCAAAATAAGGTGAAAGCATCTCAGTATATTTCATTCTGTTTCTAATGATTTTCCAAGCTTCATCAGCAATAAAGCGTCTATCTTTAGATCCGATATAACGTCTTTTTTTGAAATATTCATCCAAAATATTGTCTGCCGGATTTAAGTCTTTAATAATTTCATCCATAACCTCAATAATTGCCTGAATTCTGCTTGCTTCTTTCATTTTGCGGTCCTTAAAAACAAATAAACTTTAGTATTTAATATCTTAAAATTAAACTTTTTCAAGCACATTTTCTCATAGTTTTATGATAAATTACATTTTTTTATTGCTAAAAATTAAAAAATGTGCTACATGCTCCATCAATATTAACAAAAGAAAGTAAAACTTATGGATAAAATCTTGGTTCTAAACTCTGGTTCAACCTCTGTTAAATTTCAATTATTCCTAATGGATAGCAATACTCACAACGTAATATCTAAAGGTTTAGTTGATAGAATTGGACTTCAAGGCTCAAAACTTATTGTAAAAACAGATGATGCACATGATTTCACATTGGAAACCCCAATCAAAGATCATAAAGATGCAATCAAAGTAGTGTTAGATTACTTGCTTCAAAAACACTTGAAAAATACTGATGAATTATCAGCAGTAGGACACCGTATGGGGCATGGTGGAGAATATTTTGATAAATCTGTTATAATTGATGAAGATGTTATGGAAAAAATATATGATACAATTCCGTTGATACCTCTTCATGGACCGGCTTTTGTTCATGGTGTAGAAGCTGTAACATCTTTGTTGCCAAATAAAATGCAAGTTGCAACATTTGATAGTGCTTTCCATCAAAGTATGGATAAATCAGCTTATTTATATGCGATTCCCAAAGAATACTACAAGGATTTAAGAATACGTCGTTATGGTTTCCATGGAACATCACACAACTATATCTCACATAAAACAGAAGAAATACTCGGTTTTAAAGGTAAAATTATAAGTTGTCACTTAGGTGGTGGTGGTTCTATTTGTGCTATAAATAACGGTAAAAGTGTAGATACAACTATGGGGTACACTCCATCAGCAGGTTTGATTATGTCAACACGTTCAGGTGATATGGATCCATATATTCCACTTCATATCATGAAGACACAAAATAAAACCGCAGATGAAGTAAATCAAATGTTTAACAAGCAAAGTGGTATGTTTGGTTTAACCAATGGTCATTCTGATATGCGTGATATTATAGAAAGTGCAGAAAAAGGTGATAAAGATTGTGAGTTTGCAATCGAAGCTTATGTTTATAGTTTAGTAAAAACAATTGGTGCTTATGTTGCTGTTATGGGTGGAATTGATGCTCTAGTATTTACAGCCGGAATTGGTGAGAATAGTCCGTTAATTCGTCAAAAAGTATGTGAAAAGCTTTCTTATCTTGGTATAAATCTAGATTTAGATAAAAATAATCAACGCCCATGCGCTGAAGAAATAACAACATCAAATAGTTCTACCAAAGTATTTGTAATTCCTGCAAACGAAGAGTTGATGATTGCAGAAGAAAGCTATGAGCTATTAGAGATGGAAAAACAAAAGCAAAAAGAGGCTGTATAATAAGCATGTTAAAGATATTGATGCCATCGCTCAATAAACTTGTAAATAAGGAGTATCAGTCCTTAAAAACTAATGAGACCGAAGCTATTATCGCATCACAGCTAAATGGTTTGAAGTCATCTGATACTCCTGTTTTGCTTCAAGTTTCAGGGATCCCAGGGGCGGGTAAGAGTGTTTATTGTGAAACACATCTTCGTCAAAATTATCTTTATCTTAGCTTTGATAAAATAATGACCTCAATGCAAGGTTATCAGCAAGATTTACTTCAATTTGGTCCCGAGATTGCTTTCAAAAATTATGAGATGAAAGCAAGAGTTATTGGGTATGAAGTATTAAATAGGGCAATATCAAATCGCTTTAATATAATGCTAGAGCATAGTGGTACAAATGATGCTCACTTAGAATTATTCAAAAATATAAAACAAAAAGGGTATCAAACAGCCGTAAATTTTATAATGTGTGATACAAATTTAGCTATAAAACGAGCAGAGAAAAGAAAACAAGAGATAAATAGACATGTTCCAGAGGCTTTAATTAGAGAGCGTGCTCAGAATTTTAATTTTTATATTAAAGCCTATGAACAACTTGGGTCAGAAACTAAGTTGTTTGATGGAACAAATAATTTTGCAGTATTAAAGAAAATTTAATAAAAAAGGATTTAAAATCAATCAAAAGTAAATAGGGTAGGGTTCTTTTGAAATGAGAAAAAGTATACTTATGTTATCATCTTCGTTCTTGTTTTTAACAAGTATTGTAGGTTCAGCAGAAGCTTTAACGCCAAATGAGCAATTAAAAGCTCTTAAAGATGTTTTTGTTAATGAGTTTGAGAAGATGGATGTAAATTCGGATGGTAAATTAAGTAAATCCGAATATTTAAGACATCAGTTTGAAAGTTTTAGAGCTAACATAATGGAGGCAGATGGTTTTGACAGTGCTATCAATGATAAATTATTAGAAGGTCTAGATGCAATAACATCTCCATCAAGTAAAACAGAAGAAAAAAAAGATGAAAAAAAGACCTTAACTAAAGATGAAGAGAAAAGCCCAAAAACAACTCCCAAAGATGCAACAGATATCATTAAAACTATGGCAGAATATAGCATAGAAGAGGGAATTGATAAAGAATTAAGTGATGCAGAACAAGAAATAGAAGCGCTATTAAGCCAAGATGATAAATTAACTAAAGATGATGTTATGCCTCAAAGACTTTATGACGAAGACGAAGATTTAAGTGCTCTTGAGGGGCTTGGAAAGCTTAAAGCATTAGAATTTGATGAAATAGAAGATGATTTTGTTTCTCCAACAGTTGAAACCAAGGAGCAAAAGCAAGAAAAAGAGATATTGTCAATGATGTCTGTAATAAAGAAAACTCTACCTAAAAAAATAGATGATATAACAAGTTGGGTTGATATAGAATATAAAGACAAAATAGTGTCATACATCTATAAAGCAGACGTTGATACATCAGTATTTAGTTCAGATGATAAGCAAAAATTAGGTGAAAGTATCAAAAACGAGGCATGCTTAAGTGCATATACTGCAATGTGCCCCAAAATAAAACCTATGTTTATAGATGAGGGTATAAATATGCAAATTCGTTATGTTGATAAGAATGATGAAGAATTAAGTTCGTGTGAGTTTAATAAAACAACTTGTAAATAATTTTTTTTGAGAGGGAAAAATGAGCAAAGCAAAATTATTCACTAGTGCAGTTTTGTCAGCGTTATTAGCTTATAATGTTGCAAGCGCTACTGTAAATTTTAATGATGTGCCAGAAGAAGAAATAGCAAGAGCTGTTGCATCAGTATTAAAGAAAAATCCACAAATAGCTTATGATGCAGTGGTTGAGTACCATAAAATGCAGAAAAAAAATGCGGTTCCGGAGGAGAAAAAGCTAACACCATTGGAGGAGAAGCTTGCAGAAGTGTTGAAAGATAATCCAGCTCTAGTAATGGGTGCTATTCAAATTTATGAGCAAAATAAACAACAAGAAGAGTTGTTGGCAAAAGCGGAAAGCTATAAAGTCTATGTAGCAGACATCAATAGTGATGAAATTTTTGCTGGAAATCCAAATGGAAAATATGTTTTAGCTGAATTCTTTGATTTTGCGTGCGGATATTGTAAACAAATGGCGCCACGTATTAAGAAGTTAATAGAAAACAATCCAGATTTGAAAGTTGTTTTCAAACCAGTTGCGTTCTTGTCTAAGTCATCAGAAATAGCAGCTCGCGCATCAATTGCTGCATCAAAACAAGGTAAATTCTTGGATATGTATGTAAAAATCATGCAAGAAGTTCGTCCTAACGAAAATAGTATCGAAAAAATTGCTAAAGATTTGAAGTTGGATATGAGAAGATATAAAGATGATTTTTCTTCAAAAGAAACAACAGAATTGTTGGCAAAAATAAGAAAAACTGCGGATAATATCAAAATAACAAGCGTTCCAACACTTGTGTTAAACGGAATGCCTTTGTATGCTGTTGAAGAAGTGCAACTACAGCGAGCAATAGATGTTTTAAGAAACAGTAAGTAAGAAACCAAAAAAAACTGCCTTAAAGTAAGGCAGTTTTTTTTATTCGCACACATAAAAACGCATTTCCATCTTAGGATATAATAACTCGATATAATGGATAGATTTAGGAAAATCTTTTGCATTATAGAAAATTATTTGCGTAGAAATTATGTCGAAAATCCAAAAAATATCGTCCTCTTTCATTACCCCTTTGTCGAAATAAATATAAGTGGAGAGTTTTTTCTTGTCATCTGTTATAAAAGATAAATCGGAAATATCTCTTAATTTACTAAAGCTTTGTTCTTTAATCTCAATAAGAGGCTTTCTTTTTAAGTCTGTAATTAGTTGGTTGTTTTCAAATAGATAATTATTCTTCAAGGCTTCACCAATGTTGGATGTATGAAGAGTATCAAGAATAATGTTTTCAGCATTCTCAAAGTGTTTGTGTTTTAATATGCTAAGTAGTCTACTATGACGAAAAACAAGAGTATATGAAAATTTATAAAGACCACCATTGAAAACAAACGCAATTTCTTGCGGTCTATACCAACACCTAAGAAAATGGCCAATTTTTTTTAAACACATAATTATAAAATTTAAGTAAAACATAAAAATATCAAAGTAAAGGAATACTAGCATAAAAACATCTAAAGTCAACGCAAACTCATAAAAGTGTTAATGGTATTAAAAGATAAAAATCTATCTCTAAAATATTTAAACTTGATTTTTTATTTTTATATTGTTAGATTGCCTTGAAAAAACAATTATTTTGTAACCTTATATATATTATGAAAATAAAATTATCTATCTTAGCACGTTTGATTTATGTTTTTAGCGTGCTGTTATTTTTGGTCTCTTTTGTATTAGGACAAGGTGTTGCTAATCTTATTCTTTGGGTGTCAATCTTTGGCTTGTTGCTGACTACTCTGCTTGGTATAAAACGAAAAACAAAATTATCCTCTAAGATGACGTTTTTTATGTTCTTATCCTGGATGTTATCTGTTTTGGTTGAGATGGAAGGCTATTGTGGTGCATCGATTGCTTTGTCAAGTATAACAATAGTGCTTGCTTGTTGTGTTTTAGTAAATTCGATTATTTACATAAACAAATATTGTCAAAGAGATGTCGAAAAAATGCTAAAGTAAAAAAAATAAATCCAATACTATTATAGTGTTGGATTTTTTTGTTTATAGAAAATAAGAATAAAAAAACGGATATGAAACTTAATCAAAAATTTCATATCCGTCATAATCTTGTTAAATTAAGAAGAAATTACTTCAATTCAACTTTAGCGCCAGCAGCTTCGAGCTTAGCTTTGATTTCATCAGCTTCAGCCTTAGGAGCAGCTTCTTTAACAGTCTTAGGAGCACCGTCAACTAAGTCTTTAGCTTCTTTCAAGCCTAAACCTGTGATAGCACGGATTTCTTTAATTACGTTAATTTTGTTTGCGCCAGCTTCAACGAGGATAACATCGAAATCTGTTTTTTCTTCAGCTTGAGCAGCACCAGCAGCAGGAGCAGCAGCAACTGCAACAGCAGCAGAAACGCCCCATTTTTCTTCTAACATTTTAGATAAATCAGCAGCTTCCATAACTGTCAATGCTGATAATTCTTCAACTAATTTGGCTAAATCGGCCATTTTTTTTCTCCAAATAAAATTTTTAAATAAACTATTTTTTTTACCGCTTGGCATATAACTAAGATAAATCAACCTTGTTGTATACCAAAACAACTATATTGCTCTATAAAGAATAAGAAACAAGATGCTGACCAACAAACATTCTAAAATCTAAAAACGTTTTTGCCAGTCTTAATCCATTTCTTATGATCAAAATGGTAAAGCGAGTTTTACAAAAGATTAAGCAACTTCTTTTTCGCTGTATGCTTTTGCAACTCTTGCGATTTGAGCTCCAGGTGTTTGGATCAAAGCGATGAGTCTTGCACGCAATTCGTCCATAGATGGAATTGTTGCTAATCTCTCGATTTCAGCCATAGATAATACACCAGTAGTCAAAGCACCACCAACAACAGCAAACTTCTCGTTAGTTTTCGCAAATTCTACACACAATTTGAATGCAGAAATAGGATCATTAGAGTAAGCCATTACTGTTGGACCTTTGAAGAATTCGTCTAAACCTTCAAATTTGGTTCCTTTAAGAGCAAGACGAGTAATGCGGTTTTTTGTAACTCTAAGCTCTGCACCTAATTCACGAGCTTTCTTTCTGAGTTCACCCATTTCAGCAACAGTTAAACCTCTGTAATGAGAGATAGCTACTGCTTCTGAGTTAGAAATAAGTTCGTTCATTTCGTTCAAGAGCAAAGTTTTTTCTTCGCGATTCACTTACTTGTCTCCAAAATTTAATTTTATGAAATAAACTATAATAATTTATATCACAAAATCGTTTACAACATCTACCATCATTCTAAAGTTAAATAACTAAAATTCACATTAAAGTTAAAAACTTTAAATTCAAGTAGTACCAAATCTGTCCGGAGGGGAGAAAAAATGATTAAAAATCTTGTTAACTCCGTCTGCGTAGGAAATTAAGGTCGATTCTTGTAAAATAACTCCAAAATCAAGTTCGAAAACTCATAAAATAAAGCTAAATACTAAAACAAAAACCACCTACGGTCTTGGACAGTTCTAAGTTTAAGGATATACCTCAAACTCAATTCAGAGCCTTTCTAAACCATATAATAATAAGAGTCAACATTTTTTTTATTTTAAAATGCAAAATTATCCACAAAGGTAAATGAAAAGTTAAAAAAATATTGAAATTTTAAAAAATAGGTCATATAAAACTCTTGTCTTCATAATGAAACTCCTTGAAATTGGTGCAGGCGTAATTCAATGGTAGAATGAGAGCTTCCCAAGCTTTTAATGCGGGTTCGATTCCCGTCGCCTGCTCCATTTCTCTCCCCAGCCTTTAAATTAAGGGCTTTTTTTATGCCTTTTTTTCAGCCCATTTTAACCTACACGTCGCACCTACACGTCACTTAAGACGTAGGAGACATTTTGCTTTACTCACTTTGATAAGATTTTTTACGATTTTCCCCGAATGTATTTGTAAGACATTTAGGACATTTGCCCGATTGCATTTGAGCTTTTTCCCCGAGTTTTAAGACATTTGCTTTTTTTTAGCCTCTAAAAATACTTCAGTAACCGTTTTGTTATCAAACCTTGTCCTTCTTCATAAAGGTTATCGAGGTGTTTTAGTTTATTTAGTCCATCGTTTATCTGGGATATACCGGTTATTAAGTGATGAATTGCATCAAGAGACGGATGTCTTTGTTCTGATAATATCATCCCAAAATAATATTTGTTCTTACCTAAAAACTGCTCACTAAACTCATATTGTGTCTTAATGTACCCAAGTTTCTTTAAGTATTTGAAGCACTTTACCAGAAATTTAGCATCCAATTTTTGCTGATTATATAGAGGATCATCCATTTCCTCATTAACTTCTTGGTCTATTGGTTTTTGAGGAGAAATTAGCACTTTCTCCTCAACATATTTCTTAAGTTCATCAAGATCAGATGTAATTTGATTCATATCTATAATCATTTTGTTTCCTTATAATTATATAAGTATATTTATTGGAACTATGATTAAAAA
>JAFYXH010000004.1 GCA_017546315.1 Alphaproteobacteria bacterium
GGTGGAGTATCCGACAGCCTATGATAAGCGAAAATTTGCTTTTCACGGTCATCGCAAAGCAGCACAGATGTTGCAAGAAACTTATGGCGGTTTTGTGTCGTTAAATCGTTATTGGGTTTTGGATAATTATCCGAATGAAAACAATAAACACCCATTTGGCTATAATCCCAAACTTTATTACGTTGACAACATTAGTGCTCAAGTTATTGCTGAACAAGTAATACGTTGTTTGTCGCACTAGAAAAATCCCCTCTTTTGGATGAAGAGGGGATTTGTTTTACTTAATGCCAAGGTATTCCTTAAATACTTTCAAATCATGATAATACGCTATCGCTTCTCTGTTTATACCGTGCGCTAAGAAATGAAGTTTCAAAATATCTTGATAATCTCTATCAATCAAAGCTAATTGACCTTCTAAATTAAGCTTAAAAACAGATATATACAAATAAAGCACCTGCTTATTACCTTTTTGACATAGCATAAGCTCTTGCTTGTATTGAAGTTTTTTAGCAATAATAGGAAGTAAATTTTCTTGATTATTACTTTCTAAAATACGTTGAAATTCTTCATCAGAAACATCGAGACAAAAATTGTTTTTTACATTTTCTGCAAATTCTTTTGCACAAAGTTCTTTACCTTTTTTACTCATAAAAAATTATATAAAATAGTTAAACATAAAAATTATTTTTCAATAAAGCATAAATAATACAATGCGTTTGTCAATAAAAAACCTCTGCTTAAAGCAGAGGTTTTCTAATTTATTCATCTTCAAGAATGTTGTTTTCAATGCATTCAAAGTCAAATTCTTCCTGATAGATTAAGACTAAATTTTCATCAAGAGTTTGCAGCAACTCAAGTTCTTCATCGCCATCCATCAATTCATAATTCATAACATAGAAACTGATGATGTCTTTGTCACCACGTTGAAATAATACTCTCTTATCAAAATGAAAATCTTCATCTTTGAGTTTTTTAATAACAATGTCCTTATGTGCACATTCTACTAATGTACTGCAAAGTTCAGTGTCATCATCAAAATCAAACCAATAAACAAAGAGTTCTTGTATCTCTTTATCTCTGGTTTCAAAGATCTTGCGTGCTGTTTCGTTACTTACCTCAAAATTGTTGGCTATATACTCTCTTTCTTCTAAATTTTCAAAAAATTGAGCAATAACCTCTTTGGGGGCAAAAAGCATAAATGCTCTCAAATCTTGTTCAACCTCATAAAAATAAGGTTTTAACTCGATTAGTCTTTGGATAATGTCAATATCTTTTCTTTGCATTGCAGCAACAAAAGAAAGATCTCTAATAATAACTTCATCACTAAGCCAGTTAAGAACAATATCTTTGTTGGCAAATTTTATCAAACAAGCTTCACCAAAACCAGTAGGATACCTGTTTTCTAAGTATTTAGTAATGTAGTCATCAAGACCGGACTTAAACAACCAAGCTTCAGCATAAAAACCGATAGAATAATCAGCTCTGAGCATTTTGCTAATCTCATCTTCTAAGCCTTTTTCAAGGATGTAAATGGCAGCTTTGTTCGTAAAAACTTGTGTTTTATCACCAAAATACACTCTAATAAGTTCTTCGTCATTAAGTTTTAATAACTCTTTTTCAAACTCACTCGGAAGAGGGGATGATTTGATGAAAGACTTTAAGGTATTTCTATCATTAAGTTTAAAGAGACGTTCGTAAAAACTGTTAGGGTACTTATCCTCAATGATATAAAATTTATCAGACAATGCAATTTCCTTAAATATCTCATCACTTGAGTTTTGAGACAAGTAGTCAACACTTTCTTTGTGCAAAAATGAACCAAAATCTTCAAAACGAGACTTTAATAATGATAAGTTATTACGCTTAATGAGCGAAATTTCCTGCTCAGCATTAAGTCTTGCGGAAGTTGCAAGTTTATTAACAATTTCATCTGATTTTTCACTAAGTATTTTATCAATGAACTTATCAGTTGCCTTGTAAAGATGATTGTCAAAGAATGCTTCATATACTTCAATATTGTCAAACTTCAACAAATGATCAATATTGCTCTCATTTACTGTTTTCACAGCTTTAAGATACGCAACAACAAGCGGAGCATAGCCACAATTAAAAACATAATATTCAGCTTTTTTTAGCTTTTCAGCATAAGGAATAAGTGAATTTAATGAAGAGTTGTTAGCTCTATTGATATAATTGTTAAGGACAGACACTTCTAGCACAAATCCCTTTTCTAGCATCCATTCAATACCTTTAATCGCAAGTATTTTATTTTGGAGCTTATCATCGTATGCAGGATGTGTGGCGAAATGATTGACTAAAAATTCTTTATCAAGAATAGATTTTTTTTGTTTTTGACTATCAATTAAAGCATCAATAACTTCTCTTGTTTCAAAAAAATATTTCTTGATAAATTGTTTTAAAGTTCTGTCTTTGCACCCAATACCCATAAGCATATTGTAGTGATGTTCCTGAGCAATTTTATGGTATCCAGCCTTTAGCCAAAACCAAAATACTTGAGATGATGTAGATGATCTACTTGGCCTTACTTTTTTTATAATCATAATTGTAAATTTAAATAGTAAAACATAAACTTATTTTAATAAGCTCAAAATAAGAAAAAACATAAATTTTGTCAATAAAAAAAACTTGCCTATACATAAAGGCAAGTTTAATTAGCTTAATTTAACATACTGCGAATAAGTTTGTCACTTAATGGATGTATTTCCATATATTCATTAAGTATGTCCTTAAATTTTGCATTGTTAATAATTGAAGAAAGCACGTTTTCATCAAGTTCATACAAAGAAATGTATAGTCTAATCACATTTTCATTAAAGAATTTGTCGTCAAACAATAATTCTTGCGCTTTAGCACATAATGGATAATTTTTTACAAATTCAGCAATAGGCGGAAGAATTTTTGTTGATTTAACAAATTTGATATCATCATCAAAATTGCGATTAACGATAAGGTCAGAAGTAGTATTCAGCATAATATCTTCTCTAGAGCAGAAATCACACTGAGCATAACAACCAAACTTTACGTTTTTGTTGTTAAATAGTTTAACCAAAACACAAGTCTCGGCTTCTTTAGATACTTCACGAACAATGTCTGAATTTAACATTTTTTGATGTATTTCAATAAGCTTTTCATCGCCTCTCAGCAATGATTGTTTTGCCGTAAAATACGTGCAAACATCTCTAGATTGTAAGTAATTGATGATATCATCAATATCTCCTATTGAAATAAACTCAGTCAATGCTTTTCTAGAGAGCTTTTTATCTTCAGTATTTTCCTTTTGCAATAAGAGATTAAGATATTTATTGGTAATATCTTTTTCATTTCTTCTTATTAAGCAAAATTCAGCACTTTCAGATAAATCGTTGCAAGATAAATATTTTTCAATTATCTCTTTAGATGCTGTTGAAATCAAGAGGCATTCATTTGCAACGAAAAGATCAAATTTGCTTGTATAGGCACAAATTTTTTCTTCATCTAAACTTTTTATCAGATTTCGTTCTTGTATATATGGAAGTCCCATATTTGAGTATATAAACTCTTGTAAATCTGAACTCCTGTTCTCAAAAACATACTGCATCGCAACATCAGATAGAATGTCAATATTTTCATTTTCTAATATATAGAATTTGATAATTTCGTCATCAACATTCTTAACCAAAAAAAGTTCTTTTTCCTTGTCAAGAGCTTTGTGTTTAAGATATTCTTTAATGGCAGTTAGGTTCCCAGTTTCCAAAAGAATGTTGATAAAATCATTACTATCATATTCGTTTTCCAAATATTTCTTAACTGCAAGCATCTCAAGAGAAGCATCATTTGTTTTAAGCAATGCAATACATTCATCTATTTTGCATTGTTTTTCCAAAATCTGTTCAATTCTCTTTTGGTTTTTAGAGTTTATGATATATAGCCTTGCAACATCAGTAAGTTCAGAAAAATCAAAATACAATTCTTTAGCCTTTTCAAGGTTGCTATTGCAAAGTAATGTCTCAAAACTTCTTCTATCAAACCACAAAGCAAATACATTTTTTTCCTTTTTCTTATCCAAAGAATTTAGCCAAGCAATCAAGGATTTTTCATACCCGCAGTTAACTAAATCACCCGCATTGTAAGAAGAAACACTAATTGGATTTTTTAATTTTTTGAAAAAAAGTTCTAAAAAATCATCATCAAATCTTTTAATTAATATTTCTATATCAGCATATGAAAAAAATGGAGATTTAGCAACTTCCAAAAGTTGTTCTTTGCTACCATTTTTGCATAAAAATTTACCAAAAAACAAATCACCCAATATGTGTTTTTCAGTATAAATCAAAAGCTTATCATTGTAATCCGGAGCAATAAGTAACTTTGCCGCCTCTTCATTGTTTATACAAACAGAATAAGATTTAACCTTATACTTAAAAAACCACAAAGGAGAATACTTAATTAAATCAACAAACTCCTCTTTAGAAGTTCTAACACCAAGTAAGAACTTGAGCTTCTTTAACCATAAATGCTTTTCTTTTTTCATAATAATTTTTATTTAAACTAGTTTAACATAATTTTTAATTTAACATCACATAGATAGCCAAATTTTTTTTTATTTGTCAATAATTATATATTTATGCTTAAATATAGATTTTTATACATTTTTGTCTTGACAAAATGGGTTTTTATTTCATATAATACAAACGTTGAAATTATTTTGTAAAACTATGTAGAGAAGAAGTATGGTTAAGTTGAATGATAATAATGCCTATAAAAGAGGGCAAGAACTTTTGGATTCTGGTCAATATATGGAAGCTATTGCTCAGTTTGATGAGTTTTTAAAAGAACAACCAGATGCTTGGCGTGCAATAAGTTCAAAGGGATTTGCTTTTCAATTGATGGGTAAATATACCGAAGCTGTTGAGTGTTTTGATAAGGCGTTAGCTATAAATCCTAAATCAGTAGAAGTGTTGAATAATAAAGGTGTGACATTTAGTAAACGTGGGTTGTGCCAAGATGCTATAAACTGTTTTGAACAAGCTTTTTCAATAGATCCAACTTCTCTAGAAGCCTTGAATGGTAAAGCGATTGCTTTGCAACATATGTATTTGTATAAAGAGGCTTTAGATGTTTTACAACAAGCATATCAAATCGATCCTAAGCATCCTCAAACATTGTTAAGTATTGCTGTAACACTTCAAAAGTTAGAGCAATATGAACGTGCTATTGGATATTTTAAAAAAGTTTTAGCAGCAGATAAAACAAATGTAAAAGCATGGACAGGTATTGGTGTTACATATCAGTTGATGAATGATAATGATTCTGCGTTGAAATGTTTTACAAAAATATTGAGTATTGATAATGCTGAAATTCAAGCGTGGATTAGTATTGGTTATGTATATCAAAAGACATTCAAATTTAAAGATGCTTTGAAGTGCTATAATAAGGCAAAGAATTTGGTGGGTGGCCGTTATCATCATAAGCTTTATGATGGTTTAGCATCTTGTTTAACAAAATTGTCAGAATTTGATCAAGCATTAGAAATTTATAAGCATATTTTCCAGCGTGAGCAAGGTAAGAAAAAATGGGATGCTCAGCGTTCAATTAAGTTTGTTAATAAATTGAAGCGTAAAAAAGCTATAGGTATTTTGCCTGATGTTATTCCTGCGGAATTTAAAGATGATGCAGAGGGGGCTGAAGATTAAAAAGCAAACACAGCTGTGAATATTCTTCAAATAAGGATATACATTGTATATCCTTATTTGTTATAATACCCCATAATTTATTTGGGGGTATTGAATGGGTTTTTGTGAAAATGCAAGAAAAAAAACGTGGATAGAGAAGGGTTCTTTTGTTTTTTTTCTTTTGCAGATATTTTTAGGTGTGTTTTTAAGCTTTTGGTTGTTGTTTGAACATCAGCCTAAAACAGGTGATGACGTAGAGCATCTTCATTCTGCTTGGTTAGTATTACAAGGTAAAATTCCTTATATCGATTTCTTTCAGCATCATAATCCTTTATTGTGGTATATTTTTGCGCCGTTGATGAAGGTTTTTGCTTATGATTTAGCTGTTTTTGATATGGTAAGAATTATATCAACAATATTTATGTTGTTAACGATTTTTGTATCATCATTAATTGCAAAGCGTTTTATGACGGGTAGTTGGGGGGCTTCTCTTTTAGGTGTTGTAGCTGTTTTTCCTTCTTATGTTATTTATAGTGGTAATGATTTTAGACCTGATAACTATATGATTTTTAGCTTTGTTGTGGGGCTTTATTACTTCTTTTGTTATTTGGATGAGAAAAAGGTTAATTCATTAGTAAAGTCATTCGCATTTTTTATTATCTCTTTTTTCTTTATGCAAAAAATTGTGTTTACACTATGTGTGGTAGGTGGTGTATGTATTTATCTTTTAGTCAAGAAAGAGATAAAATTAAATGATTTTCTAAAAGCAATTATTATCCCTTTAATATGCCTTATCATTTTTGCATCATGGTTGTTGTATCATGATATGTTGGAGCGTTATTGGCTCTCAAATTATATTTTTAATTTATATATTCCAGATGTATATAGTGGATTAGTTGAGACTACAAAAAGTGAGTTTTATGTTGTAAGTGCAATTGCATTTTTGGGATGTGTATATTATTTGATACTTGGCAACACAATACAGCGAATTGTTTGCTTGTTATGGGTGGCAGAAGCATTGCAACGTTTCTTTTATTTTTCTTTGGATAGGCATTATTATTATCAACTTCAAATTCAAAATATAATGCTTGCGGGTCCTATCTTATATCTAGTTGTTAAAAAGTGCAAATATGCGCTAATCGGTTTGATTGCTTTATCAAGTTTAGGGTGTTGGGAGTTTTTACAATATTGTTCAGCCTTGAAATTAGATCCTAGCTATCATCGTTATGTGACACCAAAATACGTATTAGAGCAAACAAATCGTTGTGATGTAGTGTTAAATGGCTATGGTGTAACATATGGAATTTTTAGTAAAGATGCTACATATTATTGGAACTTAAATGGTCAATTGGATGTTATTGGAAGTAAAATCGGTATTGAGCCTCTTCATGATTTGGATAAAACCATAAGAGAGCATTTACCTCGCATAATTTATACCGGTCCATATTGGGATGAAAAGTTAAAAAAACAAAATAAAAGCGTCGTTGTTCATTTTGTATCAGATTATTTGAAGAATAAATATTATAGACAATCTTTGTTTGTGGATGTGTTTATCTTAAAAGATGAGTATCAAAATAAGCGTCGTTGTCGTTATGATGTTGAGACCAAAAGTTGGAACTATTTTTATACAAGGTAAAATGGCATGAGTGGTACTATTAAAAAAATTGCTTATTCTTTTTTAGGTTTTTATTGCTTATATTGCATATGTTTGTTGTGTTGGGTTGTTGCCTATAGTGGTTCTGGCGATGGAGATACATTAGAGCATGTGCACTCATCATGGTTAATATATAAAGGAAAAATTCCTTACAAAGATTTTTTTCAGCATCATAATCCTTTAATGTGGTATATTGCAGCCCCATTTATTGGTATGTTTGAATATAGTTTAAGAGCTGTTGATATGGCAAATATGTTGGCTGTAACATCAACAGTAATAACAATGATTTATATATATAAATTACATAAGAATTTTCTAGGGAGTATATTAGGAGGTCTTGTTGCTATTGCATTTTTTGCATTACCGCAAGAAAGTCTATATAACAAAGATTTTAAACCTGATAATTTTATGGTATTAAGCCTAGTTGTTGGTATTTACTATTTGTTATGCTACATTAAAGATAAAGGTCTTTTGAATTTAAGTTTATCGTTTTTATCTTTTTTTGCATCTTTTATGTTTACACAAAAAGCTGTGCTTGAGTTGTTCTGTTTAGGTTTGATGATATTATATCTAATAAAAAGAAATAAAGTTTCTCTAAAAGACTGTTTGCAATGTGCTATTTTGCCAATTCTTATATATTTAGTATTTCTTGCTTATTTGTATAAACATGGCGTGTTTACGCTATACTTTAAGGCAAATTTTGAATTAAATTCTCATATTCCTGCAGTATTTTTTACAAGACGATATATTCATCCAAGCTATGAGATGATGGTTCCAATTTTTATTTCTTTATTTGGATGTTTTAAGTATTTATATCATTCAAATGTTTATGCTAAAATAGTAGGAATTGTCTTTGTTTTTGAATACATTATTCGTATGTATTATTTTACACCATTTGTGTATTACTTTGCCTTTTTACACGCAATATCTTCTATATATGCAGGATATGTAGTATATAAATTGGTCGAAGAATATAAACATATAATTTGGGTTGTACTTGCCTATTTTCTTATACTTGGAGGAATATATACCAATATATATCGTTATAGAATAACAGTTGGAGATGAGTATAAATATGGTGCTTCTGGTTTTGTTTTACAAAACACTACACCTTGTGATTATATCGTAAATGGGTATAGAATAGGGTATAACTTGTTTGGTAAAGATATAGATTTTATATGGAATTTGCTAGGTCAGATAGATGTGATTGCAGCAACTATCGGAATAAGACCAACTGCAGATCTAGAAACATTGATTAGAAAATATCGCCCAAAAATTATTTATGGTAAGAATTACTATGATACATACCGTGAATATAGAGGTTTTATAGGAATTTACCCAATACATTGGATAAGTCAGGACTTATTAAACGAAATGTATTTACCTCTAAATAGAGATGACTTGTATATCCTAAAACCAGAATATCAAAGTTATGATTGTCGATATAGTCATCGCACTAAGAGTTTTGAATATGTAGATAAAAAGTTTTAGTAAAAATTTTACAATTGTCATTTAGACTAAATATAGAGATTAACAATGAAAGGAGGTAGTCATGCGCGTAATAATAAAAAAAGATTATGAGGAAGTATCCGATTGGGCAGCAACCTATATTGCATATAGAATAAATAGAGCAAGACCAACCCCAGACAAACCATTTGTTTTAGGTTTGCCTATGGGGGATACCCCTAAAGGTGTTTATAAGCAATTAGTGGAATTAAACCATAGAGGAAAGCTATCTTTTGCAAATGTTGTAATTTTTTGCATGAACGAATTTGTTGGTTTGGATGCTAAAGCACCTCAAAGTTGTCATAGCTATATGCACGAGCAATTATTAAAATACGTAGATAGTAAAGCATCAAATATTTATATATTGGATGGTAAAACAAAAAATTATGAAAAAGAGTGTGAAAACTTTGAATTAGCTATTCGCCAAAAGGGAGGGATAGATTTGTTTGTCGGCGGAGTTGGTGTGGATGGTCATATTGCGTTTAATGAGCCTTTTTCATCATTAACATCCCGCACACGTGTAAAAACACTAACAACAGAAACAATGAAAGTTAAAGCCAAATTATTTGATAATGATATAAATAAAGTTCCTCACACTGTTTTAACAGTTGGTATCGGGACAATTATGTCAGCTAAAGAGGTTTTAATATTGGCAACGGGAACTTCAAAAGCTAGAGCAACTAAAGAAGCAGTGGAGGGAAGCGTAAACCATCGTTGGGCAGTAAGCGCTCTTCAGATGCATGACCATGGTATATATTTATGTGATGAGGAAGCTTCATCAAGCCTAGAAGATGAAACCAAAAGATTTTTTAAAGATATTGAACGTAATGCGTACTAAAATATTAAATACATTACAACAACAAAAAGAGGAGGAGTATAAAAACTTCTCCTTAAAACTATTGCCCAAAGATACAAAGCTACTAGGTGTTCGGATTCCTATAATAAAAAAGTTAGCCAAAGATATGTTGAAATCCAATCAAGGAGAATTGTATCTTTCAATATCACTAGATGAATTTGTTTATCAAGAAGAAAAAATGCTCTATTCTTTGCTCATAGCTTATGAAAAGACAGCTTTATTAACTAAGATAAATAGAATAAAAAAATATGTTCCTTATATAAAAAATTGGTCTGAGTGCGATACATTTTGTGCTGCCTTAAAAGATATAAAAGAAAATCAAGAAGATTGGTATAAAGAGATGTTGCTGTATCTTGATAGTTCTAAAGAATATGAGATTCGTTTCTTTTATGTCATTGCATTGAATTACTTTATTAGCGATACATATTTACCACGCATATTAGAAGCCATAAAGACACAAAAATATTTTGGGTTTTACGATAGGATGGCGGTGGCATGGTTTTTGTCTATGGCTTTTGTGAAGTATGAAAATGAAATTAGACATTTCTTGAAAAACACATCTTTAGATTCTTTAGTTTATCAAAAAACAATTAGTAAAATAAAAGATTCCTACCAAATAAAACAAAAGGCCAAACAAGATTTAATATCCTATTTGGCCCAAGTAGAATGAAATTAAATTAATCCTTATAAATAGGGAATTTTGCAGTTAACTCTAATATCGTGTTTTTAGATTTTTCTAAAACGTCTTTTTGATTATCTGAGTTAAGAGCATCAATTACATCAGCAATCACATTGCCAATTAGTTCAAATTCTTTCTCACCAAACCCCCTAGTAGTTCCAGCAGGGCTACCAAGGCGAATACCAGAAGTCTTAGATGGAGGTAAAGGATCAAAAGGAATGGAGTTTTTATTAACTGTAATGTGAACGCTGTCTAAAGCCTCAGTTAGTTCTTTTCCGTTAATTCCTTTAAGAGACAAATCAACCAAAACAAGATGAGTGTCTGTTCCATCGGTTATAAGATTTAATCCACGTTTTTTAAGAGTTTCACCTAAAACTTTTGCATTTTTTACAACTTGGATAGAATATTTTTTAAACTCATCACTCATCGCTTCCTTAAAGCAAACAGCTTTACCTGCGATAACATGTTCAAGTGGTCCACCTTGCATTCCAGGGAAAATGGCAGAGTTTATTTTTTTAGCAATATTTTCATCGTTAGTTAAAATAGCTCCACCTCTAGGACCTCTTAAAGTTTTATGTGTAGTTGTAGTCACAACATCAGCAAACTTGATGGGGTTGGGATATAAATTACTAGCAACAAGACCTGCAAAGTGAGCCATATCAACCATTAAATAAGCACCACATTCATCAGCAATTTGCCTAAATTTCATAAAGTCAATAACTCTAGGATAAGATGAGCATCCTGCAATAATTAACTTCGGTTTATGTTGTCTAGCTAAAGTTAGATCTTCATCATAATCAATAAGTCCAGTATCTTTTTTTACACCATATTGAATGGAGTTAAACCATTTTCCTGAAACAGAAACTTTTGCACCATGTGTAAGGTGACCGCCTGCATCCAACCCCATTCCAAGGATAGTATCTCTAGGAGTAAGAAGAGCACCAAACACAGCCATGTTTGCTTGAGAACCTGAGTGGGGTTGAACATTTGCAAATTTTGCATCAAATAATTTTTTTAATCTTTCAATTGCTAATTTTTCGATTACATCAACAAATTCGCATCCACCATAATATCGATTACCAGGGTATCCTTCTGCATATTTGTTTGTAAGGATAGAACCTTGAGCTTCCAAAACAGCTTTAGAAACAATATTCTCAGAAGCAATTAATTCTACATTATTTTGTTGGCGCACAAATTCTTTTTCTATCGCCTCAAAAATTTCTTTATCGGATTCTTTTAAATTATTCATCATTTGTACCACCTTTTACATATCTAACATATCAATTCTTTTTTGGTGTCTACCACCTTCAAATTCAGTATTAAGAAAAATATCGATTCTTTTTGCGATATCTTCTTTGCTCATAGTTCTTCCACCAAAAACCATAACATTTGCATTATTATGCTTTTTTACCATTTCAGCAACTTCGTCAGAATATAAAAGGGCAGCCCTAATACCTTTATGGCGATTTGCTCTAATAGATATACCGATTCCTGTGCCGCATACAAGTATTCCCAAGTCAGATGGGTTATGAATAATATAATCAGCTAATTTATCAGCATATAAAGGATAATCAACAGATTGAGTGCCATCACATCCTAAATCAACAATGTTAATGTTTTTATTTTTTAAAAAATCAGCAATAAAATTTTTTGTCTCTGCACCTGCATGGTCCGAAGCTATAGCAATATTCATATTTTTTACTCCTACTAAAACTTATAAAATATAAGCAAATCAAAGACTTTTAAGCAATTTGGAATGCAAAAATATACACAAGTAAATTATTCGTTAAAAATAAGTTATGCACAGTAAAAATTTTTTTCACATTTTTTAAAAAAATATGTTGACGTTCAAAATTTTTTATGTATAAATACAAATCACCACGTTGTTGGTACTTGAGGATGGCCGGTTGGCAGAATGGCTCATGCAGAGGACTGCAAATCCTTCTATATCGGTTCGATTCCGGTACCGGCCTCCAATATTCCGACTTAGCTCAGCGGTAGAGCAATCGGCTGTTAACCGATCGGTCATCTGTTCGAATCAGATAGTCGGAGCCACTAAGAAGCCCCTCAAAAGAGGGGCTTTTAATTTTTGTTATTATCCTAAAATCATAGTTAAAGGTAAGTTTATATCTACATATTTTTCGTTAGTTGTTGTTTTTAAATAATATAAAAATATATTTTTTAATAAAAAGGGATTGAAATTTATAATTTAGCAATATAGTATCACATACAAATATATATTATCGTGATAATTATTAACAAAAAAATATAAAAATCATGAAGAGAATAAGAGTAAGCAATTTGCTTTATGTATTAGCGCCGGCGGTGCTAGTACTAGGTGGCGGATATCTACTTTCATTTATAGCAGAATTAAACTGGCAGTATCTGGTTATGATATCCGTATTAATAACCACAGTACAAACAGTCGCTTTGCTTAAGAAAGGCAGTCCACCCATACTGCCCGAATTAACAATTTGGTCTGTTTTTGTCGGTGGTGTGTTGCTTATATCTTCTCTTGTGAGTATATATAATACAGAAGTAGTTTGGATTTACAATTTTGTTTTAATCCTAACATCTTCCTACATTTTTGGTGTAGTGATTCCATTATTGTGCAAAAATAAAGATCAAAAGTAAAACGAAAGCCCCTCTGTAGAAGAGGGGCTTTTTTAATTTACTCAAGAAGATCTCCGCATTTGTCAAGCACTTTACATAAATCTTCGTTTCTATCAAAGTTGGATATAACTTCTACTTCACAAAAGTCATGATAAGAAAATTTTTTCAAAGCTTGAGGTTCAATTTTTTTGTTATTTGAATTAAAATTAAAAACTAAGGCATATATAAAATTCTCTTTTTTCTTCAAAGGATAGAAAATTTCAATCGATTCTTTTATTGTAAAAGCCTTATCGCTAACACTAATGATTTTGTTGTTTCCTAAGATATTGGCAAAATAGTGGTTATCATGCTTAATACCTATTAAACTTGCGATAAAAGAATTATCTTTTTTATCAAAAAGATTGTAAGATTTAATATCTTCAACAGATATGCTAACAGGTTTTACTGTTTCATAACAAAGAGCAATAGCAATACCCTCTAAAATATTTCCTATAGCAAACGGGATAATCGGTAAATGTAATAACAATTTACCCTCATAATCTTCTTTTTTCATAAACATACTAATTAGTGATTAAACAATTATAAAATATAGCTTACCAACAATATATATACATTTTTATTTTTCAAGAAAAATGTTGCAAAATAACTAGTGAATGATTAGTATGCTGTTGAATTTAAATTATTTTGCTTATGAATGTATTTGTTTATCTAACAATTATTTTATGGTTTTTATTAGGATTTTACCAAGCAAACATAAGTTATAGAAATAATTCTTACACCAAACAATTAAAAATACTCTATTGTAATCTTTTATGCGCATTGCTGATTATTTTAGGCTTATTTGTGGTAGCAGAATTTTTCTTAGATTTCTCAACACCCCTTGGAGGATTGCTTATTTCTGTGGCATCTTGTTTGCTAGGTAATGTAATTGGTTTGATTGTTTACATTGAGCGATTTTACAAAAGAAAGCGTGCTTTATCATTGTTGATAGAGCAAAAACTAAGTTCTTTTATAACAATTTTTATCCTTTCTATTTTGCTTTTTGTTATATCTTATAGGCATATAATTATATATCCCGTATCTAATCATTCCGTAAGTTATGTTTCAACAACATTTTATTTACAAAAAATAGATTCGAATATGTATGTATATTATCCAACTTATGAGGGAGAGTTAAAACAAGAAGTTTCACCTCAAAGTCATAAAAAGATTCTTAATCATATTATGAAAATAAATCCCATTATTCAAAAAGGTGATAATTTCTTATATGGTTTTGATTTGTATGGTATATTGGATATAAGAACGCAAAAAAGATTGAAAATAAAAGATGACAATAGCCGAGTAGCAATTTTAAAAACAGTAGAAGAAATCCTAAATCATTAGTCTTGTAAATTCTATAAAAAAATAACCGATAGTATGAACTATCGGTTATTTTTGTTACTTCTTTTTTGCTACTCTTTTGTCTTCAACTGTAATGGCAATTTCAGAGAAAAATTCAGGGATAATATCTAAAGCTTCAGTATAAACATCTTGGCTTTGGAGTTTTTGTCCCTTTTTTACACTCTTATAAAATTCTTCATCAACCGGAAGTTCAAATATAATAGCATTTCGTTTGTTCTTGATGTTGAAAGAAAAAGTTTCATGTTTTTGACTTCTTAGCTTTAGCATAAAAAGCGTATTACTTTTCTTCTCTTCAAGATTATCAACTTTTTTAACTCTCTTGTTGATTACTTGAATTTTAAAAGTCTTAAAAAATTCAGGTAAAATGTCAAATCCTCCTTTATAGACGGCATTATTTTGCAAAATATCACCTTTTTTAAGTGAATTATACAAATCTTTATCAATAGGGAGTTCTATTTCAACCGCATTTCTTTCATTCTTTAAGTTGAAAACAGCAAAAGTTTCATCTTTCCAAATTTTTAATTCAACTAAATAAAGATTGCGCGCCTCAGCCGTTAAAGAACATAACAGCAAAAATAAAATAAAAATCTTTTTCATAAACAAAATAATTTTCTTTAACATATTACTTAAATAAACGCTAAAAATATAGCAAAAAAATTCCCCACTGTCAATATATCTAATCTCTAAAAAATGCTCTATTTGATTTTATTATATAAAACAGCTCAATAAACATACACTATTAAATTGTTTTATTAGGCATTAGCCTTATTTATTTTTCATCCTATCCCTAAGTGAAATGATTATTTCTAAATAAAATTATCTCCAGCTTAGTTCTAATTTTAGTTTTGTTTTTTAAGAAAGAAAACAAATCAGAAAACAACAATTCCCAAAATTTAGACATAAAAAACTTGATTCTTATAATAAAATAGATTACTTTCAGCTTACTTTTTGAAATTATGATGTTAAACAATTAAATTTTATATATTATGAGTAAATTTATTTACAAACAAACCAATGATAAGGTTTATCACATCTATTTAGATGATCCATCAAAAGAAGGGTTTACAAAGGTTGGTCAAGCAAAAAGCATTAGTTTTATAAAGGAGCATAACTCTAAGTATATTCTTCTCTTTAATGATGATGGCTTAACAAAGAGATTGTTCGGCATTATTGAAAATAAAATTTTTCAAGTAACTATTCCCAAAAACTCAAAGGTATTGATTTTTGACAGCATTTGCGTATATGAAAAAGATAGTATTTGGTACACAATGGTGCTTAAAAAAGATGCTTTTGAAGAGCTCTTACTTGGTGAAAAACACGAAATTTATTTAGGATGTCCGGAAAATATCAAATACAAAACACTTTTCTGGTGCTTTTTTACAAAAAAAGCAGAACAATATCTAGAAATATACAGTATTGTTGAAAAAAAAGTTGTTAACCTAGGCAAGTATTCCTCTGTTGAACATAACCATAATGGGGCTCTATTGGCTAAGCTCTCAAATGGTTTTTATGATTTTTTTACACCCAAATCAGTAGAACCGCACCAAGGTTGTATCAATGAAACTTTTGAAACCTTAGATCATCTATTTGTTTGGAATGATAATCACAAGCATTGGATAGCCTATAAAGGGAAAGTTTTTTGCAAAAATGCCGTATATGAAGTTCAAACTTGTGATGATAAACGTAAAATTCTTCTGTATGAGCTTAAAGATGGAACTCTCAAATTGGTAAGAGAAAGTTATAATTTCCAATTTGTTGCTCATCCATTTGGTATTATCATAGATAATCAAATATATTCTCAAGATGTTGAGAGTGGTTTGATTGATTTTGATAATCCTAAACCAACATTAAAAAAGAGAATTAGGGATTTCTTTAAGTAATCATCTCTGTTACCTCCCCTCACAATTTTATCGTTGTGAGGGGTAATTTTTATCCCGTTTTAATTTTTTGAACCCATAAATATGGCTTTTTATTATTTGGTCGGAACGAGTGGATTCGAACCACCGACTTCTGCGTCCCGAACGCAGCGTTCTACCAGGCTGAACTACGTTCCGTTGTTTAATTAGGCTACACTATCTAAAATATTATACAAGCTTTTTTTAATATGTTGCTTAAAAAAATTGACGTCAAAATTTTTCATCCATATATTATTTTATATGATAAAAAAGGAGTAAAAATGTTTTATGTAGGTTGTCATTTGTCATCATCAGGTGGTTTTTACAAAATGGGAGAAACCGCCCTTAAACTAAACGCCAACACATTCCAGTTTTTCTTGCGCAATCCCCGTGGAGGAGCGGCAAAAGATATTGATGATAAAGACGTTAAATTATTTCATGAGCTTGTTCAAAAAAATAACTTTGGTAAAATTTTGGCTCACGCTCCATATACCCTAAATCCTTGCTCCAAAGATGAAAAAACAAGAGAGTTTGCTCGTCTTGTTTTTGCTGATGATTTGAAGCGTATGCAGAAAATTCCTAATAATCTTTACAATTTTCACCCAGGATCTCACGTGGGGCAGGGGGTATCTACAGCGATAAATCAAATAACAGAAATCTTAAATGAAGTAATGCCAGAAGCTCATAATACCACAGTCCTTTTGGAAACAATGTCAGGCAAGGGAAGTGAAGTTGGTTCAACTTTTGAAGAATTAGCAGAGATAATCTCTAAAACACATAAAAATGGCATAAATGAGCTCGGTGTTTGTTTAGATACTTGTCATGTTTATTCTGCAGGATATGATATAATTAACAAATTAGATGATGTTTTAGAACATTTTGACAAAGTAATCGGTTTAAATCGTCTTCATGCAATTCACCTAAACGATAGTCTGACGGAGTTTAATTCGCATAAAGACCGGCACGAGGTTTTGGGTAAAGGATCACTTGGGCTGGAGGGAATAATTCGCTTCATAAATCATCCCGCCTTAAAGGGAATACCTATAAACTTAGAAACCCCAAATGAACTGGACGGTTATGCAAAAGAAATTGCAATTTTACGCCAAAATTATAATGCTTAAAAAAGGAGTTAAATTATGAAAAAAATATTTTTAAATCTTATATTGATGCTAGCCTTAATTGGTTGCGCAGTTGCATCTTCAACCGCTTCAATCAAAGGCAAAGAATACACCTTAAACAACACAGATATAACGCTTGTTTTTGATAAGAATGAGAATAAATTTTATGGTAAAGCCGTAAACAACTATTTCGGTGTTTATACACAAAAAGGTTCAAACATAAAGTTGGAACTGCAAGGTTCAACAATGATGATGGGCGAGCCTCAAAAAATGGAGCAAGAAACTAAGTATTTTAACAACCTAAACCAAGTTGCTACATACTCAATAAACGGCAATAACCTAACCCTAAAAGGCGATAATGTAGAGCTAACTTTTACAGAAAATAAATAATATTAAATAAAAAGCTTTACAAATCCAAAACCGCAATTTAAAATCACCCCCGTTATTAGAGGTAATAACAGGGCTGTCAGAGGCTCTCAAACGAAAAGAAACTCCTTGCCAAGTCAGGGAGCTTTGGGGTATATATTGAAGCCTCAAAGAGTCATTCGTTTGTGATTATCTGAACTCCCTGGCACCTTTTCTGGTGCCTTTTGTTTTAATTAAAAATAGGAGTTAAGAAATCATGAGAACAAATTTTAATTCAACCCATAGCAAAAGAATAGCCAAACTCGGTCATCAAAGTAAATGTATGATAACAAAAACATTGGGACTAGCTTTAAGGCAAGAGCGAGAACGGAAAAAATTAACAATAGAAGATTTATCAAAAATTTTGAACCTAAATACAAAAACTATTTTGCATGTTGAGGACGGAACCAAGAAAAATCATTTTCTAGCCATGGGAATAATGCTAAAATTTTATAAAAAGAAAATAGAGCTAATGCTTGTTGATGAGTAAGTGTTTTCTTTTTCAAATTTAGCGTACTTTCATTGCAAAAGTTTAGGTTATAAGGCATAACTTAAAAATATGCTTAGGTCTGATTTGCTCAGAAATTGCATAAATCAACGCTTAAAAATTTTTACCCTTATTTATTACAAACCGACATTTGCAACCCATAACAAAAAATCCACTAACTTTCGCTAGTGGATTTCTTTTAAGCTCTTGCTCAGAAATTACATAAATCAACGCTTAAAAATTTTTACCCTTATTTATTACAAACCGACATTTGCAACCCATAACAAAAAATCCACTAACTTTCGCTAGTGGATTTCTTTTAAGCTCTAAATCAAATTACAAAGCTGTAATGTCAACTCTAACGCCAACACCCATTGTAGAACTTATAGAAATTTTCTTCAAATATGTTCCTTTCAATGTTTGTGGTTTAGCTTTCAAGATTGTATCAATGAAAGTTTTAGCGTTGTCATAAATCTTTTCTTCATCAAAAGAAGCTTTAGCGATACCAGCATGAACAATACCATTCTTTTCAACACGGAATTGAACTTCACCAGCCTTAGCTTTTTTAACAGCGTTAGCAACATCCATAGTAACTGTGCCGAGTTTTGGGTTTGGCATCAAGCCTTTAGGACCTAAAACACGAGCAACGCGACCAGCCATACCCATCATATCAGGAGTAGCGATACAACGATCAAACTCGATTTTACCAGAAAGGATTGAGTCAACCAAGTTTTCAGCACCAACGATATCAGCACCTGCAGCTTTAGCTTCATCAGCTTTTTCACCTTGAGCCATAACAGCAACGCGAACTTTTTTACCATTACCATGAGGCAACCCACATACACCACGAACCATTTGGTCAGCATACTTAGGGTCAACACCTAAGTTGATAGCTAAATCGATAGTTTCATCAAATTTAGCACCAGCATTAGCCTTAACCAAAGCAATAGCTTCTTTTAAAGAGTAGCTTTTATTTTTATCTACATTCTTATAAGCATTTACTAATCTTTTTCCAGACATCGCCTTACTCCGTTACTTTGATACCCATAGAAACAGCTTGACCTTTAACCATATTCATAGCTGCTTCAACTGTTGAACAATTCAAATCTGGCAATTTAGCTTCAGCGATTTCTCTAACTTGAGCAAGAGTAATTTTACCAGCAACTTCTTTACCTGGAGTTTTAGCAGCAGATTTAACGCCAGCTGCTTTTTTGATGTAGTAAGCAACAGGAGGAAGTTTAGTTACAAATGTAAAGCTCTTATCTTCAAAAGCTGTAATCACAACAGGAACAGGAATACCTGGTTCCATAGATTGTGTAGCTGCATTAAATGCTTTACAGAATTCCATAATATTCAAGCCTTTTTGACCCAAAGCAGGACCAACTGGAGGAGATGGGTTTGCTTTACCTGCAGGGATTTGAAGCTTGATTAAACCTAAAATTTTCTTTTTAGACTTAGCCATTTTAAAA
>JAFYXH010000005.1 GCA_017546315.1 Alphaproteobacteria bacterium
AAAAAACAAAAAAAGAGTAAAATATCTCATATTCGCTCTTGGCATAATGAAGTTGTAATTGAAGAAATGAAAAATATAGATAATGTTGATGACGTTATTCAAAAAAAGCTAACAGAAAATAATTGTAATAAAGAAATAAAAAAAATAGCTAAAAAACATAACTTTACCAAGAAACGTAACATAAAACTAAAAAAACATTTAACTAAAGGATTTAGTATTTCTAAAGAAAATAGAATTACAAAGCAAGAGTATGAAATATTAAAAGATAAACATTATCCTATTCCAGAAATAAAGGAACCTTATATATTAATACAACCTTACTATAGCGAAACAAAACGTTGGGAATTATATTTAAAGGATAATTTAAGTTGGGGATTATGGAAAAAGGGTAAATCACTACATAGTATAATTATGGACTACTTGAAAGCAACTGAAAAGAAAAATAAAATAGTTAATCCTAAAATTATAATTAACCACAAAATAAATAAACCAATACCCAAACACAGAATGTCAAACCTTCATTATCTTGCAACACACTGCTAATCTAAATCCTCTTCAAAATCAGATCTATTGATGTTTTTTTATTTGATGTAGTTTTTTAGTTATTATATATAAGGGGATTGAAAAGAATGGGCTTTATCTTGAAAGGTGAAAATTTGATATTATCTTCAAGTTAAGGAGATATTGATGACAAAAATCTGGTTTTTGATTGATGAAAAATTGAGATTTTTAACACTTGCCACATTGGTTATGAGTGGTAGATTTCTTATTTTTAGCGGACTTGGGGTGTTATTTTCGCCAAAGCATTATCAAATTATTTTAGCTATAACTTGGCTTGTTTCATCTTATTTAGCTTTTTTGTTATACAAACATCTTGTGTTTATTAGCAAAGGTAATCATTGGAAACAATATATGAAATCTCTTTTGATTTGGTGTGTTAGTTATGTAATAAATGTTTTTTTATTAAATTTATTGGTGGAGGGGTTATTTTTTTCGCCTTTTGTTGCACAAGGTTTAATTATTTTATTTTTGCTTATTACTAACTATTTATTGTTTAAGTATTTTGCTTTTAAATGAGATTTTGGGTAATTATTTTAATTTTACATCGGATTTAATCAAAAAACTAAAAATTTTAGTTCAAAAACTATTGCAGAGGCGTTATTTTTGTGTTATAATTTCTTATATTAAAGAATTTTTGGAGATATATCATGGAAAATGAAAAACCAAATATGACAGAAGAGCAAAGAAAAGAAGCTTTGGAAAAAGCTTTGGCTCGTATTAAACCTCAAGTCCAAGAAAGCAATAGTATGTCTGTCCATGATAGATTACAAAAATTTGCAAACAAAGAAGAAGCTCCTTTGCCAAAAGAAAATGATAAAGCTTCGGATAAACCTATGTCTTTGGATGATTTAGCAAAGGCTATGAATAAGAATGCCAAAGAATCTGAAACCTTTGGATTAACTGCTAAAGATATGCCTGAAAAAGCTAAAGTAAAAGAAAAAGAGAACGAAAAAGATCGTGAAATAACACCTTGGGGCAAGAATACTCCTAATATGGATGGCAAGGACGATAAAGACAAAGACAAAGACAAAGACAACGATAAAGAAAAAGAGAAAGATCCAGTTCAAAAACAAGAACAGAAGATGAAAGAAATGTTTTCTAAGGTTAAATTACCTAGTGGAATGGAAATCCACCAAGAAGGTCCACAGTGGGTTTTGGTTAGCAAAGATGGAAAACAAAGAACAGATGTCACTGATGTTATGAATACTATTGATAAATATAATAGAGATGTTGATGCTGCTAATAATGAAAACAAAATACAAAATGAAGCACAAAGTCATGTAGATAAGGCTGCTGATGTTAATAAAAATGATAAAATGCAAGGTGATATCTCTGAAGATAAAATGTCTACTGTTAGCGAAGCTTTGCCTCAAGTTAAAGATATGGATGGTAAGCAAGTGTTTAACCCAGAAGATATTGAAGCAGTCGCAAAAACCGCATTAAGTGCATCCGATGAGAAGGCTATGCTAGCTAAGCTTAAAGATACTAAAGCATTAGAAGAAATGCAAGAAAGAGATCGCAAAAATAATAGACGTGCGGAAGAAAATCAGATAAAAAACAATAACAAAATGTTATTAAACAAACAAAACGAAGGACGATAACAAATTGCATAAGATGAAAAAAGCGGAGAAATCTCCGCTTTTTTTATTGTTTAAGTAAAACCTTTAGCAAGACCTGTGAGGTGTGTTTTATTAAGGTTTTTAGAAAAATATTGATGATAACATACTAAGAACAACACTTGCGCCATAAATTAATATGATTATGCGTAATGTTTCTTGTTTGTTAGGGTTTATTCTATACAATACAAGAAGACCCAGCCCTGCATTAGAAAAAGACCCTGCGAGTAATGTAGAAAGAGTAATTGTTCCTTCTGCATATAACTGAGTTAGTAATATTGATGGATAGCAACTTGGTATCAAACCTACAAATGCTGCAACAAATTTACTTAATATTGGAACATTAGTTAAAATGTTTTTTATATTTTCTAATCCACCTATTCCCATGAAATAGTTAATTACAAAAGCGCAGATAAAAATAAAAATACTGATTTTTTCTGTATGTTTGTAAGCTGACATAAAAATACTTTCTTTTTTATTTATACTCTTACATTTTTCTTGCTTACAAAAAGCACTTATGTCTGGTTCTTTTTTGTGTGAAATAAATTTTTCTGGTAAAAATAAATCTACTAATAAACCAGCAATAATTGCAAAAATCATTTTTATACTTAGAATTTTTATGATTTGAGGATATGTTATTCCTCTTGATATTAAAATTGGAACCATTTCATCTGATGTAGAAAGAAATATAGCAAACATTGTGCCTAATGTTATAAGCCCTGTTCTATATAAATTAGCAGATGAAACAGAAAAACCACACTGAGGAATTAAACCTAAAAAACCTCCAATAATTGGGCCATATTGTTTAGATTTTTTTATATATATGAAATAGCTTCTAGACATTACATGCTCAAGATATTCCATCAATAAATAAGTTAGATATAGATATGGAAAAAGTATCAACGTTTCATAAAGAGAGTTTACAAAAATATCTATGCTTAATTTTAACATTTAAAACCTCTGTAAAATTGTATTGTTTTTTGTTTTAATAAATAAATATTGATTTGGCAATAAATTTATTAAAAAAAAGGCCGAAAAAAATAATCGGCCATAAAAAAATATTTTTTTTAAACGTCTTAACTTAAAGTATCTTTTACCCCTGGAATTGGGAGGTCTTGCGATACTTTAAGAAGCGGTTTATCTGGCAAAGCTTGCATACTCGGCGCATCTGGTTCAAACCGCATAACATCTTCTGATGCTGATGACTTTTTTGATTTTAATGTGCTACAACCTGACATGATTGCAATAATAAACATCAGCACTAACATAAAATACTTCATAATAATTTTTATTACATAATTAGATAAATCTTCTTGCAGATAGCACAAAAAAACACTTATGTCAAACAAAACATACATCTTGGCGAAAATAATATGGGCTATTGTTTTTATTTTATTGAATAAAGGGTTTACTTTTAAAACAAAATGGTTTAGTTTGTTTGTTGCTTTAAAAATGTAACATTCATTTAATGGGGAATTATTTAAAATGTTAAAAAGAACAAAAATTGTTGATTTATTAAAATCAGAAACCACTTGCCCTCTTGTATTAGCTAAGGGATGGGTAAAAACTAGACGTGATGCAAAAGACTTTTCTTTTATTGAACTTAATGATGGGTCTTCGTTGAAAAATTTACAAATTATTGCTCAAAATAATCTCCCCAATTATGATGAGATAAAAACTTTAAGTACGGGCTCTTCTTTGGCTGTTGAAGGTGAATTAGTAGAATCTCAAGGTGGAAACCAAAAATATGAATTGGTTGCTAAAAATATTGTTATTTACAGTGTTGCTCCTGATGATTTTCCTATACAAAAGAAAAAACATACTGATGAATATTTAAGAACAATTGCTCACTTGCGCCCTCGTGCAAATAAGTATGCTGCTGCATTTCGTGTTCGTTCTCAACTTTCTTATGCTATTCATAAGTTTTTCCAAGAACGTGGCTTCAAATATGTTCACACTCCAATTATTACAGGTGCTGACTGTGAAGGTGCTGGCGAGATGTTCCAAGTTACTACGCTTGATATGAAAAATCCTCCAAGACTCCCAAATGGTGAAATTGATTACACTAACGATTTCTTTGGTAAACCTGCTCATTTGACTGTGTCTGGTCAATTAAATGGTGAGATGTATGCTTGTGCACTTGGAGATATTTATACATTTGGCCCAACTTTTAGAGCTGAAAATTCTAATACAGCAAGACATGCGGCTGAATTTTGGATGATTGAACCTGAAATGGCTTTTGCTGATATTTATGATAACATGGATTTGGCTGAAGATATGGTGCGCTATTGCATTTCTGATGTTATGGAAAACTGCAAAGATGATATAGAATTATTTGCTAAATTTGTTGATCCTACATTGATGGATACTCTTAATAATATCAAAAACAACAGTTTTGCACGTATCACATATACTGAAGCAATTGAAATCATGAAAAATTCTGGTAAGAAATTTGAATATACTCCAGAATATGGTATCGATTTACAAACTGAACATGAAAGATTTTTAGCTGAAGAGCATTTCAAACGTCCTGTTATTGTTAGAGATTATCCAAAAGAGATTAAAGCTTTTTATATGAAGATGAACGAGGACGGAAAAACTGTTGCGGCAATGGACGTATTAGTTCCTAGAATCGGAGAATTGATTGGTGGTTCTCAACGTGAGGAAAGATATGATTTGTTGCAACAAAGAATTATTGATTTGGGAATGAAACTTGAAGATTATTCTTGGTATCTTGATTCTCGAAAATTCGGAACGGTTCCTCATGCTGGTTTTGGACTTGGTTTTGAAAGAATGATGATGTTGGTTACAGGTATTGCAAACATTCGTGACGTTATCCCATTCCCGAGAACTCCAAAATCATTAAACTTCTAGGAGAATAGTATGTATAAATTCTTTTGTTTCTTTGTTTTAGTTTTTATGACCTACCCTTGTTTGGGTAATGATGTTTTTTCTTTAGAAATAAAAAAAGAACCAAATGAAATTGTTGTTCATAAAATAGATAAAGAAATTATAACTTTACCTAATTGCAATGATGAAAAACTAATTGAAGAAACAAAAGATTTTATACTACAATATTATAAAAAACACCCTTCTTATGGTGTAAAAGATAAAAGAAGAAAACATTTTGTATTAAAATATTTAAATCTATTTACAGAAGAAAATATTGCAAACTATAAAACTCAGAAGAAAAGACCTGTATCTGATTTAATTGCTAGTCTTATGTTAAACGAGGGAATTATAGAAGAAAATATTAAAATTTGCAAAAATAGTAGCAATAACAAAGAAGCTTCTGAGCTATATCTATTGCTTCATGCTGACAATCACCAAAACATAAAAGCATACATTCTAAACCTACAATCTAATATGCAAAATTTTGATGATAGTTTTTTTATTATTGATAGAAAATAAGTTGATAAACCAAATTTATTTACTTATATAATATGAAGAAATAATATAAAAATAAGGAAATTTGAATGAGTGAAAATAAGAATTTAGTTGTGGTGAATAAAAAGAACCAACTTCCGATGGTGGTAGAGGAAGCTGGACTTTATTCTTATTTAGAACAAATCAAAATATTTCCTGTTTTGAGTGAAGATGAAGAAAAAGAACTTATTGAAAACTTCCAAACAAAAGGTGATTTAGTTTCTGCTCAAAAACTTATTACATCACATTTAAGATTGGCGGCAAAAATCGCTCTTACATACAGAAGATATGGACTTCCTATGGCTGATGTTATATCTGAAGCCAATCTTGGCTTAATGCAAGCTGTAAAAAAATTCGATATGAACAAAAAAGTTAGACTTGCAACATATGCTATTTGGTGGATAAAAGCTCAAATAAATGATTATATTTTGCGTTCTTGGTCTTTGGTTAAAATTGGAACAGTGGCTGCTCAAAAAAGGTTATTTTATAACCTAAATAAAATAAAGACACGCTTAGGTTTGTACGAAAACAAAGAACTAGAACCTAAAGTCGCTAAACAAATTGCCTTAGAGCTTTTGGTTGATGAAAAAGATGTTCTTGAAATGAATAGACGTATTGTTGGCGATACATCTCTTAATACAAATATTGGTAATGATGACGATAGTGTTGAGAAAATCGACATGATTGTTGATATAAGAGAAAATATTGAAGCAAAATATGCTTTGCGTGAAGAGAGACTTTATAAAGCTCAAATACTAGCACAATGCTTACAGAAACTTGACGAGAGAGAGCAATTTATTTTGAAGAATAGAATGCTAAAAGAAAATCCTTCTACTCTTGATGATATTGGAGAAATATTAAATATTAGCAGAGAAAGAGTTCGTCAAATCGAGAAAAAAGCTTTTGAAAAACTTGCAATTGAAGTAAAAAAATCAATGGCGGCATAAAATGAATTTGCGTGATTTATTGATTTCTAAGCTCATTGAAGCAAAAATTCCATCTCCAAGACTTGAAGCTGATATTATAATCAGAAACTCTATACCAAATTATCCTTTGATGTCTGATGACGAAAAAAATGTTGCTCTTGATTTCTTAGCAAGAAGATTAAACCATGAACCTTTAGATAAGATTATTGGTAAAAAAGAGTTTTATAAATATGAATTTAAGGTAAATTCTGATGTATTATCTCCAAGGCCTGATAGCGAAATCTTGGTTGAAAAAGCAATAGAAATTATATGTAAAAGAGATGCTAAAATAGCTGATTTAGGAGTGGGATCAGGATGTCTAATTATATCTATATTAAAAGAATGTCCTAATGCAACTGGTGTTGGAATAGATATATCTGAAAAAGCACTTAATATTGCAAAAACAAATGCAGAATTACTAGGTGTAAATGATAGAATCCTATTTCTCAAGCAGACCTTTAATGATGCTATAAATTTAGATCAGAAATTTGATGTTATTATATCAAATCCTCCTTATATACCTGTATATGAAATAGATGATTTAGATGAAGAGGTTAAATCATTTGACCCAATCGAAGCCTTAGTTGGTGGAGATGATGGTTTATTATTTTATAGGCAAATTGCTAAAACTTCTAAATCTATATTACAAAAAGATGGATATATACTACTTGAGGTTGGATATAATCAAGCAGAAACAGTTTCTGAGATTTTCTTAGCAAAAGGCTTTAAATTGATTGAGATTGTAAAGGATTTAGCACAAATAAATCGGTGTGTTATTCTCAAAAAATAAGTTGCAAAAAAAAATAATTAGTCTAGTATTGTTGTGTTATGGAAATGTATTTGATTTTATGTCGTTTCCTTATTTTCTTTTTTTAATTTGATTTGATAAGATTTTACTTGTTGCGAAGTGTAGGAATATATGAAAAAACAAAATAATAGATATCGTAATAATAGCAATAACAATGCTTATACCTTAAATTATAAGTTTGATAGCGTTAGTATTGCAGGAAAAATTAGTGGAACTGCTCTTGACTTAATCAGAAGATACAATGACTTAGCAAAAGAGGCTCAAAGTAGTGGTGATTATGTTGAAATGGAAATTTACCGTCAATATGCTGAGCATTATAGAAAAATTGTAACAGATATAAACGAAAGACGTCAAGCAAGACAAGAGAATAATCGACCTGTTGAAGTTGAAAATAATTCTGTTAATTCTGAAGAAGAAAATAAAGAAGAAGCAAACACTCAACACGAAGTTGTTGAAGCTGTTAGTGCTTCTAATGGATATGTTGAAACATTGCCAGCATCTGCAGAAGTTGCAACAAAAACATTTGAAGTTGTTGAGATAAAAGATGAGAGCGAAAACTCAGAGGTGAGTGAAGCACCTAAAGCAAAAAGAGTTTATAGACGCAGAGTTGCCGCTAAAAAAACAGCTGAAGCTTAGTATATTTTATATTTAAGGAGGGGGAGAAGCATATGCCTTTTATTGTTGCTTTTTTTATTGTTGCAATTTCAGTTATTGCAATTTTATATAAAACATATGTTGGATACAGCAATTATTCTTTAGGCAGTAGGATATCATTCTTATTATTTCTTTTAATAAGTATGGGTGCTCCTTTTATAATATTTATACTAAAAAATAATACTCCTCAGGATTGGATGCTATATGCAATAAAAGGTTTATATTTCATTTTTGGCTTTGTTTTTGTTTTATTTGCCGTTTCATTTGTTCGAGATTTAGTATGGATGATAGTTGACTTTATACGCCATACTCCTATTGAGGAAATTAAAAATCCACCACATTTAGGAAAGATAAATCTTATTACTATTATTTTTTCTTTGGCATTTTGTTTATATGGAGTTTATGAAGCTGAAAAAACTCCTCAAATACTTACGCACACAATTGCTAGTCCTAAAATCAAAAAACCAACAACTGTTGTTATGATTTCTGATTTACATATTGATATTGATGTATCTAGCGAACGTGTAAAAAAGATTGTTGATGTTATAAAATCATTAAATCCTGATGGCATTGTTATTGCGGGTGATACTGTTGATAATTCCCCTGAGGTAATTTTTAACCAAATGAATGAATTAAAAAAACTCTCAGAGAAAGCAAAAGTATATATTGCACTTGGCAATCATGAATTTTATTCAGGTGCAATGGATTGGACACTTGCTTTTGGATATATGAACTTTAATGTATTAGGAAATTATGGCGAACCATTAAATGATACAGGAATTTTTATTACGGGTATTCCTGATTTGAATGCCGCCCCTAATGGAGGCATGAGAATTGATGTAGAAGGCGCTCTTTATGGAGCTGGTGCAAATGATTATGTAATACTTACATCTCATACACCAAAAACAGTTAAAGGTGTAAACGAAAATAATGTAGATTTAATCCTTAGCGGACATACTCATGGTGGACAAATATATCCATTCCACTATTTCACCAAACGGGCAAACGAAGGAAGACTTGCTGGATTTTATGACGTTAATGGAATTAAGATGTATGTATCTCGTGGAACAAGATATTGGGGACCTCCAATGAGAATTGGCGCACCATCTGAAATTACTGTATTTAATTTTATACCAGAGAGCAAAGCTGATGCAAGCAACAATTAAAGAAGCTCTTAACATAGCTCATACATATGATGTTTCTACAAATAAAAATTGCGCAGTAGTTTATAGTATTAGCTTTATGCCTAATGATGAAAATAAACGTCTTGCTATGGATTTTTTAAAAAACAATCCTGATGCTAAAATGCTTGACGATACTCCTTGCGGCAAAGCGTTAATCGAGCTTGGACTTAATGGTAAAGTAAATGAAATTGCGGAAGAAATTACAAAAATTTGGAAAATTGCGTCTGCAAGGTATATAAATTGCGCAAGCGGTAATATCAATGCTTTTGTTGAAGGAGCTGATGAAAGAAGTACTTTTTATTCTACTGAATTGAATGAAATACTTAACAATCATAATATCACACATATAAATGGAGTTGATAAGTTTTTGTTTGCAAAAAATTTCACTCCTAAAAGATATTAGAAACGATTGCCTTTTACGTTTTTTATTTTAACGACATATTTGGTTTATTTTAACACACAAAAAAAGACCGGAAAACCGGTCTTTTTTTCATCTTCGCAACGACTTCTTATTTAACATAAGGTATCTCATCTAGAGACACAGCAGCAGATGCTTCGATCCCATTTTCATAAGCGTACCTTTCAAGCTCCGTACTAGAGTGAGCAACAAGGCAGAATACACTCACCTTGAAGCCGTGACTCTTCAAAACGCCAATAATTCTTTTCAGACCTGCGCCGGTTTTGAAGCTTTGCTTTACTACCAGCACTTCTTCCACATTCATCTTGAGCACATCCTTGATGTTAGTGGTCTTCAAATTCTTCACTTCCGGATGCATCACCAAACCATTGATGAATGGACCCAATGCACTTCCTTCTTTGTACGACGGGAGGAAAACGCAACTATCTGGCTTACCTTTAATTTGTTTCACTGCACTTTGAATTGCAGCTTCTCTGTACATACTGTTTCTCTCGAGTGCGTCAACATCTACACACATACCATGTTCACCAAATGTCACATAGTGTTTCACGATTTCTTTCATAATTGTAATTTTTAAATAATTCACATATATTTATTAACTCGAACGATAAGTTGACAGAAAATTTTATCTTTGTCAACCATTATTTTAAAAAAGACATAAAAAAAAAGCAGGCCGAGAAACGGTTTGTTTTTCTCAGCCTGTTTTGAATACTTTAATATGCTTCCCTGTAGCCTATTATTTCTTCATATATTCATAGATGACTATGCCTCTTTATACCCTGATGCAACCTTTAGAGTTAACCCCGGTATAACAACTAACTTTTAGCATGAGGAGTGCTAAAAAACATTTATTATATCATAAATCTATAACAATAATTCTTAATACTTCGTTAAACAGAGAAGCATAAAAAATCATTGCATACAAGTAAAAAATTTACTTATCATATCTTTATTTTTTTAAACTTTGCAACGCTTTGATATATCTAATTATTTATCATGAATATCTAGAGAAATCTTTCATAAAATAAGATTTTTCAACAAAGCTATAATATTCTTTAGAAGATATAATTATGTGATCCATAAGCCCTATTCCCACCGCCTTTAATGCTGTTTTTAATTGCAAAGTCATCTCTATATCTGCATTTGAAGGAGAACAATCTCCACTTGGGTGATTGTGGGATACTATTACAGAGGTTGCACGATTTAGAATCGCATTTCTTGCGACATCTTGAGGGTTTATCATTACTGCTGTTGTGCTTCCTACTTGCTCTATATTATGTTTTAGGTATTTTCCTGTGGCAGATAAATAAATCACTAGTAGATTTTCTTCTTTAGCATAACCTATTTTGGTTCTACAATATTCTACTATTTCAGTTTTATCTTCTAGAATAGGAGAATCTGCTTTTTCTAAATTTTCCCAACAAATTTTATTTACACATGCATGTATTACACTAAATAATGTTGAGGCATGATGCCCTAGCCCCTCAAATTCAATAAGCTCTGCTGTTGGAGCAGTTAGGACTCCAGCTAAGGATTTATACTCCTTTATCAACATTTTAGCTAATGGTTTTACATCTTTTCTAGGAAGAGCATACATCAATACAAGTTCTAACAACTCATAATCAGGCATTGAGCGCCCTCTATCTGTTAAGAATCTAGCCTTTAATCTTTGGCGATGACCGATATAGTCTAATTCTTTATTATCTTTTATTGTTGATTTTATTTTTTCTTTCTTATCCGCCATAGTTATTTTCCTTTATTATTTGTATGGTGGTTTATCATAACCTTTAGGAGAATACGTAAACACTTCACATCCATCAGATGTGACTCCAATTGAATGTTCAAATTGAGCTGACAAACTTCTATCTTTGGTTACGGCAGTCCATCCGTTAGAAAGAATCGTTCCATGCTTTTTACCAATATTTATCATGGGCTCAATTGTAAAAAACATACCTTCTTTTATAAGAGGACCGGTGCCTTTTTTGCCAAAGTGCAATACATTTGGTTCATCATGAAAAACTCGTCCTAACCCGTGGCCGCAAAACATCTCTACAACTGAATAACCGTATTTATGTGCGTATTCTTCTATAACTGCTCCAATATCTCCAAAATGAGCTCCTGGTTTTACAACATCTATACCACGCATCAAACACTCATAAGTTACCTCGCATAACCTTGTTGCTTTCAATTTTGGCTTGCCTACATAATACATTCTAGATGTATCACCATACCATCCATCTTTAATAACAGTTACATCAATGTTTACGATATCACCTTCTTCTAACTTTCTATCATCAGGAATACCATGGCATATAACATGGTTTATTGATGTGCAAATTGTTTTAGGATATCCATGATACCCTAAGCAAGCTGGAATTGCGTTATGTGATTTAATAAACTCTCTACATAAATCATCTAAATATTCTGTTGTTACTCCAGGGGCTACATAATCTGTTATGTAATCTAGACATTCTGCAGCTAAACGCCCTGCTTTTCGCATTCCTTCAAAATCTTTTTCTGAGTGGATTTTGATTCCATTATCGTTATCTTTTGCCAATTTTTTGCTCCTTAGATAATTTGTTCTAGTTTTGTTTATACATCTATTTTTTTTAAATGCAATTTTTTTTGTAATATTTTTTTAGATCTCGATGATGTTTTTTGATTTTTTTTGAATATATAAAAGAAAAATTTAGCGAGGAGAAAAATTATGCTAAAAGTGATTCAGTTGTTTTATAGCCTAACGTTGGTTTTGGCGACTGCTTTGATATCTAAATATTTTACAGATAATGGGCTTCTTAATTTTTATATGATGTTAGAAATACCTGATGTTGTACCTCCTAATAATTATTTCAAAATCATTTGGAGAGGACTTTATGTTCTTTTATTTTTGAGTTTTTATATCATTCTTTTATCTAAAAAAACTATCGAACAATTTGATGATGCAAACGCTTTGTTTATATCACAATTATTTTTGCAAATTTTATGGTGTTTTTCTTTCTTTTATATGGAACAGTTAATTGCATCTTCCATTGTGCTTTTAGCCTTAATTTTGGTATCTCTTCTATTGGCTCATACATTTTTGAAAATAAATAAATGGGCTTTTGTTCTTTTGATACCATATATTGCTTGGCTATTTTTAGCGTTATCTTTTAATGTGTCTATTGTCTTTGTTAATTAAACAAATCATCGAATCTGCTTATAATAAATTTAAACTAGACATACAAAAAAAAGTATTATAGATTTTTTGAGTTAAAAGTTTAATTTATTTTTTTTGGGAAGAATAAAAATGTCTAGTGTTAACGAAATAAGAAAAACATTCTTGAATTATTTTGAAAGAAATGGGCATAAGATTGTGCCTGCTTCTTCTCTTGTGCCTGATAATGACCCTACTTTGATGTTTACTAACTCCGGTATGGTGCAATTTAAAAATATTTTAGCTGGAAACGAAACAAGAGATTATACACGAGCCGCCACTTCCCAAAAATCTGTTCGTGCAGGCGGTAAGCATAATGACTTGGATAGTGTTGGATATGATGTTAGACACCATACCTTTTTTGAGATGCTCGGTAACTTCTCTTTTGGCGATTACTTTAAGGAAGAAGCTATTTATTATGCTTGGGAATTGCTTACAAAAGAATTTATGCTCCCTAAAGATAGATTGGTAGTTACACATTATCATACAGATGATGAAGCACGAAATATTTGGAAAAAAGTTTCTGGTCTTAGTGATGATAGGATTATTAGCATTGCAACAAAGGATAACTTTTGGCAAATGGGTGATACTGGCCCTTGTGGTCCTTGTTCTGAAATTTTTTATGACCATGGTCCTGAGGTTTGGGGTGGATTGCCTGGAACTCCTGAAGAAGATGGTGATAGATATATTGAAATTTGGAACTTGGTATTTGACCAATTTGAAGATTTGCCAGATGGTAGTCGTGTAAATATCAAAAAACCATCTATTGATACAGGAATGGGATTAGAAAGAATCGCTGCTATTTTGCAAGGTGTTCATTCTAACTTTGACATTGATACATTCAAAAATATTATAGGTGCTATCTCCAATATTACAGGAACAGACCCTAATGGTCCTTTAAAAGCTTCTCACAATGTGATTGCTGACCACTTAAGAGCTATGAGCTTTTTGATTGCTGATGGTGTTTTACCATCTAATGAAGGTAGAGGATATGTTCTTCGTCGTATTATGAGAAGAGCTATGAGACATGCTTATTTGCTTGGGATGAGAGAGCCAATGATGTATAAATTGTTGCCTCAACTCCAAAAAGAAATGGGTGATGCTTATCCTGAGCTTTATCGTTTTGAAAAGTTGATTGAAGAAACAATTCATACTGAAGAAAAACGTTTTGGTAGAACCTTAGATAAAGGCATGAAACTCTTGGATGAAGAAACTTCTTCTTTAAAGAGTGGCGATATTTTGAACGGTGAAACAGCATTTAAATTGTATGACACATACGGTTTCCCTCTTGATTTGACACAAGATGCTCTGAAACTTAAAGGCATTGAGGTTGACACAGATGGCTTTGATAAAGCTATGCAAAAGCAAAAAGAAGAAGCTCGTAAAAACTGGGCTGGTAGTGGGGATGCCGGAACTGAAAAAATTTGGTTTGAAGTAAAAGAAAATATCGGTGGAACTGAATTTTTGGGTTATAAAACATTAAAGGCTGACGGCATTGTTAAAGCTCTTGTTCAGGACGGCAAAGAAGTTAAGTCTGTTAATGAAGGTGAATTCTATTTGGTGGCTAACCAAACACCTTTTTATGGTGAAAAAGGCGGTCAAGTGGGTGATATCGGTAAAATCAAAGGAAATGGTTTTGAGATTGATGTTAGGGACACAAAATGTAAACTTGATAATGTTCATGTTCATTGTTGCAAGATGATAAATGGCGAAATTAAGCTTGAAGATTTTGCAAGCTTTGAGGTAAATGAAGCAAATCGTCGGTCTATTTGTGCTAATCACTCGGTTACTCACCTTGTTCATAAAGCTTTAAGAGAAGTTTTGGGTGAACACGTTATGCAAAAAGGCTCTATGGTTGCAGGAGATAGAATGAGATTTGATATTTCACACCATAAACAAATAACCGCTGATGAAATCAAGCGTGTAGAAAAAATGGTGAATGAAGCTATTAGAGAAAACTTTAACGTTAATACTGTTTTGATGAGTCAAGATGAAGCTGTTGAAAGTGGTGCTATGGCTTTGTTTGGCGAAAAATATGGCGATGAAGTTCGTGTTGTTTCCATGGAAAAGGACGGTAAAGTTTATTCAAGAGAACTTTGCGGAGGAACTCACGTTTGTAATACGGGAGATATCGGATATTTTAACATTATAAGCGAATCTGCTGTTGCGGCTGGTATTCGCCGTATTGAATGTTTAACAGGATGTAGTGCTGAATTATATGTTGAGGATGTTGAAAGTAAATTACATTCTGCTTGTGATATTCTTAAAACAAATGTGAATGACCTTGATGCACGTCTTAACAATCTTTTGAACGAAAAGAAGAAATTAGAGCAAGAGGTATTTAACCTTAAAAAAGCACTCGCTAGTGGTGGAACAAGTGCTCAAGATGAAGCTGAGGTTATCAATGGAGTTAAATTTATTAGCAAAGTGATTCCTGATGTTCATCCTAAGGAGTTGAAAGCTTTTGTTGATGAAATGGCTGGCAAAATCGGAAGTGGTGTTATTGTGCTTGCAACTGATAAAGATGGTAAAGCGTCTATTGTGGTCGGAGTTACCAAAGATTTAACTAACAAGTACAATGCTGTTGATTTGGTTAGAATCGCCTCAGCTCAAGTTGGCGGTCAAGGTGGTGGCGGAAGACCTGATATGGCTCAAGCCGGCGGAAGTGATGCTAGCAAACTTAACAAAGCGTTTGAAGAAGTTAAAAGAGCTTTGTGCCAATGCTGTAAACTATAAAAAAAAAGAGCTCATTTCAGGGCTCTTTTTTTATGGTGCTATTTTTTAGTATGAACCAAATACTGCGCCACAATCCAAACACCTATAAGGGTGAGCTTTGCCTCCTATTGTATTGTAAAAGCCACAGTAAATACACCTTTTTCCTCGTGAAAAAAGGAACGCAAATAGCTTTTTCATAATATAAAAAAATTTTAGTTAAACACAATGATTATAAAGTCGGGGGGAGTATAGTTTATTTTTTTATTTATAAATAATTATTTGCAAAGCAAAAGCCCCGATTACTCGGGGCTTGGTTTTTAGGTTTTCACTTATTAGTGAGATATGCCGGTTAGGGTATGGGCTAGATTTACCTCACTTGTTGAATTGTTGATTATTTTAATCAACTCTAACTCATTTTTATCGGTGAGTTCGGCGAGTGCTTTAATATATTCCCCACTTTTATTTGATGATGCTTCTTGTTTTAGGGTGCTATAATTATATAAGCTAAAGCGTCTTGTTTTTGCTCCCGTTTCATCATTTTTTGAATATCTATCGTTATAACGTTGTTGTGGCTGACGATTATATTGTTGCTGGTTATACTGTTGTTGGTATCCTCTATTATAGCCATTACCATAACCTCCTTGGTTATAATATCCACCTCCTGCTCTTTCCATTTCTATATATACACCATCTCTATTATATTTCCACATTCCACCTGTTGCAGCATCAGTTAGCCAGCTTGGCCAAAATGTTAAATTTAGAATTGCTATGCCACTAAATTCACTTTTTAACATCATTTGTTGTTCATTATATCCCATCTTTTTTGCATTTATCACGATAGATGATGAGCTTCTTTCTATTGGAAAAGTACAAGGAGTTTTACAAGCTTTCATTCCGTTTATATAAATATCAACTCCACTTACATTTGAATCTATTTGAATATCTTGGCTACCGCCATTAAACACTGTTCCGCAAGCACTTACACTTAAAATCAAAGTTAAAACTAATACTAATTTCTTCATAATTTTCGCATCCTTTTTAAAAGTTCAAAACAAAAACCCGCTTTGGAAAACAAGGCGGGCGGATGCTAGAAAACCGTATACAGATAAACGGCTCGGCTTATTGGGGCAGAGCCTTATTCACCGACATCCACCCCTTTATGAGGTATGAAGTCGGCACGATTTTTAAAGTCATGTGCACATGACTATCTGTATTTTAAAGGGTTTTCTAGGCCCTAGATTTAATCCTTTTCTAGAGAATTAAATCTATTGGGATGTTATTATATCTATTTTTATTTGCAAGGATTATTTATGCTTAAAATTGTATAACAAATTAAGCATTATATTTTCATAAAAAAAATCCCCCGTTATAAGCACCCAATAAAGGATGCTCATAAGGAGGGATAAGTAAATCTTAACTAACTGGTGGCATATACATTGCATGCATACCAATAATTTCATTTGCCTCACAGATTTCTTGGTAACGTGTTGTATTCTTCAGCTGGTTCAGCTTTTCGATAAAGAGGTCTTTTTCATCAGATGATGACCCCATGAAATACATTACAACATCACTTACAGAACCGTGTTGGATGAAAAACAACAAAGCCTTTTGAGCAATATTGTTGTTAGCAAGATAGGCTTCAAGTAATTCTGATGAGCCTTCTTTTACCAAAAATTTGAATGCCTTTGCTGTCAGCCCATGATTTGCAATGTAATATGCAAAAGGCTTCACTTCGCCACGCTTGATGAGTTCAATTTCACCATTTGCAGATACTTCATGATACATGTAGTATGTCGCAAGTGTCTTACGGTCTGCGTACTTCATTACCTTAGTTTGATACTTTTTGAACTCAAACTTACAAAAATCTGGGAATACAGTATTTACGTAAACCTGTATCATCTCTGGGCGACCTTCTTCAAAAAGGTAAGTGATTGCTTTTCTAGTTAGTCTTTGTTCTTTTACGTAATTTTTTAAATCTTTTTCTGCAGTTTCTGCAAATGATTTGATTAACTCAATTTCTTTTGAAGCACGTAGCTTCAAGTTTGTAGTTTTACTCATAAATAAAAAATTTAATTATTTTTAATTATCTTAAGCATAGCTATTGCTGTTAATCTCTTACATAGAAGATTTTTTTTACAGAATAATTAACATCAATATACAAAGCTTTGATGATACTAATATAAAAAAATATTTTTGTCAACTTTTTTGTTTATGTTTTTTTGTTTATTTAATGTTTTTTTAAGAATAAAAATAATATATTGATGTAGTTAGTTGGATTTTGGCATGAAAAAATTTTGTTTTAGATATTTTAATTTTATAATTGCTTTATTGATTTTATGCATATTTTGCATCGAAAACTCGTTTGCAAAAAGCAATAGTTTAATATCATCTAAGTATGATATTTTTTTTGAAGATATATTAAAAAAAGAAAAACAACATCTTAAAGATAGTTATATTTTGTTTGATTGTTTGTATGATAAAAATGCTGAAAGTATTGATGCGTATTCTTTGTTTTTATATATGAAGCAAAACAATCTTCCTGTTTATTATGTTTTATTAAAAGACAATCCTCTTTATCAAAAATTAAAAAATGACAATGAGCTTGATAATGTTATTGTAATCGAAAATTATTCAAAACGTGATGGAGAAAATTTTCTTAAAGCAATAAAAGATGTATTACCAAGAACAAAAGCAATCATTTCTTCTTTTGGAACAGAAAGCATTATTGATAAATATTTTCACAGTCTTAAGTATTTAAAATATATATTTATTCAGCACGGCCAAGTCTTTTTTAAGCAAAGTGTAATGTATAGCGGATATTTATTTCCTAAAAAATTCCCATATATTCTTGCTTCTTCTGACATTGAGAGAGCTATTTTTAGAAAATATGGTTGGGAAGATAAAAATATATTAAAGGCAGGACTTCCTCGTTGGGATTTGCTTAAAGACAAAGAACATTTAGATGAAAAAAGTATTCTTATTATGTTTACTTGGCGACTAACGACTCCTCGTTTATTTGCTAAATCTTTATTTTTGAAACGTTTTAGCTCGCTATTGAATAACAAAGAATTTAATGATTTTTTACTAAAAAACAATATCAAAATATATCTTGCTCATCATCATGCTTTTAAGACTAATTCAAACATAAATATAAATATTGATTTACCCAACATTGAAATTGTTGATATGAATAATATCTCACACTATATTAAAAAATCCTCTCTTTTGATTACTGATTTATCTTCTGTTTCTTTTGATTTTATGTTTCAAAATAAACCTGTTATCTTTTATGGTTTGGATAGAGGAGATATTCTTTTGGAAAAAAATCAATATAATGATTTGGAAATCTTAAAACAAATCGAAAAAACTTTTCCCAATATTGTATTTGAAGAAAAAGAGCTAATCGAACTTGTTAAGCAATATGTGAACAACGGATTTATGTTAGAAGAAAAAGATATTCAAATTTATGATAAGTTTTTCTTTACTAAAAAAAATATCAGACAGCAATTATTGGATGAAATAAATCGAATTTGCCAATAATATTTACCTTACTTTAATTATGATATTTAACGACTATATAAGATAAAAATAAATTTTATGTCGGAGAATTGATATGATTTATAAATGGGCTATGATTGTGGGAGCTATATTGGGACTATGTAGTTGCCAATGGGAAAATATTACAGATAAAAGATATGTTTACCAAATCCAAGGTATTGAAGCTTATAAGGGGCAAAGTCTAAGTAGTTTATTTAACAATAATGGTGCACCTAATGTGGTTAAGAATCTTGATGATGGCGGAGTTATATGGATATATTACACTAATTATAGGCCTGTTGGAGGTGGAGAAATAATTTCTTACAACATGGATACTTACCAACCATCAAGCACTAATTGTGTGGTAAAGATTGTGATATACAATGAAATTGTTGAAGAGGTTAATTCTAATTGCAATTAAAAACTCCCCATTTTGATGGAGAGTTTTTGAAAGTATTAAAAGAAATAATATCTTAACCCAATGGATAGTTCCTGAACATTTTTCTTAAAGAAATCATCCTTTGGGAAGACATAACGATACATTGCTCTTATTCCAATATTATCTGTTGGATTGACTTGAACACCAAAACCTGCACGATATGATGTGTCTTCAAATTTTTCTAGTTTTTTGCCTAGTGTTCCTCCATCTAGAGTATATTTACCATAGCCTACAGTTGTTAAGACTTCTACTACACCTAAATTTAAGGTATCTGCAACTAAATCTAATCCATATGCTGCTGGTTTTGTCTTTGAACCATTTGGAGTGGAGGTTGAAAAATACTTTTGGTAATATCCTTCAACAGATAGAAAACCAAGAGCCTTTACACCTGCGTTTAAGCTTGCACCATTTAGACTATCAATATTTCCATAACCATTTGGGGTTGATGAAACATAATCAATTCCTACGTGTGGTGAAACAACAAACGCATTAGCATTAGTTGCTAAAACCATTGATGCGATTAAAGTTAAGTATGTCTTTTTCATATTTACTCCTTTTATTTTAAAATTCTTTAATAATAATATTATGAGTTTTAGGACAATATGACACTCCCATCTTTCCTTGGCAGAAAAGTTCTGCATATTTTCCATATATCTCATAACGCCAACCTGAATGAAGTTTATTGGTATTTTGAGGATTTTTTATAAAATCTCTTAAATTTTTTTCTGAAGAAATAAGATGTGGAACTACACCAAATTCATTGCTTTTTATTTTTAATAGCAAACGCAATATCTCATATAGAGATTGTTGTGTTGGAGCTAGAGATACTTCTTTTTCTTTGCTTTGACTTCTTAGAGTTTTATCATATTTAGTTTTATCGAGCGTTTCTAAAACCTCTATCATTTCTGTTGCAAGAACACTTTTTAGGATATCTTGTCGCATACCACGAACTTGCTTTAATTCATTTAAGTTTTTTGGAAAAGCTGTTGCAATATTTATAAGCATATCATCTTTGATTATTGTTTGCCTACTTATGTTTTGTTTTATTGCACGCTCTTCTCTCCATTTTGCTAAAGCTTTAAGCGCATTAAGAAAAGCAATAGAATGACTATTATGCCTAATACGCATCCAAGAATTATCAGGATTAACTTTATAATGACTTATATCTGCTAGGTCCTCTATTTCTTCATTTACCCAAGCCTCTCGATTATTTTCCTTTAAGTATGAAGATATTTTTTCATAACAGATTATTAGATAAGAAACATCTCCTGCGGCGTATTCTAATTGTTCTGTTGTTAAGGGGCGAAGTTGCCAATTGGTTAAGCGACAAGATTTATCAAGTTCTACACCACAATAGTATCTTACAAGATTTTCATAACTTACACTTTCTCCTAAGCCACAGGCTTGAGCTGCTATTTGAGTATCAAAAATTGGGCAAGGAATAATCCCCATTAAGTTATATATTATTTCTATATCTTGGCGTCCAGAATGAAAAACCTTTAGTATTTTCTTGTTCTGCATTAGTTTTGCAAATAAAGAAAAATCCATATCTTTTGCTAGGGGATCTATCAAAAATGCACCTTGGTCATAACCTACTTGTATCAAACAAGGAATAGGATAGTATGTTTTTTCTCGAATAAACTCACAATCTATCGCAATTGTCTTTTGCTTTTTTAATATTTTGCAGGCTTCTTCTAAATCTTTAGATGTATTTATCAAATTCATTTTTTTATCCTTTAAGTTTTTTTTGAGTTTAATTATGAATATTTAAGATTTTTTTAATTTTAGCTTGCATTTATTCTAAATTGAGATAAGAATTACGCATTGTTGTTTAATTGATTTTCAGGGGTATTTATGTTAGAATACAGAACACATACCTGCCAAGAGTTAAGAGCTCAAAATGCAGGACAGAGAGTTAAGCTCTCAGGTTGGATACATCGCAAAAGAAATTTAGGTAATTTATGCTTTATTGATTTGAGAGACCATTATGGCATAACACAATGCGTTGTTGATAGTGCTAGTGACTTATTTAAGAAAATTGAAGAAATTAGAGTTGAAAGCGTTATAACTGTTGATGGTTTGGCTGTTATGCGTGAGAGCGTTAATAAAAATATGCCAACTGGTGATATTGAAGTTAAAGTTGATGGGATTGAAATCCATTCTTTGGCTGATGTTTTGCCTATTCAAGTTTTTGGCGATGATAACGCTCCAGAAGATTTACGCTTGAAATACAGATTTTTGGATTTAAGAAGAGAAAAAATCCATAACAATATCATTCTTCGTTCTAAAGTAATAAACCGAATTAGAGAATTGATGATTGAGCAAGGATTTTTGGAATATCAAACACCAATTTTGACAGCTTCATCACCAGAAGGAGCTCGTGACTTTTTGGTACCTTCTAGACTTAACCCAGGTAAATTTTATGCTCTTCCTCAATCTCCTCAACAATTTAAACAGTTATTGATGGTTTCTGGTTTTGATAAATATTTCCAAATCGCTCCATGCTTTAGAGATGAAGACCCAAGAGCAGATAGAAGCCCTGGTGAATTTTACCAACTTGATATTGAGATGAGTTTTGCTAACCAAGAAGACGTATTCCAAGTTATTGAAAAAACTATGGGTTCAGTTTTCAATGAATTTTCAAATGGTAAAAAAGTTGATCAAGCACCGTTTATTAGAATCGCATTTAATGATGCTATGTTAAAATACGGCTCTGATAAGCCTGATTTAAGAAACCCTCTTATTATCCAAAATGCAACAAGTTTCTTTAACAATTCTGGTTTTGGCGTTTATGATGCAAAAGTGGAAAATAGAGAAGAAATTAGAGCAATCGTTCTTAAAGGTTGCGGTGAAAAACCTCGTTCATTCTTTGATAAACTTGATGGCTTTGCTAAAGCTGAAGGATTTGGCGGAATGGCTTATGTTGCTTTATCTTCAAGTGGAGCAAAGGGTATTGCAAAATTCTTTAGCGAAGAAAAAATGGAAGAATTGAAAAATAATTTTGTTTTTGACAATGGTGATGCTATTGTATTTGTAGGTGGAAATAAAAAGCTTATAAATAAATTTGCAGGAAAAGTTAGAACAAAACTTGGCGAAGAATTGGATTTAATAGAAAAAGATGCTTATCGCATGTGTTGGATTGTTGACTTCCCATTCTATGAAGAAAACGAAGAAACTGGTGCGGTTGAATTCTCTCATAACCCATTTTCTATGCCACAAGGAGGTATGGATGCGTTATTAAACAAGAATCCATTTGAAATTTTAGCTTACCAATATGATATGGTATGTAATGGTGTTGAACTTGCGTCAGGTGCTGTTAGAAACCACAAGCCTGAAGTTATGTATAAAGCATTTGAATTAGCTGGATATGACAATAGCGTTGTTGATAACAAATTTGGTGGAATGATTAACGCATTCAAATATGGCGCTCCTCCTCACGCAGGTTGTGCTCCTGGTATTGATAGAACTATCATGCTTTTATTGGATGAACCTATCATTAGAGACGTAATTGCATTCCCTCTAAATGGTAAAGCTCAAGACTTGTTAATGCAGGCTCCAAACGAGGTTTCTCAACAACAAATTGATGACTTGCATATCAAACTTGTTGAGATTAAAGAGTAAAAAAAAGCCCCCTATATTGATAGGGGACTTTTTTTTTACAAATATTTAAGATACCTAACGTATTATTATCTTATATATATTTTTTTACGAAGGTTTTATATATGTTTTTTGATAAAATTAAATTACTCAAATATAGCGTTTTATTTCTTTTTATTGAATAAGTATATTCTCTGCATATCACCATGAATTCTGGGCAGATGAAATTCAAGCCTATCTAATTGCCAAGCATGAAACTTATAAAAATGTAATAACAACTATCGCACACCAAGAAGGACAATCAATACTTTGGCATATTATATTAAAAATTGTTATAGATATATTTGATTTTGGAATTAAATCTCTTTATGTTTCTATTTTTTTATGTCTATTACAATTTGGATAATTTTATTTAAAATCAATATACCTTTAATTTTCAAGTTACTTATCCCTTTTGGCTATATCTTTATTTATCAATATAATATTGTGGCACGCAACTATAGTATTGCATTTCTTGCTTTGACTTTGGTTGCTCTACTATATGATAAAAGACATATATATATTTTTTTAGATATACTTTTAGCTTATTGTTTTTAGCTTATTCGACCCCTCTTTATACACCTATTGCAGCAATTTTAGGTATTTTTTGGTTAATTGAAGGCAAATTCAATAAATCTCACATATATCCTTTTATCATGCTACTACTTGGCGGAGCTTTTTTAATTTGGCAAATTTTCCCAATTTCTAATGTTTTATTTAAAGATGCATTAAATTTCAGTCTCTCTTTTTATCATTTTTGGGGTATTATATTTTCGAGCAAATATAATACTTTCAATGTTTTGATGTTCTGCTATTTAATTTATCTTATATATTATGAAATAAAGAACAAAACCAAACCTTCACTTACTAAAAACGATATACTTTTAACATGCTGTATTTGGTATATTTATTTTGTTATTTTCATATTATCTGCGGCAAGAGCACATCATAAAAATTTAACATTTGGCCTTGTACTTTTTAACCTATACATTATACCTTCATCATGGAGCAAAAAAGCTTATCACTTTTTTATTTTCACATTACTATTACACTTTTATTGGGGATATTGCTCTATTTTACATGATTTTAAAACTGATATTTCTTCAGCAAAAAGTGTTTATATGTTTTTGAAATAAAACGGATTATTAAATAAAAAAATCCATTTGGTTGGCTATCAAACATTACCTTTATTTGAATTTATAGATAAATCACAAACTACACTTGGTCAAAATGATATGATATACTCAACATGGTTATATGAAGACAACAACGTATTTGACAATTATCAAAAAAGAATCACACCTATTCACGATGTTTTGGTTTTAGATGTTATTGCATATACTAATTATTTTAATAATAAAAATGAGTTTTTGAACTTTGATGTATATAAATTTATAAACTATCTTCCATATAAAGATGGTTTGGGATATGAGCAAAGTTTATATATTTTTGTAAAGAAAGATATAATAACGCAATAAAAGCTATAAAGAACAAATATATTCGTTTTCATTCTTCAATATAACATTTGTGAACATTATATTAAAATAATTACTTCATAACAAAAATATATTTTGTAAAATAACTAGATTATGAAAAAAATATTTAGAAGCTAAAAATATCGATATTACAAGTTATTATATTATTTTTTTGAAGCTTCAACATCTTTTCCATATAATATTTTATTATATACATGAGATTGCTTTTCTAATTCATAATTTAACTCTTCGACGGTCATCCCCTCTTCTAACAAAGTTTGCTTGCCTGAAAATAGAGATGTTCCAAGCCCTAATTTTCCTCCATCTATTTCATATCCTAAACTCTCTAAAATTGTTGGCATGGTATCTAGAGCTGTAAATTTTCTATTTTTTATCTTACTTGGCATATCATGAGATGGGTTCATATATACATTATATATTGCACGATCTGCACCTTTTTCAAATATATTATTTCCCATTGTTAAATGGTCACCAACTATAACAATTTCTGTATTATCATAAAAAGGTTGAGCTTTAAGATAATTTATGAAATTAGCTATCTTGGAACTAGAACACGATACAACATTTTTGTAATTAAAATTATCAGGAACATCTTTGTCGTGATATTTAGTTTCACAATTTTTAGCATCAAAATATTCTGTTCCAAAATGAGTATCCAAAGTCATTATTATAAATGCAAATGGCTTATTTTCTTTGTTAAGTTCATTTAACTCTTCTTTCGCATATGTAAAAAGCGCTTCATCTCTTAGGGCTTTTTTGAAAAACGAATTATATTTTGCAGCTTTTTTTTCAACTTTATTTTCTACAAGATTGTCTCTTTTAGTATAAAAATTCCAATCTAAAATTTTAGGGTTTCCATGAGTTGCAAAAAATTTATCAGTACCTGAAGACTCTTTTAGGGTACCATACATAAATGATAAATTATAATCATCTTTTTTTAACACATCATATAAGCACGTAGCCCCAGGTAAAAAACCATTTTTAGGGCGATAGCGAGCAGAATCAATTGGCAATCTCAAAGGGACTGCACACAATTGAGCTATTAGAGATGCTTGCGTATAACCTGCAACTTTCAAATTATAAAACCCACCTAATTCATCATTGTGGCTAAAATTTATATTATCTTTAGCTATTTCAGATAACTCAGGGATCAAATTATCACCATTATACTCTTTACTTGCGTAGGTAGTTTCCATACTCTCAGAAAAAATCAAGATTAAGTTTTTCTTTATTTGAGGTGAAGTTATTTTAGTTTCTAAAGGATCACGATAATGCATTTCATAAAATGTACTTATTTTTCTATGATTATTCTTTTCATCAAGTAATTCTTTTACATTTAATACATTAAAAGAATAAACTAGGCAGAAAACAGAAAAAACTAAAGATGCAATAAAACCTTTTTTAAGAGAGATTTTACGTAATACATAACAAAAAACAAGCACTACAATAATTGCAACCATAAAGGTATTTTGAAAATAGCTCTTTATAAGTCTTGCATCAGTATCTAATGGGATATTGGAATGAAAAACTAACTGCTCATAAGTTACTTCACCGAATTTTCGAACAATCCAACTAGAAGTTGATACTAACATGTAGCTTGCAAAAATGATTATTAGAGATAAAATCTTCATAGTACAATCCTTTATGTTTAATTATTGCTTGGTTATATATTTATTTTCATTGTCTTGCAACTTTATTTAACTGTTAATAACAAATAAAAGATATATAAAATTATAAGCTTATAGTGTAATAGTTTTTCATATTTTATTGATGGGAGTTTTAAATTGAATAGGAAAATTTCTGTAGAAAAAATCAAAGAATATGGGAAAGAGTTAGAAGCCAAAGTATCTGACAACTTAAAGCCTCAAATTGCGGTAAAAATTATTAGAGATTACGGAAAAGAATTGGAAGCTAAAGTTCCTAACAATTTAAGACCGAAGACTGCGGTTAAGAAAATTAAAGAATATCAAAAAGAGATTGAAGCTAAAGTCCCTGAGCGTTTGAAACCTCAAGCTGCGGTTAAGAAAATTAAAGAGTATCAAAAAGAGATTGAAGCTAAAGTTCCTGAGCACTTGAAACCTCAGGTTGCAGTTAAGAAAATTAAAGAGTATCAAAAAGAGATTGAGGCTAAAGTCCCAAAAGAATATAGAAAAGAAGTCTATAGAAAAGGTATTCATTTAAGCTCTCTTTGGATACCAGCCTTGATTTACTTTGGTGGAACTTTGATTGCCTCGCTTACTTTTTTATTTTTAATGTTAGGTGAACTCCTCTTGGAGTATGGTAATTACAAGAGATGGAGATGGGCTCGGATCATCTTTTCTCTACCTTTTTCCTTTGCTCTTCGCAACAAAGAAAGACAACGCAAAAAATTTGTTTTAACGGGGGGATTTTACGTTTTATCATCATCTTTGATGTGCACTCTTTTGTTTTCTAACAATATTGCAACTCTTGCCTTAACTGTTATGTTAATTTCTGATACATTAGCAGCCCTTGTAGGAAAAGCACTAGGGCAAAGAAAAATATATAGAGAAAAAACTCTTGAAGGCACTGTTGCCTTTTTTATGAGTTCTCTTATTATCATGATGCTATTTAACCCAATTTATACTTTCACTTATGCTTCTGTGATTGCTTGCTTTTTTGCTGTAATTATGGAATTGTTTGAAAAATTCTTTGAATTAGATGATAATTTTTCTGTTCCATTAGTAATCGGATTTATTTTGACGATATTTTTGGGAATTGCATAAAGGTTAATTTTAAATTAAAAAAAGCTTTACTTTTTAAAAATATAGTGTATAAGGAAAGTTCGAATGATGGCTAGGGCTAATGGCATGCCTTAGTTGTTTGTTAATCCAACTTAATATTTGAAAGGGATTGAAATGCCTAAATTAAAAACAAAGAGTTCTGCTAAAAAACGTTTTAGCGTTACCGGAACTGGTAAATTAAAAAGAAATTTTGCTAACAAGAGACACTGCCTCTTCTGCAAAACTCAGAAAATGAAAAGACAAGCTCGTGGCACAACTTTGGTTTCAGAAGCTGATGCACAGATTGTTAAGAAATTTTTACCTTATTTGTAGTTGTAGGAGGATATGTAAATGTCTCGTGTTAAAAGAGGTGTTATAGCACACGCTCGTCATAAAAAGATTTTGGATATGGCGAAAGGCTACAGAGGACGTAATAAAAACGTTTTCAGAGTAGCTGTTGAAAAAGTTGAAAAAGGTTTGCAATATGCGTATCGTGACAGAAGAGTTAAGAAGAGAAACTTCCGCTCTTTGTGGATTCAACGTATCAATGCAGCAACTCGTTTGAATGATATGACTTATTCTCGATTTATCAGCGGGCTTCTCAAAGCAGGTATTGAGCTTGACCGTAAAGTCCTTGCTGATATCGCTTATAGAGAGCCCCAAGCTTTTGCTAAATTAGTAGAAACTGCCAAAGCGGCTCTAGCTAAATAAGATTTTTTAAAATCAGTTAAGTTTATATCAAAAAATATTTAGAGTCGTCTTGGAAACAAGATGACTCTTTTGTGTTTAAAACACAAATAAAAGGCGGAAAGAGAAAATTATAAAGTATATTTATAAGGTGATAAGATGAGTGATATTGATATTATAAAAAAAGAAATTGAGGAACAAATTCTTAATGCCGACAACCTTAAAGCATTAGATGATGTTAGAGTTAATGCTTTGGGAAAAAAGGGACGCATTACTGAATTATTAAAAACATTAGGTAGCTTACCAATTGAAGAAAGAATTGAATTTGGTAAAAAGATAAATGCTGTTAAAGCTGAACTCGAATTAAAATTAACAAGCCAAAAAGAAGTTCTTGAAACAAAACAATTGAACGAAAAACTTAAAAAAGAAATTATTGATGTTAGCCTCCCTTGCAGACCTGAAACTCAAGGTAGAATTCATCCTGTTTCTAAAGTTTATGAAGAAGTGGTAGCTATTTTTGCTGAAATGGGATTTGAAGTTGCTGATGGTCCTGAAATTGAAGATCAATTCCACAATTTTAATGCACTTAATACTCCACCTAACCACCCTGCACGCCAAATGCAAGATACTTTCTATGTAAACAATGATGTTTCAAAAGAATTTGATATGGATAGTGCATATGTTGTTAGAACTCAAACCTCTAGTGTGCAGATTAGAACAATGGAGAAAAAGCAACCTCCTATTAGAATCATTGCTCCAGGAAGAACATATCGCTCAGATTATGATGCAACACACACTCCAATGTTCCATCAAGTTGAAGGTCTTGTTATTGATAAAAAAACTACAATGGCTGATTTGAAGGGATGCTTGTATGACTTCATGAAAGAATTTTTTGAAGTTGATGATTTGAAAGTTCGTTTTCGCCCTTCATATTTCCCATTTACAGAACCTTCTGCTGAAATGGATATTGGATGCTTAAAAAATAAAACAGAGCTCAAAATTGGAGCTGGAACTGATTGGTTGGAAGTTTTGGGTTGTGGTATGGTTCATCCTAACGTATTAAAAGCTTGCAATATTGATCCGGAAGAATACCAAGGATTTGCTTTTGGCGTGGGATTAGATAGACTTGCTATGTTAAAATATGGTATTCCTGATTTAAGAACTTTCTTTGAAAGTGATGTTAGATGGATTAAAAATTATGGTTTTGCTCCACTTGATATATCTTCTATGACAATTGGTTTAAGTGGGAACGGAGGGTTAACACGATGAAATTTACATTATCTTGGTTAAAAGAACATTTAGATACAAATGCAAACATTGATGAAATTGTTGATACTTTAACTCGCATAGGTTTGGAGGTTGAAGAAGTTATAAACCCTGCTTCTGCATTAAAAGGATTTATTACTGCTCGTATCGAAGAAGTTGAAAATCACCCTGATTCTGACCATTTGCACGTTTTAAGAGTAAATACAGGAAAAGAGGTTTTACAAGTAGTCTGTGGTGCTCCAAATGTTTATAAAGGTTTAGTTGGTATTTATGCTCCAACAGGAAGCCTTATCCCTTGCTACGGAGAACGCTTAAAAGTTGCAAAAATCAGAGGCATTGAAAGTATGGGAATGATGTGCTCTGAAAAAGAGCTCATGGTTGGAGATGACCACAATGGTATTATCGAATTAGATGCAAATACTGAAATCGGTATAGAAGCTGAAAAAATACTTAATATCGACCCTGTGATTGAGGTTTCTATCACCCCCAACAGAGCTGAATGTTTAGGCGTTAGAGGTATTGCAAGAGACTTGGCAGCAAGTGGTCTTGGCAAACTTAAACCTCTTGAAATTAAAGAAGTAAAAGGAATATTTGAAAGCCCTGTTAAAGTTAGCATTGATTGCTTAGAAGCATGTCCTACATATACGGGGCGTTTCATCAAAGGCGTTAATAATAAAGCTGAAACACCAAAATGGATGAAAGACAGACTTACTGCAATAGGACTTCGCCCTATTTCTCCATTGGTAGATATTACAAACTATATCAACTACGACTTGGCACGTCCTTTACATGTTTTTGATGCTGATAAATTAAAAGGTAATGTTAAGGTTCGTATGGCAAAAGAAGGCGAAGAATTCTTGGCATTGAATGAAAAGAATTTTGTTTTGGATGATAAAGCTCTTGGCATTTGTGATGATGAGGGTGTTCAATGCTTGGGCGGTATCATGGGCGGATTAAACAAAGGTAGTTATGAAGATACTCAAAATGTATTTTTAGAATGTGCTTTGTTTGAGCCTACTTGCATTGCAAGAACAGGACGCAAGTTCCAACTTGATTCTGATTCTAGATATCGTTATGAACGTTGGGTTGACCCAATGTCTAACATTAGCGGAAACAACTATGCTACGCAAATGATTCTTGATATTTGTGGTGGTGAAGCTTCAAAAATAGAAATCGCAGGTCAAGAAAATTTTGTTGCGAAACCTGTTTATTTAAGACCTGAAAAATTAAAAACTTTTATTGGATTAGATGTTTCTAAAGAAAAGTGTTCAGAAGTTCTTAAGTCTCTTGGATTTGAGATTACTGAAGAAGATGGCAAATTAAAAGCTATATCTCCTAGTTGGCGAGGTGATATTGAATGTGAACAAGATTTAATTGAAGAAATTGTTCGTATTATTGGTTTGGATAACATTCCTCTGAACTCAATGAAGTGTGAAGGTTTTCCTAGACCTGTTTTAACACCTATTCAAAACAACATTATGATTATCAAGCACGAACTTGCAAGTCGTGGAATGTATGAAACTGTTACATTTAGCTTTACTGACAGTAATATCGCAAAATATTTCCGCAGAGGTCAAGAACCTGTTTTGGTGCAAAACCCAATCATAAATGAATTTGATGAAATGAGACCTTCTATTTTACCAAATCTTTTGATTGGTGCAAAAAATAACATTGCCAGAGGCTATCCTAATATGGCATTGTTTGAAGTTGTGCCTGAATTTTATGGTAGAAACCCTGGCGAACAAAGAACTGTTGCAACGGGTATCAGAGTTGGAAAGACTGATAAAAAAGAATGGACAGGCTCAACACGAAATTATGATGTGTTTGATGCAAAAGCTGATGCTCTTTCTGTTATCGCTAGTGCGAAAGGCCCTATTGATAACCCTCAAATAACTTTGGATGCTCCGGATTATTATCACCCTGGTAGAAGTGGTGCTATTCGTTTGGGTAAAAATGTATTAGCTTACTTTGGTGAATTACACCCTAGCGTGTTAAAAGCTTTAGACATTAAGACAAATGTTGTTGCGTTTGAAGTGTTTGTTGAGAACATTCCAACACCTCGTGATACAAAATCTAAAGCAAAGAAAAAGTTAGAACTTTCTCAATTACAAGCTGTTGAAAAGGATTTAGCATTTGTTTGCAATAAAGATGTTAAGGCTATCAATATTGTTGGAGCTGCTAAAACTGCTGATAGAGAAAATATCACAGATGTTAGAGTTTTTGACGTATATGAAGGCGAAAACTTGGAACAAGATAAAAAATCTATTGCTATCACAGTTACTTTCCAACCAAAAGACAAGACTTATACTGATACCGAGTTAGAAGCTTTGATGAATAAAGTCATTGTTGAAGTTGGTAAAAAGACTGGAGCAGTATTGAGATAGTTTTTTGATATTGTGAAAATTAAAACGGCACTTTAGAAAGTGCCGTTTTCTTTTGTTTCTGCTATTATTGTATTTTCGAATATTGCATTTTGGAAATTACCGTACAGAGATATTTGAATACGTTCTACTACTGCTATCAAATACAATAACAAATATGTCAATTGATTTTGTAGCAATGAAGCCAACGCTCTCAAATAACTAAATGGATTTAAAATCTGCCCAAATGCTTCTTTTACAATATCCCACTCTGAATGCAAAAAAATAAAAAATATACAATATACCAGAAATGATTTAACTAGTGTAAGTTTTACAATTAAATATAAAAAGCATTCCTCTCTTTTATTATTTTTTATAACAAAATTTTCATCCATATTCAAATATAAGTTAATGCCTAAAATATAAACTGGCAACGCATATAGTAAAAATGCTGAAATTTGAGAACAATTAAGCAACGATAAAAAAAAATAAGATCCAAAGAAAGTTTCTATTTTGCTTTTTTCAGTTAACATGATTATGGATATTTTAAAAATCAATAATATTACAGCTGTAGCTAAACTTATAAAAAATATTTTATTAAAGTCATATATAAAGTATATATTTATAGCATAAAATATGTAATTGATAATATAATATTCCAACAAACATGAACTTAATGTTTTTATTCTCCACGTTCTAATATATGTTCTTAATTCCTCACTAAAATCTGTTTCATTATCTATCATACTCTTCTCTCCTTAAAAAAAATAACCACCTTTGAGAGGTGGTCGGAGAGTTCGTAAATCATATAACCATAAATGACTCTTTTAGCCTTTAAGGAAAACCTTTGGACATACGCTAAAAGCTCCCCGGCCATTTTATAGTCGGGGATATATGCTGTT
>JAFYXH010000006.1 GCA_017546315.1 Alphaproteobacteria bacterium
ACGTTGGTGCTGACCTTGTGGGTAAAGTTGAAGCTGGTATTCCTGAAGATGACCCTAGAAACCCTGCGGTTGTTGCTGACCTTGTGGGCGATAACGTTGGAGACTGTGCTGGTATGGCTGCTGATATTTTTGAATCTTATGAGGTTACAATTGTATCTGGTTTGATTTTAGGTCTTTCTTTATGGCACTTAACTGGAATGTATGAATGGATTGTTTACCCACTTTTGGTACGTGGTATTGGTGTATTTTGTTCTATTATTGGAACTTATGCAGTTAGAGATGACGGCCTTAAAGGTAATGCCATGAAAGCTATTTTTAGAGGATATGTTACTTCTGCTACAATTTCTATTGTATTGTTTGCTGTTGTTGCATACTTCTATTTACAAGGATTACACGGTGGTTGGTGGAGACCATTCTTAGCTGTTACTATTGGTGTATTCTTAGCTATGGCAATTGACAGAATTACTGAATACTTCACAGGTACAACTAGTGCTCCTGTTAATGAAATCAAAAAATCAACAGATACTGGTTCTGCTACTACTATCTTGAGCGGTTTGGCTGTTGGTTTAGAAAGTTCTGTTTGGTCAGTTTTAGTTATAGCTATTACAATTTTTGCTTCAGTTTTAATCTTTGGAACTATTGATGGTTTGACTGCGGCAGAAAAAGTAACTTACATTTTATATGGCGTTGCTATGACTGGTATTGGTATGTTAACCCTTACAGGTAATAACGTTGCTATGGACTCTTTTGGTCCTATTGCTGATAATGCTAATGGTATTGGCGAAATGTCTTGGCATGATGAGAAAGGAACTAAAACTAAAAAAGCTCGTCAAATTATGGCTGACTTAGACGCTGTTGGTAATACAACTAAAGCTATTACTAAAGGTGTTGCTATTGGTTCTGCTGTGATTGCGGCTGTTAGCTTGTTTGGTTCTTATATGGTTGACGTAAGTAATGTACAAGCTGCTTTGAACTCAACTTGGGCTAAAGAAGGATTAAACCAAAGTTTAACTCTATTAAAAGATATTGGTATTGTGGTTTCTAACCCTGTTGTGTTTGTTGGTATGTTAATTGGTGCGGCTGTGCCTTGGCTATTTTCTTCATTTGCAATCAATGCCGTTAGACGTGCTGCAAGCTTGATTGTGGAAGAAGTTCGTCGCCAATTCAAGCGTGGTATTCTTGAAAACAAGGCTGAGCCTGATTATGGTACAACTGTTGCAATTTCTACTGCTGCAGCTCAAAAAGAACTTGTTATTTTGGCATTGCTTGGCATTGTTTCCCCAATATTTGTAGGACTTTCTCTTGGCGTTGAGGCTTTGGGTGGTTTCCTTGCTGGTATTATCGTATCAGGTCAATTATTGGCTGTGTTTATGTCAAATGCTGGTGGCGCTTGGGATAATGCTAAAAAGCTTATCGAAGATGAGCCAAGCAATATTGCAAAAAATACAGGTAAAGGTTCTGAACGCCATAAAGCAAGCGTTGTAGGTGATACTGTTGGTGATCCATTAAAAGATACTGCTGGCCCTGCTTTGAACCCAATGATTAAGGTTGTAAACATGGTGGCTGTGATTGTTGCACCTATCGTTGTTGCCTATAACAATGAATACACTAAACTTTCAGCTTTTGGTTGGTGTGTTGTTGTTGCTTTACTTGCAATTTTAACATTTGTTATTATGAAGAGCAAAAAACAAGTTTCTGAATAATGATATAGGTTAAAAACTATTGCCCCTTATGTTATTTTTCATAAGGGGCTTTTTTTATGGGACTTTTATAACTTAATTCTATTAGCTTTTTTGACTTATTAAATAGCTTAAGTATGATAAAGCTTAAAAACATTAAAAGACTATCTTCCTTTATTTACTTTTTCAGACAAACTTAATTTTTTTGCTGAAAATCTTGATTTTATGCTTTCTTTTATTTTTTGAGCTATTTTTTAAGAGTAATTTTGACCATTTTACGCACAGACTTTGCGGGCTTTATACTTACGGGATCTAGTTTCTTTAAGGCTTTGGTTAATAAAGATGGTGAACTATCTTGTTGTTTTTTCTTATAACCTCTGTTTATATCCTTATCCATCATTCGACCTAATAATAGTGCCATTTGCTTCGATTTTTTCTTTATGACATTATTTGACGTTTTCACATTTGTTTATGTCAATATTTGTCGCAAACATTTTATATATATTCTTTATGTTAAAATTTATGAGGTATATAAATGAATACAGAATTTGAAAAAAGAAAAAATTTAAGCTATATAGCTAATCTTCTTGTTAATAAAAAATACGTAAAATCAAATCTTAAATCTGTGGCAGAATGGATTTTTGAAGAAGGATGTGAATTTTGCAATTCTAAATTATTTAAAGAATTTAAGCAAAACTACGATAGAGAATTTTTAGAAAAATATAAACATGATAAAAAAGGTGCTATTGATAGAGTTATTGAATATGGTGAAGCTTTTAAGAAAAAGTACACCATCAACAAAAGAATAAAACCAAGCATTTTGGAGAAAAATCTAAATTTTCTGAAAGAACTTTTTGATTTTAGCGATAATCAAAAAGAAATTTTAGGATTTTTTATCAGATATAGTTCTAATTATATGATTAGAGAACTTCTTCTTAATAAACGCTACTTATCTTATGTTGAATATGCCTGCATTTTGGATATTGAATTAAATGAAATGACTGAACTTATTAAAAAAGGCGGTTATTTATCTAGTTTAGGATTTTTCAACGTTAATTATGAGGGAAAGATCGAACTAAATGAAAATATGAAGTTTAAGTATTTTTGCTCTTCTAATTTCAAAAATATTGATGAATTTAGAGAATTCTTTTTAGGAAAAAATATTGAACCAAATCTTAAGTGGAATGATTTTAACCACATTAAAAATAAAAATGTTCTAGAAAAAATATTAAAAAATTCCCTAATCACCCATGAAAAAGGGATAAACATTTTATTATATGGAGAACCAGGAACTGGAAAAACTGAATTTGCAAAAACATTAGTAAAGCAAGTTGGGGCTAAATTATATACCATTGGTGAAGGAGAAGATAATATTTTAGGCCATGAAGATAGCAGATATAAACAACTTTACAGAACTAATGTTCTTTTGAGCAAAGATAAAAATACTTGTCTTTTGGTGGATGAGGCTGATGATATTTTAGAGGCTTGTTATGGACGTAATATTTTTTATCGTTCAAAAGTTGATGATGAAGCATCTAAAGTTAAAGTAAACAGAATTTTAGAAAACAACTCTCAACCGACAATTTGGATTGCAAACCAAATTGATGATATGGACAAGGCATATTTAAGGCGTTTTACGTTTGCTATTTATTTTTTGAAGCCAGATAAAGAAACAATTGAAAGAATGTGGCTTAAGAGCTTGAAAGAAAATGGACTTGTTTCGGATATAAGTATTGCCAAAGATTTTTCTAAAAAATATTCCATATCTCCCTCTTTTATAGATATGGCTACAAAAACTTCTAAACTTATTGGTGGGGGGATTGATGAGGTGAAATTAACACTTGATGCAATGCAAGAAGCTTACTCTAATGGCAAGACCCCACAAAGGGATGAAAATACTTCTAAAATTAAATTTAATCCCAATATCCTTAATACGGATACAAATTTAGAAAATCTCACAAAAAGAATTATTGAACTTAAAAGGCTTGATTTTTCGCTTTGTTTGTATGGAGTATCAGGAACGGGAAAATCTTTTTTTGCTGAACATTTAGGAGAAAAATTAGGTATTGAGGTTATAAAAAAGAAATGCTCTGACTTGTTGTCTCGTTATGTTGGTGGAACTGAAGAAAATATTTACTCTGCTTTTGAAGAAGCAAGAACCAGAGGAGCTATGCTTATTTTTGACGAGGCAGATAGCTTTTTACAAGATAGGACTGGTGCGTTTAGAAGTTGGGAGATAACTCAAGTTAATGAAATGCTTACACAAATGGAAAAACATAAATATCCGTTTATTTGCACAACCAACTTGATGGATAAATTAGATAAAGCTAGTTTGAGGCGTTTTACATTTAAGGTTAGGTATGACTATATGACTGAGCAACAACGTGAAATTTGTTTTAAGCATTTTTTTGGACAGGAAGTATCTGGACTTTTAAGTGATTTATCTAAACTTACTCCTGGTGATTTTAAGGTGGTCAAAGATAAAGCTGAAATTCTAGGTTTTATGGATAATAAAGAAGAGCTAATTAATATGTTAGAATTAGAAATGTCTAGCAAAGATGTTTTGCTACATCGAAAAATCGGCTTCATTTAATAAATATTTAGATTCTGTGGCTAGAATGTTTTTAGGTTTAATTTTAGGACTTTTATCATGGCTTATGAAAAAACGTATGACTTATTAGATTTAGCTATTTGGATGCAATCTAATCGAGATGGAATATCATTAAATGATATTATGGATAGATATGGTGTTTCTAGAAGAACGGCAGAAAGAATGCGTGATATGATTGTTAATCATTTTGTGCAAACAGAAGTAGTCTTTGGAGATAATAATACAAAGCGTTGGTATATCCCTCAGGGGACTTTGAAAGACTTAATTCAGTTTTCGGCTGAAGAATTGTCGGTGTTAGAGCTTGCTTATGAACTTTTTGATAAAGAAAAGTTGGAAGACAAAAAGGATATTTATCGTGGTATTATTGAAAAAGTAAAAGCCTCTATTCGAAGTGATGTTATGCGCAAAATTGAACCTGATGCTGAAGTTTTGATGGAAGCTGAGGGATTTATCTGTCGTCCTGGGCCTAAGCTTATGATTGATAAAGAGATTTTAGCTAAAATTAGAGATGCCATTTTGAGGTTAAAAAGAATTAAAATTAAATATTTTAATAAGTTTAGTGGTAAAATCAGTTCTAATGTTTTGGATGCTTTTGGTTTTTTGTATGGTGAACGAAATCATTATTTAGTTGCTCATCATAGTGATGGATATTATGGAGATGAAATACATAACTTTATTTTGAGCAATATCTTAGAAGTTGAAATTTTGAATGAGAACTATGAAATGCCTGAAAACTTTAGTTTGCAGGAATATGCTGAGCTTTCGTTTGGGGCTTTTCATGAAGAACCTTTTGATGTGGAATGGGTGTTTGATAGCAAAGTTCGAGAAGAAGCTAGAAAATTTATTTTTCACCCTAAACAGACGATGATTGAAAATGAAGATGGAAGTTTAACCGTTAAGTTTAGGGCTGGCGGAAGAATGGAAATGGATTGGCACCTTTATACTTGGGGTGAACATGTTAAAGTTATTAAACCTGAAAATTTAAGGAGATAGAAATGAATATGAAAGAGATTATTGAAACATCTATGAAAAATTTAGCTGAGAACGAGATGAAAAGGATTATTCAAGATGCTATGGAAGAATTAGCACGGAACAAAATGATATTTTGTAGTGAAGGAGATTTTCAGTATCACTTAGCAAATGCAATAAAAGAACAAGATGACAATCTTGAGATATTTTTAGAATATAGAAGAGTTGATATTTGTGTTTATGATAAAAAATATAAAAAAAAATATTTCATTGAGCTAAAATATAAAAAATCTAAATTGGATTGTGAAAGAAATGGGATGAAATACTCTTTACGAAATCATGGAGCTCAAAATGATAATAGGCATGCTTTTTTCAAAGATATAAATAAATTAGAAAATATAGAAGAAGATAAGCTTAAATGTTCTTTTGCCTTATTTTTAACAAATGACCATTTGTATTGGCCTGAGAAAGATAAAAAGAAAGGGAAAGAGGAAAACCAAAGCCTAGGAGAATCGTTTTGCATAGATACAAAAATAAGTAAAGGCACGCATGAATATGATGAAAGAACAAAAAATAAATCTGAAGTCTCTACCGCTTCTATTTACATAAAAAATACTTATAGGTGTGAATGGGTGCAATATTTACCTAAAAAAGATGAAGACACTAACAATAGCGAATTTAAGTATTTATTATTACAAATTCCACCGCTTAAAAAATAAATCTATGATAACGAAAAAGGTTGATATTCTCTAATATCAACCTTCTTTCTTTTTAAATGCTCTTGCTTCTTTTTGTTGGGAATAACCTTTGAGCGGTATAGGAGATTATTATGTAGCTCAAAAGCCGCTATATCAAATTGTTTTAAGCTTTGGTGCTTTTTTAATTTATGACGTTTTTTCATAATACTTTCCTTTTTTTAGTTTATTTAGAATGATAATATGCGATAACGTCAAAATATGACTATTATATTCCTAACGTTAAAGTTAAAGAAAAGATTGTTTCAGAAGATGATTTGTATGCTGGTCTTGTATATATTTCTATATCTGGTTTTATGCTTAGAGATGGGGTGAGATTATATTTATAATAAGCTTCTAACACCTCTTCGTTTTTATGAACGGCATTCGTATCATTTATTCTATTTAGTGAATAACCTATGGCTAAAACATTATCTTCTTGAAGGTGATAAAGTAAACCAACTGAGTAAGAATTTTTGATAATTGAATAGTTTCCATTTGATGTATTATATTTAAAAAAGATACTCTTATTGTTGGATATATCTTGAAGCAGGCTTAAAGAAAGACCTCTACTTGTTGTTGGAGCTTTTGATACATTTGGTTTATCATAGAGTAAAATACTGTATGACGATTGATATTTATTTTTAATTTTAGGATAATAATTGAAGCTTAAAAAACTTGAAAAATCAAATTTAGATATATTTTTTATCTTGAAGCCTTGCGCATAAGGATTGGTTGCATCTATTGCTCCTAATGAAATTGAAAAATCTTTATTATTATCTATGCTTACATAAGAACCAAGTCCTGCGGTTGGGTAGGTAAAGCTACCATTTTGGTAAAGGGAGTTATTATTAAAATGTTGAATTTGTATAGGGCTTCGGGTTTGGGTATCAAATTTTGAGATTGGTATTTGCCCTACTCCTAGCTCTATGGTATATGGGAGTTTGATGGTGTGAGCATAGTAGAGTTCGTATAGTTCGTTGTAATTTGTATCATAGCTGTCAAAGAGATTGGCTATTCCAAGAAATGATGCACTATTTATGGGTGTAATGGGAGAGAAACGAACATTATTTAATGAAAAATTAAGTGTTGCTTGGGAGTTTTTTGTTTGGAATAATTCTTTATAAAGATATGGGGTATAAAACTCCTTTGTTATATTGTTTTTAGAGGTATAGAAGTTAGTTATGGAGGTGTTTAGGCCTAATTTTAAGTTATATTTTTGTGATATTTGTTCTTTAATATCAAAATATGAGCTTGCGTTTGCTTGAGTGCTTATTGAAAGTGTTAATGCTAGTAAAGATATATATTTTATCATTGTTTAGTCCTCTTGTTTTTAAGAAATCAATTAATTTTTAAGTGTTTTTTGATAAGAGGGATTAGTTCTTTTTTGTGCTGATAAGGGATGATTTGAGTTTTAGGATTTTTTAGTTTTGCATTTAAGATAGCAAACCAATATTCTGATTTTATTTGATAAACTCCATTTTCTTCTTTATAGATTATTATAATTTCTTTATTTTGCTCTAGTCCCCAAGAAAGCTCAACGATTGTTCCTACTGAAAAGCTTTTATCAAACACCACAACTATAACATCAGCTGATGTTATTGATTTGTATTCTTCTTTGATTACAGTATCACAATCTGTTGAAGTAAAATCCCCATTTGAGGCTTCTTCACAATAAAATGGCCCTGAATAAATGACATTTTCTGCAAGTTTTAGATTTGGTTTGGCTTTGATTAAAGAGGTTGAAGAATTTAATAGTTTAGATCGATAATCATTTTTTAGTTGTTCGGCTAATGTTAGTGATTTATCCTTTTTTTTGTTAAATTTTCCTGCAAAATAGATTTTTTTCATAATTTTTCTCCTATCATGATTTTTTGCCACTTGATGTATGATGCTATTGCCATAAACGTCCAAATTATATTTAATGCCATTAGATAGTATGCTGACTCTTGTAATAGTGCATATTGTATTGAATATGAAATATCGTTTATAAACCAAAGTATCCACGTATCTAGGTTTCGTTTAACCATATAGTAGGTTGCAACAAATGATGATGAAGTTGTAAAGGCATCTATTAAAGGTTTGGGATCTTTGGTTTGTTTTAACAATGTGTAAAGTGTAAAAGTTGATATGATTATAATTGCAGTATAAACAAATCGTTCTTTAGAAGTACACTTTGTTATTGGAAGTTCTTTTTTAGGTTTATTCCAAAGAATTAAACCTATTATTCCCATTATGAGATAAATAGAACAATTTAATAAATCACCATAGAGCTTTAGATTATAGTTAAAAACTATCAATAAAAGCATCTGAAGTATATAAAATACCCAATTTGAGCGTTTGTTATAAAGCACAAGGAGAGCTTGCAACAGTCCGAAGACTGTTGCACTAATTTCTATAATTTGCATATTAAATTACCTTTCGTTTCTTGATTTCATATATAAAAATTCTGATGGTGATGAAATTTTTATATTCTTTTGGGCGTAATGAAATATATTCTCGTTTCGGGAAATTGAGAGTTTATCCTTTTTTATCTCAGGTACATTAGGGACTTGGCTTGGTAAATATTCCTTTATTAGTGGTAAAAAAGTATCTTCATATTCAGGATAAAACTTCATCAAAGTTTGATAAGCATTTAAGGGCTTATCTTTTTTGGTTATTCTTGCGCATTCCCAATCTATGATTGTATCTAAAAGATCTTCTTTGGTTTTGGGTAAATTATTTTTAACGTGATGCTTGGATATTTTTCTATGCAAGCTTTGAATTTCTTTTAGGTCTAACCATAAACATAAATAAAGCAATGGTTTATCTATGTCGTGAAGATATCCTCTCAAGGTATTATGACCTCTTAATTTTCTTTCTACACTTAAAAAAGCTTTTTTATGCTTTAGGGTGTAGGAGATTTTTTGAAATCTTTTTTTTATTTCTAAACTCATATTACCTCCTTTTTAGTCTTTGGGATTTTGAGTTAAATAGTTATCAAAATATCCTTTAATATAAACCACCGGTGTTCCCTTCTCGCCACTACCTGTGGTTAGGTCGCACAAAGAACCTAGAAGGTCTGTTATTTGGCGAGGTGTTGTACCTATGGAATAAAAGTCATCACTTGAGTTTTTGCTTTTTATCGCATCTTTTATTGCCTGTTGAGGATTGTTTATGTTATTATCAGCTACTGCTTTAATTTTTATCTCTTTAGGCATCCCTTTTAGACCATCTGTGTAGCCTGGAGATACAACTGGGTCAGCAAATTCCCAAATTTTAGTTTTAGGACATTTAAATCCTCCATCTCCATATATCATTACTTCAAGATGTTTGCCCGTTTTTTTCTTTATTAGAGATTGAAGTGATTTACAAAACTCAAAAGAATCTCTTGGAAAAAGTTTTAACATGTCTTCATTGGCATAATTTGAACCTAAAACTCCATATTCACTCCAACCATGTGTATCTGATGGGGTATTTAAGATTTCATCTAGAGTATAAGCTGTTGCTCCCTCTTTTTCTAGAATGCTTTTTTGACGTTTACGTATATGGATACTTGCAACAATTACTTGTTTGGTATATTTTAAGATGTCTTTAGGATTATTTAGCAAGATAACTTCTATTTTAGGCGATATATCTTCATACATCTTTATATGGTCAGAACCTGTGATTGGATGGTGAAATGTGCCAAATTTGCTTCTAAAATCTTGTTTGGTTATAATATCTTTGTGTGGATTTATATCACTATCATATAGTTTTTCTTCGTCCATTATGGCGTTTCCTACTTCATCTGATGGATATGAAAGAAAAACATATACTTTCCCTTCTGTTCCTTTAGCGATACCTTCTAAAATTTTAGCAAATCTATTTCTTGAAAGTATAGGAAAAGCAACTCCTATATCACCTTTGGGAAACTTTTTACTTATATCTTTGGCTATATCTTCTAGAGAAACATAGTTTCCTTGAGAACGAGCAAGAAAAGACTCTGTTATACCGATGATATCTCCGTTATTTATTGATATTGGTTGATATGATGAATTTTGGCTTTCTAAAACGTTATTTGTTATTATGTTTAGGATATCATCTCCCTTGGTGATGATTGGCATTCTTATGCCATAAACAGATGTTCCAACATAACGTGTTGTTTCTTGATTTAACATGATTTTATCTCCTTGACAGTAGGTTGTTTTATGCTATTTGTCTCGACTGTCCCTACAAGACCCAAATAGCTATTAGGCAATATGCCTAAAATTTAAGATAATACATCCTCATAAAAGCTTTTTTCTATGAGTTTTATATTTTCTGGATGAACATATTGTTTATATCTTTCATCATGCAACATTATCATATCTCTTACCATATTGCCGGATAAAAATGGAAAATCTTGAGTTGTTCTAGAACAAAGCCCAACATTAGGTACTATATCCTTAAACACTTGATATTCGTTTATATCTCCTACATATATGATATCGATTGATGGTAATGATGGTTGATCTTTTTTTATTGCTTCTAGAACGTAATTTGCCCATGAAGCATTTATAACATCTTTTACACCTAATATGCGCAAACGGTTATATTCTTCTTTAGAACGATATACGTTTTGTATCATCTTTTTTCGTGTAAAATATGGTAGAGGATTTTTTTCTGTTCCACTTTCTTGTGCAGAACCAATAACTACTGTTGCGTATTGGCATTCCTCTAACATTTTTTTAATTAGACGATCGTGCCCAATGTGAAATGGTTGACAGCGAATTATACATATTCCATGTTGATATTTGAACATAAAAAAAACCTTTCTAAAAAAGGCCTATCATCAAAAAGAAGGGATTATCCCTTAAAAACTCTATCTAATGACTGGCCAAGTCGCTATTGTTCGTGCCCATTGCCCTCGAGCACCCGAACAGGTAGATAGTATTTCATTTATTTTTTTAAGTCAACTACTTTTATTGACAGATGTTAAAATTTTATGTATCATTGGTGAATATATGGAATTAAGGGAGGATTATTATGCCTGAAACTAATGAAAAAGTTTTTTTTGTTAAAGTTAATGAGTATTGGGAAAGTTTTAAAGGGAAAATTTCAAATTATCTTAAGAGCGATAAAGATAATACCTCAAAAAACAATATGAGAGATAGAAAACCAGATCATGTTAGTCGAAGAGTTAAGCTTTTGGATATGGACAAAGATATGGTTAGTCCGTTGATTAAAGATATGATCATTGATGAAATGGCTCAAGCCCAGACAGAACAATACATAAATGCGCAAAAAGTTTCTTTGCATGGGATGATTAAACAAATTAGTGATTATAGTGAAAAATACGAATTAGCCAGTTCAGAAATTAAAATTCAATTACATAATGAACTTGAAGAAAAAATGTCATCTTCCGGATTTTTAGCTGCTATTAATAAATTGGAATATTCTAGTGATTTTGCAGAAATCTACAACAGACTTAAAGATCAATACGGTATAACCGAAATGGAAAAAAAACATAAGCAACTTTTGGAAGAACATTTGGCTAAAAATGAATTTAAGGAAAGTGATATACAATTTGCAAACAGGATAACCGGACTTGGAAATGGAGAAAACAGTTATTGTATTGCAATTCAAACAAAAGCTATGGGAGATGCATTAAAAAGTTGTGATAGCAATGTTCTTAAAAAAGTTAAAGAAGGGATGGGATGGACTTGTAATTATGCTACTAATTTCTTTAGCAAAGAAGGTTTTGCACAAAATTTTGCTCCTGAAGAGGCGCCTTTGGTTAAAATTGAACGTGATAAATGGGTTGTTAAAAAAGATGAAAACGGCAATCCTTTGATAAAAGATGGAGACATATGTATTGTTGATGGGGTGCACTGCGTGAGATTTAATGTTGATAAAGATGGAGGACTTTCTTTTTCTGCAGGAAATAATGAAAGAATTGAAGCTAAATCAATGTCGAGGTTTTATACGTCTCCTATTACGATTATTAAGACAAGTGATTATGCTAATAGTTTGCTAAAAAGTGAATATAATCGTATGAGCAACGAAGAGATTTTAGAAAAATATAAAGAATTTAAACAAAAAAATGGCGAGGTAGATTTTTACTTTGAGCTAAAAGAAAGCAATCATGATGATGTTAGAAATGATTTGAAAAGAACTAGAACTCAAGTGCTTGATATAGGGCTTCCTATTTCTCAAAACGAAAATGATGCCAGAAACAGAAGAGAGGTTTCCTCAAGATTTGAAAGTAGAGTTGATTTGAGAAATGAACAAAGACAAAATGAGACATCTACTTCTACAAGAGCTAGTTTTAGAAGGCCGGAAAATATAAATTGTTTTGGATTTAGGCAAAGAGATTAAGAGGCTATTTTTAAGATTTGGCGAATGAGATTTGCAAAACTTTTGGATGCAAATAACTCCTCATAATTTCTATTATCAATGAGAGCATATTTTTGTGATGCTTTGTTGTAGGCTATATATTTAGTATCATCCTCACCTAAGATAAGTAATGTGTCTGGATATGGATTGGATAAAACTAAATTTTCGGCAACAATATCATAAAAGGTGTGGTTTTTAACATCTATTCCCCAGATTACTCCATTTTCTGTTCTTAAACCATTATATGTGGTTAAAAACAAAATAACATCTTGTGGTAATTTGGGGCGATTTTGTGATAATAAAATTTCATTTGCTTCATATATATCATTGATGCTTATGCTTGGGCCTGTTGAACCAAAATCTAGTTCTGATATATCTCTAAATAAACTATCCATTATCTACCCTCTTTTTTTAAGCGGTAATCTGCAATTTTACCTTGGAGATACAGGCGTTCTTTTTCTGGATTTCTAATAATTTGAAAATCTTGAACAAAACTTCCGAAAAATACAATATTAGGATTTAGATCTATTTCTACAGGATTATGCAAAATCTTATGATATTGTTCTTGGCATAACGTTAAATTGGAGAGATTATTTACTTGAGAATAATCCTCCATTTCTTCTGCATTTTTACGATTTTTTACGTGATGAATGTTAAATAATTTTGCGGCTTCTTTGGCTTCTTTAGGCATTTTTTGATTAGGCTTATCTAGATAATATATATATGTTAAAAGCCCCTGAGCTTCTTCTTTTCGACCTAATAAAGTCATCTTTTCTAAAAATTCTTGACCATAGCAAGCGGCAAATGTTTTTAAGAAAACATTACGTTGTGATGGCATGCGGTGTTTGGGATTTTTTTTGTTATGATGTGAGATACAATCTAGTAAATCAACAAGCTTCAAATTAGATAACTCTTCTGGCGGAAAATTTATTTGAGCTAAGCATTGACATATAGGATAATACATTGGGCGAAAGCTATTAAACTTTTTCATCTCAAGCCAGATTGGAATGTTGTTTAAATTATAATCTTGAGGTTTGTGATGTAAATTTTGCTCATAATTTAAGGAGCTTTCTTTAGCTTTTAGGTATACATTAGATAAATCTGTCTTGTCTGGGGTAAAATAAAGACCATCAAAATCTATATCCATGATAAGAACCTGATCTTTAGACATTTTGGGTTGATTTTTTAGGCCAATATGAGGTGTACCTATACCATAGTAGGCTATCCAAAATTTTAATTCATTACGTATATTTTCAATATCTTTTCTTATGGCTTTTTGTTGGCGACGTTCTTTTTCTTCTGGATTTTTAGAATCTCCGCCTCTTGATTTACTCTTTTTTTGTTCCTTTTTAGCTTCTTTGTAAGTAGATTTTAGCGTATTTTTGTAGCCACCAAAAATTATAGAAGAAACATTATTTTCTTCTCTTACTAAGCTTTGTTTTTTTCTACTTGCCATATACGTTCTTTCTTGAGGCGTTATTTGGGCAGTATTATACCTTTTTTTTTAAAGATTGCAAGTGTTATATTTAAATAAAAGTTAATTAGCAAATATTGAACTTGACAAGTTAACATTTTAGCTTCAGAGTATTGTTAGTTTTTTTAATGTAGGATTTTTTTTATGAATAGTTTGTTTAACATCTGTTGTTGCTGTTTTTGCTCCTAGTAATGCTGCTCCGGAGATGTTTGGCTATTTAAAAAAAATAACGGAAGGCAGCTTTATAAAAAAAGCTGTTTTTTTAATATTAGAAATAAGGAATGTATAAGATGAGCGTTTATTTATATAACACAAAAACCCGCAAAAAAGAAGAATTCAAACCATTAAAAGACAATGAAGTTAGTATGTATTGTTGCGGTCCAACTGTTTATTCATACGCTCATATTGGAAATCTTCGCACTTATATATTTGAAGATTTAATCGCTAACACATTAAGACTTCATGGATATAAGGTTAAGCATGTAATGAATGTAACAGACGTCGGCCACTTAACTAGTGATGGTGATGAAGGCGAAGATAAAATGCTCAAAGCTGCTGAACAAGAAAAAAAGAGCGTTATGGATATTGCTAGACATTATGAAGAAACATTTTTTAAGCATACTGAAGCTTTAAAACTTAAAAAACCAACAGTTGTGTGCCGAGCTACTGAGCATATTGTTGATATGATCTCTTTTGTTAAGGATTTAGAAGATAAAGGTTTTGCTTATTTTTCTAATGGTAATGTATATTTTGATACAGCAAAATTCCCTAAATATGGTTGCTTATCTGGACAGAATCGAGAAGATTTAAAACATGGTGCAAGAACAGAACAAGACACCAACAAACGCAATGCTTCTGACTTTGTATTATGGTTTACATCTTCTAAGTTTGAAAATCAAATTTTGCAATGGGAAAGCCCTTGGGGAAAAGGATATCCTGGATGGCATATTGAGTGTTCTGCAATGTCAACTAAATATTTAGGCGAACGAATCGATATCCATTGTGGCGGTATTGACCATATTCCTGTTCACCACGAAAATGAAATAGCTCAAAGTGAAGCTAAGCTTGGACACGAATGGGTAAACTATTGGGTGCATACTGAATTTTTGAACACTAAAGCTGGCAAAATGAGCAAATCTACAGGCGGTAAAACTACAATTGATACCTTAAAAGAAATGGGATACGACCCAATGGTATATAAGTATTTTACCCTCACTTCTCATTATAGAAGTGCTGCAATATTTTCTGAAGAAGCTATGGATGGGGCCAAGAAAGCCTATGAAAATTTGTGTGATTTTGTTAGCGAGTTTAAGCAAAAAGCTCATAATCAAACATTGGATGAAAACGACAGTATTGCTTTAGAAAAATTAAAAGATGAGTTTAATAGTTATTTATTTGATGACTTCAAGACTCCATTGGCTATATCTCATATTTGGAGCGTTGTAAAAGATAACAAAAAAAGCGATATTTTGAAACTAAATTATGTTTTACATATTGATAGTGTATTTAATTTTGGCCTTAAAGATGTTGAAGCAAAGACGGAAACAAGTATCGAAATAACTCCTGAAATTGCTGACCTCTTAGAACAAAGAAAAACTGCTAGGGCTGAGAAAAATTGGGCTAAGTCTGATGAAATTAGAGACAAATTAGCAGAACTTGGAATTGGGGTGAAAGACTTACCCAATAAAGAGATTGAGCTTATTAAGTTATAGGAAACAACAATGACAGAAATTTACAATTACGAAATTAAAGATTTAAGCTTTGAAAAGGCGTTAAGTGAGCTTGAAAATATTGTTAGAGAACTAGAAAATGGCGGCATTAAGCTTGATGATGCAGTTAAAGCGTATGACAAAGCAACAAAGCTCAAACAATATTGTATGGATAAGCTAAAAGATGCTACTTTGAAAGTTGAAAAAATCGAAATTAGTAAAAATGGCGACATTAGCACAACTTTACTTGATGGAGTTGAAGAATAAATTATTTTTTATGTTGGAGGGACTAATTTATGGAAAGTATTGTTGAAATTTTAAGTCAATATAGTGATAAATTTAATAAGGATTTAGAAACTTACTTTCCTAGATGTGAAGGAATCCAATATAGAGCATTTGATGCTATGCGTTATAGCATTACTAATGGCGGAAAAAGATTGCGCCCATTTTTGCTTACGAAGTCTTCTGAGCTTTTTGGGGTTGATTATAAGAGCTCTCTTGGAGCGTCAATTGCTCTTGAGTTAATACATAGTTATTCTTTAGTGCATGATGATTTACCTTGTATGGATAATGATGATTTTAGGCGAGGAAAGCCAACTTGTCATAAACAATATGACGAAGCTACTGCTGTTTTAGCTGGAGATGGTTTATTAACGTATGCTTTTGAAATTTTGAGTAATTCTTGTATTGAAGATAAGAAAAAGATTAAGCTTATATCTTTGCTTTCTAAACTTGCCGGTGCCAGAGAAGGAATGATTGCCGGGCAAGTATTAGATTTATTTACCGAGAGCAATATCTATATCGACAAAAAAGAAGAAATCATCCGCCAAACCCAAGCACTTAAAACCGGATGCTTATTAAAGTACCCTTGTATTTGCGGATGTATCCTTGGAGATGGAAGCAAAAAAGAAGAAGAGACTTTAACTAAATATGCTGACAATATCGGCTTAGCATTCCAAATAACTGATGATATTTTGGATGTTATAGGAGATGAAAAAATTGTCGGTAAAACATTGAAAAAAGATGAAAAGCAAAATAAATTAAACTTTGTTAGCATTTATGGAGTTGAGAAAGCCCAAAAACAGGCTTTAAGGCTCATTGAAGAAGCTATAGAGGTTATTGATTATTTTGGAACAAATAGTTGTGAGTTTAAGTTATTGGCAAAATATATTTTAGACAGAAAATACTAATTTATCTCATTTTACTCATAAAAACTCTTGCCAAACAGACAAAATTATGATATACTCCAAGTATAAATAGAAAAGAATTATTATAGGAGGAGAGACCATGACTGAAACTAGGAAGATTGATGGAAAAGCTTTTGATAGGTCGTTGAAGGCTTGCAAAAATGAGAATGAGGTTTTTGGTTTACTTAATAAAACAATGGGACTGGAGGTTATGAAAAAAATAGGAACCAATGCAAAATATGTTAGCGACTTACCTTCTGTTGTTAGAATGAATGGTAAAGTTGCTGAATTAAAAGCAATGCGTGGTTCCAAAGACGTAACTGATGAAGAATTTATGGCGATGGCTGCAACTAAATATATGAGCTTAACTAACAAAGACACAAAGTGTTTTAGAGCAGCAATCAATAAATATATCACAAGAGAAACAATGGAAAAACAAAAAACTCAGACAACTGAAAAAACAGATAGAATGGTTGATTTCAGAGATAGAGACAGATAAAATTTAATCTATATATTTAATTTATTACACACCAAAGACACCCTTTTAATAGGGGTGTTTTTGTTTAGACATTTAATTTAGTTATATATATTTTTTCCATAACGATTATCTGCCCTGTCGCCTTTAAAAAATGGCAAAAACGACATAGGCACAATCAACATTGCCCACCATGGGCTCATATTAAAATCATGAAATCTTCGAATCATTAAAGCAGTTGATGGGATTAGAGCATACAACTCATAAAAAAGTTCTATATAATCTGCATAATCAGGAAATATATACATCAAAACAGCAATTGGAATAATCAAAAAAATCGTTTCTAAAATCGCTACTGACCACCATTCTCTTCTTGATGCCCTCCCCTTAAAATTAAAATAATTACGCCCAAAATACATTGCCCCAAAAAACTTTAACATACTAGATGATGCAGGAAGACTAAAATTTGTATCTACTTTTTGAGGTTGATGTATATTTTCCATTTTGATTAACTCCTTAATTTAAAATTAATATATATTGAGTATTTATTGGAGTATATATTTTTTTTGAGGTTATGATATGGAAAATAAAAAAATTATAGCTTTGGGCTTTGGCACTGCAAATCAAGGTGAACAAAATCAACTAATTGGTGCATTGAATGCAATTGCAAAATTAACAAAAACAGAAGTTGATATCAATAAACAAGTTTTATTACCTAAAAATGTTAATTCTCTTTTTGATATGAAAGATAACATCTCTTTTTTTGATTTTAAGAATTATAAAAGCTATAAAGAATATTTATATGACCTTCTTGATGATTATTTTAGTAAAAATTCATTTATTCCAAATGTATTTATCAAAGTGTTTAATCAGGCTGAAAATAACGATGCTTTTACTAACACGGATATGACTTGTAAAGCAATAAAAGAGTATTACCAAGAGCATAATTTAGGAAATATTTTCACAACAATTTTAACATCTAGATATTACAAATATAAATATGTTGATTTAATCAACATACCAAAGCATTTGTTAAACTTTAGTGCGAGAATAAGACTATTACACAATAAAGAGCTAAGAAAAAAGTCTTTGATTACTATTGGTACAGTTAATAATTTTTCTAAAGAATTAGTGGATGTAAAATACAAAGAATTAAATAAAAAATTAGATGAGCTAAAAGACGACTCTGAAGTAGGAGATTTAGTAAACAAGCTATTAGCGTACAAAAAGCAAAAAGCGCATATAGTCTTTTGTTTAGGTGGAAGAGTAAATGGGCAAGAAATTCGATTTGACTTGAACTATGCTAAGAGAATTTTCCAAGATGCTGAAAGATTAAAAAATACAGGCTATGGTATTTTATTTGTAAATGGTCATAGAACTCCTAATGATGTTAGCGATTATTTGTATGAAAAAGCTAATCGTGATGATAAAATCGTCTTTTGTAATTGCAAAAAGGTTGCTATGTCGATTGATGATAGACTCGATAATTATTGGAGAATCTATTCTGGAAGAAATGAATTTAGCTTTAGAAGAATGCAAAAACTAGGAAATATTTATCCTGGAGTTTTGGGTATTCCTAATACGTTGGTTGTTCATACTTTTGATTCTTATTCTAGTTGTGAAACAACTGTTGCAGGGGTTCCTACTGCTATTAGTTCTAAAGGGATCTATATTGATAAAGAAGTAAGATATGACTGCCATAATTTGGTTAGTTTATTATGCCCCAAATATGCTATCGAGTGGGAAGACTTTTTCAAACTAGCTCTTAATATGAAATTAGAGCCTAAAAATTTGCACCCACAAAGATTATCTAGTTCTTTGAAAGTATTTGCTGAAGCTGTTATGAATAGAGTAAATAAAATCAATAAATAGATAAAATATTTTAATTTAGGATGTTATTGATGAAAAAGTTTTTATTATTTTTGGCGTTTATTTTCGGTTTAACAGCTGTTTATGCTTTAGGATTGTATGTTTTACAGGAAAAATTTTATATACATCCAGATGAAGAATATATTACTCCGAAAAAAGCAGGAATGCCCAATTTTAAGGAAGTCATACTTGAAGCTCGTGATGGATTAAAAATTAGAACTTGGTTATTTAATGGCAATGAGGATAAGCCTTTAATATTATTCTTCCACGGCAATAAATCACAAAATGCAGAATATGCAACAGGCTTAATCGAATATATTCGCAATGGCTTTGGTGTTGTAATGATGGATTATCGTGAATTTGGCGGAATGAATGGTAAATTTAGCCAAGAAAATATCTATATGGACGCATTGAGCACTTATGATTATTTGAAAAAAAATTATAACAATAGAGAAATTATCGTTATGGGATATTCTATGGGTACTGCGGTTGCCTCTTATCTTTCTTCTAATCGCCAACCAAATAAAGTTATTTTACTTGCACCTTTTTATTCTTTGAAAGAAATTGCTGGAGAAAAAAATATTCCTTTGGCTCGATTAGTTATAAAGTATGAAATGCCTAGTTATAAATTCATCAAAGACTATAAGGGAAAGCTTTTAATTTTACATGGTTCTAAAGATACTCTTGTTCCATTTGCTCATGGAAGAAGACTTTATGATTTAGCTCAAGGCTCTCAAAGACAATTTATCATCTTAAATGATTGTGAGCACAACGAAGTCTTTTTTGATACTAAAAAGAATGGACATGCAAAAGTTATTGAATGGATATCTCAAAATTAGTTTTATAGACTTTTGGTTTTCTTTAATTATCCCAATTTTATGTTTATTTTATCAGAGGTTAGATAACTTTTTTAGGAGGATAAAATGGAAAACATTTGGAACAAAACAAAGAAAAATTTTTCTAAAGCTTTTAATAAAACAAAAGATGTTAGTGAAGAAGCATGGGATAAAACTGTGGAGTTTAGTGAAGAGGCTTGGGATAAGACTAAAAATGCCTTTTCAAAAGATAAAGAAGATGATCATTTATTCTCTAAAGGAGATGATGATTGTAGTTGTAGGCATCATAAAAATTAAAGTAAAAAAAGTACTAATAAAATAAAAAAAGTTTTGCATAAAAAAAATTCCCTTAGATAATATTTACTGAAAAATGAAGTGTAATTATTTATTAAAGGAGAATCGAGATGAAAAAATTATTGGCGCTATTAGCTTTAGGGGTTAGTGTTGTTGCTGTTGGACAAGCTGTTGCTCAAAATATGGGTGGCGGATTTGAAGGTCCTGGAATTACCTCTACAACTGTTGCAGATGCTTTAAAACTTAATGATGATGCTCCGGTAGTATTAAAGGGAAAAATCGAAAAAGCTCTTGGCAACGAAAAGTATCAATTTAATGACGGAACAGGAACAATTGTTGTAGAGATTGATGATGATGAATGGAAAGGTTTAACAGTTAAACCTGAAATGCTTGTTCAAATCAGCGGTGAAATTGATAAGGAATTGATGCAAGCTCCTGAGGTTGATGTTGATTCAATCACTTTGGCTCAATAATTTTGATTAGAGCATTTTACAAAGGGCGGGAAACCGCCCTATTTTAGTATTTGTGCAGTGTTTTTATGATTTTTGCCTGCAAATATTTATCTTTGTTGTATTTACTTAATTCATCAATCAGATTCGGAGATGATTGGAGTGTAAAAGCTATTATCACCTACACTTTTAAGAGATTTTGATAAAAGATTTTAAAATCGTCTATAATATTATTCACATCTACCTATCTTTATGTAATGATTTTGGCGTAATTTCTCTTGGATGTTCTTTTGAATTTATGGCGTCTTTTATTAAAGACTGAACATCTATTATGATACCTTTTCTAGGTTCTCCTCTTCTATCTTTATTTGCTTTTACTTCTTTATCCACACCTGAAAAACCTAAAAGTAGTGGCTCATTATTTTCATCAAAGCCATGACACATCATTGCGTGCCCAGGTTCTTGAGTTGATTGACGAGTTAAAAGTATTATATCTCCTTTTTTTAGATTTAAGTCTTCTAAATTTCCGGTGTTAGCTGTTCTTACATATTGGGAGAGTTTTTGACTTAAATCTTTGGGGTGAGCTATTTCTTCTATATTTTTTAATTCTTCAAACAAAGGGATATTATATTTTTCTTGCAATTTATAAAGTGAAATTGTTAAAGATTTTGTGCAACTTCCCTTATCTTTTTCAGGTTTAAATGTTTGATTTGTTTTATTTGGTGAATTTATTTCATCAAACTCTTTTTGAACTACTTGACGATTATAAACATTAGTAAGTCGCTGTGTTAAAAGAGAAATATAGACTTTTTTTTCATAATATTTATAATCTGGATTATCTTTTCTTTTTGTTACTTCTTTATCTAATTTTAGATTGGCAAATTTCATTACAAGCTCTTTTTTTAATGCCTTTTGATCTTCTGAAAAAGACTTAGAAGAATCTATATTTTTCATTATATTGTTGGCTATTTTTCTTATTCTCTTTCCTTCGGGATAATTGATTATAATAACCTCTCTTGCAATTTCTTTTTGCAACAATGAAAAATCATTATAAGGTTTTCTATCTGTGTCTTCTATTTTTTGATATGCACGTTCTTCATCCATATTAGATTTTAAGCTAGATTTTAGGTCTTCTAAAGGATACTTTTTATACTGCTCAGTTAAAGCATCTTGAAATTCTTTCATTGCATTATTTCTTTGAATAACATCAAGTATGTATTCATCTAATATTTTTTCTGGATTTAATACTCTATTGCTCACAATAAATCTCCCTAATATTAGAAGATTTTACCACAAAATAGAGATAAATACAATAACTAAATTTCAAGGACTAAACCATCATAGGCTAGTTTTATATTACCTAAAAGATGATGAGAAAGCTCATCATAATCAACTCTTGTAGATAGATGCGTTAAAACAACTTGTTTAGGGGATATTTGTTGACATAATTCTTTAATTTGATGGAGATTTCCGTGCCCATTTTCTTCTTTGATTAGCCCATTGTTACATTCTATGATTAAAAGCTCTAAATCATATAAGTTTTTGAGAGTATCATTTGAAATATATTCCCAATCTGTAATATAGGCAAAATTTTTAATCTTAAAAGCTGAAGGATGAAGTTTATGATGTGGAACTTGAAATGTGCTAAAATCTAAATTCTCCACCATAAAAGAACCTTGATTTGGAATTTCGTTCCAGATTAAGTTTTGTAAATTAGGTTCTGCATCTGATTTGGAACTAAAAAGATAATGATAGCATTGTCTTAATTCGCTTAATGTTTCTTTGGAGGCATAAATGGATATGGGGTGATTTAGGATTTTTGATGCTCGTGGGAGTTCAGGTATTCCTCCTATATGATCGTAATGACCATGAGTAATAAGCACCGAATCTATATTTGTGATATGATTTTGGTTAATTTGAAGACGAAACTCTGGGGTTGCATCTATTAGGATATTCTTACTATCTATTTCTAAAAAAATCGATGGACGTAAACGTATATTCCGTGGATTATTTGGGGAGGCATTTCCAAAAGTATTAAACACCATTGGAACCCCAAATGCAGAGCCTGAACCTAAAATAGTTATTCTCATTTTATCTCCTTTGTTTAATGTTATTCTTTTAATAACAAAAAAGTCAATATGAATATTTTTTGATTGACAAAGTTTATTTTTGCGTTAGATTAAAGTTGTTCTTGATGCTCGCAGGGCTTATGAGCATAGAACTATTACAAACCGAGCCAGTTTGATGAAGTTGATAGACATTTTTAGATGATTAGTTTATGCAATTTTATTGATGGCTCCTAGTAAAAGGAGTTTTTTTAATGTCTAATTTTAAATACACACATGGTCTTACAATTATGAGGGCTCAACCTTTTCATATTGGGCATCAAAAATTGGTTGATAAGATGCTTAATGATTGCCAAAGAGTTACTGTTGTTTTAGGAAGCATCCAAGAACAAGGAACTGAGCGTAATCCTCTTAATTATACTACTAGAAAAAAAATGATCCAAAATATTTATAGAAATAAACCTTTGTATGAAAGGCTTAAAATTGTTGGGTTATTTGATATAAATAACCCTGCTGAATGGAGCGAATATGTTTTGGACTTTATAAATGAAAGTTTCTCAGAACTTCCTAAGCCTGATGTTTATTATGCGGGGTCTTCTTATGATGCTCACTGGTTTAAGGAATGTTTTAAGCATATTGAACTTGTGGATAGAACGGACGAAAGTTTCCCGTTTGTGACAGGAAGTATGGTTCGTGATATGATTAAGTTTGGTGATAAAAGATGGAAGAATTTTATTGCTAAAGAAAATCACAGTTTAATTGAGGAATACTTTAATAAGAAAAAAGGTATTATTTAATTTTTGAAAATTTTGGCTTGTGTCTTCTGCAGGGCTTATAGAAGACAAGTCTATTTTATAACCCGATAAGCCTGAAGGGATTTTTAAGATGAATAAACGTGTTTTATTTAGAATAGATTTTCAGAACGATTTTGTTAGTCCTGAAGGTCTTTTAACGATTAGTGATATTGCTTTAATTGAAAGACATAAAAAATTTGCAAACAATTTATTTAAGAACAGTTTTGATTTGATTATAGATAGTTATGATACTCATTTTGAGGAAACATATAATGATACGATTGAGGCTCAAAACTTTCCTAAGCATTGTATTTATGGAACTTGGGGATGGGAACAAGCTGCTCCTTTCAAAGAGGGATTAAACGTTCAAAAAATTTATAAATCTACAACAAATATTTGGAATGAAGAAAAAACATATCAAAATTTAGCTTGTCAATATAATGATAAGACAGATGTGTATTTATGTGGTGTTTTAAGCGATATTTGCGTTAAAGAAGCTATGGACGGATTATTAAAAAAAGGTGCAAATGTTATTGTTCTTGAAGATTTGTGCAAAGGATTAAATGAAGAAATTACTGATATTTTAGCTAAACCTGATTACCGAGCTTTTGTTGAAGCGGGAAAGCTTAAGAGTATGACCACTCAACAATTTTTTCGCACAGAATTGTTAAAGAAAAAAATTGAATACAATATGGTTAGACGCTAAAATTTGGAGGTATGTTATGATGAATAATGTTAGAGAAAATGTACTTGCAACGGGAACTCCTTTGTTTGCTGATTTATACCATTTAACAATGGCACAAGCGTGGTTTGGGGCTAAAAAAGCAAATGATGTAAAAACAAGTGAAGCATTTTTTAGAAAATGTCCTTTTGGCGGTAGTTATTTAATTGCCGTGGGGATGTATGAGTTTTCTCAATGGCTTAATAACTGGGGTTTTCGTGATGAAGATATTAAATATTTAGAAAGTTTGAAAAATTCTAATGGAGAACCAAAATTTAGAAAAGAATTTTTGGAATTTTTAAAAAATCAGAAATTAGAGATTTCGATTAAAACAGTTAATGAAGGAGAAATTGTTTTCCCTAATGAACCGGTTTATAGCATAACAGGACCTTCTTATCAGGTTGATTTGATTGAAGCTAGTTTACTTAATATATTTAATTCTCAAAGTTTGATTGCAACAAAAGCAAGTAGAATTGTTTTAGCTTCTCAAATTGATGGTATCAAACGCCCTGTTTTGGAATTTGGAGTAAGACGAGGACAAGAACTGGGCGGTTTTAGCGCTACTAGAGCTTCTTTTATTGGAGGTGTTAGTGGTACTTCTAATGTTGCTGCTGGAAAGTTTTATAATATTCCCGTTAGTGGCACTATGGCTCACTCTTTTATCATGAGTTTTGGTAATGAATTAGAAGCTTTTAAGGAATATATGAAAGCATCTATTGGTAATACCATTCTTTTAGTTGATACGTATGATACTCGCAAAGGAATAAAAAATGCAATTAAAGCGTCTCTTGAAACAGGTATTGAACTTATGGGAATGAGAATTGATTCTGGAGATTTAGCATACTGGGCCAAAGAAGCAAAAAAAATTATCAATGAAGAAGCTCAAAAAACTAATAAATCTTATTTATTTGAAAATGCAAAATTAGTCGCATCTAATGATTTGGATGAATATGCTATTGAGAATTTGATTGCGGTGCAAAAAGCTCCATATGATATTATTGCTTCTGGAACAAAATTAGTTACGGCTTATGACTGCCCTGCTTTAGGTGGTGTATTTAAGACTAAAACTTATATGGGAGAAGATAAAATTAAGATTGCGGAAGGAAAAACAACAATACCAGGGGCAACTAATGTGATTAGAATTATAAAAGACAATAAATTTGAAGGAGACATTATTGTTAAGGAAAATGATAACTATATAAAAAATGGCAAACTTGAATGTGATATTTGGTCTTATACTGCTCACAGCCTGATAAAGGGGTATAAAAAATTTGATAAAGAAAGTGAAGCTAAACTTTTACTTAAACCTTTATTAGAAAACGGAAAATTTGTTAGAAAACTAGAGAATAATTTAAACGTTATTCAAAATTTTGCAATGGATAATTTAAGTAAACTTGATGAGAGCTATAAAAGGCTTGCGAACCCTCATATTTATGGTGTGGGACTTGAAAAACGTTTATTTGAAAACCAACAAAATTTAATTAGCAAACATCAGGGGAGATAGAAGATGGAAAATTTATGGAATAACTTAAAAAAAGAATTTAAAAATCATTTAGATAAAAATGGTTTTGACAGGGTTGTTTTAGGATTATCTGGTGGGCTTGATAGTGCTATTGTTGCGTTGCTTGCAAGTGAAGTCTTAGGTGGAAATAACGTTAGAGCTATAATGATGAAAACTAAATATACTTCTGATTTAAGCCTAAATATTGCTCAAAAAATTGCTAAGAATTGTAAACTATGTTATAGTGAAATTGATATTGATAAATTGATTGAGTTTGAAACTAAAATATTAGAAAATGTATTTGGCGAAAACGTTAAAGGAATTGTTGTCGAAAATTTACAGGCTCGAGTAAGAGGACAAATCTTGATGGCTTATTCTAATCAATTTGGAGATATGGTTTTGGGGTGTAGTAATAAATCTGAAATTCATACTGGTTATTGCACGTTATATGGAGATGTATGTGGAGGATTATTACCTATTGGCAATATCTATAAATCTGAAATATTTAAACTTGCAAAGTGGCTTAATCGAAACGAAGAACGATTACCTAAAGAAGTAATTGATAGAGCTCCTAGTGCTGAACTTTGCTATAATCAGAGAGATGAAAACACTCTTCCACCATATTATATTTTAGATGAGATTTTAATGCATATTGTTGATGGAAAAAAATTACAAAATTGTTTTAAAAAAGAACTTATTAACAGTGTCTTAGAGTTAAATCGTAGATCTTATTTTAAGAGGAAACAACTCCCCCCTATTCTTTTATTGTAAAGTCTTTATAAAGCCTATACATGCATAGTGTTACATTATTTTTGTGTTTACTTCTTCTAAAGCAAATAAGGTGTTGACTTTTCTAATAAATAGATTATAGTTTAAGGGTTATGTTTAACGTATTGAGGTAAAATTAAAAAATAGACATGAGTCCCTATTATAGTTATGTTATCAATTTGATATTGGTTTTAGTATTAGTTTTTTGTAATGCTTTTTTTGTGGTTTCTGAATTTGCCATTGTAAAAATTCGTAAAACAAAATTAGAAGAATTAGCACATAGTGGGAGTAAGAGAGCTAAAATTGCTTTGAAAATTTCTGAGCAATTAAACACTTATTTGAGTGCTACACAGCTTGGTATTACTCTTGCATCATTGGGTCTTGGTTGGCTTGGAGAACCTGCTGTTTCTAGACTTTTGGAGGATACTTTTCACGATTATTTCGTAAACAATGAGGTGTTGTTGCATTCTGTTAGTTTTGGTGTAGCGTTTACCTTTATTACTCTTTTGCACGTTGTATTGGGTGAGCTTGTACCAAAGACATTGGCTATTCAAAACACAGAAGAATATACATTGAAAATTGCAATTCCATTGTATACTTTTAATAAGATTTTCACACCTGTTATTTGGTGTTTTGACCATGTGTCTTTATGGATATTAAAGATGATGGGTGTGCAAGCTGCCGATGAAAGTGCTGAAGCACATTCTGAAGAAGAAATTAAACTTATTATTGATGCTTCACAAAAAGGTGGAGTGATTGATGATACAGAAAGCGAAATTATCCAAAATGCAATTTGCTTCTCTGAAATTTCTGCCCATGAAATTATGATTCCAAGACAAGATATGGTTTGCATTTATCAAAATAGCACATTCAATGAAATTATGGAGTTGGTTAAACAAAATAAGCATACTCGTTTTCCTCTTTGTAATGGTGATAAAGACCAAATTTTGGGAATGATTCACATTCGTGATTTGTTGGAATGCAAAAATGTTGAGCACAAAGATATACTTAATAAGATTGTTAGAAAGATTATGTTTGTGCCTGAGAATAAGTCTGTTTCTGAAATCTTACATGAAATGATGAAGAAACGTATTCACCTTGCAATCGTAGTTGATGAATATGGTGGTACTGCGGGACTTTTATCTATGGAAGACATCTTAGAAGAGCTTGTTGGTGATATTAGAGACGAACACGATGATGATGAAGATGTTGCTGTTAAGATTATTAACGAAAAAGTTTGTGTGTTTGAGGGTGTTTATTTAGTAGAAGATGCTTTTGAATGCATGGATTTACCTTATCAAGAATTAGAAGAAAGCACAATGGGTGGATATGTATTCAATCTTTTAGGACGTGAGCCTGAAATTGGTGATAGAGTAGAAGATGAGTACTGCATTTATGAAGTTCTTGAAGTTGATAATATGCGCATCAATAGTGTTAAAGTTACTGTTAAAGAACGCTTTGACGGACTTGATGAGGAATAGAACAACTAGACTAATGTCGATTTTAATCGCCTAGAAATAGGCGATTTTTTTACCCCAGAACGAAATAAACAAAACTCAGACAAAACACCGTTAACATAATATTTAATTTATGATATAAAGGTGGTGTAATGTAACAAAACCTTATAGGTAAAAGATGAAAAAGTGTAATAACTTAAAATAAATGTGTGTAACATAGACACAAGTAATGTAGTCTTCGTTGAGAGAGTTGATGAAATTATTTGTGGTGTTAATATTCAATTTAATTACTTAAAATTCGATGTTGAACAGAATAGCGCATATGAAGTCGCTGTTTATGATTGTAGCGTTAAAGTTGGATTACTTATTAGATACGCTTACTTTTCTATGAAAAAAATCCCCATATTTTATAGTGTCTTTTGGCTTAACAACAAAGGCATTACAGAACTCTTATCTTTCGTTTTTCTAAAGGAGGAGGAACGAAACTATATATAACTCTAATTTAGGGCTTTTTACCCTTATAAAGAATTTTATGAAAAGATAAAACTATGGTAAAATTAAATAATAATGAAGTTCAATATTTGATTGAACAAGAAACTAATTGTGTTAGCTCAAACTCTCTTAGAAACATCCCTAAAATTGCTTATTCTAAGTTTAGTTTTGAGATTAAAGAAAATATTGAAGATTTAGTATATGAAATGACTAAAAAATCAAGAAAACATCACCCTCAAGAACGTAATATTGATATAGAAACTGGTGAGGTATATTTTTGTACTCAAGACACTTTGACTTATTATGAATTGCATAATTATCAAAAAAATGAAAATGGTGCAAGTTATGAACTCCATGACCCAACTTTTTATTATCCCTATGCAACTGTTAAGGAAGAAAAAGATAAACTTACTATTAGCACAGCTCTTAGTGGTTTTAAATATATGATTACTCAAAACAAAGATAGAGATGGTTGTATAATAGAATTTTCTGGTCCGTTAAATGGATTATTGAGACAAGCCTTACTTCCACACATGACGTATGTTCCTAACACTTTAAAAGGAAAATTTATTACCTTAGAAAATATGAAAGAAACCCTAGACTTTGATTATTGCACAGGTAAAGAATTTGACTTAACCCCTTATATGCCAATAGACTTATATTGCGCATTGAGAGAAGCTAAAAACAAGGGTTATGAAAACTATCAAGATGGTTATGGATGGCAAATTAACGCTGCTTTTAATAACGAAATTTCATGCTTTGATAGATACTATGGAACTGAGTTTGAGAACGAGCAGGAACGAAAAAATGTTATGGCTCAAAGAGATTTTGAGAGTGAAAAGAAATTGCCAGAATATAGCTGCAACTCTAAAAAATCTGAAATTAGAGAACGCATTGAAAAATATAAACAAATGACATTGGATATAAGAAAAAATATGGATAAATCACCCCCTATTAAAAATGTTTGTAGTGATATGATTTTTAATACTTCTAGAGATAGATAGTTAGAAATTTATCTACAAAAAATCCCTCTTTTGAATTAAAAGAGGGATTTTTTTTATTGTATCTTATACCAATCTAGAATGTTTGATAGAGGCTTTAATAAACTCTACAAACAAAGGATGTGGAGCAAATGGTCTTGATTTTAATTCAGGATGATACTGAACTGCTATAAACCATGGATGATTTGGAATTTCTACAATTTCAGGTAAATCACCATTTGGAGATGTTCCAGAAATAATCATACCAGCTTTATTTAATGCATCTTGATATTTGATGTTTACCTCATAGCGATGACGATGACGCTCGCTAATATTGGTTGTTTGGTAAATACTTTGTGCCAAACTCCCTTCCTTGATAACAGTTTCATACGCACCAAGACGCATTGTACCACCCAAATCACCATCTTTGTGGCGAATTTGTTTGGCTCCATCCTTATCCCACTCGGTCATCAAACCAACTACAGCCTCACAATTTTCATCTAGCTCAGTTGTATTTGCATTTGATATTTCTAAAACATTACGCATTGTTTCAATTACGGCCATTTGCATACCAAAACAAATTCCTAAAAATGGAATATTGTGAGTTCTTGCATATTTGACAGCTTCTATCTTACCTTGAGTTCCACGAAGACCAAAACCGCCAGGAACTAAAATACCGTGAACATCTGAAAAGAAATCTTCCGGATTTTTATTTTCAAGTTCTTCAGAATCTATCCATTTGATTTTTACTTTATGCTTATTGGCTATTGCACCGTGATTTAATGCCTCACTTAAAGATTTATAAGCCTCTAAAAGCTTTACATACTTTCCAACAACGGCAACTCTTACTTCTCCTTCTGGAGATTTTAAGATATTAACAATATCTTCCCAGCCAGATAAATCTGCATCTGGACAAGGTAAATTGAAATGACGACATACAGCTTTATCCATGCCTTCTTTAGAATAAGCTAGTGGCACTTGATAGATATTGCTAACATCTAGAGCTTGTATAACATTTTCCTCTTTAATATTGCAGAAAAGTGCAATTTTTCTTTTTTCATTTTCAGGAATCGGCATTTGCGAACGACATAACAACATATCTGGTTGAATACCATATTCTTGCAACTTTTTAACTGAATGTTGAGTTGGTTTAGTTTTCAACTCTCCTGCTGTTGGAATATAAGGCAATAGAGTTAAATGTAAAAACATTGTACGATCTCTACCTAAATCATAGGCAAGCTGACGTATTGCTTCTAAATATGGTTGGCCTTCGATATCACCAACTGTTCCCCCTATTTCGCACAAAACAAAATCTTCATCTTCTAAGTCATTTACAATGAAGTCTTTTATTTCATTGGTTACATGTGGAATTACTTGTATGGTCGCTCCCAAATAATCACCATGGCGTTCTCTATCGATTACTCGTTGGTATATTTTTCCGGTTGTTGTACTATCACTCTTTCTTGCACTAACACCTGAAAAACGCTCATAGTGTCCTAAATCCAAATCTGCTTCTGTTCCATCATCTGTTACAAAAACTTCTCCGTGTTGAAAAGGACTCATTGTACCTGGATCAACATTAAGATAAGGATCTAATTTTCTTAAACGAACCTTAAACCCCCTACTTTGTAAAATTGAAGCAAGAGATGCTGACGCTAACCCTTTTCCTAAAGAAGAAACAACACCACCGGTTATAAAAATAAATTTTGTATTTGGATTTAAACTAGACATTTGTAAAACCTTTTTTTATTAAATTTTAGAGAAAAAGGCACCTTATTTTGGGGTGCCTTTATTTTGTTTAATACGTATCCATCGAACTATTCCGCTGCAGGAGTATTTGGCTCTGCACCACTTGGCTCTGCAACAGGCTCAGCTGTTGGTTCTGCAACTGGTTCTACTGCAGGTGCTTCTGTTGATGCTTCAGCAGGAGCTTCTGCTGTTGTGCTTGGAACAGATGGAACTAAAGGTTCTTTTTGAACAAGTGGAGCTACTTCAACAATAGACTCTGCTGTTCTTGATTCACCTTTATAATACAATACCAATAAAATTGATGTTGTGAAAAATATTGTGGCTAAAATAGCTGTAGAACGAGTTAATAGATTACCCTTTCCACGTGCTGTTAAAAAGCTATCAGCGCCATTTCCACCACCTAATCCTCTTAGTGCATTTCCAGAATTATTTTGCATTAAAATCAATGTCACCAACAATATGGCAACGATTAAGTGAATTACTAACAATACTGATCCCATTTTTCTTTTCCTTATTATTGTTTTGAAGCTTCAGAAATTGCAATAAAATCTTCTACTTTCAAGCTTGCACCACCAATTAAACCACCATCTACATCTGGTAGATTTAATAATTCTTTTGCATTTGAAGGTTTCATACTTCCACCGTATAAGATGCGCATTTTGTTTGCGTTAGCACGACCCAATTTTTTAGAAATAACTTTACGGATTGCAGCATGAACATCTTCTACATCTTGAGATGTTGGTGTCTTGCCTGTACCAATAGCCCATACTGGTTCATAAGCTATTACTGTATTTTGAGCTGTTGCATTTTCAGGAACTGATCCCATGATTTGAGTTGTGCAAACTTCAATAGTTTTGTTTTCATCACGCTCTTTTTCTGTTTCACCAATACAGATGATTACTTTTAGGCCTGCCTCTATTGCTGCAGAAGCTTTTTTAGCAATTAACTCATCAGATTCATAATGATTTGTTCTTCTTTCTGAGTGTCCAACAATCACATATTGACAACCTAGGTCTTTTAGCATTTGTGGGCTAACATCACCAGTATGTGCGCCAGATGCTGCAAAATGACAATCTTGAGCGCCAAGCATCACTCTTGAACCTTTGATTGCTTTTTTAGCTGCCATCAATAATGTAAATGGAGGACAAATCAAAAATTCGCAATCTTTTCTTGCTCTTTTTTTAGCCTCTTGAGCAACGCCTTTTGCTAAGGTAATTCCATCTTCTAAATGGCAATTCATCTTCCAGTTGCCGGCAATTAGAGTTTTTCTAACCATTGTAATTATCCTTAAAAAAAATTATAACTTGCATTAAGTTAGCATAAACAATTTTATTTTCTAGCGAAAAAGACAAGTTGTTTACAGAAAAAACTTTGTATATATCTATTGATTTCAGATTGAATATTTTTTTGATACTTTTATAATAACTGGCAATTAGATTATTTTTGGGATGAAGAAAATGATAAGTAAATTAGCAAAAGCTCAAGAGAGTTGGATTTTTAAGGTAATTTTTATGGCTGTTGCCATTAGTTTTATTTCTCTTTTTGGTGTTAGTGGTTATATAAGTGGAGCTACACAAAATCAGACTGTAGTTAATGTTAATGGATTGAAAACTTCTCAAAGTGCTTTTTCATATCGTTTGAATAAGGAAATAAGTGCTATCAAAAGTATTGCTGGTGAAGATTTTGACTTAACTGATGAAATGCGTAATACTATTGCACAAAATGTACTTGATCAAATTGTTGACGAAGGTGTTATTGATCAAACAATGATTAAAAATAAGATCTATTTCCCTAAGGCTTTTATACAACAAGTTTTATTCTCAAGGCCAGAGTTTCAGAATCCTGAAAATGGTCAATTTGATGCTAATTTATTTAGACGTTATCTTAGTGCTTCAGGTATGTCTGAAAATGACTATGTTGATATGATAAAACGCATGATGGCTAGAAAGCTAATGATAAATGATTTGATTTATCCTTTTAACGTACCAAATACTCTTAGCAAAGCAGTACACCAAATGGATAATCAACGCAAATCGTTTAAGTATATTACTTTATCTCCTAAGGATATTGAAATTGAACGCAGTATTACTGATGATGAAATTGCACAATATTTTTCTGACTTCAGTGAACGCTTCATGATTAACGAATCGAGAGATGCTGAAGTTTTATATATTCCTAATGATGTAATTTTAAATAAGTTTGTATATTCTGATGAGTTATTAAAAGAATATTTTGCTCAACACAAAAGCGAATTGGATCAACCTGAAAAGCGTGATGTTTTGCAAATGGTATTCTTAAATAAAGAACTTGCTCAAAATGCTTTTGATAAAGTATCAAATAGTGAAGAATTCGCTAGCGTTGCTAAAGAGCTTGGTGCTGAAAACAAAGAATCTGCAACCTTGGGTGTTGTTAGTTATGATGAATTAGCAGAAGGTTTGGCTGATGACGTTTTTGCAATGAATCTTGGTGATGTTAAAATTTTAGAAGTTGCAGACACATGGCAAGTTGTAAAAGTGCAAGAAATTCTTCCAGCTAAAGAAGCAAGTTTTGAAGAATCAAAAGAAACTATCAAGAATGTTATTGGCGAAGAAAATTTATATGATGCAATTAGAGATGTTAGAGCTTTTGTTGATGATGAAACAAATGCCGGAAAAACATTAAAACACATAGCTAACAACTTTGGTCTTGACACCATCTATGTTTCCAACATTGAAGAAGATAAAGCTGTTGAAAATGCTCCTGCTGAGATTGCTAATATTGTAAGCAGCTTAGATTTCAATAGCATGGTTTATTCTTATAGCTTAAACGAGATTAGCTCTTTAGAAGAATTTGATGACGGTGTTATTGTTGTTGAAATAAAGAAAATCGTTGATGCTAGATTACCTAATATTGAAGATGTTAAAGATGAAATTATCGCAATCTGGACTGTTCAAGAAAAGAATGCAATAGCAAAAGAAATTGCTGAAAACATTGTTATTGATATAGAAGAAGGAACTGATATTGTGGATGCAGCAAAAGCTCGCAATTTAGAAACATTCCGTTCTGAACCAATTAGCAGAAATGAAACATTTGCAGGGTTATCTAAGTTTGACATAAACGACCTATTTTTAGCAGATTACAAAACTGTTAAACTCTATGAAAAAAGTGGCAACAATTATGTAATTGCAATATTGGCTCAAACAACAAACTTTACTGATGAATTGCAAGAAAATGATTTACTCAGCATTCAAGAAAGAACTAAAGAAACTATTGCCTCTGATATGGCTAGATCTATGTTAGATTCGTATGCTGAAACACTAAAAATTGATATTGATTATAGACGTGCAGGATTTAGTGAATAATGAGAATTGTTTTTATGGGAACACCGGAATTTTCGGTTCCGGTTTTACAAAGCCTAATAGCCTCACACGAAGTTGTTGCTGTCTACACTAGAGAGCCAAAGGAAAGTGGAAGAGGAAAAAAGGTAAATAAGACTCCTATTCACTTGCTAGCAGAAAGCAATAATATTGAAGTTAGACATCCTAGAACATTAAGAGACAAGAACGAGCAAGATATATTAAAGAGTTTTAATGCTGATGTTGCGATTGTTGCTGCATATGGAATGCTTTTACCTAAAGAAGTTTTAGAGATGTTTCCATTTGGATGTATCAATGTCCACGCATCTATCCTACCTAGATGGAGAGGTGCAGCCCCTATTCAACGAGCTGTTGAGGCTGGAGATGAGGTTAGTGGTATATCTATTATGCAGATGGTTGAAGCGTTGGATGCTGGTGATGTTTTAGGTTCTGAAAGTGTTACCATTACAGATAAAATGACAGGTGGTGAGCTACATGACAAATTATCTGAATTGAGTGGAGATCTATTACTTAATACACTTAAAAATTTTGATACAATCACACCTATTCCACAAGATGAAAGTAAAGTTTTGTATGCAAAGAAAATTGATAAAGCTGAATGCTTATTAAATTTTTCTGAAACAACAGATGTTATATTGAGAAAGATTAGAGCTTTTTCTCCATATCCTTCAATGTATTTTATGTATAAAGACGAAAGATTTAAAATTCTTGAAGCAGAAGGTATTGAACATTGCGGTGAAAGTAATAGAATCCTAAAAAGCGATAAAGAGCTTGTAATTACAACAAAAGATGGAGCTATAAAAGTTCTAAAAATCCAACGTCAAGGCAAACAAGCGATGTGCATTGGTGATTTATTGAGAGGTTTTCAATTCGAAATTGGGGAAAAAGTTTAAAAATTTGTTATTTTGTTATTTTTTTACTTGATTATATAAAATAACTGTATATACTCCCCTTAAAATTTCGTTGAAACTCCGCGGGCGTGGTGAAATTGGTAGACACGCTAGACTTAGGATCTAGTGGCGCAAGCTGTGAGAGTTCGAGTCTCTCCGCCCGCACCATCTTATAAAAGATGGTGTTTTTTTTTGGAAGAGATGTAAATAATGAATATCGAAGAAACAAAATCTGAAGGCTTAAGCCGTGAATATAATGTTACTATCAGTGCTAGTGATTATAGTGCAGAAGTTAGCAAGAAATTAAAAGAAATTGCTAAGACTGTTAGTATGGCTGGCTTTAGAGCTGGAAAAGTTCCATTTTCTATGGTTGAGAAAAAATACAAAGCTAATGCTATGAGCGAAGCTCTTGATGATATGCTTCGTGATGGTATGAATGAAGTTATTGAAAAGAATAATCTTCGTCCAGTATTTACTCCTGATGTTGACTTGAAAAAGTTTGAAGAAGGCAAGGATATTGAATTTAGCGTATCTATGGAAGTTATGCCTAGCATTGAAGTAAAAAATTTTAGCGGTATTAAAGTTGAAAAACTTATGGCTGAAGTATCACAAGAAGAAATTGAAAAAGCTCTTAACTATATGGCTGAAAGTCGTCGTGATTCTCAAAAAGTTGAAGAAGACAGAGCAACTCAAAAAGGTGATATCGCTGTAATTGATTTTGTTGGTTCTATTGATGGTGTTGAGTTTGAGGGTGGAAAAGGTGAAGCTTATCCATTAGAACTTGGTTCTAACTCTTTTATCCCTGGATATGAAGATCAATTGATTGGTAAAAAAGTTGGCGAAGTTGTTGATGTTAAAGCATCTTTCCCTGAAAATTACCATGCAAAAGATTTGGCTGGAAAAGAAGCTTTGTTTGTTACAACAATCAAAGAAATCAGAGAAATTAAAAAATCTGAAATCAATGATGATTTTGCAAAATCTTTAGGCGAAGAAAATCTTGATAAATTAAAAGAAACTGTAAAATCTAGAATCGCAAAAGATTATGAAAACGCTTCTAAGATGAAATTGAAACGTGCACTATTGGATGCTTTGGATAAGGCATATAGCTTTGATGTTCCACAAAGATTGGTTGATATGGAATATGATTCTATTGTTAAACAATATGAAAGTGCTAAAAATAACAACCAACTTGATGAAGAAGAAAAAAACAAGAGCGAAGAAGATTTACTCAAAGAATACAAAGAAATTGCTGTTCGCAGAGTTAAGCTTGGCCTATTGTTAGCTGAAGTTGGAAATGAAGCAAAAGTTCAAGTAAACCAAGAAGATATCAATAAAGATATTATGATGGAAGCACAACATTACCCAATGCAAGCAAAAGCTATTTTTGATTTCTATTTGAAAAACAAAGAAGCTATTGAGCGTTTACGTACTTCTGTTTATGAAGAGAAAGTTATTGACTATGTTCTTTCTAAAGTTGAAACAAATGAAAAAATTGTTTCTGTTGAAGAATTATATAACTTTGACGAAAAAGTAGCTTAATAGTTTTGTTGAGTATTTTTAGAAGCTCCCGAAAGGGAGCTTTTTTTTTGTTTGGGCAGTGCGATATGGGAGTGGGAGTGGGAGTGGGAGT
>JAFYXH010000007.1 GCA_017546315.1 Alphaproteobacteria bacterium
ATTTTCTTTGTTTTTAACAATAGTGTTAATAGCTATGCTATCATATTGTATGAGCTGATTGCCAACTGGAAGTATATAAAACTCCTTTATGCTAACAGCGGCTTTACCGATGCAATAATCTAGTAACATATTAAATTTTAGATTTTTCTTCTTTGAAATTTTAACAAGATTGGAAACATCCAATGTCTTGAAGAATGTTACCATCGGATTTGGGGCTTTCATCCAAAGTTCAAAAGCTTTAGCTCGGGTTGTTTCTTTGTGATTAACTTCTTTTGTCATTGTTTTTATTTCCTGATACGATGTTATGTTTAATTTATGGTCTTAATAATGGTTTTATTTTATTTGAATATTTTATAAATTACAAGGTTATAGTGTTGTCTTTTGTTATTTTGCTTGATATTGTGTTTTTGATTGGGTAGAGTGGGGTAGTGTTTTGATTTTTGAGGTAGTTTGATTATGATTGATAAGATTTTAGGGTTTATTGAGCAAGCAGGTAATGAACTTATTAAAACGAGAAAAGAAAAGGGGTTATATATTGATTTTAAGGATAAATCTCCTGTGGGGATGGTTACAGAGGCTGATTTTAATATAAGTTTTATGTTTAAAGAGTTTGTTGAGAATAATTTTTCTTATTTGAGTTATTTTATCGTTGATGAGGAAAGTATTGCAAATTATAAAGGTGATATTTTTGATGAAATTGAAAAGAATGAGTATGTGTTTGTGATTGATCCTTTGGATGGGACTTTGCAGTATGCTCAAGATATACCTATATATGGTATTTCGGTTGGCGTTTTTAAGAATAAGAAGCCGTATGTGGGAGCTTTATATATTCCTAAACAAAATGATTTGGTTTATTCAAATGAGGATAAAGAGGCTTTTTGGGTGAAAAATGCCTTTACTCTAAATGAGCATAAAATTAAATTGCAAAAGGAGTATAAAACAACGTCTATGCTTATTGTTGATTTGCAACAACATTTTGAGCTTGATAAAAGTAAGAATGTTAAAAAGTTTTTGTTTGTTGATTATATGGCATCAGTTTTTTCTAATGTTTTGATTGCATCAGGAAGAGTAAGGTCTGGAATGTTCAAAGATTGGTTATGGGATGTTGGTGGGGCGTGGCCGATATTCAGTGCTCTTGGGTACAAGATATTTGATTTTAAGAATAATAAATATTTACGTCAGTTAAATAGGGAAGATTTTACTCCAAAATTAAAATTTAAATATGCTCACATTATTGGGTCTGAAAAAGAGGTTAAATACTTAAAAAATATTATTATTAAAGATAAAGAGTTAGATTAGCTTAAAAATGATGGAGATGATTATTTTCATTGTAAAGCAAATTATGAGATACATCTAGGGTAGTATAGGTAAAAATGAGCAGACTAATATTTAATTTATCAGATGTTATTATCAATAATGTTTATTAGTTTGCTTAGTTTGTTTTTTTTTACTGTATTTTCTAAATTATATAAAAGATAAATATTAGTATTAAGAAATATTTTTTAATAAATGTCTTAAAAAAGCATCGCAACCTTCAACGATATCCCAATAGGTTTCATCAAAGTTTCCGGTGTACCATGGGTCTTTGATATTGCGTGGTTTATTGGCAAAATCTAGTAAACGGTGGATTTTATTTTCTGTATCAAGGCCAACTAACGACTGTATGTCCTCTATATTGCTGTCATCCATTGCTAAGATATAATCATAATATGCATAATCGTGAGGCCTAATACGACGAGAATAATGTTCTTCAAAAGGGACGTGCATAGCGGTTAGTATGTCTCTTGTTCCATAATGAATGCTGGCATGGCACATCTCGTTATAGCCTTCGGTGGCGGCGGAATCTATTTCAAATTTATCTGAAAGGTTGTGTTCTTCTACCATTTGCTTGAATACAAATTGTGCCATTGGTGAGCGACATATATTTCCTAGACAGACGAATAAAACTTTAATCATTTGTGTTCCTTTTAAAATGTGATTATAAGGTGATAAATGGCTTGATATTTATGATAGAAATTATAAAGTAAAAAAATATTATAGCAAACCTTTTTTTGTTTTTAGGAGTTATTTAATGCATAAGTTTAATTGTCCTTTTGAATATGTTGATTTGATTGAGAAATTTCAGAAAAATGAGGTAACGGCTAGTCGTCTTTATGCATATATTGCAAAGGGGATGAAAGATAAAAAAAATAAAGATGTTATGCTTAAGATGTCTTATGAAGAAAAAGCTCACTCTCTTATTTGGAAACAATATACAAAAAAAGATATTAAACCAAATGAGTTTAAGGTGGTGTTTTATAAGTTTCTTAGTGTTCTTTTGGGATATACCTTTGTTATTAAACTTTTAGAAAAGGATGAGTATGATGGAATCTCTTCTATGGAAGAGGTTAAAGAAGTATTTCCTGAAATTGAACATATTGTGGCGCAAGAAAAGGCACATGAAGAAGCTTTGATTGATATGCTTGATGAAGAACGTTTGAATTATACTGGTGCTATGGTTTTGGGGCTTAATGATGCATTGGTGGAATTAACAGGTGCGATTGCGGGGTTGACTTTTGTTTTGATGAATACAACTTTGATTGCAATGAGTGGAATTATCACCGGAATTGCGGCAACTTTATCAATGGCTGCGTCTAATTTTTTGGCAGAACGTGCGGATGGTAATGAAAACGCCTTGAAAGCAAGTGTTTATACGGGAATTGCTTATTTGATTACAGTGGTGTTTTTGGTGTTGCCTTATTTGGTTTTGCCAAATGAGATGTATGTTATTGCACTTGTTTGGATGATTTTGACAGTTGTTGCGTTGATTTATTCTTTTAGTTTTTATATTGCAACTGTGAAATCTGAAAAAGTGATGCCAAAGTTTTTGGAAATGTCTTTGATTAGCTTAAGCGTTGCACTTATATCTTTCTTGATTGGGCTTTTGGCTAAGTTTTGCTTTGGGATTGAAGTAGGGTAGATGAGAATTTGTGTTAGATTAAGCTTTTTTCTAGCATTATAAGTTCAATATCAAATTTCCACTTCTGTTCGTTTAGAGTTGGTTGAAACCCCATTTTGTGATAAAATTCACGTGATGGTCCGTATTTCATTGTCCATAGGATACATTTTTTGTATTTAGGATTATCTTTTAATACTGTATCTATTAAAAGAGTTCCGATGTGTTGTTTTTGATAATCAGGATCTATGTATATTGCATTAATTTCTAGAATATCATCATTTTGAGGGGTGGTGTTGATGAAGCCTTTGATTATGCAATCTTCCTCAGCAACAAATACTAATGAATTTTTAATATAATCTGAGAATTTATCTACGTTTTCTTTTGTTATTTGCAAGTTATCTAAATAATCATCTGGCATATAATTTCTATAAGAAATTTGGTAAGTTTTTACATGTAGTTTTTTTAACTCTAATGCATCTACTGGGATGGCTTTACGTATTATTATCATTTGTTTCTCCTTGTTGTAATAGAGTATATTATTGAAAAGAAAAAAACAATATAAAAAATGAAGTGTTTGATTGGTTTTGTGTTGTAATGTATTATATTTAAAAGGAAAACTCCCGATTTTAGGTCGGGAGTTTTGTGGTCTTATGCATAGATTATTTACCAAAATATGCTTTTTTGTAAACTTCTAGAACTAATTTGTGTGTGCATGGGCGAGGGTTGCCTCCGGTGCAAACATCTTTCATCGCGGCATCTGTTAGGGCTTCAAGGTCTTCTTCTTTTACGCCGATTTCTTTTAAGGTTTTTGGAATGCCAACAGATTTAGAGAGTTTTTTTACGGCCTTAATGCAGGCTTCTCTATATTCTGATTGTTTCATCTTATCTAGACCTTTTACACCCATTGCGTGTGCTATATCTTTATATTTTGTGCCGGTGTGTGAAGCATTAAATTCCATAACATAAGGAAGTAAAACTGCATTTGCAATACCGTGTGGGGTGTCGTAAAAGGCTGATAGAGGGTGAGCCATGCCGTGAACAACACCTAAACCTACGTTTGAAAATGCCATGCCGGTCATATATTGCCCTAGTGCCATATCTTCACGACCTTTCGGGTCGTTTTCGCAAGCTTTTTTGAGTGAACGGGCAATGATTTCTATGGCTTTTAGGTTTAATGTATCAGCCAGTTCCCAAGCGCCAAGTGTTGTATAACCTTCTATGGCGTGGGTTAGGGCATCCATTCCTGTTGCGGCGGTTAGAGATTTGGGCATTGAAGACATCATGTCTGGGTCAACTACGGCAACAACAGGAATATCGTGTGGGTCTACGCAGACAAATTTACGACGATTTTTTTCATCGGTTATTACATAGTTTATAGTTGTTTCGGCAGCGGTTCCGGCTGTGGTTGCAACGGCTATCATCGGAACGGCTTTATTTTTGGTTGGAGCTACGCCCTCAAGTGAAGTTACATCTTCAAATTCGGGGTTGTTTATTATAATGCCTATTGCTTTGGCTGTATCTTGCGGAGAGCCTCCACCAATGGCAATTAAGTAATCTGCTTTGGCCTTTTTGAAGGCTTTTAAGCCCTGTTTTACAACATCAACACTTGGGTTTGCTTTTACATCATCAAAGATTGCGTACTTTAATTTGGCATTGTCAAGGAGGGTGGTTATTTTTTCTACTACTTTGAATTTTACTAAGTCTTTATCGGTTACGATTAGGGCTTTTTTGAAGGCTCTTGATTTTGCCTCAAGGACAATGGAGTTGATTGCGCCACTGCCGTGATAGCTTGTTTCGTTTAAGATAAAACGTTTTGAGGTCATGGTCTTTCTCCTTTAATAAAAATAATATTTTAATGTGGGTAGTGTAGGGTAGGAATGTTTAATTTTTGGTTTATGTGGTTGATGTGTGTGAGTGATGTGAAAAAATTAGAAAAATATTTTTAATGCGCTTGATTTTTGTATATGATAATTCCTAATATTGAAGATGCGGGAGCTTTTGCTGCACGAGTAAATACGGCATATAAGGAGAGTAGAAAAAATAGTTGAATATTAAATGTTGTTATTTATACTATTGCTTGGTAGTATATTGTATTTGAAGGAATGTCTTGGTTTGAAAATATTATCAAAAGAAAATTTAATTTGGGGTGGTGTTTATACAGCTATAGACATTCCGTTTTTTTATACAAATCTTTATAAAGTTTCAGAATGTTTGTTTTTTATTTTTTTTCTTGGGTTTATTCTGCAGTGTTTTGGTGGAACTATATTTAATTTAGAGAAAAAAATAATTTCATATCGTAAAATTTCTTATTATTTAATATCTATAGGTTGGATACCTTATTTTTATATCGGATTGTCTATTTTTTATTTTATTTTAATATTTTTAAGTATAGAAAATGTGTATGTGTTTGTTGATGATATGTTAAGTTATTTTTCGCAAATTGCTATACCTTTGTCGTTAATGATTGCATTTATTAGAGATAAATAGTATGAAAAATGTTTTATTATTTATCTGATGTAAAGCAAATTATGAGGCAGCATCTAGAGGTGTATATGGAGCATTAGTAGCAGGTGCGTTAAGTGTTGGACGAGAAATAAGTGATGCCGTGATAAAAGGAGATAACTTTTCTCAGATTTGGTCTGACATAAAAGCCGATGCACGTGGGATAAGAGGTGGTCGTTTGAAAAAGTCATTACATGAAAGTTGTCCAACACATCATACTAAATATAAATAGGAGGCTAAAGTGGATAAGCAAGTATTGTCAAAAAAAGATAGGATACTTATGAATGTGGTGAAGATTATTTTTTGCATAGTATCATATCTATATATTTTGTATGAGCTGACTATTATTGATGGAATATCAAATAAAATATATAATCTTTATTATTTGGTGATGCTTGCTTGTTTAATATCTTTTGCATTAACTGTTTTTCAAAAGTTTAGGAAAATTGCATATATTGTTTTTGTGGTTAGTTTGGGGTTTTATTGTTATATACATGATTATAATAAAGAAATTGTAGAGCAACATAATTTAGTAAATTGTTTGGAAGTTGGAAAAGTTTATGATCCTAATCAAAAAGTTTGTCGTGATGATTGTTGGAAATGGGACAAAGAGCGAGGTTGTGTCAAAGAAGAGCAACTAAGAGATAATGAAAAATAAATATAAAATTATCCAATTTCGTTAAATAAAAGGCAACATGATATGTGTTGCTTTTTGGTATAGGTATTGTTGTTATTGGTTAGGCTATTTGGGGGATTTAGAGGGAATTATTTTTGCTATAAGATATTCGTTATCAATGAAATTTGTTAAAACTTGAAATTAGAATTGTTGTTTAATGTGTTTATTTTAAAAGAAAAACTCTCAAAGTGGTCTTTACTTTGAGAGTTTGTTTTTGTTTAAGCTAAATTATTTTGAAGCGCCGTATTTTTCTTTTAGCTCAGCAATACGCTCTTCTGGGATGCGCTCAAATAACATATCACCAACTTCAAATGGAGTGCCGGCTTTGATTGCGGTTATTTCTTGAGCGATATTAAAGTCTTTGATTGATGGAATATCGCTTAGTGTAAGCCCTAACTTTTGCAACATTTTTTCTGAAGTGGTTGGCATAACAGGGGCAGAAAGAATAGCAAAGATGCGTATTAAGTTGATACATGTGCGAAGAATTTGAGAAGCTTTTTCTACATCTTCTTTGATTACAACCCAAGGTTCTGCCTCTGAAATGTAGTTGTTGCCTTCTACCCAAATTTGACGGAGTTCTGCAAAAGCTTTTCTGAATTCTAATTCGTTCATATATTTGAAGTAGTCATTTACTCTTGCTTGAAGGGTTGTGATGAGCTTTTCTTCTAACGCGCCAAGATTGCCACCAGATGGAACTTCGTTTCCAATTTTGGATGATGTCATTTTTAATACGCGTGAAACAAAGTTTCCTAATACGCCGTTTAAGTCTTTGTTTATGATGCTTGCAAATAGATCAAATGTGAAACTGGTGTCTGAAGCTTCCGGAATGTTGCTCATCAACCAATAACGCCAGTAATCGGCTGGGAATTCTTTGATTGCATCTTCGGCAAAAATACCTCTATTTTCTGATTTAGAAAATTTACCACCTTCAAATGTTAGGTAGCTTACGCCTTTTAAGTAATCTACTTGTGTCCAGTTTTCGCCGGTTCCGAGCAATGTTGCAGGGAAGGTGATTGAGTGATAAGGAACGTTATCTTTACCCATAAATTCTACGTGACGAACATTTGTTGCGTCATACCACCAGTCTTTCCAGTTACGATTTTTAGGGTTCTCATCTGCCCATTGTTTAGTAATACCGATATAACCGATTGGAGCGTCAAACCAAACATAGAATACTTTATCTTCAAAACCAGGTTTGTTTACTGGGAAACCCCATTTCAAATCACGAGTAATACAACGAGCTTGTAAACCTTCTTTTAACCATTTTTGAGCAATTGAGTATGCTACTTCTGGCCAAAATGGTTCTTTGGTGATTAACCATTGACGGAGTAAAGGTTCTATTTTAGGAAGGTTTAAGAATAAGTGCTTGGTTTCTCTAACCTCGAGGTTGGATGAACCTGAAATTGTGCTTTTGGCATTGATTAAATCTGTTGGCTCTAGTACTTGTGTGCAGTTTTCACATTGGTCGCCACGAGCTTTTTCATATCCGCAATGGGGGCAGGTGCCGGTAATATAACGGTCTGCTAAGAACATTTGGTCATCTATGGAATAGATTTGTTTTACTGTTCTTTCTTCTATATAGCCATTTTTATCTAATTGCTCAAAGATGTGGTAAGTCATTTCTTTGTTTTGCTCTGATGATGTTCTACCAAAGTAATCAAATGATAAGCCAAAATCTTTATAAGTATTATAATGGCGTTCGTGGTTCATGTCGCAATAGCTTTGAATGTCCATTCCGGCTTTTAGGGCGCCAACTTCTGATGTTGTTCCGTGTTCGTCTGTTCCAACAATATATAAAACATCATTTCCCATCATTCGCATATATCTTGCATAAACATCTGATGGAAGTAAACAACCAACCATGTGTCCTAAGTGAGGGACACCATTGATATATGGAAGAGCTGAAGTTATTAGCGTTTTTGACATTTTATATATTCTCCTTATAGGTTAAAAATAAAAACGTGGGTAGTTTAGGTGATATTTTTTTTAATTTCAAGAGTAATAAGGCTAAAAAGATGAAAAATATGCTTAAATTTTATTGACTAGAGGATATTTTTGGGGTAAAATTGATATATATGTGCTATGTATTATGGGGGATATGTTATGAGTGAGGATAAAAGAAATATAAAGTGGGATACAAAAGTTGCTGAATTGCCTGAGGATATCTCATTTGATGGGATAAAGGGGCGATTAGAAAAACCTCAAAAATATGAGAATGAAATGTTGTTTGAGTATGATTGTCGTAAATTATCTGATTATGCTGTATATAATCCTAAAAGAGTTTCTGAAGTTTTAGATGTTTATGATGGTGTGTTGAAAGGTGATGTTTCTGAAAAAGTTAAAGATGGTATAACTTATTCGTTGGGGGAGATGGTCAGTTTTCGTCCTGAGTTGAGAGGGGATGTTGTTGAGTTTGGTAAGAAACATCATCCTTTGTTTGAAAATAATTTAAAAAATTATAATCATTTATTTTCTGAAGAAATAAGTGGGATGAATAATGAGATTAAAGATAGCTTGAAAAAAGAAAAGGTTTTGGATAGTCTTGCAAGGGTTAAAGGTAAGATTAATAAGGATGATGTTCATACACCTATTGAAACAAAAGAAGATGTTAAACGTGATAAGGGTGAAGTCAAAAAAGATATTTCTAAAGTAGTAATGGAAAAATTAATTGACGAGCGCTTGAATAAGCCTTAAAAAGGTAAGGATGCCTTAGAATAGTGCAAAATATGTGGTGTGTTGTTTTGTTTATCTTTTACGGCGTGTTTTTGGGGTTAGTCTTGTATTAGCTATAAAATGTTTTTAAGTAATTTTTCAAATAGGTTAGAATTCAAAAAATAGTTGTTTGGGTTTTCTTTTAGCGCTTGTGTTATATTGGATATTTGTGCTTGTTGTTTGGGTGAGTTTTTGTTTGTGGCGAAATAACTGAAAAAAGTTCCATCAAGGCATGATATATAGTGTAAATTTTTTAATTTTTCTTTGCCTTTGATGAAAGAAATAATTTCGTTTATTTCGGCGTTTTGTGAGCCACCTTGACCTGAAGCAAGTTTATGTTCTATGATAAAATAGTGTTTTTTTATTTTGAGTAAAACATCTGGATTTTTGTTTTCATGCTCTTTTCTAAAGTCAAATTTTATTTTCTGTTTGTTTAAAAATGTAATAAATATGTTGGTATCGCCTTTGTCAGGTAAAATGTATGAATATATTTGAGATATAAAGTCATCATAAGTTTTGGAATGCTTAAAGTTGTAATTGGAAAATATTTGCTCTAAAGTTTTTATGCCGGTTTTGCCGTTTCTTCGAGATGATGAAGCATCAGCCATTGTTTGTAGTGTAATATTTGTGTATCCATGTAGGGTGTAATAATTGTGGCGATTTGCAATGTAGTTATCTAGTATGTTTTCAAAAAAAGAGATTTTTTCACTTAGAGGGCGATTTTCTTTGTGGTAATTTTTTATATATTGATTGTATGGTGTTTTTAGGACTTGCATATATGAGCATAAAGGACTGTAATTAATGTTTGGTGTTGTTTCAATTATGCTTATGATTTTAGCAATAATATCCTTTATGGTGTTATTTGGAGGGTTTTTAAGGGACTTTAATTGCTTGTATGTGATTATATATTCTATTAGTTGGTTATTTTTCTTCTCTAAGTTATTTTGTGATGAACGAGGATTTTTAGAAATTACAAGCAATCCTTCAGGATTTGATTCGTTAGTTTTAATATTTAATGTGCAAGATTGGTTAAAATAGGTTAAATTGTTCATTAGGTGTATCTTTCATGATGGATTGGTAGCTTTTTTCTAAGATGGCACGGGCTAGCCTAAAATCTAAGCGACGACGTCTTGTGCCTTTTTTCGTGTTTCCTTTGAATGGAGTGAGTAAAATATCTGCACTATCTTGACGAAGTTTGTTTATTAGTTCGTTTGATGCGTTTATGAGCGCTTGTTTTTTATTTTCTGGAATATTAATATTTATAAGAGTTATGTGGCGAGATGACTCTTTTATTCTATTGGCGAAATCATAGTTTATCTCGTTTTTGTGGGAAAATTGAATGAAGTTTTTGTCATTTGTGCTATCTATGGCTCGTAAACCTAACCAACCTTGTTTGTCATTAAAAATGATATTTATGTTGTTTGAAGGTGATAGGCGAAGTCGTTCTATGTTTTGTAAGGTATTTATATATTGAGTGTTTTTGTATATTTTAACTTCTGATAATGGTTTGGGGATGCTATCAAAGCAAGCTACACATACAGGGCAATCAGTGTCTGTAAAGGGGTTTTCCTCTAATATGGTGATGGAGGATAAGAGGCTTTTTTGTTGGTAATTAGAATTTATGAAACTTTCTGGAATGATTGCTACAACGTACTTTTGTGCTTTTAACATTTCATCTAGAGCAATGAGATAGATGTCATTATATGAAGTTTTATTAAAATAATGAGAGAGGTTTATGTTTTTACGGGAGGCAGATTGCTTGGCAAGATATGGAGGGTTAGTTATGATTATGGCGTTTGGATATGAGGGGATGTGTTTAAGTGAGTCATTTATTTGCCATTGAAGAGTTGTGTCTATATCTAAGCCGATGGTTGATGTGAAACCTAAATCTTTTGCAACATTAAGTAAATCGCCACTACCAGCAAAAGGATCAAACGCAGTTGTTTGATTTGAATTTATTATAAAATCCTTTATTTGTGGCTTGAGCCAAATGTCCTTTTTGGTGAAGAATTGGCCTAGTTCTATTTTTTTCATTGTTTAATCCTTTCTTTGAAAAAAATATTAGCATTATATTTATAATAATCCACATTATAAAATGTGGTTGTGTATAAGAATTTCTAAGTGTTAGGTTGTGGTGTAATAAAATGTAATAATTTGTTGATTTAAAATATTTTTGCTTGTAGTAATGTTGCTTCGAAAGATTTTAGGAGTGTTTTAAGATGATTTTTTTGGATATGGATGGAGTTTTGGTTGACTTTGACGGTGAATTCGAAAGAAAACATGGAATTCTACCATATAAGTTGCCTCGACAGGAATTGTGGCAAATTGTTTTAGATACAAAAGATTATTGGGTTGATTTACCTAAACTTTCTGATGCTGATGAGTTGGTTTCTTATCTTAGTAAGTTTGGATTTAAGATTTTAACAGGACTTCCTCAATATGGGTTTGATAAGGCAGAGAAAGAAAAGAAGATGTGGCTTGATAAACACTATGGTATTAAAGAGGGGGTTATTTGCTGTTTGTCGAAAGATAAGCAAATTTATGGTAAAGAGGGGGACATTTTAATTGATGATCGAGCTCCGAATATCGAGCGTTGGGTTGAAATGGGAGGTATTGGTATATTGCACACTTCAACTGAAGATACAATTAAGCGATTGAAAGAATTAAATTATAAATAATTAAATTAAGTAGAAAAGTGTTGTAATATGAAAAAAGAAACTAAAAAACAAATTTTAAATAAATCTGATGAATTATTGAAATTTTTGGATTCTATTGAGTGTGGGGAAAATGTTAAATTTAGCGACGAAGAAGTTAAGGCTATTTTAGACAAGGAAGCTCAAGGTGCTAAAGAAAATTATGACAATGCAATTAGAAAGTTTATTGAAAGAAATAATGAAACTAAAGGGGCTAGTGTAAAGAGATTTATTGTATATTGGGGGTATCCTGGGGCTGGTAAATCTGTGATGACACAGAAACTTATTGAGAGATTTGCAAAGGATGAGGATTGTTTACCTTTTAATATTATTGATAAAGATGAACATCGTTCGCTTTTCCCTAATTTGTTTGAGTATTTAAAAGGGCAACATATTGATGAATGCGAGAGATTTGCTGGTGTTACTATCGATTATGTTCGTAAGATTTTGGATTTGTCGTTAGAGAAGGGTAATCGCTCTGTTTTGTCTGTTGGCTCAATGGGTGCAGGTGTTGAATTTAAGGATAATGCGTTAAAAGCCATTGAGCACGGGTATAAACCTTGTGCGGTGTATATGGCGGTTAATCCTGATATTGCTTATTTGAGTAATATTTATAGAAGTGCGACGCTTTATGATAAGATTATATTCAAAAATCAACAACTTTATCCAAGGCTTGTTTCTAATGAGTATTTCACAAGGGTAGTTGACCAATTGCCTAAAATGATTAAGAATATTGATAATTTTCAGAAAGAAAATGCTAATGATGTTGATTTGTTAGTGGTTAATAGAGCAGATGAACTTATTTATGATTCTAGAGGACCTCATCATATAGATGTGTTAGAGGTTATTAAGAATGAAGAAGAGGGACGTTGGCTTAGGACAAATGATATTATAACTATCAACAAGCAGTTGCACAAAATTTATGATAGTATGAAGTACCGTTATGAAAATGGTATTTATTTACCTGCTAGAAGTGAGGTTGATGTTGCTAAGGTGGCTGTTTCTAACATTAAAGAGCTTATTATTAAGCAAAAAGATGATAACGAAAAAGGTTATAATCGTATTTGGCAGGATATGGCTTCGGGATTTGGGATGTAGATGAGTTTTGTTTAGTTTAGCCGCCTTTGGGTGGCTTTTTTTGTATCGAAAAATAAAGGGAAGAATGCTGCTTGACATAAAGGGTGATTTTTGATATAATGATGATGATGGTATTATAAAACAATGGTTTATTTGTTTTTTGAAATTAAGTTCTTTTTATTGGGAAGGAGAAGAAGTATGACTGATACAAATATGCAAAAAGAATTGAATGATAAAATGTTTAGGACACTTTTAGATGATAGGCTTTCTTCTAAAATAAAGGCAAATGTAATAGAGCATTGTATTGATAAAGGTGCGGATATAAATGCTAGAAGCGAGGATGGAGCTTATACCGTATTGATGTTAGCTTCTTATTATGGGTATAAAGAAGTAATGGAAACACTAATAAATAACGGTGCGGATATAAATGCTAGAAGTTATGATGGAAAGACTGCGTTGATTATGGGAGCTTATGGTTCTGCAGGTAAAGACGGAGTGAAGATGTTGATTGAACAGGGAGTGGATTTAGGTGTAAAGACTCCTGACGGAAGGACAGCAGAGGATTGGGCTCGAGATTGGGGACGTGAAGAAGTAGCAGAAGTGCTTAAACGTCATGCTGAGAGTAAACAAAATAAAGGTGTTATGAGTAAATTTATTGGTCCAAGAGAAGGGAGATAATAAAGTAAGTGATTTATGGTAGAAAGGGAGGGAGACCTCCCTTTTTTGATGGAACGATGGGTGGGTGAATGTGTTTTGATAAAATAAAAGCGGGGATGTTTTTTTGTGAAAAGAAAGGGGAAAGTTTGGGGATAAGTTTTAAGTGTTGGGTTGAGTTTTGGTTTTAAAGGATTATAAATATTAGATATTTGAATGTTTTATAGGATGGATTTTAAGATGTTTAATATTTCTGAATTTATCAAAATTAACAGAGTTTATTTTATTTGGGCTGTGTTTGGAGGGATTTTATATCTCTTTCGTGATATGTTTGGCTTGGTATTTATGACATTTATTATGTGTTTTGTTGTATCTAGTATTGCACACATTTTAAGGCGTAAATATAGATTAAACAGAAGAGCTGTGGTTGTTTCTTTTTATATATTGTTTTTGGTTGGAGTGATTTGCTTTTTGAAGTATATTCCACCAAGGTTGCTTAGTGAAACAATTAGCTTTACAGAACAATTACCTAAAAGTATTCAATCTGTTAGAGATTTCAGTGAAACTAGATTTGGTAATAATGAGTTTATTGCTCCGTTGCTTGACCAATTTGAAGAAGCTATGTTGCCTGAAAAAACAGTGATTGGTGCGTGGAACGTATTGAGAGGAGTTTTGGAAAAAGGAGTCCATTATATTGGGTGGTTCTTCTTGGCGATGTTGTTTAGTTTCTTGATTTTGTTTGATTTGCCTAAACTTTCTAAAGGGGTTAGACATTTGAGATATACCAAATTGTCTGATACTTATCATGAAATATCTGATAGTATTTTGATGTTTGCAAAGGTTGTGGGTGAGAATTTTAGAGCTCAGTTGATTATTTCCTTAATCAATACGATTTTGACAGCGATGTGTTTGTGTGTATTAAAAGTTAAGGCAGTTGCTTTGTTATCTACGATTGTATTTATGTGTGGATTGATACCTGTTTTGGGAATGTGGATTTCTTCTGCTCCGATTATCATTATGGCGATTAACAGTGGTGGTGTTGAGCTTGGTTTTGGTGCTTTATTGATGATTATTATCATTCATTTGCTTGAGGCGTATGTGTTGAATCCGAGGATTGTTTCTAGTGTAATGCATATAAATCCGGTGATGACTTTGATTATCTTATATATTGCGCATGGTTTGATTGGAATGTGGGGTATGTTGCTTGGAGTTCCGATTGCTGTATATATATATAGAAAGATATCTATTGTTTAATAAATATACCCCGCCTAAACAAGCGGGGTTTTTTGTGGTATGTGATTTTTTGATATTATTTGGAAAATGGTTTGTGTGGTTTTCCTTTCATTTTGTGTCTTTTTTTGCCTTCTTCTTTGATTTGGTTGAATTTTTCTAATTGTTCTTGGGTTAATATTTTTTCAAACTCTGCCATGTTTTCTTTGCGTAGTTCGTCCATTTGTTTTCTTATCTCTTTCATTTGTTTGAGAAGTGGCTCTATTTTTCTGTGCCCGTCTTCACGCAAGAGTTTTGCTTTTTCTTCTTGCTCTTTGGTTAGATTTAAGTCTTTGGATAGTTTTTGAGACATTTTTTCAAAATGAACTTTAGGGTCAAATTTTTCGTGTTTTAGTTCCAATGTGGTTGGGGTTTGGGTTTCTATTTCTGGTTTGAGGGTGTTTGCACTAGCTGTTATTGATGTAGTTAAGAGTAGTGCTAATGCTAAGGTAAAAATTGTATTGTTTTTCATATCTATTCTCCTTTAAGTAATGGCGTTAAGATTTTTTTTAAGACTAATCTTGCATTTGAGAGCCTTGATTTTACGGTCCCTATTGGCAAGTTTAATTTTTTTGCTATCTCTTCGTAGGAATATTCTTCGTATTCGTATAAAATTACTATTTGGCGTAATTTTTGAGGAAGAGAGTTGATTGCTTGTAAGATTATTTTTTGACGTTTTTTTGTGTCTAAAATATCTTCTTGCGAAATTTGTAGATCTTCGATTGTTTCTAGTAATTGGTTGCTATCATCTATATTTAGGGTTTGGTTTTTAGAGGTTTTGCTCCTAAAATAATCTATGCAGAGGTTATTTGTTATAGTTGATAGCCAAGATTTTAATTCTCCTTTCTCGGGGTTGAACTTGTTTAAGTTTTGCCATATTTTGATATAGACTTCTTGTTCTAAATCATTGTTTTCAAAACCGAGTTTGTTTTTTATGATGGTTTTGATGTAGGTTTTATAATTTTTGATAATGTTTTTCATCTTATACTATCTCTAAAAAGCCATATTCATCAATTGGGAGGTCAAATGTTTCTATATATGAACCTGTTTGGGTTAGATAAATTTCTTCTTCTAGGCCGTCTAGGTTGTATATATAGTCTGATGATGATGTGTTATACTGAATTGCGAAGGCTAGTATGAGCATCATAAATGATGATTTTATAGCTTTTTTTCTTCTCTTTTGGGCAAAATATAGTGGTTTTGCTTCTTGTAGTAGAGAGGAAATTTCATTATCTTTTGTCATTGTTTTCTCCTTTCACCTAATAATACGAAAGTCTATTTTAAAAAGTTCAAAAAAAAATTAATTTTTTTTATTTATTGATGGAACGTATTGACAAAATAAACAAAATAAAATATTTTCTTTTTAAATTTAAGAGGATAGTTAAATGAACGTTGAAAAATATATTGAAATTTTAAGAAAAAAACATGATGGCAAAAGTTTTAGTTTGCTTGTTGAGAGGTGTGAAACTTCTGATGATGCACCTTATAGGATTAAGAGGGCTGAGATTTTAAGAAAAGATGAAGTGGTTGTTTTATGCTTAGCCGGAAATGGTGGAGATAGTATTAATTTACGTGGATATAATTCTTTTTTGAAAAAGGTTGATGAATTTGTAAAAAGTAAATGTGGTGAGGATGTCAGAATTGTGGGAGGATGTAGTGAATTTGGTGATTTTCATAATCACAGATTAGCTAGAAAGGGTTTGCATTATAAGGTTTCTTGGCCAAATTATTATGAAGAATTTAAAAGAAGTATTAGCCCCAAAATATATAAAGAAACATTTGAGCCTAATTATATTAAAGATATTTTTGATGCAGTTTTAGAGAGAAGGCTTGTTGATGATAATGGGAAGAGACTTAAGATAGATGATGCTTTGAGGAATGTAAGACGAGTTAATATTGTTTGTCATTGTCATGGTGGCTATGTGGCTATGTGTTTGGAAGATATGATGGATAAGCGTATGGATGAGCTTGGGTATGATAAAAATGAACAGAAAAAACTTAAGGAACAGTTGTTGGTGGTGGCTTATAATCCTGATTGTCCGTATGTGGTAAGTCAAATGAAATTTATAGGGGTAGTGTCTAGTCAAGATAATCATAACTTGTATAATAATTATATGAGAGAATGGTTGTTGATGGAACCTAGGGATTTTGGTGTGATTTATATGCCACATAGGTGGGGAAGAACTATAATGTGTGATAAAGTTAATAAAAATATAGGTAAAGAGATTGAGAAAAATGAGAAGGTTGATTTGTTTGATTTTAAGAAAAAACAAATTGGCGAGCATGATTTTTTGGGGTTTAAGGCTGATGAAAATATGAGTGAAAGTGGAAAATTATTACAACGTTATGGGGGGAATATACTTGTAAACGGAGTTAGAAATTCGTTAAAACAGGATGAAAAATTTGTTGAAATTCCAGATATTGAAAAGTTGGTTGTTAGAAATTTTAGGGATAGAGTTTTGTTTGCAAAAGCTTGTATTGTTGGTTTAAGGCTAGAGCAAAAATTATATAAAGTTGACAGAAAGAAAATTGATGCTTATGCTAATTGGAGAAGAAGTTTGCCTGTTGTTACATTGGATTGAAGGTGGTGGAAATGAAAATAAAATATGCGATTTTTGATGTTGGGGGTGTGTGTTATCCGTATTCATTAAAGCCTCTTAATGATTGGGCTAAAGATAATTGCAAGGATGAGAAAGAATTTCTTAAAAATGGTGGGGTGAGGTGTGTTGATTATAATTCTTATATGCGAGGAGATGTTGACTTTTTTCAATTTTCAAAAGGATTGTGCGAGCGTGTTGGAATAGATTATTATAAGGGAATTGAAATCACTATTAACGAAAAGTTGCATGAAGGAGTTGGTGAGTTTTATAATGAAACGCTAGAGGTGATGGAAGAGTTAAAAGAAAAGGGGATTAGAGTTGGGTTGTTGTCTAATGCTCTTTCTAATCTTTCGGACACGGCTGATTTTTTGGTGGTTGATGAACTTTGTTTTGTATCGTATGAGTTGAGGTGTTTGAAGCCTGAAAAAGAGATTTATGAAAAAATGATAGATAAATTAGGGTGTAAAGCATCTCAGATTATATTTATTGATGATAAAGAAAAGAATGTAAAAAGTGCTCAACAGTTAGGAATAAGAGGTGTTGTGTTTAATCGTGAAACATTAAGAAGAGATGTGTTTAATATTATCAGAAGTTCTAATTTTCTTGATAGAGGGGATGTTTTTGAAAAATAAATTATATATTAAAAAAAAGCCCTCTATATTTTCGCAAACGATGAGGGCTTGAGGTATATGAGACATCAGTTTTGATGTTGTAGGTACTTTTTTGATACGTCTTAATAATTTTTTTTAAGAGGTATCTATATATATGATTATGTGTCATAAATTTCTTTTGAAAAAACTACATATACTCACGTACCTGTAGTTTTTTGATGCGCCTTAATAAAAAATTATTTTATTTAAGAGGCATCTATAAAATTATGAGCCATAAACTTCTTTTTGGAAAAAACTACATATACTCACGTACCTGTAGTTTTTTGATGCGTCTTAACAAAGGTTAGTTTAAGAGGCATCTTCGATTTAAGGTTAAATAATACATCAATCGTGAGTAGTTTATTAGAAATATTTTTTTTGTCAATAATTAATTTATTGGTTTTAAAGTGCAAATTGGGAGTAAAATGGATATATTCTTGACAGTATTTTGTTTTTTTTATATCGTTTGGAAAGATTTGATGTTGAGGGCAGTTAATGATTTGGTCAGAAAAAGAATTGGCTAGTTTGGGCGAGATGAGCGTCAACATGGTGGCTGAACGTTTTATGAAACGTTTAGGAGAGCCTGAAAATCATGAAATATTTGAAAGAGATAATTTTTCGTATTTATGGGGAATGCTTGGGGTTGCAGGTATTCGTGGAGTTAGTCATAATCTCTTGGGTAAGATTTGGAATACTTTAAAAGAAAATGGTGTGTTAGAGGCCTTTGATAAAGGGGTTTTAGGTGATTTTAATCTTAAACTTATGAAAAAGTGTCCTGATAGTAGATTAAGAGCTTGGCAGAATTTTGATAATTTTACGACGGATCAAAAGTTTAAGAAGATGGTTTTGATGCCTGTTGTTGCTATTGATAGAAGATTTGCACAAGAAGTTGACATGCAGGCGTTCAATCCGATGAGAGTGGTTGGTGTTTTAGAGCGTTATCCGATGAGTGATGCGGTGAAAATGATGCTTAAAGATATGCAAGGACATGGTGTTGCTTGTGGTATTTCTGGTAAAGAAGTGGTTGAGCATTATGAAAAAGAAAAAGTGTTAAAAAGACTTTGTGATATTATTGCTTTAGGGAAAAGAAAACTCCAAGAAGATGAAAAGGATTTCTTGTTTAGGTTTATTAGTGAAGCTGTTGAAGATGGTTTTGGGGTTGAGAATATCGGGATTAGGGATGAAGTTTTTGTTGGATTATTAGCAGATGATGAAGATATGGAGGGGAAATCTCCGATTGAGGTTTCTCGTTTAAAAGAGCGTAATGCTGAAATTATTGATTTTGCTAAGAGATTTGATGATAAGTTGGGATTTTTTGAGCAGAGTGCTGCAAAGTTAATCCGTTATAATACTGCGCATACATCTGAGATGATTGAAAGATGTCTTAAGCTTATGAATGGAGATAATCCTAAAGGGGTAGTTTTTGTTTTGGAATTAGTAAATCTTAAGCAATATAAGTCTGCGGTAAAGATTTTGATTGAGCTTGCAAAGAAAGGGCGAGCAACAGAGGGAGGGTTGTTTATCCATAGGTTAATCGGCAATGTTAAAGGTGCTGAAAATATGTTAATGAGCATTTTTAAGCTAAATCTAAAAGTGCTTAAAGATAAAGGATATAATGATATAAATAGCGTATTTAGGGAGAATGTGGCAAGAATTTATGTTGCTGTGGTTAAGGAGTTTATTAGAGTTGGCGCTTTTCGTGATGCGGTAATATTGTTAAATGATTTGGTAGTTTTTTCTTGGTTAAAGGGAATTGAAGATATTGAAGAAGAAGTGGTTTTGTTAGCTAACTGGCTTTGTGGTAAGAATAGAGGTTTTGAGCAAGTTTTAGATGCTTGGGCAAGAGAACTTGGGGTTGAGGTTTTTGTTTATGATGGAAAAAGGCGTATTGGTAATGCAAATGCTGTTAGTAAACGAGCGGAAGAACGCTTTATCTTTTCTGGTAATGATGGTTATAATGTTAATATTGAGAGAATATTAAGCAAGAAGTATGAAGAAGATAAGAAGCGAAAGGTAGAGGTTAGTGCTATAAGCACTAAAGATTTGGAAGTTAAGAATGAAGTTTCTACTAGTGCAATGGGTGAAGATGTTTACAAAGAAGAGATTAAGGTAAACGAAAATGATAGGGTAGCACATAGTGAGCAGTTGATTGTTTTTGTTGAAGATGGGGTAAATACTGATAATAACTCGTCTGGTTTAGTTGTTGAGGAAGTTGTTAATACTTTAAGTAGTGATAGTGTTGAAGAAAATGCAAAAACTTTAGATGTTATGAATATTGAGGGGCAAGATTTTGATGCTGAGAAGAACCTTGAAGGTGGAGATAAAGTTATTGAAACAATAACGAGCATTACCGAAGAGGCGATAATTAGCACTAAAGAAGTGGGTGATTTAGTAGAAAAAAGTGTTGTTAAGCAAAATAATGTTGAAGCTGAGTTAGAAAATCAGGTTTCTATAAGTGAGATGAGTGGTATCAATAATGTTGAAAATACAAGCAGTTTTGAGGTGAAAAGTCTTGAAAATAATGATGATGGATTGATGGATGTTATTGGTAGTGTTGAGTTGATGGCTGATGATCCTTTAGAAGCAGCTATTAGGCAAGATGAACAAAATATCATAAATAATGAAATTGCACCAAATAATGTTGTAGATAGTGAAGTTAGAGTGCAAAGTGCTGAAAGTAAAGAAGTTGTTTTAGAACCAAAAGAAGAGGGTGGTATTGTTGATGAGGGTAAAAAAATAGAGTTTGAAAATGTTAAAACAGATATTGAAGAATGGGGTGAAGACGAAGAAAAAACTGAAAGTGTTTCTAGGATTAAGATCCCTAAGTTTTTGAAAATAAACTCTAAAGAAATGGAAACGCAATTTAATAAGATAAAAGAAGTTACGGTTTTGGCGGTTAAAAAAGCTGAAGAAAAGGTTGAAGTAATTAAACAAAAAGTTGAAGATGGTGATATCGAAGAGCTTAGTAGAGAGGCTAGCAATAGGGTTCGGAGTATTCGAGATAAATTTAAGGGAATTATAAAGAAATGATATGGCGGGTGTAGAGTTTAATGGTGGTAAAAAAAATATGATTAGGGTTAATATTATGAGAAAAGTTAAGTTAGTTTATTTTTGTTTGTTGTTGTGCGCAATGTTGGGTGCAAATACTTCTAATGTTGAAGCTGGTGATTTCGATTTTGCAGTGGAAGAATGGGTGGATGAAGAAGTAGAATTAGAAGATGATGTTCTTGCTGATGAAGAATATGAAGAAGTTGTTGAAGAAGTAGAAGAGTTTGAAGATGAGGGAAATAAGCCAGAGTTTATTCCTGAAGGTGAGATTGATGAGGGGGCTCCTGTTGCTATTTCTCGTAAAACATCAAAAGTGGTTGGTTCTAAAGAGCTTTTTGATAAGTTAAAATATGGGCAGAAAATTCGTATGGATGATGTTGAGGGGTGGTTGTTTAATACGTCTGATGTTAATGAATGTCTTGAAAATGGTAAGACTATGTTATTACAGATGGTGGCTTATTCCTCGAATATTGAGGCTATTGCATTGTTGATTGATCATGGAGCAATATTGGCAACTACTTGTCAGCCTAATTATAATGCTTTATTTGTGGCGGCTCAGAACAATAAATCTCCGGCTGTGGTTGATTTGTTGATTACTAAAGGTGCTGATATTGTGGTGGAGGATTATGAAGGAAATACTGCTCTTAGTGTGGCGGCTGCTTCTAATCCTAGTGGTGGTGTTGTTGAGACATTATTGGAATATGGGTTAAAGATTAACAAACCAAACAAAAGAGGACATACTCCTTTGATGTTGGCGGCTTTTAAGAATGATATTAAAGTTGTTAGAGAATTATTGAAAAATGGGGCGAATGTTAATCTGGAAGATAAGAATGGTAGGACTGCTTTGATGGCGGCTGCTTTGAGAGGTGATGATGATATTATGCAACTTCTTATTAAGCATGGGGCTAATTTTAAGGTAGTTGATAAAAACAAAATGAGTGTTCTTGATTATTATAATAAAAATAAATACTTAAAAGATGAAGCATATACAGAAAATAAATACGCTTCTATATCTGAAGTTCTTGAATATCGATATGGGTATGTGAGTGATAATCACTATAAATATAATAAAGATTTAAGAGATGCAGTGTTTGATGATGAAGCTGAAGCAAAAGTTGATGAAGCGATTAAGAGATTGGCAGATATAAATTCTTTGGATGAATATGGGTGTACCCCTTTGATAAACGCTGCTCGTAATGATAAATCTTTGAAAGTATTTGAATTGTTGGTTGAAGGTGGGGCGGATGTTAATGCTAGTTGTTTAGAGAAAATTACTCCGTTGATGTTTGTTTCTACACTTGCGCAAGATAAAGAGCGTGCTAAAGTGGCTATTGAAAAGTTGAAATTGTTAAATGATTATAAGTTAGATATTGACTTAGCAGATGAGGGTGGAAATACTGCTTTGATGTATGCTTTACAATCAGGGGCTAATATCAATTTTGTGGCTAGTTTGCTTGCGTTGAATGCGGATGTTAATGTAGTTAATAAGCGAGGTGAAACTCCACTTTGGATTGCGGTTAAACGTAATTTGGGTATAAAGATTATTGAGATGTTAATAGAGTTTGGGGCAGATGTTAATGCTAAAGCTTTAGATGGTGAAACAATTTTGTGGCATATGTTAAAAAATGGTGAGAGTTCTGAGAAAATTGTCTTGTTGCTTGAGAGCGGAATAGATACATCTGTTGTTAATCCAACTGGTAAAACTCCTCTTTGGTATCTTCTTCTTAATGGTGGTAGGGCTGATATTTTGAACGCTTTGATTAAGTTTGAGAAAAATCTGAATGAGCCTAATGCTGTTGGTGATACGCCGTTGTTGTTTGCAGTTAAGAATGATTATCCGGCTGAGATTATTAAATCTATGCTATATTATGGGGCAGACCCTGAAATGCGTGATGCTAATGGTATGAATACTATGGATATTATGTCTCAAAATCGCTTCTTTGATATGACAATTAAAGAGCAAACAAGGGCAAAAGTTCTTAATCAGTGGTGATTTGTATATAAATATTTAGATCAAGATATAAGAAAAACCTCCATATTTTCGCAAACGTGGAGGTTTAGATTTAAAGTTAACAAAGAGAGATTTATATCTTGGGTAAATCGTTTCCTTTTTTTATTTTCACAAATTTCAAAGGGATATTACCGAAGATTCTAGTTTCTTATTACGAACAAAAGTTAACAAAGTACAGAATAATTTAGTAAGCATAATTGTAGTTTTAGTGGCTACAATTTATAAGAAAAAAATATTTTGTCAAATGTTATTTTAGAATAAGCCTGTGATATTGCCGTTATCGTCAATATCAATATTCTCTGCGGCAGGTACTTTGGGTAGTCCTGGCATTGTATTGATGTTGCCAGATAGGGCTACAATGAAGCCTGCTCCTGCGGATAATCTTATCTCGGTTATTGGAAATGTGTAATCAGTTGGTGCGTTAAGCAATTTCGGATCATGCGAGATAGAATTTTGAGTTTTAGCAATGCAAACTGGAAGTTTTCCATATCCCCAAGAGGTAAATTTTTCTAAATCATCTAGAGCATTTGCTGTAAATGATACATCTTTGGCGCGGTAAATTTCTTTTGCTATGGTTTCTATCTTTTCTTTTAGTGGAGCAGGGCTTGGATAGAGCATGTGTTGATGTGATGTGTAATTTGAGTTGTTTTGTACTTGCTCTATAATTGTGTTGGCTAATTCGATACAGCCTTTTCCACCTTGTTCCCAGCCTTTGGTTATTATGGCTGTTGTTTCTTCGTTTTTACAAAGTGTTTTAAGTAATTCTAGCTCATCTTGGGTATCTGTTATGAAATTATTGATTGCAATAATTGGGGTGAGGCCGAATTTTTTGATGTTTTCTATATGTGTTTTGAGATTTGAAAAACCTTTTTTGATGGCATCAAGATTTTCTTGGTGAAGGTCTTGTTTTTCTATTCCGCCGTGCATTTTTAATGCTCTTATGGTTGCAACTAAAACTACGGCTTTGGGGAATATGTTAGTTTTGCGTCCAAATATATTGAAGAACTTTTCTGCGCCTAAATCAGCACCAAAACCAGCTTCGGTTATAACATAGTTTGCAAGTTTGAGTGCTGTTTTGGTGGCAATAGCTGAGCTTGTGCCGTGTGCTATGTTGGCAAAAGGGCCACCGTGTATTAAGGCCGGGGTGTGTTCTAACGTTTGAACTAGGTTTGGGAGAAGAGCGTTTTTTAAGATGGCGGCCATTGCTCCTGTTGCATTAAGATCTTTGGTAAATATTGGTTCATTTTTTGAGTTTTCGCCAATAACTATTTGATTTAAATTTTCTTTTAATGATTTTAAGTCTTCGCTTAAACATAGGATAGCCATGATTTCTGATGCTACTGATATGTTGAAGCCATCTTTTCTTGGTGTACCATTTATTGGAGAACCTAAACAAATTTCTATTTCTCTTAATGCTCTATCATTTAGATCTATACAGCGTTTGAAAAATACTTTTTGAATATCTAGAAGATTTCCTTGTTTGATGTGATTATCTATGAGGGCTGATAGTAAATTATTGGCAGATGTTATGGCGTGAATATCACCGGTAAAGTTTAAGTTTATGTCTTCCATCGGAATAACTTGTGAATATCCACCACCGGTTGCGCCTCCTTTTACTCCAAAGCAAGGGCCTAAAGATGGTTCTCTTAGAGATAAGCATACGCTTTTTCCTAATTGATTAAAAGCATCTGCAAGTCCTATTGATACAGTTGACTTTCCTTCTCCGGCTGAGGTAGGGGTTAGGGCTGTAATTAGAATTAGATTTCCTTTAGGAGAAGAATCTTTTAATTCTTGTAGAGTTTTTCTTGAAATTTTAGCCTTATAATGTCCGTAGGGTTCTATATCTTCAGATGTTAGATTAAGTTTTTGGGCTATTTGATTGATTTTAAACGGAGTTGCCTTGTTTGAAATTTCTATATCTGTTAGCATTAAATTATCCTTTTAGTTGTTTTGGTAGTTCTTTAAGGCTTGTTCGAATTGTTGTTCTGAGGCTTTTGTCCATCCCATTACATAGTTATCTTTCATGCAAAAGAGAGGGAGGCGAAGCTCTTTATTGGTGATGTTAAACTTTTTTACGCATTGTTTATATAAGTCAAGATTGTGTGTTTCTTTCATATCTGTTATTGGGAGGTTTAAGTCTTGATGATATGTTTGTATGTATATAAAAGCATCTTTGCAAGATGTGCACATTGAGTGAGCAAAAAAGTATATTTTATCGTGAATTAAATTTTCTTCTGGTGCGGAGGCAACTATGCTATTTTCTGCAGAAGCTGGTGATATAAGAATTAGTAATGATAATGATATTGATGAAATAAGTTTTAGCATGTTTAGCTCCTTTGAAATATCTATGACTTGTTGATGATGTTATTAGATATTGTGTTTTTTGCAAGTGTGAAGCTATTGTTTTCCACCTTGTTGTGTGAAGTGATTTTTATTTTTAAAGTAGTAGATGAAAAATGTGAAATTAAAATAAAATGATTCTTTTTCAATATGATATTTTAAAGAATGAAAAAAGTTTTTTTTGTTAAGAGAATAATAACTAAATTGGAAGTATTGTTCTTTCATAGTTAGATCATAGGCAGGATATAAGAATGAGCCAGTATAATTTGAGTAAGATATTAAATACAGTTATTAACGCTGATTGCGTTGAAACAATGAAAAAAATAGAAGATAACTCTATTGATGTTATTTTTGCTGACCCACCATATAATTTGCAACTTGGCGATCAACTTAAACGCCCTGATAATACTGAAGTGAAAGGTGTTTATGAGGAGTGGGATAGCTTTGAGAGTATTGCTGAGTATGATAAATATACAAAGAATTGGTTGATTGAAGCTCGAAGAATCCTTAAAGATAATGGGACGATTTGGGTGATTGGGTCTTATCATAATATATTTAGAGTGGGATATATTATGCAAGATTTAGGGTTTTGGATATTAAATGATATTGTTTGGAACAAAACAAACCCTATGCCTAACTTTAGAGGAACTCGTTTTACTAATGCGCATGAAACTCTTATTTGGGCTACAAAGAATCAGAAAGCTCGTTATACCTTTAATTATGAAGCAATGAAGGCTATGAATGATGACGTGCAGATGCGCTCAACTTGGGAAATACCTTTGTGTACAGGTAAAGAAAGATTAAAGAATGATGCAACGGGTGAAAAACTTCATCCAACTCAAAAGCCTGAAGCTTTGCTTTATAGAGTTATTATGTCTTCTACAAATGTTGGAGATGTGATTTTGGATCCATTTTTTGGAACAGGTACAACTGGTGCTGTTGCTAAAAAATTAGGGCGTAATTTCGTAGGGATTGAAAAAGATATTACCTATATTAGAGGTGCTGAAGCTAGAATAAAGAACATTAAAACCTGTGAAGGCGTTGATGGGCTTGACTTTACGTGTAAGAGAAAGCTTCCTAAAGTTCCTTTTGGGGCTGTGTTAGAAAGGGGCTTGATTATTCCAGGAGATGTGTTATACGATAGTAATAAGAAAATAAAAGCTGTTGTTAGATCTGATGGTACAGTTAAGTTTAAGAGTGATAGTGGTTCTATTCACCAAATGGGAGCATTAGCGCAAAATAGCTCAACTTGTAATGGGTGGGCATACTGGCACTATGTTGATAAAAAGACCAAGAAACTTGTTTGTATTGATGAACTAAGGCAGTTGATTAGAGTAGAAATGCACGGAGAATAAATGATAAAAATAAACGGAAGACCAGGACTTAAGAAAAATAAAAAAATATCTGGAAAACCCGATAGAGCTAATTTGGGATTGCCTAGTGTTTTGAATGGGCAACCTAATTATGTGGCAATTGATTTGGGCACCAACTCGTGTCGTTTGGTGGTTGCTACTCCTACTACTACATCTTTTAGAGTTGTTGAGACATATTCTAAAGTTGTAAGATTGGGTGAGGGAATTATTCAGGATAATGAATTGTCTATGAAGGCAATGAGAAGAACTCTTCAGGCTTTGAAGGTATGCAGAGGCGTTATTGATGAGTATATGCCTATTGTTAGTTCTCGTTTTGTTGCAACAGCTGCTTGTAGAAGAGCTAAAAATGTTTCTTCTTTTGTTGAGATGGTTAAAAAAGAAGCTGGTATTGAATTAGAAGTTATTTCATCTAAGGAAGAAGCTAGGCTTTCTGTGGTTGGGTGTTTACCTTTGCTTAATAGAAATATCAAAAGAGTTTTGGTTTTTGATATTGGTGGAGGGTCAACTCAAATTTCTTTGGCTAGAGTTACTGATTTTGGTAAGACTTTTATTGAAGGATTTGTGTCTCTTCCTTATGGTGTGGTTACTATTTCTGAGGCTTTTGCAGGGCATGAAATGAGTAAGTTAGAGTATTCTACTGTATTAGAGCGAACTCAAAGTATTTTGCAAGAATTTGAAGATAAACATCAAATTATGGATGCTATACTTAATCAGGAAATTCAAGTGATTGGAACATCTGGAACGGTTACTGTTATTGGAGCGGTTCATCTTAAGCTTCCCCGTTATAATCGCTCGGCTGTTGATGGTATTGCTATTTCTCAGCCTGATATTAGTCATACAATAAATAAAATTAAGACTATGGGAGCTGAAGGAAGATGTAAACATCCTTGTATTGGACAGAGTAAATCTGATCTGACAATTGCTGGATGTGCTATTATTGAAGCGTTGACTACATTTTGGCCAATTTCTGAGATTACTGTGGCTGATCGTGGTATTAGAGAGGGTATTTTGCTTGATTTGATGCACTCTAAGAGATTTAATCAAAGTAATAAGAATCATTACAAGAAAAAAAGGGGACGTTTTCCTTTTGAAAGAAGAGGAGGGGATAATGGAAGAGCTAGCAAGAAAAATAAGTAGTGATGAGTGTGTGGCTGCTTTAGATTTGGGGACGAATTCTAGTAGATTATTGATTGCTGCTTGTGATGGTACTCCTGTTTATCGTGATGTTAGGCATGTTGCATTAGGTGAAGGATTAGCTGAAAATAAATGTTTTAGCGACAAGGCAATGGAAAGGGCTATTTGCTCTTATATGGATTTTAGCGAAATGATGGAAGTTTATGGAGTTAAAAAATATAGAGCCATTGCAACTGCTGCTTGTAGAATGAGTAATAATACAAAAAGTTTTTTAGAGGAAATTAAAAAGGTTTCTAATATTGATGTTGATGTTATTAGTGAATATGAAGAAGCGCGTTTAACATTGAAAGGTGCTATGCTTAATGCGCCAAAAGATAAGAAATATATTTTTGTATATGATTTAGGTGGAGGTTCAACGGAAGTTTCTTTGGCTACTAATGAAGAAGAGCCAAAAATTATTGCAACAGTTTCTATTCCGCTTGGTGCAAGAAACGCGACAGAAATGTATGGTTTGAGAAATTATTTTCATAAAAGAGCATGTAGATTACGTGCTGATGTTGGTAGATATATGGATGATTTTTTAAGTAAAATCAAAGATATTGATTATAAAGATAATGTTGCTTTGGTTGCTACATCATCAACACCATTAAGATTGGCGGCTGCTTTTAGTAAACTTCCTAAGTATGACAAATTTGCGGCTGATGGTATGGAAGTAAAGATTAAAGATTTGGATGAATTGATTGCTAGTATGATAAAATTCAACTATAAGCAGAGGGTTAGTTCTGTGTATATTGGTCCTAATAGAGCTCCTATTTTTGTGGCTGCTCTTGTGATTTTTAAGGCTATATATGATAAATTAGAAGTTGAAAGCATGGTGGCATCTCTTAAGGCTGCTCAAGAGGCAATTATATTTGAGTTATTATAAAGAGGATTAAAATGGCAAAGTTAACTAAATCTGCAAAAGAAGTTCGTGGACGTAAAATGTTGGCTGTTAAGCTTAAGGATGGAAGATATCATTCTTCTTCTTCTAATAGATGGCTTGAAAGACAGTTAAATGATCCGTATGTGCAAGAAGCAAAAAGATTAGGTTATCGCTCTAGAGCGGCGTTTAAGCTTATTCAATTGGATGAAAAATATAATTTTTTGAGCAAAAATAAAGTTATTGTGGATTTGGGGTGTGCTCCAGGTGGTTGGTCTCAGGTTGCAAGTCTTAAACTTAAAGGAACTGGTAAACTTGTTGGACTTGATATTTTGCCTACTGAACCTTTGGAGGGTGCAACTTTTGTTTGTCAAGATTTTACAGAAGAGGGGGCTACAGAAAAGCTTTTAGAACTTTTGGGTGGTGATAGAGCTAATGTCGTTATGAGTGATATGGCTGCTAATACAATAGGTCATCAGCAAACAGATCATTTAAGAACAATAGGGCTTGTTGAAGCGGCGTATGAGTTTGCTAAAACAGTTTTGGCTGAAGGTGGTATATTTATTGCAAAAGTTTTCCAAGGTGGCGCTGAGGGAGGATTGCTTTCTGATATGAAAAAGAATTTTAAGAAAGTTAGTCATTATAAACCAGATGCTAGTCGTGAAAAATCTCCTGAATGTTATGTGGTTGCGGTTGGTTTTAAGGGTGAAAACTAAGAAGTGATATTTGTTTAGTTTGGGCTACATCTTAAATGATGTAGTCTTTTTTTTATGTTTATGTGGAGTTTTTTTTTTATATTAAAAAGGCACTTTAATTTAAGTGCCTTTGTTCTTGAATTTAAAAGAAAATATTGCTTGTTTTTTTAAGCGAAATAATCTCTTAAGTATGCAGGTAATTCGCTTGTTGGGATGCGAATTTGTTCCATTGTATCACGATCACGCAAGGTTATGGTTTCTGGTGCTTGTTCGATTGTTTCGAAATCTACGGTTAAGCACAAAGGTGTACCAATTTCATCATGACGGCGATAAGCTTTACCAATATTTCCTGTGTTTTCTAGAGCAACACGTCCAATACCTAATTTCATAAGGTTTTTCTTCAACTCATGACATTTTGCCATAATTGCTTCGTTGTTTTTCTTTAGTGGAACGATTGCAATTTTGATTGGAGCAAGATGTTTTTTGAGTTTCATAACGATACGTTCTGTTCCATTTTCTAATTTTTCTTCAGTATAGCCTTCAGTTAATACTGCAAGAACAGCTCTATCTACACCCATTGAAGGTTCTATCACGTATGGGATTACCCAGGAGTTTGTTTCATCATCTCTGATACACATTTTGGTGTTTGATTCGTGGTTTTCATGGCAGTGAGCTTCTAGTTTGAACTCTTCTTGAGCTTTTGTGTGGTTTCCTAAGTCGTAATCACGACGATTTGCGATACCTTCGAGCTCTTCTATTCCATGTGGGAATGCGTATTCTATATCTGAGCAAGCTTTTGCGTAGTGTGCTAGTTCGTCTTGCTTTTGATCATATACTCTAAATCTGTCACGAGGAAGACCTTGTTCAACCCACCAGTTGATGCGAGCTTGTTTCCAATGTTCGTGCCAAGCTTCATCTTCTCCTGGTTTTACGAAGAATTCTAATTCTGCTTGCTCAAACTCTCTTACTCTAAATATGAAGTTTTTAGGAGTAATTTCATTTCTAAATGTTTTACCAATTTGGGCAATACCGAAAGGTAGTTTTCTTGAAGTTGAATCAACAACATTTTTGAATTGTGTGAAAATAGCTTGTGCTGTTTCTGGTCTTAAGTATGCAATATTGTTTTCATCAACAACAGGACCAACAGTTGTTTTGAACATTAGATTGAAAGGGCGAGGTTCTGTTAAATCTTTTGAACCGCAGTTTGGGCATTTTCCATCTGCTAAATGGTCTGCTCTGAAGCGACCTTTGCATTCTTTACAATCTACCATTGGGTCTGAGAATGTGTCTTCGTGGCCTGAGTAGTGCAATACTTTTCTATTTGTGAGAATGGCTGCATCTAAGCCTTCAACATCATCACGCTCATATACCATTGAACGCCACCATGCTTGTTTGATGTTGTTTTTTAATTCAACACCTAATGGACCATAGTCGTATAACCCTTGTAAACCTCCGTATATGTCAGAGTTTTGAAAAATAAATCCTCTACGTTTACATAAAGAAACAAGTTGTTCCATTTGAGTTGCTGGCATTTTTTTACCCCTTTTAAAATTGAAATTATAAACTATCGGGGATTTTATATAAATTAAATTTAAATTGCAAGAGTAAAAGAAAAAGCCGGATTAAACCGGCTTTGTTTTAGTTGATTTTATCTAATGGTTTTACTTTGTGCTCTAATGCAATGTCTATTACTTCACTTGCTTTTTCTACCATTATGATGTTTAGACCATCTTTAACGTTTTGAGGAAGTTCTTTTAGGTCTTTCTCGTTTTCTTTGGGGATAATAACTGTTTTTATACCACCACGTAATGCGGATAATAATTTTTCTTTTAAGCCACCAATGGGGAGTACTCTTCCTTGGAGGGTGATTTCTCCGGTCATTGCAACATCATTTTTTACAGGTATTTTGGTAAATACTGAAACTAGTGTTGTAAACATTGTGATACCAGCGGATGGTCCGTCTTTTGGAGTTGCACCTTCTGGTACGTGAACGTGAATGTCTGTTTTTTCAAAAACATCAGGATTTATTCCGAGTGCTTGAGCATGTGAACGAACAACTGAATATGCAGTGTCAATTGATTCTTTCATCACGTCGCCTAATTTTCCGGTTTGTTTGATTAAACCTTTCCCAGGCATGTCTACGGCTTCTATGAATAAGATATCTCCACCAACTTCTGTCCATGCAAGACCGGTTGTAAGACCAATGTGATTTTTCTCTTCTTTTATACCATAGTGGTATTTGTGAATTCCTAGATAATCTTCTAGTTCTTTTGGAGTTATAACAATGTGTGGGTCTTTTTGATTGTTGATTAGGATGTTAGTTGTTGATTTGCGGGCGATTGTGCCTAATTCTCTTTCTAAGTTTCTAACGCCTGATTCTGATGTGTAATATCTAATTACATCACGAATTGCTTCATCTGTGATGAAGAGTTCTTCTGGGGTTATTCCGTTTTCGTGGAACACCTTGGGAATTAGGTGACGTTTAGATATTTCTAATTTTTCATCTTCTGTATATCCGTCGATACGAATAATTTCCATTCTATCTAAAAGTGGACGTGGCATATTTAAGGAGTTAGCTGTGGTTACAAACATCACTTTTGATAAGTCGTAATCTACTTCTAGGTAGTGGTCATTAAAGGTTGAATTTTGTTCAGGATCGAGAACTTCTAAAAGGGCTGAACTTGGATCTCCTCTCCAGTCTGAACCTAATTTATCTATTTCATCAAGCAAAAATAATGGGTTTGAAGTGCCTGACTTCTTGATGTTTTGAAGTATTTTACCGGGCATTGCGCCAATGTAGGTGCGACGATGTCCTCTTATTTCTGATTCATCACGCATACCGCCAAGTGATGCTCTTACAAATTTACGGCCTGTGGCACGAGCAATTGAACGTCCGAGTGATGTTTTTCCAACACCAGGAGCTCCTACTAAACAAAGAATAGGGGATTTTTGATTTTTTGAACGAGCAAGAACAGCAAGGTGTTCAATAATGCGTTCTTTTACTTTTTTTAGGCCAAAATGATCTTCATCTAGTACTTTAATAGCTTTGTTTATGTCGTTGGTTAATGGTGAATATTTTTTCCAAGGGAGGTCTACAAGCCAGTCTAGGTAGTTTCTGATTATGGTACTTTCTGCATTCATAGAACCAGAAGAGCGAAGTTTGCGAAGTTCTTGCATTGCCTTGGTGCGGGCTTCTTTTGATAATTTTGCTTGTTTGATTTTTTTGGTGTATATAGTTATTTCATCTTCATCAGCTCCTCCTGAACTTTGAGTTAGTTCTTTTTGGATGGCACGCATTTGCTCATTGAGATAGTATTCTCTTTGGTTTTTTTCCATTTGTTCTTTTACACGTTTTTTGATTTTTTTCTCAAGTTCTTCTTTGGTACGTGTTTCACCAATATATGTTAGAAGATTTTCTAGGAGTTGAATATAAGAATTAGCTTCAAGGAGTTTTTGTTTGTCTTTTGTGGGGATTTCTAGATTGCCAATAACTGCTGCTATGAAATCTTCTACATTTGAAGGATTGTAAATTGATGATAGAGTTTGTGGATTTAGGTTATTAAAATCTATGGTTTGATTTTTTAGTTCTTCACTAATTAAAGACATTAAAGCATCTATGTGATTTTGTTCGTCTTTTGAAATCTCGGAATTAAATTCTTGAGCAGTAATGAAAGCTGTATAGTATTTACCAAAGGTGTTTAGCTTGGTAAGTTTTATACGTTGGATACCTTCTACAGCTAAGTTTAAGGTGCCATCGGGCATCATTATATAGCGTTTTATACGAGCTAGAGTTCCTATTTGATATAGGTCTTTTAATTCTGGATTTTCAGTTTTTGCATCTATTTGAGTTAATAATACAATAGGTGTGTTATATTGGTAAGAAGCTTGAGCGGCTTCTAGAGATGTTTTACGACCAACAAATAGTGATGCGGTGTTTTTAGGAAATATTACTAAATCACGTAGTGATAGTACTGGGTATTCTACATTTTCTAAAATAATAGTGTCATCTATTGAATTTAGAGGAGTATTTAACTCTTGGGTGTCATCTTTAGTATTATCAGTGCTACTCATTGCAATATCCTTATATAAAAATGCTTAAATTTAATAACCAAAATTTATCGGTATTGTATTATATAGTGTGTGTTTTGCTATCTATCAATACTTGTAGGTGTGTATTTTGGATAAAACGTTTTAACTTTACAATAAACAAGTTAATTCATCCACAAAAAAGCTTATTTTTAAGGAAGGTTATTGTCTTTGGGAGTGATAAAAAGATTTATGAGTGGCTTTTTATATAGCCAGAGCATTATTAAGCCTAAGATGATTGATATTGAGCCAAATACATAGAGTATGTAATACCAGTTTAGTTCTCCAACTTTCATCAATGTGTCTGTAGCGTATAGCTTTATATAAAATATTGAAATAGATGTGATGATGAAAGATAAAATATAGGCTATGGTCCAGATGCGTTTTAGAATATTTTTAGGGAGCATAAAGGCTGTTAAAATATAAACAAATATTAAGGTTATAAATAAGTATGTTTCCATGGATATCTCCTTTGTGGGTTATTGGTTTGATATATGTTTGATTGATAAGATTCCAAGAGTAAATATAAAAAAAAAGTGCCATAATTGGCACCTTTTTAGCTTTTTACTTAGATATATTCACACTCTGTTTCTCGGTAATAAAGCTTAGATATTTCTGCTGGCTCTACTGATGCGGGAGTGAATACAATGGCTGCATCTTCATAATACACTTCTTTGTTTTTTGAAGGGTATCTTAAGTGCTTTACTTCAATCGATGCTGTTAAGTCTTTTGATATATCTGAAGTTGTTTGAGGGATTATTTCAAACTCTTCTTTGATGTTAAAGTTTGCAGCATGGATTGGTTTTTTGTACTCAGGGTAGAAGATGAAACGGTTTTGCCCATTTTCTCCATAAGTGATTGCTTGATAATTTTGAAGTAACCATATCCAATGGATGTTGTAATTAGGTGAGGGCGGAGATTTAGCTTCCCCTACAACAATGATTGGAAAGTTGGTTGCATTCTTAATTGTTGGAAGCGAATTCACAAACATATCCATCATTTTGCGACGGATATCTTCTTTTGTCTGCAGAAGTTTCTTCATAGTTATATTTTTTTAGTTAAATAATGCACTTAATTGTATTTTTGTTATTTTTTTATTTAGCATAAAATAACTTTTTTGTCAATAAAGGATTCAATTTAAAATGCCTTTTTTAGCATGTTTAAATTAAAACGATTGGTGTAGTTAAGGTTTTTAAGTAATTTTTCTGCTTCTTCAAAATGTTGACCAATGCTTTCGGGGCGGTGCGCATCGTCGCTTATGAGTATTGGTACCAAGTTTGATTTAGATAGTTCTTCTATTATCCAAGGAGCTGGGTGAGGGCGATTTATTCTATCATAACCGGAGGTGTTTATTTCGATTGGTGTTTTTGTCTTTTCTAGTATTTCAATTATTTCTTGTTTGTAAACATCATAACGGCTATCGTTTCCTAGATTAAATATTGTGCAATAGTCTAGGTGAGCGATAAATGTAAAGTAGCCACTTTTGATACATTCTATGATGTTTTTGAAATGGTTGATAGTATAGAGATGTATATCTTCATCATTGGGACGATTGGGAATCTTTTTTAGGTGGTAGATGTTGCATAGAAAACTTTCATCTTGGCTTTTTAAGAAATGGTTTGAGCCGATAAGATAATCTACGGGTAATTGTTGTATCATTTTTTCAAACGAATTTCGCCAATCTTTGGAGGTGAAAAAGTCGCATTCGAAACCTATTTTTATATCGATTTTAAATTCTTGTTTTAGGTTTTCTAGGATTTCTATGTGCTTTAAGTAAGCTGAAGTTGCTTTGTTGAAATCATTAAAATACATTGGCTCATCAACAGGTGAAAAGTTGAAAGACTGATTAACAAGCACGTGGTTTGATACACCAATTGTTTGAAAGTTTAAGTCTTGAGCTTTTTGTATCATAGTTTTGGCGTCTGCATAGCCATCAAATCTTAGTTCATTATTATGTGTGTGTAGTGTGAAATTTTGCATTTTAGAAATCCTTAATTGTTTTCTTATCTTATGAAGAAAATGTTAATAAAACGTTTATAAGGTTGTGTGATGTTTAAGGGTAGCTAATGATGTGTTAAAAAATGTAAGAGAAAGTTTTTATTTTTTATAGTACTAAAATTTAGATGAAGTATCCAAAAAAATGATTAAATTTAAAGACATAGAAGATGTGATAATTTCTTATTCACAAGCTTTTAAATAGCTTTGACAAAGTTATTTTAGCTTTTTATAGTTGGGGCATAAATTAGTTAACTTTTATGTATAGGGAATATTTTAATATGGATAGAACCGAGATTGAAGATTTCGATGCTAACCTTGGTCTATTGGCTGATTTGTATGGAATTGAATTTCAGTCAACGCCGGATATGAAAGTCGGAATGCTTAAAGCTATGGGGGTTTTAGATGAAAGCTTTAAGTATGATACAACGAATGATCAACTTTTTATGGAAAATTATTTAACAGTTAAAGAGTTGGTTAAAAGTAAAAAAGATGCAAATTTTAGTCAAATAGTGCATCACATTCCTGTCTTGAGAGAAAATAGAGAATTAACAATTGAAGTTTCTCTTCCGGATGGTGTTAGCGAATTGAAATGGAGCTTTTGGGAAGATGAGAATCCTCGAAAGCATTATAAAGGTGGTGTTAGCTTTGATGATAGCGAAAAGCTTTATAGTGGTGAAATCGCTGTTAAAGATTTAGAGCCTGGCACTAAGGAATATGATAAGCCATCTGTTCATCAAATTGGTGATACAGTATATAGAAAATATCAATTTAAGTTTCCATTTGAAGTTAAGCATGGTTATCATGATGTTGAGTTTTCATATATTGATAAAAACGGGGTTGAAGTTGCATGTCGCTCTCATTTGATTTCTGCGCCTGAGAAATGTTATGATGGCTTAGGAATTCGTGAAGGAAAGAAAACTTGGGGTGTTCCTGTTCAGTTGTATGAACAAGTTAGTGCTAACAATATTGGTATTGGTAATTATAGCGATTTGGCTCATATTGGTCATATAATTGGTAAAAATGGAGCAGGGTTGTTAGGTGTTAATCCTTTGCATGCTAATAGATGTGATCAACCAGAAAATGCTTCTCCTTACTCTCCTGATAGCAGAATGTTTTTCAACTATGTTTATTTGGATGTGACTGCTATCGATGAATTTAAGAGGAGCCCGAGTATTCAGGCATATTATAACAGCCCAGAATTTCAACAAAAAATGAAGAGGAATCGTCGCAGAACAAGTGTTGATTATACGGTAACTCAGGAATTAGTTGATGATATTTTGAAACGTTGTTATAAAGAATTCAAAGAAAATAGATATTCTAATAGAGAAGAATATAATAAATATTTGGTTTATTGTGATGAGCAAGATGGTATTTTAGATAAATATGCAACATTTAGAGTTTTGAATGAGCATTTTTCTAGAAAGAATATGGCTCCACATGGTTGGACTGATTGGCCAAAAGAATATAAGGATCCAAACTCGGAGACTGTGTTGAAATTTATGCAAGAGCATAAAGATGAGATTGAGTTTTATAAGTATGCTCAATGGCAATGCACAAAACAGTTGGAAGAAGTTAAAGAAACTTGCTTGAATTCTGGTATGAAGATTGGTCTTTATATGGATATGGCGGTTGGAGCTTCTCCTAAAGGGTTTGAAGCGTGGTTTTATAAGGATTTGTTTATCAAAGGTTCTGCTGGAGCTACACCTGATGAGCTTTCTCCGACAGGTCAGGTTTGGAATGTGTTAGGTTTTAATCCTTCAAAATTACAAGAAGATGGTTATGAGCCTTATAGACGAATCTTAGAGTCTAATATGAAATATGCAGGTTGTATGCGTATTGACCATGTGTTGCAATTGAATAGACTTTATTTCCACCTTGATGGAGAGCACAGGGGGACTTATGTTTATTACAATTCAAAAGAATTGATGGCATTGATTGCTCTTGAAAGTCATAGACATAAAACAATGATTATTGGTGAAGACTTAGGTGCTACATCTAAGGAATTTCGTCAACAGATGGAGGATTGTGGTATCTTGTCTTATAAGGTTTTGCCTTTTGAGAGAGATTGTGGTGAAATGATTAGACCTGAAAATTATCAGCAATTATCTGTTTGCGCTACGTCTACACATGATACTCCAACACTTCTTAATCAATGGAACGTGCAAGATATTTGGCAGAAAAAGAACTTAGGTTTTTATAATGATGATATTATAAATCGCATGTTTGAGCAATATGCGACTCAACGAATTTCGATGAATCAGAGATTATCTGAGTATGGTTGTTGGGACAAGGTTGGTGGAAGTGCTTCTTGGAATCCTAGAAGTGATGCTAACTTGGTGCCTGAGGGATATTTACCTGCAGCTATTGACTATTTGGCTCGTTCTCGCTCTGCTTTGATGATGGTTCCTTTGGGAGATATTTTTGGTGTGAGTGAAATGGGTAATATTCCAGGAACTTTGGATGTTGATATGACTTTATCTGAAAATAAATCCTTGATGGAAATTGCAGGTAATGATAATAGATTTTATCCTAACTGGCGTAAAAAATTACATATTCCTATTGAACACTTTGAAGATACAGATGAGTTCAATAAAGCTGTTGAAATACTTAATGAATATCGTTCTGATGGTAATGATGGCCGTGGTAAGTATTATCAATTCCAACGTTTAGGTAATAATGATCCGTCTTTAGTTGATTTTGAAAAAGCTAAAGTTATTCATAAGATATTACGCAATAAACAAGAGTATCAACGTGAAGCTATTATTCGTAATCGCTATAAAGAGGCTGCTCTTGCTCGTAATAATATGAGAATAGACGAGGTTAAGAAGCATATGAATGAATCACTTAAAGATTGGGTTAAACGTAATAATCATTTAAGATGATTGTAAAATAAAAGAAGAGGGGAGAGTTTTTTTTTATTTCCCCTCTTTTTTTTGGTTGATAATTGTGATATATGACTTGAATATCTGGGTTATTTTTGATATGATAGCTTATATTGAAGTTATTATTTTTTTATTTGAGGTTGTAGAATGTCTGAAAGCAAGCAGAAACAAGATGTGAGAATGATCTTTAAAATAGGTGCTTTTTTGGCGTTTATTATGCTTAGTTATTTAGGTATTCGTTCTTATAAAAAATCAGTTGAACAATTAAAAATCAATCAATGTAATGAACAGCTGATAGAATTTGTGCAAAATATTCAAGAAACTTTTAGATCTCAGAGAGATTATGGTGAATTCGACTATAAAGTTGCAGATAGGTTAAAGCTTTTTCCTAAAAGCATGGTAAAGGAAGGATTTAAAGAGAAGGTGAATGCTTATATGGGTGGGGTTGATGTGTATTATTCCTCTTCTGCGCCTGATAGTAATAAATCTGCGTTTGAGGTTTCCTTTCAGGGCTTAAGTCAGATGGGGTGTATGGGATTGATGAGGCTTAATCTATCTGATTTGAATGTTATTGCAGTTGGGGCTTATCCTTCTCCTACTCCAAGTGGTGTTTTAGATGAGATATATTTGGATACTAAACAAACAGATATAAAAGGTAAAAATAAGTTTATTGGTAAAGGTATTCAATATCTTGCTGATGATAAAGCAAAAGCTGCTTGTGACTGCAGTGATAATGTTTGTTCGGTTATTTGGAAGTTTAAGTAGTTTTTATTGGTTTATTTAGGCGAAATATAGTTTTAAGCATATATCTTCGAGTATTTGTTTTATTTAATCAAATAGGTTATTGTTTTTCTTTTTAATTTATTTTTTAAAATAATACTTGCAAAAAGAACAAAAGTAGTATATCTATTTTTGTTGGAGGTATTTGATATGGCTGAAAGTAAATTTATTGAGATAAAAGGTGCTAGAGAGCACAATTTAAAGAATGTAAATATTTCTATTCCCAAAAATAAGTTGACTGTTATTACGGGGTTATCTGGCTCAGGTAAATCCTCATTGGCGTTTGATACTATTTATGCAGAAGGGCAAAGAAGATATGTTGAAAGTTTATCTGCGTATGCTAGACAATTTTTGGATTTGATGAAAAAGCCTGAAGTGGATTCTATTGAAGGGCTTGCGCCAGCTATATCAATTGAGCAAAAAACAACATCTCACAACCCACGTTCTACGGTGGGGACTATAACTGAAATTTATGACTACATGAGGCTTTTATGGGCTAGAGCGGGGACGCCATATTCTCCGGCAACAGGGCTTCCTATTGAGGCTCAAACAGTTAGTCAAATTGTAGATAAGATTTTAAGTTTGGATGTTGGGACTAAAATTCTATTAGTTGCTCCGATGGTAAGAGGCAGAAAAGGTGAATTTAAGAAAGAACTAGAAGGATTATTGAAGCAAGGATTTCAGCGAGTAAAGATTGATGGTGAAGTTTATGATCTGGAAGAATTGCCTAGCTTAGAGAAAAATGTTAAGCATGATATTGAGGTGGTTGTTGATAGACTAATTATCAAAGATGAAGATATGAAGGATAGGCTAGCGCAATCTGTTGAAACAGCGCTTAAGATTAGTGATGGTATTTTATATGTAGATAATTTGAGTGATAATAGTCGGTTTACTTGTTCTTCTAAGTATGCGTGTCCGGTTTCTGGGTTTACGATTGAGGAGATTGAGCCTAGATTGTTTTCTTTTAATAATCCTCAAGGGGCGTGTCCTCATTGTGATGGAATTGGGGCTAGGCTTTATATGGATGAGAATTTGGTTATTCCAAATGTGTCTAAGAGTATTGCTCAAGGGGCTATCGCTCCGTGGTATGGATTTAAGTCAGCTTTTTATAAGCAAACATTGATCTCTTTGTGTGATTTTTTAGGGATTTCTCAAGATGTGGCGTGGAAAGATTTGCCAGAAAAGGCGCGTAAAGTAATTCTATATGGAAGTGGAAATGTTTGTGTGCCGTTATATTATTCTTCTTTTGTTTCTGATAAACCATTTGAAGGGGTTATTCCTAATATGGAAAGAAGATTTTTGGAGACAGAATCTGCTGCTAGTCGTGAAGAATTATTACATTATCAATCAGCTGCTCCTTGTGGTTTTTGTAAGGGTAAACGCTTAAAAGATGAAGCACTTGCTGTGAAGGTTTGTGGTAAGGATATTATGGAAGTATCTGATTTATCTATTAAAGAAGCTTTGAAATGGTTTATGAAAGTAGAAGAGCAGTTAACTCCTCAGAAACAGCAAATTGCACATAAAATATTGAAAGAAATAATTGAGAGGTTGCAGTTTTTGAATAATGTTGGGTTAGATTATTTGACACTTTCTCGTCAATCAGGTGGATTGTCAGGTGGAGAATCACAACGTATAAGACTAGCTTCGCAGATTGGCTCTGGTTTGACGGGTGTGTTTTATGTGTTGGATGAACCATCTATTGGGTTACATCAAAGAGATAATGACAGACTGCTTGAGACATTAAATAGGCTTCGAGATATTGGTAATACTGTGATTGTGGTTGAACATGATGAAGATGCTATCAGAGGAGCGGATTATCTTGTTGATATGGGGCCTGGAGCAGGTGAAAGAGGCGGTTTTGTTGTGGCTGAAGGAACTGTTGATGAAGTGTTGAAGAACGAAAATTCTTTGACAGCACAATATCTTAATGGTCAAAAAGTAATTGAAGTTCCCTCTAAAAGAAGAAAAGGAAATGGTAAGTTTTTGGAGTTAAAAGGCGCTAAAACGAATAATCTTAAAGGAGTTGATTTGAAGGTTCCGTTGGGGACATTGACAGTAGTTACTGGTGTTTCAGGAGGTGGAAAATCTTCTCTTATTTTAGAAACACTTTATAAAGGACTTAACCGAGAGTTAAATAACACTAGAGAGCAAGTTGGTGAATATAAAGAATTGCTAGGAGTGGAAAATATTGATAAGGTGATTGATATTGACCAGTCTCCAATTGGAAGGACTCCTAGGTCTAATCCTGCTACTTATACGGGCGTGTTTACATATATTAGAGATTGGTTTGCAGAGCTTCCTTTGGCAAAAGCAAGAGGATATCAAGCGGGTAGATTTTCTTTTAATGTGCAAGGTGGAAGATGTGAAGCTTGTAAAGGAGATGGAGTTCAAAAAATTGAAATGAACTTTTTGCCTGATGTGTATGTAGAATGTGATGAATGTCATGGCAAAAGGTTTAATCGTGAAACTTTAGAGGTTGTTTATAAAGGAAAATCGATTGCAGATGTTTTGGATATGACGGTTGATGAAGCAGTTGAATTTTTTGCTAATATTCCAAGTATTAGAACAAGATTAGAGTTGTTGCAAAAAGTAGGGCTTGGGTATATTCATTTAGGGCAACCAGCTACAACTTTATCAGGTGGTGAAGCACAGAGAATTAAGCTTTCTAAAGAATTATCCAAAAGAGCAACAGGAAAGACTGTTTATATTTTGGATGAGCCTACAACGGGACTTCATTTTGAGGATATAAATAAGCTATTGAAAGTTTTACAAGCGTTTGTTGATCAGGGAAATACTGTAATTGTGATTGAACATAATTTAGATGTTATAAAAGTTGCTGATCATATTGTTGATATGGGGCCTGAAGGTGGAGATGGTGGCGGAAAAATTGTGGCGCAAGGCACTCCTGAAGAGATTGTGGCTAAGGCTAAAGGATATACTTATAAATATTTGAAAGATAAGCTTAAGTAAAACATTTAGTGATTTAATGTAATTGGTTTGTGGGGTTAAAAATAAGCCCCTTTACACTAAAAATGCAAAGGGGCGAGATTGGCTTTCTTCTTTGGATGAGGCTTAAAAGAAACCGGTACTCACGTATGGGTTTCTTAAATAAAATGGCACATTACAAAGAAAAATATAAGCGTCATCTAAATATTAAAGCTAATCTTATATGGAATGATTAAAAAGTGTATAAGAATAATTATTTTGTGATTGTAGTATAGAAATAAAAATATTTTTGTCAAGTTTGTTTTCTTTTTTAAGTTTTGAATTAAAATGATAAAAGAGGTGTTTGATTTTAAATTGTTTTTAACAAATATTTGGTAGTTAAGTTGATAATGATTATTTTTTAGGAGAGCTTAGATGGCTAAGGAAAATAGAACTAAGAATGAAATTAGCGAAAAGAAAGTTTCTGATTTAAGAAAAGTTAAGGCTTGCAAAAGAGGGGCTTCAAAATCAAATAATAAAATGAAAAAAGAAGACTGCGTAAAATCGGATGAGAAAGTTTTAGAATGTAGCTTTGCCGAAGGAAAGAAAGTTAGTGAAAGTTTTAGTGCTGATATGTTTTTTAAGTTTTTCTTTGAGGGGTGGAAAAAGTGTTTTACCTTAAAGGGTAGGGCTTCTAAGATTGAATTATGGTGTTTCTTGTTGGTTAATGGAGTTTTAGCTACTATTGTTCAGTTGCATGCAAGCTATTTTTTGTCTTCCAGTTTTTTGCGCAGAGCTAATATGCGTGGAATGGCTTTAGAGCAGATTGATCAATATGTTTCTTGGGCTGGAATATTGTTTTGGGGAAGTTTGTTGTTGCCAATTTTCCCAATTGTGGCGCTATTAGTTAGGCGTATGCATGATTTGGGTAAGCTTGCTTGGCATGGGTATTTAGAGCAGGTGTTTATGGGGGGTGTAGTGTTGAATATGCTTTGGGTTGCGATTGAGGAACTCGATGGGACTAATTTGGAATATACGATATTGGCAATGGCGGTTTGTTTTGTTACTATTTTTTATTCTGTTCTTTATTATGGAATGAAATTTTTGTTAACTGCATTGTTTAGAGATGGTGATATTTGCGATAACGAATATGGCAAAGCAATGTATGTTGGGAAATTTTATGATGAATTATCATTGAAATTTTGTGTATTCCTTTTGTTATTTTTATTTACAGTTGGAATGCTTTGTTTAGGTAATTGGTATTTTTAATTTTATTTTGTAGTTTTTTTTAAGAAGCAGGCTTTTAGGCTTGCTTTTTTTTAGAATGTTGTTTACTTTTGGTAATTACTGAGATAAAAATTTGGTAAATATTAAAGTAATTTAAGGAGTGTTTTTAAGATGGTTGCTAGAACTCGTTTTGCACCTAGTCCTACTGGATATATGCATATTGGTAATTTGAGAACTGCATTATATGAATATTTGATTGCAAAAGCAAATGGCGGTCAATTTGTTTTGCGTATTGAAGATACCGATCAAAAGCGTTATGTTGAGGGGGCAACAGATATTATATATAATACTCTTAAAACAGTTGGTATGAATTGGGATGAGGGGCCAGATATTGGCGGTAATTTTGGACCATACATTCAATCTGAACGCTTGAAAATTTATCAAGAATATGCTCATAAATTAGTTGAGATTGGTGGTGCACATTATTGTTTTTGCACAAAAGATGAAGCAGATGAGCAGAAAGATGAAGGTGCAAATATTAAGTTTGTTGATCCTTGTAAGCATATTTCTTTAAGTGAGGCAAAAAAAAGAGTTGCTAATGGTGAGCAATTTGTTATTCGTCAGACGATTGACAAAAAAGGTAAGGCAATATTTCATGATGTTGTTTATGGTGATATTGAAATTGATTATGATGAATTAGATGAAGGTGTGTTGCTTAAGAGTGATGGCTTTCCTACTTACAATTTCGCTAATGTTGTGGATGATCATTTGATGGAAATTACTCATGTAGTTAGAGGAAATGAATATATATCATCTACACCTAAATACAATCTTATTTATGAAGCTTTTGGTTGGGAACCACCAATCTATGTGCATGTGGCACAAGTTATGAAAGATGCTCATAATAAACTTTCTAAGCGAAACGGCGATGCTTCTTTCCAAGATTTGGTTAATAAAGGGTATTTGCCTCAGGCTATTTTGAACTATATTGCTCTTTTGGGTTGGAATCCTGGAAGTGAGCAAGAAATTTTCTCATTGGAAGAGTTGGAAAAAGTTTTTGATGCGAATCGTTTGAATAAGTCTCCTGCTATTTTTGATATTCAAAAATTAAGATGGATGAATGGTTGTTATATAAGAGCTTTGGATGGTGCTGAATTCCATAATTTAGCTGAAGTTCAATATAATAAATTCTTGAAAAGAAATGTTAATAGGGAGGAGTTATCTAAAGTGCTTCAACCAAGAGTTGAGGTGTTAAATGATATTGTTGATGTTGCTTCTTTTGTTGAAGAATTGCCTCAGTATGAAAAAGAGTTATTCGTTAATAAGAAGATGAAAACAGATGTTGAAATTGCTAAAAAATCTTTAGAATTGGCTATTCCTTGTTTAGAAAAGTTAGAAAACTGGACTAATGAAGGTATCTTTGAATGCTTAAAAGAGATTGCAGTTAGTAATGAGCTTAAAAATGGGCAAGTGTTATATCCGGTTAGAATCGCTTTAACAGGATTAGAGACAACTCCTGGTGGCGCTTCAGAAATTGCCTCTATTTTGGGTAAAGAAGAAACATTGAGACGTTTAAGATTGGCTTTTGCTTAAGAGTTTTATTTTAATTGTCGAGCTCTCCTTTTGAAAAAAAGGAGAGTTTTTTTATGGTAATTTAGATTATATTAACTAAATGTGGTTTATACGTTATATGTGCAGGCAAGGAAAGATATCTTATGCTGGCATAATGTGAAAAATATAATAAGGAAATTAAACATGACTACAAATGCACAAGTTGATTTTTTAAATGATATAAAAGATAAAAAAATCTCTGTTACAGTATTTTTGATTAACGGAGTTAAATTACAAGGTGTGATTACTTGGTTTGATGCGACTTCTTTGTTGTTAAGACGTGACGGTCATACTCAACTTGTTTATTCACACGCAGTTTCGACAATTATGCCGGCAACTCCTATTGATGTTGTTGAAGGTTAACCTTGCAACTCGTTGAAAAAGACAAAAAAGTTAAGACAGTCGTTATTTGCCCTTTGGTAGATACTGAATCTTTGGTTTATACTTCTTTGGATGTGTTAAATAGAGAAGAAGAAGTTAAAGGATTGGTAGAAGCTATGGGGCAGGCGGCTGTTTTTTCTTTGAGTGTTAATGTTAGAAAAATTATTGCTAAGACTTTTTTCGGAAGTGGTGTTATTGAGAGAATTAAAGAAAAAAGTTTAGAGTGCGAAGCAGAGTTATTGGTTGTTGATCATAATTTATCGCCAGTGCAACAGAGGAATCTTGAAAAAGCACTAAATTTGAAAGTTATTGATAGGACAGCCGTTATTTTAGAGATTTTTGGAAGACGAGCTAAGACAAATGAAGGAAAATTGCAAGTAGAGTTGGCTCATCTTACTTATCAGCGAGGAAGACTTGTTCGTAGTTGGACACATCTTGAAAGACAACGTGGTGGTGGTGGCTTTATGGGTGGACCTGGTGAAACACAGATAGAGCTTGATAGAAGACATATTGATAATAGAATTTTAAAGATAAAAAAAGAGTTAGAGAAAGTAAAGAAAACACGTGGGATACAACGTAGCGCGAGGTTTAAGGTGCCATTTCCGACTGTTGCGTTGGTTGGATATACAAATGCTGGTAAATCAACGTTATTTAATCAGTTAACTAAAGCTGATGTGATGGCAAAAGATATGTTGTTTGCAACTCTTGATCCTTGTATGAGGAAGTTAACACTTGAAAAAGGTTTGGATGTTATTTTATCTGACACGGTTGGGTTTATTTCTAATTTGCCACATGAGTTGGTTATGGCTTTTAGAGGGACGTTAGAAGAAGTCAGAGTTGCTGATATAATATTGCATGTGATCGATGTTTCTAATGAAGGGTATAAAAAGCAAGTTGAAGATGTTTGGAAGGTGTTATTAGAATTAGGTTTTACGGATGAAGAATTAAGCAGTAAATACATAGAGATATATAATAAAATTGATAAACTTGAAGATGGTTATGATGGGTTGGAAGCTAAAATAAAGAATGGTGTATGTGTTTCTGCGGTATCTGGTGAGGGGTGTCAAAATATTTTGAAATTGTTGGCTGAAAAATTAAGAAAAAAATCTGAAATTAAGGAAATTGTTTTGGATATGAATGATGGAAAAGAATTAGCTAAGATGTATGAAAAGTATGAAGTCTTAAAAAGGGTTGATGATATTGATAAGGGTGTTATATTGCTTTTAGTTAGAGGTTAAGTTGTTATTGATTTAATTGGATTTTTGTGATATACTTTGAAGGTGTTGATAGGAGAATAAGATGGAAGATAAAAGTAATAATGAATTTAATGATAATGATCTTTATCTTATAAATGAGAATTACCAAAAAGGTAATGATGATTTTTTACAGTTGTTTGTTGGTGATAAAGCGTTTGTTGTTCCTTATGGATGTACGGTTGGCAATAACACGGACAAGCAAGCTGTTTCGAGATTTGAAAATCAGTTATTTGATTTTGAAGATGTAGAATGTGGTAAATATAATAGAAATAAGAAGAAAATTAGAAGTGTTGATTATGAGGGGCGTAAATATATTGTACCTTATGATCATCAAGGCGAGATTGTGCCTGAAGAAATCGCTAAGATGGCTATAGAAAAAGCTGAAACTAAGTATAATACTATTATAAATGCGCATAGAGAATTAAAAGAACGTGGCGAAAATGTTGGAGTAATTCGTTTTTATGAACGGGATGCTAATGAGTATGTGAGTAGATTATCTGAATTAGAAGCTCCAGTGTTATTGAGTGAAGATACTCCAGATATGCTTAAGATTGCAAAATTTACGGAAAGAGTAGGGAAGAATACTAAGGTTTTTAAAGGGGAAGTAAAAAAGATTGTTGATGGTGTCGTAAAAGAAGAAACTGAAAATGTTAAGCAAGTTATTGAAAAAGTTTCTGCTTTGGGTGAAGAAGGTGGCGAGCAAATAGTTAAAGTTGCTAAGAAATTAGCAAAAAATGTTAAGAAGAAAATTGTTGAAACAGAATTTAAATCTGCAAAAAAATATGTTCCTGATAGTTATAAGGTGGCGATGTTGGCAGTTGCGCTTGGTGGAGTTGGTGGTGGAGTTTATTTGAATAATAAACTTAATAAAGACGGTGAAGAAAAAGTTATTAAAGTTGATGAACGTAAAAATAAGATTGTTCAGGATGGTGTTTATACTACTTTTGATGGTAGAAAGTTGCAAGATAAGCACGGGAATTTGGAGGCAATTAACCGATTAAGAAAAGAAATTACACTTATGATGATTGCGGTTGAAGGATATGCTAACAATATATTCCCTGATACAAGAAATAATGCAACGGGTGGAATTGGACTAACTGTATCATTTGATGAAAATGGTAATGAGCGTAAGCTTAATTTGGGTGAAGCTGATTGGAGTGATAAGAAGGTTATTGAGCAAAAATGGATGTATATGGAAAAACATATGCTTCCAATAATTGCCTCTATTGATAAAAAATGCTTGGATGAAGAGATTTTAGCTACAATTGGTGCAGGTTTTTGTTGGGGACCTACAAACTTGAGGAATTCCGAATATTTAAAAAGCGTTAAACAGGGGGATAGTGTTGATGTATTAACAAGAAAGTTAACGGGTTTTAGGAATCCTTCTGGACTTGTTAAACGAGAGTATTTACTTGCGTGTTTGTTAGAGAAAAAGTGGGACGTTAATGATTTGAAAGATATGCCGGTTTATTATTTAAAAGATAAGGGTTTTTTACATGCGGCAATTTATACTTTGGATTTTGATGATATTTGTCCAATTAAAAAAGACAAGAAAGGAAATCCTATTTTAGATAAAGGACATAATCAAATACCACGTCCGGATGCTGATGGTTTTTGTACATTATATATGGATCGCTCAAAAGAAGTTTTAGATAAGATTTTAAATCCTAATGCAAAATTTGGTGATTATAAAACTGTTGATGAATTGTTGCCTAAAGAGGCTTTGGAATATTTGAAACCAGATTACTGTTTATCATCTTTGCAAGAGAAATTGACTAAATTAAACAAGGAGAAAAAATCAACAATTGAATACGGAGAGGCACTTGCTATGATGACAACTAAGGGGCGTTAGTTTTTTCTAAAAAATATGATAAATTGCTTGACCTTTGGTAAGAAAGTTTGTAATTTTTCTTTAGATTTATTTTAATTTAGGAGTTTTTTAAGATGGTAAAAACACTTATAGTTATTCCGGCTCGTTATGGATCTTCTAGATTTCCAGGAAAGCCTTTGGCTAAGATTGCTGGTAAGGAAATGTTGTTAAGAGTTTGTGAAATAGCGAAAAAAGGAACAGTTGATTGTGATGCTCATATAGTTGTTGCGACTGAAGATGAGAGAATTTTTAATTTCTGTAAAGAGCATAAAATTGAATGTTTGATGACAAGCGATAAGTGTAAAACAGGAAGTGATAGAATTTGTGAAGCAGTTAATATTCTTAATGAAAACCCTGATTTTATTATAAATTTACAAGGTGATAATCCTGTTTGTCCTCCAAGTTTTGTTAGAGAATTGATTAGAAGTTTTGAAGAAGATCAGTCTGCTGATTTGGTAACTCCTGTTGTTCAACTTACTTGGAAAGAATTAGATGAATTAAGAGAAAATAAGAAAACAACACCATTTTCAGGGACAACATGTATTGTTGATAGTTTGGGGTATGCTAGATGGTTTTCTAAAAACATTATTCCTGCAATTAGAAAAGAGGGTGATTTGCGTGAAAAGGGCGAAGTTAGTCCTGTTTTCCGTCATGTTGGGATGTATGGATATAAGAGTGAATCACTATTTAAGTTTAGTAGCTTAAGTGAAGGTGTTTATGAGAAACTTGAAGGTCTTGAGCAATTGAGATTTTTAGAAAATGGTATGAAGATCAAGGTTGCTAAAGTTAGTTATGGTGCGTTTAGTGGTAGCATGGGTGGTGTTGACTCTCCTGATGATGTTAAACGTGCTGAAGAATTGTTTGCAAAATATGGTGAATTTTAGGAGATTATGCTTATGACTACCAGGCTCGTTATTGCACGCCATGGAAATACTTTTACAAAAGATCAAACCCCTCTTAGAGTGGGAGCTAGAACAGATTTACCTTTGGTGGAAACCGAAAGAGGGACTAATATTGGTAAATATTTAAGAATGAGAACTATTATTCCGGATGTTGTGTTTGCTGCTCCTTTGAAAAGAACTATGGAAACAGCTCGCTTGGCTATTGCATCTTTAGATAAAGATATCAAATTAAATATTGATGATAGATTTATTGAAATTGATTATGGTCCAGATGAAGGAAAGACTGAAGCTGAAGTTGTTGCCAGAATTGGACAAAAAGCAATAGAAGAGTGGGATAGGGCTGGAATAGTGCCTGATGGTTGGACTGTTTCAGTCGAAGGTATTAAAGATCAATGGAAAAAATTTGCGAATGAAATTGAGGCTGAATATAAAAACAAAACTGTGATGGTCGTTAGTTCTAATGGAATTATCCGTTTTGCGCCATATTTGACAGGTGATTTTGATAAATTTTCTGAAGATTTTAATATCAAAGTTGGAACAGGTTCTGTTTGCATTTTAGAAAAAGATGAAAATGAGGAATTTTGGCGAGTTATTGAATGGGGAACCAAACCCAAAGATAAATTGATTGATAAGACAGCGCCACAGCCAATATCATCTCATATTGCATAAATATGAAAGTTATGCGTCTTTTGTTAGCTCCGTGGATTTTACGGGGCTTTTTTTTGATGTGATGATTTGAGTTATTTTTAAGATAATAATTTGGGCAATTTAGAATGAGGTGAAGGTATAAAGTTATGTAGATTAAGGCTGAGCTCGTTTATAGCGTTCTTTAAATTTGTGTTTTACATGCGTTTAGTTGTTGGTTTTGCTATGTTTTTACATGTTTGTTATAGTTTTTAAGATTGATTTATATGTTTAAAAATAGTTAAAAAGTATGCTTTTAGTGTTTCTAAAAAGTATTACTATACATAATATATATTATGCGACAAAATGTTATTATAGCAGATAGGGACGCCCTCTTTATTTTTATGCAAAAAAAAAGAAACATGTTAAAGCTTGGTTTGTTTATAAAACAAAATGAGTTATCGTTATGAAATTTGATTAAAAAAATATAATCAATTTTATAAAACTTGTAATCGATACAAAAAAATACCGCACTATAAATAGTGTGGTATTTGGGGTTTGGTTAGATAAAATCCTTGAACGTTGTGTTAAATTGTTCGTTAGAAATTATCTCTTCGCAGTAAGTGTTCAGAATGTGGAAGTAATCATGCAAAAACTCTTTACGAAACTCTGTGAAGCTTGTAATTTGTTTTTGGGAATTTTCGTAATGAAAATACTCCGCATCAAGCACTAACAACTTTGATGAGTATCCGTCAGATGGAGGTGGAACATCCCCTCTTCTTCGGATTGCGTTTTGGATATTGACCTTTTTGAAGCCAAATGATGTGTTGCAAATAACTTTAGCACCCTTTTCTTTCAACGCTGTTGCGTAGATAGTTGTAAAGATTGCCTTGATGTTTGCAATTTTTGCATCTTTGAGGTGTGAAAGTTCTTTGGTGAACTCTACTGCAATATCCTCTGAACGTAAGCGTTCTGCCAATTTGGTTATCCAAGATTTTACTTGAGCCTCTGTCAATGATAAATCTTCTTTGATATGAAGAGCATCGCAATCAAGTTCATTGTTTAACATCTTGTTTACAACTCTTTGTGGCAGGTTGTCATTTTCTTTACATGAAGATGCTTCGATTACATCTTGTAAAGTTTGATAAAATAACGTCTCAAATCTGTGCTTTGTGATCACAGCTAGGTTTTTAATGTAACATCTCATAATTAACATAAAAATTGGTTTTCATAATCTTTTATTATATTTGACAAATAAAGTCAATATATTTTTATTTTTGTGATAAATAGCTTGATTTTTATTTATTTAGTTGTAGTTTTTATTGAAAATTATATCGGAGGTCGCATGAGAAATTTTGGATTAAAACTTTGGACAAAAGATTTTGTTAAAAATATTGAGTTTGTTAATGATGCTGAAAGAGCAATAAAAGAAGGTAAATTTGATTATTTAGAGTTGTTTGCCCTTCCCTTGAGCTATGATGAAACTTATGAAAGTGTTTTGAGCAAATTTGGAGGTGTGAAAGTTATTATACATGCACCTCATGGATTGCAAGGTCTTGATATTTCTGATAAAAATGAATTTGAAAACAATAAAAAAAGAATTGAAGATGCGCAAAGATTTGCAGATTTGTTGGAGGCTTCTTTTATCGTGCTACACCCAGGGATGAATGCTGGTGAAGAATTTTTAGAGGAAAGTATTAGGCAATTTGGATTGTTTAATGATAAAAGATTAACTGTTGAAAATTTACCATCATATTGTTCTCAAACAAAACGGTTATTACATGGAATTAAGCCTTCTGAAATAAAGCGCTTTATTGATGAAGTTGGGTGTCCTTTTTGCCTTGATTTTTCACACGCAATTTGTGGCGCAAATAGCTGTAATATCGATATTTATGAGTTTTTAGATGAGATGAAAGCTCTTAATCCTTCTATGTATCATTTGTGTGATGGAGATGTGAATTCTTTAAATGATAGCCATCTTCATTTTGGTGAGGGAGATTATGATTTAAGAAGATTAGTGCTTGAATATACTAAGGAAAATGCCCTCATCACAATGGAAACAGGGCATGGAATTCCAAATAGTGTTCAACCTTGGATTTCTGATATAAATTACATCAGAAATGTTATTTCTTAAGATGTTATCTCTTTAATTAAGTTTGGTATAGAGGTTATTTTTACCGGATTTGACTTCATATTTGAGGTATATATTGCTCTGTTTTGATAAACTTTGTCTAATGCCGGAAATAATATTTCTGGGTTGTCGATATTTTCGTCAGCAATCAATTCTGCGTAGCCTTTTTGGACAAAACTCTTGGCATTTAGAGTTTGCTCTCCTCTTGAAGAAGTATTTGGAAGAGGAACGAGTATCATTGGTTTATTTAGGCTTGCTAATTCAAATATAGAATTTGAACCGGCTCTAGAAATTACGACATCTGCTAATGCTAATAAATCTTTTAAATTGGTATCAACGTATTCATATTGAGCATAGCCATCTCTTTTTATATCTGGATTATAACCATTTTTCCCTGAGATATGAATTATTTGGTATGTTTTTAGCAGTTGATCTAGGTTATTATATACCGCATTGTTTAAGCTTTGTGCTCCTAAGCTTCCTCCGATTACTAAAATAGTTGGTTTATTGGTGTTTAGATTGCTAAATTTAGCCCCCTCTTCTTTTGAGCCGTTAAACAATCTATCCGATAAGGCAGGACCTATGTATTTTACTTTATGTTTTTGTTTTACTTTGTTAATTGTCTCTTCAAATGTGGTGAAAAAAGTATTAACAAATGGTAGGCTTAGCTTGTTTGCGAGCCCTGGAGTTAGATCTGATTCGTGCATATAAATTTTTTTGCGATTGATAAAACCGCCTACCACTACTGGAAATGATACAAATCCACCTTTTGAAAAGATAATGTCTGGGTTTAATTTATGTACTAAATATATAGCTTGTAAGCATCCAAATGGAATTTTTATCATATCAATAAAATTTTGCCATGAAAAATAGCGACGGAGTTTTCCTGTGGTGATTGAGTGATAATAAACGTTGTTTAGATTTTTTATGAGATCTTTTTCCATGCCATTGTGCGAACCAATGTAATGAACTTCCCATCCTTGTTCTAAAAAGCTTGGTATTAGGGCTAGATTTAAGGTCACATGCCCTGCTGAGCCACCTCCGGTGAAAATTATTTTTGGCATATTTTAGTCTCCATCTTGAATTAAAAATGTAGTATTTTCTAATAGTAAATCGTTATCACTTAAGGTTAGGTTAATTGTTTTATTGGTTTTTGAGCCTAGTAGGCGCATTTTTTCTGCATGAGAAAGTGCTGAGCCTTTGCCTTGGAGTTTAGTCATAGCGTTTCCATAAGCATTAGATGCTTGAGTTAGAGCTCTATCAATTGCTTTCATATCATCAATAAAACCTGCTAGTTTATCGTATATTTTTCCGCCTAATTCAGCTATTTTTTGCACATTTTGATTTTGACTATCGATTCTCCATAAGTTTTCTACGGTTCGTAAAGTTGGTAGAAGTGATAATGGGGTTGCAAGGATAACGTTTTTCTTATAAGCATAATCATAGATGTGATTATCAAGTTCTAAGGCTGCGATATATGCACTTTCTACGGGGATGAACATTATTACATAATTTAGAGATGTGTCTTTTAGTAGTTTTTGATATTCTTTTGATGATAATTCATCAATATGTGATTTTATATCTGAAAGGTTCTTTTGAAGATATTTAAGGCTTAATTCGGTGTCATCGGTATTGGTTGCATCTAAATATGCATTGAGTGATACTTTGGAGTCGATAATTATATCTCGATTATCAGGGAGATGTATGATAACGTCTGGACGATAGATCTTTTTATTATCATTAGTAAATGTTTTTTGAGTTTCATAATCTTGATCTTTGCGTAGACCTGAAATTTCTAGAATGCGAGATAATTGACATTCGCCCCAATTTCCTTGTGCTTTGCTTGCACCTTTTAAGGCTGAGGCAAGGTTTTGCGCATCTTGGCTTAGGGTTTTATTTAGGTTTACTAAATTTGAAAGCTGAGTATCTAGGCTTGATTTGTTTTTTATGCTTTCGGTTCTTGCTAAATTTACCTCATCCTTGAAGGCGGTTAGTTGTTCTTTGAATGGATTTAAGATTTGAGATAAAGAGTTAAATTGAGATTTTGAAAAATCTTCATGTTGTGATTTGATTACTTCGGTTGAGATGTCTTTAAATTTTAGAGTTAAATCTTCTTTTATTTTTTCTAGGTATGTGATTTTTTCTTGAAGTGCTTCTTCTTTAGCGAAAGATGAGGCTTTGATTGCGGAAAGAGAATTCTCAGCACTACGAAGCGAATCGGATAATTGTTGTTTTTCATTCTGGAGAGAATTGAGCATATTATCTTGAAGGTGTAGCTTTTGATTGATGAGGATGTATTCTTTTTCTAAAAGCGAATAATTGTTGGTTGTTTTTTTGAGTTTGTTTTTATTTTTTATGTTTAGGATTGATAGAGTTATGGTTGATATGGTTAATAGAGCAATAATTGCTATGATATAGTGAGTTTGATATAGTATTGTCATGAGCGCCTTCTTTGTTTGATTCTAGATAAAAGAGCATAGATTTGTTTTTGTTTTTTAGCAATAGTTTTAAGTATTTTATTATTTTTTTAGTAAAAATCACTTTTTTCTGCATTATATATAAAATATTATATATTAGAATGAAAAATCATAGCGTTAATACAAAAATTGATAAAATTTATCTTGATTTTTTTTTAATAGTTGTGTATTTGTGTGTTAAGCGAGAAGTTATTTACTTCTTTAATTGACGGTTTAATAAATAAAGGAGGAATTATGACTTCTATTATCACAGAAAACGGATATAAAAATGGTGTTGGATTTTTTGATAGAGTATCCAAACAAATTGTAATCAAGCATCCTTGCGTTAGAAAAAAAGAAGCACAAGAAGTGTTTGCTTGGATTGAAGAGGCTAAGACGACGGGGTTGAAATCTTTTATCGTTGGCGTTGGAATGATGGATAACTTCCTTGATTGCAATGAAGAAGATAATATTTATAACGTTTCTAGAGAGTTGGTTAGAGGTGTTGTTGAAAAAACTAAAAGTGTTGAAGCTGCTTTTTTGCTTGAGGTTTTAGTTAGACTTGATAAATGTGCAGAGCTTGAAAAATTGAGTTTAAAATGCGTTGGTTTTAATGAACATCCTGCTGTTTTTGAAATGTTGTTAAAAAATATTAGAGTATTGAAAAGTTTAAGATGTTTAGAGTTAAACGGTTCTTTCTTTGGAGCTGAGCAATTGGTTGATTTGGCTGATTTTGTTAGCAGAACATCTATTGCAAGAATTGTTTGGCCTGAAGTTCAATTAGATGAAGATGTTGTTAGTATTATTGCACGTAAATTTGATGAGAATATTGCTTTAGTTGATGCAACTTTTGCACCACTTGAGCTTCGTAAAATTGCAAAGAGAAATAGACGTAGATTTTTTAAATTTATGTATAATTCAATGAGTTTATCTGAGGAAGATGTTCGTTTGATTAAAGAATATAAAGATTCTGCTTATTATGCGTTGAATTATGAATATCAAAAGCTTGCTGATATGAATAAAACTTTGGGCGGTATTTTAGTTTAATTATTCTTTAGATTAAAAAACGGTAAAAGAAAAACACCTTATTAAAAAAATAAGGTGTTTTCTTTATAATCGAGAAAGAAGGTTATTTCTTAAGAGATTCCTCAATGGCAACAGCAACAGCAACAGTTGCACCTACCATTGGGTTATTTCCCATACCGATCAATCCCATCATTTCTACGTGAGCAGGAACTGATGATGAACCAGCAAATTGCGCATCACCGTGCATACGCCCCATTGTATCAGTCATACCGTAAGAAGCAGGACCTGCAGCAACGTTATCTGGGTGAAGAGTTCTACCAGTACCACCACCTGATGCTACTGAGAAGTATTTCTTACCATGTTCCATAGCCCATTTTTTGTATGTGCCAGCAACTGGGTGTTGGAAGCGAGTTGGGTTTGTTGAGTTACCAGTAATTGATACATCAACACCTTCCTTAATCATAATAGCAACACCTTCTGATACATCATCTGCACCATAGCATTTTACTTTTGCTTTGTCGCCATTTGAGAATGCTTTTTCGTGAACGATTTTGAGTTCACCTGTGGTATAATCATATTCTGTTTCAACAGCTGTAAAACCATTGATACGAGAAATGATGTATGCAGCATCTTTACCCAAACCGTTTAAGATAACACGAAGAGGTTCTTTTCTTACTTTGTTTGCAGAGCGTGCAATACCAATTGCGCCTTCTGCTGCAGCAAAAGATTCGTGTCCGGCTAAGAAGCAGAAGCATTTTGTTTCTTCTCTTAACAGCATTGCAGCAAGATTACCATGACCAAGGCCTACTTCACGTTGGTCAGCAACTGATCCTGGTACGCAAAATGCTTGCAAGCCAATACCGATTTTCTCAGCAGCTTCAGAAGCATTCTTTACGCCCTCTTTCAATGCAATCGCACAACCTAATGTGTATGCCCATACAGCATTTTCAAAAGCGATTGGTTGAATGCCTTTAACTAGCTTTTCTACATCTATACCATGTGATGTGCAAAGAGCTTTTGCTTCGTCTAAATCTTTGAAACCATACTTAGCAAGAACTGGAGTGATGGTGTTTATTCTTCTATCATATCCTTCAAATTGTTGCATGGCTTATTCCTTTCTTGGATCTATTTTCTTTACGGCATCTTCGAAACGTCCGTAAGTCTTGATATTGTTTTCAAGAGCTGTTTTAGCGTCTGTACCGTTGCGGATTGCTTCCATCATTTTGCCAAGGTGAACAAACTTGTATCCGATGATTTCGTTGTTTTCATCAACGCCGATTTCCAAAACATAGCCTTCAGCCATTTCTAAATAGCGTGGACCTTTTACTTTTGTAGAATACATTGTTCCAACTTGTGAGCGTAAACCTTTACCTAAATCTTCAAGACCTGCTCCAATTGGTAAACCATTTTCAGAGAAAGCTGTTTGTGTTCTACCATATACGATTTGAAGGAACAATTCTCTCATTGCAACGTTGATTGCATCACAAACTAAGTCTGTGTTTAATGCTTCAAGAATTGTCTTTCCTGGTAAGATTTCTGCGGCCATAGCAGCTGAGTGTGTCATACCTGAACAACCAATTGTTTCAACCAAAGCTTCTTCAATAACACCTTCTTTTACGTTGAGTGTTAGTTTGCAAGTACCTTGTTGTGGGGCACAGCAACCGCAACCGTGTGTTAAACCTGAGATGTCTGAAATTTGTTTAGCTTTTACCCATTTTCCTTCTTCTGGAATTGGAGCTGGTTCGTGTCTTGCACCTTTGTATAGTGGACACATTTGCTCAACTTCGTGTGAGCATTGATGATTACATGCCATATATCGTCTCCATTTATTAATATATTATTATGCGTGGTATATATTAGCTTAAAAAATTTAAATGGCAACCAAATATTAAAGGTTGAATAAAAAGTCTAATTATTCACTTTAGGAATAATTTTATTAAAGATGAATAATAGTGAATATTTTTATTTTGTTATTTTTCAATATGTTATATACGTATTCTAATGTTGATGAATATAACACTTTGAATGATGAATATATGCGGGCATAAAAAATACCGCAAATGCGGTATTGTATGGGAATGAGCTTAACTATATAGTGTGTTGATGGATGACTGATATAGCTTTTGCTAAGATGATGTTTGCACCAACCCTAACCTCTTTTGGGTGGTAAGACTTATTTTCTGTTAATATTGAAATGGTATTTTGCGAATGTACTTGCAATCTTCTTAATTGCACGAATTCGCCCTCTTTTATTAAGAAAACACCATTTTCTAGCGTTGTTTTTGTGTAGTCAAGGATAACTAAAGAATGCTTTGGAAAGAGTGGTGTCATTGTATCATCTGGGAGTATGTATCCCTTTATATTAGCAGGATCTGTGTATGTGTTGGGCGGTAAAATTTGCCATTTACTACCTTCTGGTAAATTATATAATTCAGGGTTTAGTAAATCTATCAAGTATGTAGAAGATTTTGAGATGCCTAAGACGCTATTTAAATCTGTGTTTAAGATATTAGCTATTTTTTGTGCAAGATCTATCTTTAGTTCTACTTGATTATTTTCTATCTTTGTAAGATTTGCTTGCGACATACCTATTTCTTCAGCAAGTTTTGAGACACTGATATTATTATTTTTTCGAAGTTGTTTAATATTGTTCATTTATTTTAATCCGTGTTATCTTTGTTTGTGGTTGGGGGAAGTATTTTTATATATCTTTTTAATTCTTCTTCATTCTTTTTTATCCAAGACAAGTCACACCCTTCTATATCGCTTGAGATTGTAATTGAACAGTAATTTGTTTTTAGTTCTTCACCAAGTGTGCCGCAACCTTCGTTAACCGCCTCTAGCACAATTGCAGGAACTTGTTTTGCACTTATTTTATTATCTTGATTTAAGTAATTACACGTTGCTTCAACATACTTATCATTAGCTGTTATTATATTGTATAAAACCTTGCCATCGTTTGTGTATGTTCGCATTTTGCCATCTAGTTTATCTTCTACATAAGTATATTGCTTACTCATATATCCATTAGGATAAAATTCTTTTGCTACACCTTCTTTATATCCATTGACATATGGGATTATTTTTTCAACTTTGTTTTCTGGATAATAAGTCTCCTCTATACCATGTAAGCGACCTTTTTTATATTCTCTAATATAACGCTTATCTCCATTGGTTTCAAATGATTTCATTGTACCATCTATTAGACCTTGGGTTACGGGAATTGAGCGAATAATCTCTCCATCTTCATAAAGTCTAATTTCACCAGTTATAGGTTTGTTTTTTGCATCTACACAATATGTTACTCTATCTTTTTTGCGGTAACGACATTTTGTGTGTTTCAAGAGATATATTTTTGAGGTTTCTTTATTGTTCTCAGTGTTTGCTAGAGCAGTTTTTTCAGTAATAGCTTGGTTGATTATGAAAGATGCTGTGAGTAGTAAAAATAATTTTCCGTATGACATGGTATCTCCTTTGATTATTTTGATTCTAATTGCTCTTTTGATTAAAGTTAAGATGTTTTTGATATTTGTGTATAATTTATTTAACTAAAGGCGTATTTGTTTTAAGAATTTATTTTTATGTTTTAGTGACAAAAAAAGCGAGGAAAACCTCGCTTTCTAATTTGATTGTTTTGTTTATTCGTATAGATGAGGCATTGTTGCTTCTTCTGTTAGTTCTTTGATTGCAATATCTAATGGTTTTACTGATTGCTGTTCAGAACCAAGGCGACGAATTGTTACTGTATTATTCTCTTGCTCTTTAGCGCCTACAACCATGATAACAGGAGTTTTGGCTAATGAGTGTTCGCGAACTTTATAGTTTATCTTTTCGTTTCTTAGGTCTGTTTTTGCTGTTAAACCATTGCGACGCAATTCTTCTGCAACTTTAATTGCATAATCATCAAAAGCTGATACAACTGGAGCCACAACAATTTGCTCTGGAGATAGCCATAAAGGAAGTTTGCCCGCATGATGCTCTATCAATATACCTAAAAAGCGTTCAATTGAACCAAATAAAGCGCGATGCAACATCACAGGTTGATGTTTTTGACCATCTTCACCAACGTATGATATGTCAAAACGTTGTGGTAAGTTCATATCTACCTGAATTGTTCCGCACTGCCATTCACGGCCAATAGCATCTTTTAGGATAAACTCTAGTTTAGGACCATAGAATGCACCCTCACCTTCATTTATTTCATACTCATAACCGTGTGTATCCAAAGCTCTTGCTAAAGATTTTTCTGAAATATCCCAAATTTCATCTGAACCAATACGTTTTTCAGGACGAGTTGAAAGGTAAATTTTGATATTATCAAACCCAAAGTCTTTATAGATATCAAAAATTAACTTCATTGTTGAGATGCACTCTTCTTCCATCTGCTCTGGTGTACAGAAAATGTGTGCATCATCTTGTGTAAACTCTCTTACACGCATTAAACCCATTAGAGCGCCTGATGCTTCGTAGCGGTTTACTTTACCAAATTCCGCCATTCGTAAAGGTAGATCTCTATAGCTTTTTACACCTTGTTTGTAAACTAGCAAACCTCCTGGGCAGTTCATAGGTTTGATGCAGAACATTTTTCCATCTTCTGTTTGACCAGAATAGTTGTGTGCACCGTATTTTTCCCAGTGACCTGAAGTTTCCCACAAACATCTATCCATAATGCGTGGAGTTGAGATTTCTTCATAACCATTGTGATATTGGCGGTTGCGCATATATTCGATAAGTTTTCTATATATTTTATAACCTTTATCATGCCAGAAAACAGCTCCTGGAGCATATTCAGGTTCAAAATGGAATAAATCCATTTCGCGACCTAATTTTCTGTGATCTCTTTTGGCGGCTTCTTCGATCTTTGTGATGTATGCATCTAAATCTTTTTTATCAGCCCATGCTGTTGCATAAATGCGTTGCAACATTTCATTTTTTGCATCACCACGCCAGTATGCCCCTGCTACCTTCATCAACTTGAAGGCTGTGCCGATTTTTTGAGTTGATGGAACGTGTGGACCACGGCATAAATCAACATAATCTCCTTGACGATAAAGTGAGATTTCTGCATCAACTGGTAAATCTTCAATTATCTCTACTTTATAATGCTCATTGCGTGATTTAAATAAATCAATAGCATCTTGTCTTGAAACAACCTCTCTTGTGATAATCTCGTTTCTTGCAACAATTTGACGCATTCTTTCTTCAATTAAGGTGAATTCTTCAGTTGTGAAAGGTTCTTTTCTTGCGAAATCATAATAAAAACCATCTTCAATGAAAGGTCCAATAGTTACCTGAACATCTGGCCAAAGCTCTTTTATTGCCTCAGACATAAGGTGTGAACAAGAGTGGCGCAAGATTTCAAGCCCTACTTTATCTTTTGCAGTGATGATTTTTACGGTAGAATCGCAAGTTATAGGGGTAGTGAGATCTTTTAATTCTCCGTTGAGTTCAATCGCTAAAGCTTGTTTTTGTAAGTTATGACTAATTAGTTCTGCAAAGTCTTTGCCTGTAATTCCAGCATTTACCTCTTTTTTGCTACCATCTGGTAGTGTAATATTTATCATAGTTTACCCCTATAAAAGTTTTAAGTTAATTATTCTTGGTTTACCAAATCTTGATAAAGCCTTAAGGTCTTATCACACATAATTTGTTTTGTAAAGTTTTCTTTTACGTAATTTTGAGCAGAAGTTGCTATTTTTTGTGTCTCTTTTCCGTCTAAATCTAGAGCGTAAGAGATTTTTTGAGACAAATCATCAGCATCTCCTGAGTTAAAATGAAAACCGGTTATCTTATCTTTTAGATTATCTAGTGAACCACCTATGTTTGATGCTATCACAATTTTACCCATTGCTTCCCCTTCGGCAGCTATTCTACCAAACGCTTCTGGTTCAATGGAAGCTGAAACAACAATGTCGCATGCTTTCATTAGAGCTGGGACGTCATCTGTGTGTTTTATGAAAGTGAAGCGTTCATTTAGGTTGTTATCTTTAATTTTTCGGATAAGACCTTCGGTATATTCTGTTCTTCCTTGATCATCTCCTGTTAGGATGCAATGAAAATCTGTGCGATCTTTTATTTTAGCTAATGCATCAATTAAAAGTTCCTGCCCTTTCCAGCGAGTTAAACGTCCGATTAATAAAATTATCTTTTTATCAGTTGGAAGGCTGTGTGTTTCTATCATAGTTGTAAGACGCTCATTTGAAACCGCTTGAGGATTAAATTTCTCTACATCAACGCAACGATGAACAAAAACAAGTTTATCTTCACTAATACCATAGTGCTCCATAACGTGACGTTTAATATGAGTTGAGATTACAATTATCTTTTCACCTAATGTCATTATCTTGTTATAAATCTTTTTTACACCCAGCGGACCTAACCCATATGTGCCGTGGAATGTGGTTATGTAGTGAACTTTAGCCTTTTTAGCTGCTATATACGCACTCCATGCTGGAGCTCTTGAACGTGCGTGAACAATATTTATTCCTTCTTTTTGAATGAAATCTGCTAGAATTTTAGCATTTTTGAGGATGGTTATAGGATTTTTAGATTTAAGATTGAGTTTTAAATGTTTCACCTTGAGGCGATCTAATTGATATTCCATACGACCACCTTTGGAAGCTACATAGTTTTTTATTGAGTTTTCGGTAAGAGCTTCAGCTATTTGGATAGTTCCTAACTCCACTCCTCCTTGATTTAATTCTGGTAAAACTTGTAAAACTACAGGCTTTTTTACTATATCTTTACTCATTCTTGGTATACTCTCTAAAAATGTTTAATATTTAAGTAAGAGGTCGATATGCAAAAATATAAATTTAAGAACGGACACACTACTTTGGTTGAGTATATTAAAAGGGATACTCAAAAAACTCAAAATTTTACGGTGGTTTATACACATGGTTTTTGCTCTGACCCGATGGGGAGAAAACCTGAAATGGTAAAAAAATGGTGTGTCGACAATGGAGTTGGGTTCTTAAGATTTGAGATTGCAGGGCATGGAAGTGATGTTGAAAATTTCGAAAAAACAACTTTAGAGACCTATAAAAATCAGATTTTTGAAATTATTGAAGATATTGTTGATGGTGATGTAGTTGTTATGGGGGCATCGTTAGGAGGATGGTTATCACTTTTAGCTGGAATTAAATTTAAGGACAGAGTTAAAGGGATGATCGGGATGGCGGCTGCCCCTGACTTTTTAAAAACCTTTATGGATAGATATTTTGATGAAGAGCAAAAAGCTGTTCTTGAAAAAAATGGTAAAATCTTATTTAATACTAATGATTTTTGCTACACCATTACTAAAGAAATGATAGAATCTGCAAAAGGTAATCTTTTACTAGATAAAGATGAGATTGATTTTAGCGGAAAAGTTCGTCTTTTGCAGGGAATGAAAGATGCTGCTCTTGATTGGAGAACAGCTCCTATTATTGCTTCTAAATTAAAGTCTTCTGATGTCAAAGTTGTGTTATTAAAAGATAGCAACCACAGACTTGGTGGAGATGAAGACATTAAGGAAATATACAAAATGTTAGATGATTTTTTGGTTTAATTTGTTTTAGTAAGAGTTTGATATGTCTTATGATTTGATGTTTCAAAAAGCAATTGAGTTGCAAAACAATGGCGCACTAAACGAAGCTAGAGATATTTACCTAAAGCTACTTGATGTAATGCCTTGTAATGCGGATATTTGGAATCTATTGGGTCTTATATCTCAAGCTAGAGGTGAGGACGATAATGCAGTTGATTGTTTTTTAGAAGCGATTAGGTTTTCTCCTAAACCATTTTCTATGTATCATTTTAATCTTGGTTTAAGTTTTATGGCTTTGAACAGAAAAAATGAAGCTAAAAATGCATTATCTAAAGCAGTGGAAATTATGCCTGACTTAAAAGAAGGATGGAACTTCTTAGGTATAATTGAAGCGGAAAGTAAAAATTTGAGCGAAGCTGTGAGATGTTTTTCAAAAGCACTAGAAATAGATATAGAATATGCAGACGCAAGAGCTAATTTGTGCTTTTATTTAAACGATAAAGATAGACTTATTGAACTTGCTTCTTCTGAGCGTGATATTAGAGCTAATTTTTTAGCAGGAAAGATATCTTTTGATGATAGTGAAAAGGAAAAATATTTTTCTAGAGTTTTGAGTATTGATAGTTTTCACAAAGAAGCTTTATTAGAGCTTGCAGAGTTGAAAAAGAGAAATGGATATTCAAGAGAAGCTTTAACTTTGTTTTATAAAGTATTGAATCTTGAAAATAATAATATAAAAGCCATTTTAGAGATTGCGGATATTTATTTATGTCTTGATGATTTCAAAAAAAGCGAAGAATTTTATCTTAAAAGCTTTGAAATTAGAAAAGACTTGTATGGAGCGCATTTGAATTATGGAATCGTTTTATATAAGCAAAATAGACTTAATGAAGCTTTAAATGAGTATAGAGAAGCTGTGCGTTTGCTTGATAAATGTGAATCAAAAGTATCTTATAATCTAGCACTATTACTCAAAGATGTTGATGAATTTGAAGAAGCATTAGGGTTGATGTTTAGTGCCTATATTGAGGACAAAGAAAATAAGATTTATCAAATAGCAATTACAGAAACTCTTTATGAATTGTATCAGAAAAATGCTGAACTAGCATTGAAAATTGCGCAAAACTGGCAAACAATTGATGAAGATAATATATTTTCAAGAAGAATCCTTTTAGGAATCACAAAAGAAAATGATGAGTTAAACGATAAAAGGTATGCGAAAGAGTTGTTTGATGAGTTTTCTTTTACATTTGATGAAACAATTAAAAAACTAAATCCTAGAATAATAGAAGAATTTTTAAACTTAAATCCTATTTTGAAGGGAAAAATATTAGATTTAGGATGCGGCACAGGAATTGTGGGTGAGGCTATAAAAAATGATAATTTAGAGCTAGTTGGGGTTGATATATCCCCTAATATGCTTAAAATTGCTGAAGGTAAAAAATGCTATAACCTATTGATTGAAGATGATATTGAGAATTTCTTAAAAACACATGATGTTTCAGAATATGATAAAGTTTTAGCGTTTGATGTTTTCTCTTATTTAGGGAATCTTGAAAAGATATTTGAAAAGCTTAAAAATAAAGAAGTTTGGTTTTCTGTTGAGAAAACTTTGGATGGAATTGATAGAGATTATTACCTTGAAGCATCCGGAAGATATAAACACAGCCTTTCTTATTTGAAAAAAATTAAAGAAAATTTGGGGTTTAATGAAATTTATTTTAAAGATATAATTTTAAGAAACGAGGCAAATCAAGGCGTTGAAGGTTATTTGGTTAAATTAAAATAATTCCTGTGAACAAATAAAAAAATATATTGAGAGAATTATGTTGGCAAGCTAACTTTTAAACGGTTTGTTAAGTTTATTATATATATTATGTCAGTTTCATTATTTATTTTTTTAATTGGATATTTATGCTTTGTGTCTACTGTATTTAGCATGAATAAGGTGAAGAAGTTTTATTATAAGTGGTGAGCTTTAAAGGCCAGAAAGCTTTAACCCGTTAAAATAATTATCACAGATTGCCGCAAATTGCTTTTAGTTATTATTATGAAACCTTTCAGATCTGAAATTGCGCAATTATAAGGCGAGGCATTATTTACTATCAATTCCCTGTTCGATATAATAATGCCTTGTTTTAGTGCTTTAGTGTAGTTTATTTATATTTTAGGTGTTATTCTTTGGATAACGCATTTGTTTCATTAGATTTTAATAGATTTTTAACTGTTTTTTGTCTTTTTGTAAAAAAATATATTGATATACGATAGAAAATTGATTATAATCAACCTATAGCGTGGTGGTTTATATAGGAGAATTTTCTATGGGAACCTTTTTATTGAATGATATTGGTGAAGTTTTACTTGAGCTTAATTTTAGAATGAGCTTGGATGTGGATTTGTCTTTGGAGATTGATGAACTCAACAAAGAGGCAATATTGAAAAATGCTGAAGAAAAAATTAAGATAGGATACGTACACCCCGAACTTATTATCCCTTTAAAGCAAAACAGATACTTATTTGTTGTTGAAAGAAATAATCAATTTTATGCTCTAAATAGCAAATTATGTAAGGTTGTTTTTGTGAATTGAGGTATTGATTTATGAATACGTTTGAGCTGTATAATAGATTTTTATCACAAAAAGGAAAAGTTAAGGCTTTTTTATCAGAAAAAGGAGCTATACCTTTTGAAATTGATAAATCCAGTTTAAAAAAAGCATATCCGGTTTTAATTGCATCCATTATTGGGCTTAGTTCTTGCTCTTTAAAAAGTAAAGAAGAAAAAGAATATACTACTCCTATTAACAAAGAAATTTTCTACAACAATATTTATAATGATGCTGTTGAGATTTATCAACTTGATAAACTCTCTAACGATGAAGCCTTGCCTCAAAAAATGATTGAGGATATTATGCTTGCTAAAAATACTCCAACACTTACGGATTATAATTACAATCACATGCCAGAGAATCAGGAAAACTTTTGGAATATTGTTAAAAATGGTGTAAAAATTAGCGTTAATGATGTTGAAAAAAGCACTAAATTAAGTCGTGAGCAAGTTAAACGATACAAAATTATGGCTTATAAAATGCTATCTCAAATTTCTAGAAAAAAAGGTAGCGTTGATGAAGTTGATTTGAGTGGACATAATAACTTAAAAGCATTTAGCTATTTTGAGAAAGTTGTGCAATTTAGAGATAATTATGAAAGAGTTGTCGCTAGAGCTCCAGGGGTTCATGATGCGCATTCTGAAATATTTGGGCGTTATTATAAAGATTATTTCAAACTTCATGGTAAATGCGAAGAAAACCCCGAAATTGAAGAGTTTGCTAAAATTCTATATAAAAATGATGATAAAGATAAAATATTCTCTTACAAAGATAGTGTTTATTGCAATAAAAAAAGTTATGAAGTTTTAGGCAAATGGTTAAAAGATCAAGATATTAAAGATGATAATTTATACTATTTTGAACCTGACTGTAATGATGAATATTGCAATTCAGCCTCTTCCTATTATAAACGAGGTGGTGATTTAGGTGTTGTTTTAAGCATTCATCCTGAAGGTGATTTGGGTGATGGATTGTACGCCCCTGTTGGTAGTGTTATTATTCATGAATTGATGCACGTTATGCAAAGAAAGCCTTCTTCTGCGGAACTTCCTATGGATAATGCTATTGAAGGAGCTAACGCTTTTGTAAATAGGCACTTCAAAGAAAGTGCAGGCTATGCTGAAGAACTAGCCCCTACTTTGATGTGCCTGATGATTGATGACGAAATCTATAAAGAAAAGAATGGGATTGAGCTTAATAGGGTTGTTGACTATGGTAAGATAAAAGTTCAGGGGCGAAATATAAATCTCGGTGAATTAGCTATTTGGTTTAGAGAAAAAACGGTTGAGTATAAAAAAACAAATAAAGGCAGATTTAGTGCTGATAAAATGTTGTGTTCACCTAATGTTTTAAAAGAATTAAAATCTATTTCTAATGGGTATATGCCAGTTAAACAAAAAAACAATTTTACCTTAGATAGATAAATATTTAACATTTTTCACATAAATAATATTGACAAAATGCCAAAAATATGATAAATTCCATATTGTAAAATTAAAAATTATTAAATTATGAGAGAAGTAAAGAGAATAGCCATTATGGGCACTTTAGCAATTTTGTGCTGCATAATTGGTTTTTTGGGAAGAGTTAGTACATTTATTGTGCTTTTCTATGTATTTATTGGTGGTACTTTCTTTTTTGCTTTTAATATGATGATCAAAGATTATAAAGATCAAAAGAAAAGAGAAGCTGAGTTCAAACAAAAATATAAAAAATAATTAGTATGAAGAAACATTTTTTGTCTGCATTGCAGATATTGCTGTTCTTTATCAGCGGTTGTGGCTTTGCCATAGGTGTAAACACTAATGGTAGAGAACAGTTGATCGCCTTTATTGTTGGCGGAATTTTTCTTATCATGTTTATGATCGCCTGTTCATGTGAAAAGGCTATAGAACAAAAAGAAGAAAAGTAAAAAAACAATCTCCCCTATTTTATTGCACGATGCAGTAATGTGGGATTTTTTTTATAAAAACAGAAAATATTAATACTAAATGTTAATTTTTTTGATAAAATAAATTTCAATAAAGAATATTGACAAAAAACCAAAACAATATAGAATTGATTTAGAAATTTAAAATTTTTTATATTATGAAAAAAAATCTCTTAATAAATGGATTGTTGATAGCGTATGTCGCATTGATGACAGCAGCTTTGTTTCTTGAAGGCAGAGAAAGTCGTGTTATGTTATGCATTGGTGGTGGTTGTTTTCTTGCTTATTACCTTATCACCTCGAACAAATTCAAATGATTTTGTAGAAGCTTCTAGTATTTTGAGAAAACTAATCCCCTATTTTATTGCAAAATGCAATAATGGGGGATTTTTAGTTTGACAAATGAGTTTTTTGTAGATATGTCTTCAGTCTAATTTTAATTTTTATTATATTATGAGTAAATATTCTTTTGCTGTGTTTGCGTGTGCAATACTTAGTGTGCTTTGTGTTGTTTATGCCCTTATGGGGGATAAGGAGTTTTCAACTTATGCTTGGTTTGGATCTATTAGTTGTGCTATTCTTTGCTTGATTGGCTATTCGTGTGAAAATGCCGCTACGGTTAATGATGAAGGCGAAGATGACTATTATGCTGATGGTGATTGTTCAAACAAAGATTACACAGAGAAATAATCAAAAAGTCTCCCCTATTCTTTAATGAATTTGGGGAGATTTTTTGTGATTAAATCTATAGAAAATTCTTGCTTTTTTGTGGAGTTTGGGTGTAAAAAATGTCTTGCTGGAGAGATGGCAGAGTGGTTGAATGCGGCTGACTCGAAATCAGTTGTGCCAGTTTATGGTACCGGGGGTTCGAATCCCCCTCTCTCCGCCAGTTGTTTTGTTTTAATAAAGTTTTAAGAAATATCTTTAAAGCAAAAATCCCCAAAATATGGGGATTTTTTGTTATTCCACTTTGTATTCTTTTTCAAAAAATACATCCACTACAATTTTTTCGTTTAAGAAGTAGTATTTCTTGATTTTCAAAGTGATTTTTTTCTTTTCGATAAGCACATCATAATCGAAATGGAGATAATTATCCCCATTGAGGCTTTCAACACCACCTATTAGCATATCCTTATACTCGGTATATTTTTTGCCATAGGATACTTCGCCGAAAAGAAATGGTTCGTCATAACATTTCTTATTTTTCCAACCGTTGAGGGCAGAATAAGTTAGAACATTTACGACAGGAACTTCGTAAGCTGTTGTGAAGCTTCCATCTGATTGCAACGAATAGCTGTGATCATGAATATAGTCAACAACGTTTGCACCGGTTTTTGCCTGAAACTGCACATCAACTACGACTAGCTCTGAACCTGTCCAATGAAATAGCGTTCGGCAATCATCTGTTTGCAACCAAATGCGAGATGAAGCAAAGTAATCATTTACATCATCACTAACAGCTAAGATTTCACCTTTGTGCCAAATATTTTCTACTTGGATGTCAGTTTGAACTTCAGCTTTTGGCTCGTTAATCACTTGTGCTTGGAGCACCACAGCACTTACGATCATAATGATCATAAAGAAAAATCTCTTCATAATAATAAGATTTTTTTGTTCAACATAAATATAGTTATCAGTAACAAACGTGTAGTATTTTTGTTTATTTGTCAATATGTTTTTTTAGATATATTTTTCACATAATTTGTTTTTAGATTTTGGATTTAAAAAAAAGATCTGAAACTTGAATGTTTCAGACCTTTTTTCTTAGTGTTTAGAGTGCTCTACTCTAGTACTTTTTTGCGAATGCCCACAATTTCTCTTTTGATCAAAACTCTTGGATTTAGAGGATGAACAATCACAATGTTTGGGGCTCTCTTGTTTTTGTGAAGACTTTTTCTTTTCATCTTCATTGGCATCACTTTCTGGAACAAAGAAGTGATACACTCGTATCGGAAAAGATAAAAAAGTTCCGACTACGTAAGATACATAATTCTTTTCGTCCATAATTGTTATTTAAATAATAAGTTTTCTAGGAGTATTTTAGGCTTATGTGAGTAAGTGTCAATAACGATATTAAAAAAGACCACCATAAAATGGCGGTCTTTTTTATTAGAGCTCTTCAATTTCTCCGTACTTTATGTTGTTAATATCTGAAAGATTTGTAATTTCTTTAGATAACAACAACTTCCAGCGGGTTGATGAAATTCTTTTGCGTTCTGTTCCATCAATGTTGTATATGATATAACCATGAGTGTTAATATCTTTTTTTACAACATAAAATGTGGAGTTTGTTCCTTGTTTGTCTTTTAATAATACAACATCCTTTGCATTTATGCGCCATAGTCGATTTGCTTGACTATCAAAAAACGAAATCTTGTGCATATCAAGCAAACATAATACTGTTGGCGTTTGAAATACTCTTACAGGCACGACAAAGCTTTTGGTTTTGGGAAAATAATAATACTTTTGGAAATGAGAAGTCCCAAGATAGTAAGTATTTGCATTATCTTCCGTTTTGATGTCTATAAAAGTATCAAAACTCATACCTCCGATAGGTGTTCCTTGATGATTAAAAACTAATATCCTATTGTTTTGGCAAATTGCCTTGATGATAAAACTATCAACTTCAAAGGATTTATAATCACCTGCGTGCAGAATTATTTCTCCGGTTGCTTTTTGCTTGACACCAATTCGTGTTCCTTCGTTATACGAGATTAACTGCTCGTTTAATGAGAAATTTTCAAAAGATGCGGTGTTTGACTTTGAATTATTAAAAAGAACAAAATATGCACCAACTGCTAAAGATAGTGCAATGGCAAAAAATAATATTTTTTTCATAACTTTATAGGGTTTTACATAATTATTTATTTATCTTGGGCAAGAATAGCAATAATTTTATTTAATTGCAAGCGTTTTATCCAAAAAAGACAAAAAACATCAAAAAAAGCTGATTAACCTTATTTTTACTTTTAAAAATATATAGTGATGGTATAATTTTATGTAGAGAGGTTCTTTATGTCTCGTGCCGAAGATATTTTTGAAAAACTAGTTTATTTTGGCGAAGATGCTATTGATGAGTTTATATTAAATCGCCAAACAGAAGAGTTGTTTATGGATTTTAAGCAAGCAGTTTCTGATGGTAAATGTATGAGAGCACTTCATCAAAACGACAGAAGAAATTTGGCAAAAGCAATATCTGCTTTTGGCAACTCTGAAGGTGGTGTTTTGGTTTGGGGTGTTGAGTGTGCAAGAGATGTTGAGCTTGGAGATGTTGCGCAAGCAAAGGTTAAGGTTAAAAATGTTCATAGATTTTTGAGCTGGCTTGAGGGGGCAATTTCTGGATGCACAATTCCTTCTCATAATAAGGTTAGAAATCATATAATTTCGGTTGATAAAAATGGTGATGGTTTTTTGGCTACTTATATTCCTAAATCGGATATTGCGCCACTGATGACAACAAGTGGAAGTCAAGTTTATATTAGGTCTGGGTCTAACAATGTGCCTGCACCCTATTCTGTTATTGCGGGAATGTTTGGCCGACGTCCTCAACCCAATATTGAGATGGTTATTGATAATAAGATGATCGAAGTGGCGAAAGAAAATGAAGATGATATTTTTAGACCACTTAAGAAAAGTAGTAAAAAAGAGAGTGTGGTTAAGGTTCGATTTTCGCTATTGGCTGAGAATAACTCTAATGCTATTGCTAAGGAAGTATTTTTATCTTGCAATACCTTGAGTGTGGGGGGAGATAAGAATAAGGTAAACTTTTATTATGATTCTCAATTAGAGAACTTAGCGTCCATGCATAATTCTATTAACCTTATAACTCCGATTGAAATGCGTATTCCACCTAGGGCATTGTTTAGTTGTGCTAAGGCAGAAATTAGATTTTACAATGATATTTCAGAAGATTTTTTGATGGAAGGTGTTATTGGAGCTGAGGGGAGCATTCCTAAGAGTTTTAGAATTTCTATATCTAAGAATGATTTACGCTCTTTTGTGGCACAAGCTTTGAAGAAAAATGCTAATTTAGAAGTTCTGACAAATGAGTTTTTTTCGGAGTATTTGAATAGCGAGTAATTTGTTTAATGGTTTAGAAATAACAAAATAAATAAAATATATAAAGGAAATAAAATGAAAAGAGTTGAGATTTTTACTGATGGGGCGTGTTCTGGCAATCCTGGTGCTGGCGGATGGGGTGCGATATTAAGATATAATGATGTTGAAAAAGAATTATCAGGTGGAGAAGCTGAAACAACCAACAACCGCATGGAGTTAACGGCGGTTATTAGTGCTTTGGAAGCTTTGAAGGAAAGTTGTAATATTACTCTTTATACTGATAGTCGCTATGTGATGGATGGTATTGAAAAGTGGATTTTCCAATGGAAGAAAAATGGATGGAAAACATCTAATAAAAAAAGCCCAGTAAAGAATGTTGAGTTATGGCAAAGATTAGATGAGTTAAGAAGTCGTCATGAAATTAGATGGGTATGGGTTAAAGGGCATGCTGGCCATAAAGAAAATGAAAGATGTGATGAATTGGCTCGAATGGAAGCACAAAAGTTTAAAAATTAACTAAAAAGACTGTTTTTTACTTGAGTTTGTATGTGTTTTATGATATAATTTGTTTAAGTTTAGCTTTTAATGGAGGGGGGAATGAATAATAATAAAAATAATTCCTTTAATAGTGAAAGAAGTGCACTAATATTTGATTTTTTAAAAGAAGTAAATAGTGCTATACGCAGTGTTAACTCTAATAAAAATAATGATGATATTTACAAATTGTGGGATGTAATCTACCATGCAGCAGCGTTAAACGATATTAACGGTGATATAAGCAGTTTTGTTTTGGATAAAGTTAAGGAATTGGGTTTATTTAACAAAGAAGAAGAAAAGAAATTTGAAGAAAAATTAATTCCTTGGGGTGAAAAAAATAATAATAAATATAATGAACTTAGAGAAAGAAGGAATAAAGAAGGCGAAGACAACTTTAATAATAATTTGTTCTCCAGAACTCTTTATGATAAATCTTTTTCAAATGTGCAACAAAGTGAAATTTATAGAGCTTCTGTTGATGCTATGTTTGAGCAATATAAAGGTGAAAAACAGGTAAACCTTACTGATGTTTTTATGGAAAATATTGAAAAAAGCGGTAAATTTAATGATGAAGAAAAGAAAAAGTTGAAAGAATTTTCGTTACAATCCGAAGAAGCTGTAAAGAATGTGGAAAAACTTTCCGAAGATATGAAAAAACACTTTGATGAAAAAATAAAATTTGAGAACGGGATTAACGGATCGAAAAATAAAAATAACAATATGAAGCAAAATGATTATTATGATGGGTTTGATAGTGTATTGTTTGACAAGGTGTATTCGGATAAATCTTTTTCCGGCGAGCAAAGGGGTAAAATTATTCTAGCTTCTATGGATGCTATGTATGCGCAATACAAAGATGGTAAACAAGTAAATCTTACTGAAGTTTTTATGGAAAGTATTGAAAAAAGCGGTAAATTTAATGATGAAGAAAAGAAAAAACTGAAGGGTTTTTCTTTGGAGGCTGCTGAAAAGGTAAAGGACATAGATAAAGTTCCGGAGCGATTGGTAAAGAATTTTGAAAAAGCACTCAAATTTGAAGAAGATTTAAAAAAGATGAATAATATTAACAAAGCTAATGCTTTGAATGGTTCGGAATATAATCCCAGTGATGAAATTAAGAAACAAAAAGAAGAGTTGGAGAAATTAAGAGCCGAAGGTGAAGCTAGGGATAAAAAATGGCGTGAAGAGCAAAAAGCAAAAGATGAAGCATGGGCGGAAAAAAATAAATCATCAAATCAGGCTATTAACGATATGTCTTTTATAGGACTTGCTATTACGTCTCCTTCATTGGCTAGCATGCCTCCAATGCAAAGAAATTTTATATATAGTGAAATAAATAGCTTGATGGAACAGTTAAAAGATAATGGGCAGCTTAGCAAAAGAGCTGATGTGTTATTAAAAGAAAGTATTGTCAATAATAAAGAGTTTAGTCAATATGATAAGGATTTTGCTTTTAAGTGTATTGAGCAATATGACAATTTATTTAAAAATGATGAAAGACCGGGGTTTGTTGCTAAAAAAGAAACCCAAGCTAACGCTTCTAAAATTACTGAAACGACAAATCAAAATACTGAGAAAAATGCTTTATCTGAATATATAGAAAGTGCTCGTAATAAAATGATCAAAGAAAAAGCTCCTACGGGTTTTGCATACATCATTTTGTGTGATATGGATAAAAATCCTAATATCAGTAAAGAAACCAAAGATATGTTTTTGAATATGGCTATTAAGAGTAGTAAAGAAATTCAAAATCAAGGTTTAAAGATGACAACTGATGAAGGAGTTTATGCATTTGCCGAGGTCTTAAGTAAAAAGATAAAAGAAAATAAAGAGTTTGGAGAAAAAGGTTTTGAGATAGTTAAAGATATTATGAAAAATGGAGAATCTTTCAACAAAATGTTATTTGCTAAAGAAGTGAAAAACATAGTGTTGAACCTTGGTAATGATAATCAGACAAAGACAGATAAAAAAGAAGAAATCAAAAACGATAATAAGCCAATAGAAGTGAATAAAGAGATAAAAAGACCTGAAACTCCTAAAACAGAAAAAACTGAGATGGAAGCTAAATTAGAGCGTGTAGAAAAATCAGATGAATATAAAAATCTTATCAACTCGGGTAATTTTAATGATGCTCAAAAAGATGCTATAAAACTTGATATGGCTAAAAAACTTAAATCTGAATATTTTGAAAATGCTAAAGATAAAATAAAAAAAGAAAACGCTTCAATTGGTTTTGCATATATGATACTTGCTAGCATGGATGAGAACCCAAAGATTAGCCAAAAAACTAAAGATGTTTTTTTGAATATGGCGATTAAATGTAGCAAAGAGATAACAGCCGAGGGATTGAAGATGTCTTCTCCTGAAGGTATGCGAGCAATGGCTGAAAAAATCTCCAAAGAGATGAAAGAGAATAAGGAGTTTGGTGATGAGGGATTGAAAGCTATTGTAGATACCTTTAACAATGGCAAAGCGATAAATAGTTTATCTTATGCAGATAAGTTAAAGGATTTTGTTTTTAAGAGATTAAATATTAGTGATGATGCTTCTAAACAAATCAATCAAGAAACAACAGGACTTAAAGAAACAATAGAAAAGAGTGGAAAACAAACAGAAAGTATCACCCAATTAAAGAATGAAAAAAATGAAATAAAAGAAAAGCCTGTTGAAGAGATTTTGGTTGATAAAATAATCCGAAATGGGAGTTTTTCTAAAGAAGCACAAAATGAGATATTAAATATTGCGATAGAAATTGAACAAGCAAAACTTAAAAGTGAAACTGATAAAAATAAAACAACATCAGAAGCTTTTATGGATAAAGTTATCAATAGTGATAAAATTAGTGACAAAGAAAAAGATGAATTGCTTAAAATGTCTATAAAGACAGAAAATAAGGAAATTGAAAAAACTGAAGGCGGGAAAAGGCTTTATTTTGATGAGAATAAAAAGGAGCGATTTGACCAATTAAAATTAAGTGATAAAGCATTAGAAAGTTTGGAAGCTAAAGTTGAAAATGGCAAATTTTCGGTAAAAATACCTGAAAATGATGAGATAAAAAAAGAAGTTATTAGAAGTATTAAAGTGCAAGAAGGCATTGAAAATATCAGAAATGCTAAGAGAGATGAAAAAGCAACAGAAAGTAAGCCTACTTTTGACAACAATATGACTACAAATATGGCTAAATTTATGGCATCTCATAATCAGCGATAATTTGTTTTTTGCTTGTTTTTGAGTTATAAATATGGTATATTTTTAAGCATATATGATGCTTAAAATCGGAGGGATGAATGGTTAAAACAAGTGATTTGGAAAAAGACATTCGAACAATTGCTGATAAGGTTGGAAGTGCTGTTTTTACCTATGACGAAGTACATAATCCTGATGTTGATAATAAATTTAAATATGATTATCAAAAAGTAATTGATGAAATATCAAGAATACATGGTCAAGATATGACGGAGGCTTTATTAAAAAATGGTATTTTATCAATACTTCCTGATGGCGAATACAAAGTTAATGTTGGTAAAACTACAGAAAAAGGTGGTGGAATAAATTATTGGGGGATGGCATTTTTTTCTCGCTCTAAAGGAGATTTTCAAGTTCATTATCACGAACTAGCTCATTCGCTTCAAGGACATTATGATTTGTTTAATAATAAAACACTTGATGAAATATATGAAAAATCTGGAAAAGGCTTAGATGATGAAGAAAAAGAAAAAAAGCTAGCTGATAGATCTACTTTTGGACATTATTTAAAAGAAATGCATTCTGAAAGTTTCTCTAATGCTGCCTTGATGCTTAGAGCTGAAAATTGGGGAGACTTTGCCAAAGAGGCTTTTAAGGCTTATTATGGTTCTGTTCTTCGAAATTTGAGTGGTCTTTTTGATCCCAAAAAAACATATAACACAGGCGATCCTGCCTCTAAATATTATTCAACATATCCAGTTATAAAAGAGACCATTAAGCAAGTCTATCATATTCGCAGACAAAATAAATTAGGAGACTTTTTTGATGAGAAAGGTGTATTAAATGATGAGAAATTAGCAAGGTTGTCTGAAACGATAGTTAAAGAAAAAGGATATTCTCCGAGAACATTAAAAAGCTATTTTAATTACAATATCTTAGATGGACACAAATATTTTGAACATGGATGGAAAAGAGATACCATAAAGTCGCTAGCACTCTTTATCCCTGTTTCAACTTTGGCTCTTGTTGATATAGGTATAAATGCCTCGAAAAAGATTACAAAAACAATCGACCATAAAAAAATGTTTAAAGAAGAAAAGAAAATACTAAATAATTATATCAAAACTCCAATTTCTAAAGATAAATCTTTGGAAGAACAAGCGCTTGAAGCTTATCAAAAAATTTTACTAAAGATGCCTATGATAGATAAGGAACATGAAGGTGCATATATTGGTGTAAGATTAAAAAGAGATCTTGAAAATGCTTATCATAATGGAGGTTTTCCTGATTATTATGTGAATGACTTTAAGAGGGCAACATCAATGTTTATTGGTGTTAATGGTAAACGTGTTTCAAAAGGGGTTGATGAGGCTGCAAAATATATCAACACTATTTTGAAAGAATGTGGTAAAAATCCTTTTTTAGAAACATTGATAAAAACTGATGTTAGTCCTAATGTTTTGCAAAAAATGATTGCAGAAAAGAAAAAGGATAAAACAAAACAAGTTGTCGCTTTGAATTTAGATGAGAGTTCTAAAGATGGTTTTCGAAACCATCCTGTTCAAAATATGCTTAATCAAATAAGTTTATTTTGTCATAGCCATGGTATTAGAAAGAATATAGAGTATGGAATGTTTGAAAAATTAGTTAAAACTCCAGAAAAATTTAAGGATGAAAAATTTAGAAAAGAATTGCTTGATCAAATTAAGGTTAAGAATGATTTTTTGGGAATAAAAAACAGAAAATTAAAAAAAGAATTCAATGTAATGATGGATAGTGTGGCATCTACTTATTTTACCATTAGAGGAAATGATAAGTTTGAAAAAGCATTAAGTTTTTTAAACAATACTCCTCCTAGCGAGATGGAAAGTGTTGTTTCTCAGCGCGTTATACAAGAAAGGGAAGGAATAGATGTTATTGCTGAGTTAGAAAAAAGTGCTAAAGCAAATAATTTCCGTAAAAAGGTGCAAGAAGCTGAAGAAAATGTTGATTTTATGAGGGGAAATATTTTGTTACATGCTGTTGCTAACAATGAAGCATATACTTTGGAAACTAAAGATAAGTTTTTAAATTTAATGATGGAAACTGCAAACAAGATGAAAGATTGCTCGGAGGATCTTAATTATTATCAACGAAATGAATATTTTGGCTCTTTACTTGCTGAAAAACTTAAAGAATCAGATACTTTTAGCAAGGATGATAAAGATTCAATCTGTAATGACTGCTATGCGAATGTTAATCACAAAGGATTTAAGGAGGCTTTTCTTAGTACATATACGTATGGTGAAGATAAGCCTGAAGTTAAAGTTGAAACTATTGAGAAAAAACAAGATGACGTAAAAGCTGATGTTGTTTCAACGGAAAAAGAAGAAAAAGAGATAAAAGTTGAAGTGCTAAAAGAGAAATTGAAAGATAAGGACAAAGCCGAAATTAAAGCGAAAAAAAATGAATCTATCCCCTCTTCTAATGAATCACCTTTGGTTAAAGAATCTTATGAGAATAAAAAGCCTTCTGAAGAAGTATTGGTTGATGACATGATAAAAAATCAAAAATTTTCTAGAGAAACATTGAGTGAAGTTCTTAATATTGCGGTTGAGCTTGAACAAAAGAGATTAAACGGTGAGGATATGAATGGGAAAACCTATTCTGAAGTGTTTATGGATAAGGTTATTGTAAATGAAAAAATCAGTGAAGCAGATAAAAATAAAATCTTAAACATGGCTATAAAAACTGAAAACAATGAAATTGAACAAACAGAAGGTGGAAAAAGAATTTATTTTGATGAAAGTAAAAAAGAGCGATTCGAACAGTTAAAATTGCGAGATGAATTAAAAGATGCGCTTGATATAAAGCTTGAAGATGGAAAACTTTCTATAAAGATTCCTGAAGATAATAATCTAAAGAGTGAGCTATTGAGAACTATTAGAGCTCAAGAAGGAATTGAAAATATAAAAAGCACTAAGAAAGATAATAATGTAGTCGAAAATAAGTCTAATACAAACAACAGCTTGACTATAAATATGGCTAAATTTATGGCAAATAACAAATCCAAATAGGCAAATTTTCAGAAAAACAACTTGACAAAAAAGAGTATCCTCCTTTATTGTTTTAAGTCTAAAGTTATAATTGTGCGCTTATGGATTTATGTGTTAAGTTATCTGAAATGAGTTCAAATGAATTTGAAGCTTATTTTAACAGTTTGACTGGAGTTGAACGTTTGGAGTTTGTGTCTAGTAGACGACAGGAAATTAATGAAGTTTCTGAAATTAATATTTTGATGAAGCTTTGTATGTGTGGCTTTTTTGATGCCCTACTTCCGATTACTAAATATGGTAATAAGGATACTGTATTGAAAGCTTTCGAACGTGTTTATGCTCCTTGGGCAACTTGTGCTGCTTTGCGTCTTAATAAGGAAAATGAAGTAAAAGTATTGACTTTTGCGGCAAATAATTTGTTTGTTGTTGATTATATGTACAACAAACTTCATTTTCTTAAGAATGTTAAATCAAAGAGCAGATGGGTTGAAAATGTTATTTTTCAAAATGCAAGTCAAGATGTTTTGGAGTTTTTGTTTACTAGTATCGCTAAAGATGGAATCATAATTTCTAAGAATGTTGGCGATATTCTGCTTGAAAGAGGAACTATTGAAACAATCAAGAAGTATGTTCGAAAAGTTCGTTATTTAGGCGTTAGACAAAGCTATGCAACCATTACAGCTTTGAGAAAGCTTAAAACTAGAAATGATTTGTGTCTTGATGATAAACGTGAGTTAACGTATTATCTGCTCAATCATTTAGAGTTTTCTCCTAATACAATTACGAAAATTAGGAAACTTGGACTCATTGATTAAAACTTTTAGGCGGGGGAAACCTCGCCTTTTTTGTTGTTGCTCATTTTTTGATAAATCAAGCTATACTCTTCTTTTATATCTTTTATTTTTCTTAAATAGGTATTGTTGTAATATCCTATAAATACGATTATTGAACCTCCAACCCATGCAAGTGGTGAGGCATAATATATACCTTCATATCCAAGCTTTGTTGCAAGAATTATGGCTGCAAAAGAACGTATTGCTAACTCAACAAAACCAGAAACCACCGGATAGAATGGCTTTCCCATACTTTGAAGAGTATTTTTTAGTATAAAAATTGCACCTAAGAAGAAATAAAACATTATACTTAAATTGAGATATGATGTTGCAACAGTTATGGCTGTTGTGTCTTTATTTTTTAGGAAAGAACCTATAATCATTGGACCAAAGAAATAAACGCACAAACTTAATATTATGCTAATTGATGCTGATGTGATTAAAGCTTGTTTTACACCTGTTCTAATGCGTTTTATATGCCCTGCTCCATAATTTTGAGCCACATATGTTGCCATAGCTAAGCCTAAGGCCAGAAGTGGTTGGGTCGCTAATTGTTCTATGCGTAAAGATATTGTGAAGCCAACGATAACCGTTTCGCCAAAAGAATTACATACGGCTTGTATTATCATTATGCTTAAAGATAGAATTGAAAACTGTATAGACATAGGAATCGCAAGTTTTAGATGTTCTTTCATGAAATCATGATTATATGTCCAGTCTTGTGATTTTAGGTGCATTATGGGGTAGTATTTTTTTATGTATAATAAGCATCCTACAACTGATATGAATATTGATAAAACTGTTCCTAATGCAGAACCTTTTACGCCTAAATTTAGGTGTTGGATAAAGATGTAGTTAAAAATGATATTGATTATTGTTGTAAATACGAGAAAATAAAGAGGGCTTCGACTATCTCCTAGGGCTCTTAGGAAGCCAAAAAGTAAGTTTGAAAAAATAATTAGGATTAGCGCTAAACCTAAGATCATAATAAAAGTGTAGGCATCTTTAAAAATTGAAGCAGGAACATTTAAGACATGTAATAGTGGCTTTAGTATTATAATTAAAAATGTGGTAAGAAGTAAACCTAGTGCAAAACTTGCTCGAATCGAATGAGTTATAGAACTTCTTAGACCATCATAATCTTTTGCACCAAAGCGTTGAGCGGTGATAGCGGTCAAACCTCCAGTAAAACTAAAGGATACGATTAAAAATGTAAAAAATATTGGAGATGATGCACCAACTGCAGCAAGGGCTGTTTCACCTAGCAAACGGCCTACAATAAAAATATCTGCTAGTTGATAAAGTTGTTGAAAGATGTTTCCCACTAAAATTGGGAGCGAAAAAAGCAATATCAATCTTAAGGGTGAACCCTTGGTCATATCTTGTATCATTTCTATTCCTTTAGCTAAATTTGTGGTTAATCTATACGTATTTATTTAAATTTCTACTAAATTTTTGAGTTTTGTGCTAAAAAGAAAGACAATATATAAGGTTTGGAAAAAAAGATATATTACAAAAAATCTATAAAGTATTTGATTTTATTTAATACAAAGATAGTTATTAACATATTTTTTTGTTTTTTTAATTTTTCTTATTGACATTATCGAAATTTATTTGTAAATGTTTCTTGTTGCCTGATGGCGGAGTAGCTCAGTTGGTTAGAGCAGAGGAATCATAATCCTTGTGTCGGGGGTTCGAATCCCTCCTTCGCTACCAACGTATAGCCTTGCGAAAGCAAGGCTTTTTTTTATTCAAAAAAGCAGTTGATTTATTTTTTTTTGCGGATATAGTTTTCTTCCTTTGTTTTTATTATTTGTGTTATTTTTATTTTTTATGTTATGGCACTGAAAGAATATGAGTTTTCTAAAATTTCTTCCGTATGTTTGGAAGAAAACGACTACTGGAATGAGTTTGTTTCATTTATCAAGGGTAAAAGTTTTAAGTATCAGGTAGTTTATACTGATGGCTTGGTTAGCTCTTGTAAATCTGACAAAGAAGGTCGTGAAGCATTTGGATTTGTTATAAACGGTGAAATCATACGTTTTGACGCTCCCGATGATGCTGTAAAATTAAAGGATAGTGGCGGTATTTTGAAAGAAAATTTAATGTTTTCTGGACTTCCTCCTTATTGTCCTAGTTATGCAACCTTAAGGTATATCCGAAAGAACTTGGGCAAAATAAATCGCTTCATTAAAGAATTTAATGGCGATCAGTTCAAGGCTGGATGGTATGCTAGCTGTAGCGAAATGTCGGAAAATACTAGATTTTGTCTTTCTCCTTGCAATGTAAGTGAAATCTTTGATAAGAAGGTTTATGCAGTTCACACAACATCTCCTCGTGATGTTGGCTATTCTTACGCAACAGGAGAAACTGAAGTTTTTATTCGAGTTTGCTATTTGCTTTATTAAATTTTAGTGCAATTGTTAGCCCTACTTTTATGTGGGGCTTTTTTAATATTTTAATTTATATTCGTTTAAACATGTTGCCATATCTAATGGTGTTTTTATGTTTTTTATGCAGGTTATAGGCTCTTTAGGTGGTGTGATATAAACATATTCAATCTTTTTGCAACTCCCTAATAACATGGGTAGTGCTAATATCTTGATACCAATCAAAACCATCCTTTTTAGATAAGTTTTTAAAAGTTTCGTTTTGAGCTTCGAGTTTAATTTTGTCATTATATACACTCCTTATTTGTTCTAAAAGTATATCTTGGTTATGCTTATAATTTAGATTTTTTTCTTTTTCATTGATGAGTGAAATGTGGAAACATTTGATTGCAAACAATAAAAGAATAACAACGGTAAGCAGAAATAAATTTGTTTTCATAATCTTTCTATATCTTTCTCTTTAAAGGAAGAGCCTCTATTGAGGCTCATTGTTTTTCAAATTTATTACAAAATTTAGAGGATCTTTTTGTGCTGATGTTAGAATGGAATCTAAAATCAAATACAGTCTTACGGCAAAAAGACCACAAACACCGGAAATACCATATTTTACAGGTTGAGGAATTGCCATATATTCAGCTAAAAGACCTACTAGCATGCTTACTATAAAAGTTATTAGCATATCTCTTAAAGTTTGGCGTATAGAGATGAATGGCTTTATCAATATGGTTATTAGACCAATAAAAATCCCCCACAGACCATAATCAGCTAAAAATGTTTTTATTTTTTCCATTTTCCCTCCTTTTTTACTGCAGTAATATGCTCGGTATTTCTATCGTTGGTGATGAAGGGATTTGTTTGAGATAAATCCTTACGTATCCATCAAAACATTCTGACGTTGGAGCATAATTAGCTGAAAGCACATCATTTAATGAAAACACCACTGTTGGAATATGTGTTGATTTAGCCTCAGGAAGTGGAATATCTAGATGATATGGATATGAAGAATATGTAGCATCTTCTATTATATCAGAAGTATTTAATATTAAAGAGCTATATTTTATATTTTTATCTAAATATGCCAACATTTCTTCATACATTGTATTGATTGCTGATGCTAATATTGGAACTTTTTTGATTGTGGTATAATTTTTATTTATATCACTTATCAATTCTAGAACGTCTTCTGGTGTTATTTTAGAATTGTGAGCAACTTTTATTGTTCTATCTAAAATTTCTTTCAACATCTGAAGCTGCATTACTATTCTATCTAGAGATATTTCATAATCTTGTGCAGGAAAATTCTCCCCTTCGATAAAGGTTGTAGTTTGTGTTAGAGGGATGTTTCTTAGGATTGTTATCCGAGTGTTTAATTTGGGCGGATTGGTAAATTTTATTTCACCACCTACTTTGTTTTGTGCAACGATTTCATAATCTAGATTATTTTCCTGTGGGTGCTCAAGATTATCAAAATATACACTTATTTCATCTTTTAAGAAATAAAATGGTATATGATAACAATCTGAAACGCCATCACCTATATAATCTATTTTTGATATTTGATTTTGTATAGTCATACTTTTTCTCCTAAAAAATATAAGCACAAACAAAAACCGCAGAAAAAAAATCCTGCGGTTTTGCTTTATTACTTATATATTGATTGATAACAAAAAAACAATTTATTAGAATGTATAAAAGCCCCATTCTATGTATTTTTGTAGCAAAGTATGACATAGTTGTCAATACGTTTGGGATAAACTATTTTTAGCGTTCTTTGTTTTTTATTACCGGTGGTAATGAATTATAGCTTTCTATAAAACTCTTACGGTTATCGTAATTTAGTTCAATATCATTATGGTAAATTGTCATTTTTTGATTTTCAATTTTGACAATAGTATTATTTGGCAATGTTATTTGTGTTTGATTGTTTTTTGAAGATATTGAAATTTTATAAGTGTTATCTTTGATTGAAAAACGAACATTTTTGATACGTAAATTATTATCTATATCTATTTTATAGCCATTGGGGAATATCATAGTTTCATTTTTTGAAAAACTTATGAACTTTTTGTTTCTTATATATGATATTACTTTGAAAGCTTTATCTGTTATTAGTTTTGCCATTGGAGTGGTGATATAGTTTCTTTCTTTTTCTTCTAAGAATATTTTGCTATCATCTGGTAAAACTATTCTTTTTTTGCCAACATTTACAACAAATCCATTATCTAACTCTAGTGAGGATATTTCTGTACCTTTTAGGGTTAGTTTAACCTTTTCTTGGTGCTCAGTGTAGCAACCTTTGCTTTTGTGTTGATGATTTTGCGAAGTAATATCTTTACCACGTGGATTGGTTATGCTTATTACTTGTTTGTTTTTCACATCTATAACAACGATTTTACCGTCTTTGTGTTTTAGGGTTATGGTATTGTCTTTTGTTTGCGAAATAATATCTGGGCGAATATCATCTAGTTTTTGAACTAACTCTTTGGCTTTTGTCGTAAACAACGGACGCATTTGTTCCATTTGTTCAAAAAGTTCATTTGTAAGACATGTGTGACTTAGTTCGTTTCTTAATGATTTTAGTTTATTCCAGATATCGATATCTTCATTGTTTAGAATCTTTTGTTTGGCAAGCTTTATCCAACCTTGTTGTGCGGGGCAATTATCTCCACATTCTAGACAATGTTCTGATATACGTATTTCGACTAATTGAAATGTTTTTAGGAATGATTGTCTTTTTTCGTATAATTTTATTTTATCAAAAAAGTTTGATAAATCCTTTTCTTGATTATCATCTATTATTTCAATAGAGGGAGAAATTCTTTGGACTGCTTTAGCAAGAGATGCCTTTTTAGCTTGTTGTTTGATGTTTAATTCCACATAAATTTTTTGATTAGAGTTTTGATTTACATATTTTTTTATACGTTGTATGAACTTGTTATTACTTTCTTCCTTATCTTTAAAAAACACATTAGGACAAATTGCTGAAATAAAATGCTTAAAAGTTTCAGCGTGTGTTTTGTATGAAGAGACTCTTTGAGCAAAAGTTCCTTTTATTAAACGCCTATATGATTCTAGATTTCTTTTTCTTATAGATTCATTTTGAGCATTATCCCCATTCATAAAGCGACCATAGCCATTTAGGGTATCAAACTGATGATGAAGAAGATGGCGTAAATTCAACAAATCTTGAAAATACTCAGAAGATGGGATTAAATCTTGTTTTTCAGCATTGGAGAGGTAGTTTGTTGGATCTCTGTAATATAAAATTTGCTTTATTAAGCGATCTTGCTTTTCGGTTAAGTTAGCAAGAATTGATATTATCACGTTTTCACTTACTTGCATAAATTCTGAAATTTGAGCTTCTGTTTTGCATTTTTGAGCAACTTGCACATCTTGATTATCTAAAGGCATAAGCTCAACTACGGCTAGAGCAACAGATAAGCTTTCCATAAAGCCTCTATCCCTATGTAATAGACTTTCTAGTGGTTGATCTTCAGTCAATGGTTCGTACTGCATAATATATTTACCATTAACATTATAATTTATCTTATCTGCTATGGCTCCTATTGGGTATGCTATGGTAATCTTTTCTATGGGGTGAGGCAAAGAATTTGAAAATGCTTGACCATGATATTTTTTAGGAAGTGCATATATACTATTTCTATTATCATCAGACAATGGACTTTGAGTATCTATAAAAGCATATTTTCCATAATTTTCATCTGATGGCGAAAGATTGATAAACTTTTCATATTCATCTTTTTCTTCGTTTGTTATGTCTTGAAATATATTCCATCTACCTGCTTCTAATTTGGATAAAATATTATCCATCATAAAAGCAATTTTTTGAGGAGATGTTGTCTGTAAAATATAGGATAATTCATCAACTAAGTTGATATATTCTTTATAGATTTCGATTAGTTGGGTTTTATCTTTATTACTTATTGCTGATGAATGTATAGATATTTTATTTTCGTTTGCCATATTTTTTATCCTTATTGAGCATATTTTGTAATTCCCTTTTAATCTTTTGTCAATATTTTTGTATGTATAATATCTTTGTTCGTAAAAGTCGCATAACCTCTTTACGAATGAAAAAATGGTGTTAAAGTGAATAAAAAGTTATTTAGTTTATTTAGGAGAGACTATGAGATATTTGTTTTGTTTGGTTTTGAGCTTAGCTATGCTTAACTCTTTTGATGCGAAAGCTTTTGATAAGACTCTTCTTTATGATATAATAAGCAAAGAAAACACCACTCGTTTTACTGATTTACTTTCTTCTGATTTTGAGGTTGATGAGCAAGATTTGGATGGAAATACACCTTTGATGATTGCATCTTCTTTGGGGAAAGTAAATTTTGTTGAGTTTTTGATTGATTTTGGAGCCGACCCTAAAAAACGTAATTATGAAGGTAGTACAGCTCTTCATAGGGCAGCATTTGCAGGACATAATGATGTTATTGAAGTTTTAATTAACAATGGAGCTCTTGTTAATATGCCTGATTTAGATGGGGTTACTCCTTTGATGAAAGCTGTAGAAGGTGAAAAACGTTTTACTGTTGAGTTATTGGTTAATAGAGGGGCTCTTATACAATTTAAGAATATTCACGGTTTGAGCGCTATGGATATTGCACGCAAGAAAAGACGTGGGGACATATTTACTTTTCTTGAAAAAGAGATTAAAGCACCAAAGAAAAGTAGCGAACCTAGTTATAGTTGGGATATTGAATAACTATAAAGCAGCTTTTTAAGCTGCTTTTTTTAGTTTTCTATTGCGAGATGTAAAAAATATTCCTATATATTTTATGTGATTATTTTTTTTATAGGAGTTTTTTTATGGCTGAGAAAATAGAATTTAAGACTGAAGTAAATAAGCTTTTAGATATTGTAATCAATTCTTTGTATTCTGAAAAATATATTTTTTTAAGAGAGCTTATTTCCAATGCATCTGATGCTATTGACAAATTGAAATATTGGAAACTTACTAACCATGATTTAAATATTGAAAACAAGGCTTATAGAATTGTCATTACCCCGAACAAAGAGGAAGGATGGCTTATGATTTCTGATAATGGTATTGGTATGGATAGAGATGATCTTATAAACCATATTGGTACTATTGCTAAATCTGGAACAGCTGATTTTATAAATAATACAAAAGATAATGCTTCTGCTGTTGATTTGATTGGAAAATTTGGGGTTGGTTTTTATTCTGCTTTCATGGTGGCAAATAGTGTTGAGATAAGAACAAAAAAAGCAAATAGTGATAAAGCTTTTTCTTGGGTTTCTGATGGTGTTAATGGATTTGAGATCGAAGAGATTGAAAAAGAATGCGTTGGAACAGATATAAAACTATTTTTAAAAGAAGATGCCAAAGACTTTACTGACACTATTTATTTAAGAAACATTATTCACACCTATTCTGAGCATATTGATTATCCTATTGTTTTAGATTTAGGTGAAGCTGGTGAGGAAACTGTTAATAGAGCGGTGGCATTATGGACAAGAAATAAAGCCGAAATTACAGAAAAGCAGTATATTGATTTTTATCAGCACACAACAAAGAATTTTGATGATCCTTGGATGACACTTCATTTTAAGGCAGAAGGAAGTCTTGAATATACTGGGTTATTATTTATCCCATCAAAACCTCCTTATGACCTATTTCAACCAGATAGAATGAGTGGTATTAAACTTTATGTTAATAAGGTATTTATTACCGATAAGGTTGAAGGTTTGATGCCTTTGTATTTGAGATTTATTAAAGGTGTTATTGATAGCTCCGATTTACCTTTGAATATCTCTCGTGAGATGCTTCAACAAAGTGCTTTAATTGCTAAAATTAGACAAGGAACTTTAGCTCGTATATTTAAAGAACTTAAAAACTTAGCTAAAGATGAAGAAAGCTATAACAAATTCTGGAATGCCTTTGGAATCGCTTTCAAAGAAGGTATTTATGAAGACTTTGTAAATAGAGAAACAGTTGCTGAATTATCTCGTTTTTATTCAACGAAGAATCAAAACACCTTGACTAGTCTCGATAAATATATTGAAGGACTTCAAGAGGGGCAAAAGGATATTTATTACATTACTGGAGACAACATTAAGACACTTTGTTGCAATCCGCAATTAGAAGTATTTAAGCAACAAAATATTGAAGTATTGATTTTAACTGATCCTATTGATGAATTTTGGACACAAACATTGGTTAATTACAAAGGATATAATTTAAAGCATATATCTTTAGCTAAACTTGATGTTAAGATTGAGCGTGATGGGATTAGAGCTAATAGCGAGGGAATATCTAAGCTAATTGGTGAGATGTCTAATTGGTTTAAGGATGAAGTTTCAAAAATTGAAGAAACAGAAAACCTGACAAATAGCCCAGCAAGTTTAACTGTTGAAGAAGGTCAGATGAGTATTCACTTAGAACGATTGATGCGTAATCATCAACAAAAAACAGCATTTGATAGCTCTAGAATCTTACTTCTCAACCCTTATCATCCGTTGATTGTTAAATTATCTAACATGATGAATGATGGAAAGACTGAGAATGTTAAAGATGCATGTATGCTTATTTTAGAACAAGCAAAAATTGCTGAAGGCGAAGCTGTTTCTAACCCTCAGTTATTTAATGAGAAATTGAGTGAATTCATATTAAAAGCAATTTAATTGATATTTCTTGATTACTCTTTAGCGCCACTTTTACAAAGTGGTGCTTTTTTTTATGTATAAACTCAAGATATTATTAAATGAGATATATGACGTATCTAACAAAAAAACACCCTCCATTTAATGGAAGGTGCTTTAAGGTTAGAAATCTGTCGAGCGAATGAATTTTACGCCTGGAGTTTCTTTTGCTTCTTTACGTTGGAGAACTGTCGAATATGGACTTATTCTCGAATCGATAATAACGCTTTTTGCGCGTGTTCGCTTTTTCCAGCTTGCAATCTCCAAAATTGTTGGAACACTAAGCGTTTCTGGATTGATTACAACACCATTGTGCAATTCAAAATGCTTTTCTCGATACATTTTGATAAGCGACTTCAATTGTTTCTCATTCAAAACAAAATTACGAATAATCTGCTCTGCTTGCAAACAAGGTATAAGCTGAAGTGTCGAATTGATAACCGCCATAAATTGAGGGCAAGAATCTGCTGTAGAGATTGATATGAGTTTCTTATCAATTATAACCATACAACCACTAAAGAACTTACCACTTAAATTTACAGAAACTTCTTTTCCATCTTTGAGATTGTAGAGGTGAGTATATTTCAAATCGATAACATCTGGTTCATCATGATGTGAGCTCAATGTCAACAAATACTCATTTAATGGCAGAAAATGTGTTTTTCTAGCTTCTTGAATGGCGTGCTTTCCATTATCAAAGCAGATGAGGTTTATCGACTTGCCTCCGAATTGAAGATCTTTGTAAACTCTAAACCCTTCTTTATGAATAGAAGTGTCTTCCGGCGCTACGCTATTTTGCTTTAAGATGCATTCTAGCGTTTGTCTTTCTTTTTGCATAAATAATTTTTTTTTTATAATGATTAAACATAAATATACATCTTGAGCTTGGGAATCTATGATTTATTTTACTAAATGTCAAGTGTATATATTTTTATTGAATTAAGTTTCTTTTTATTCAATGCGTTAGATAGTTATTCACAAAAAAGATAAAAAAAATAAAAAAAACTCTTGCTATTATAAAAAAAAGTATATATAAACTCTCTTGTAGCGGCCAGATAGCTCAGTTGGTAG